>NZ_JAATHJ010000009.1 GCF_012034335.1 Alkalicoccus luteus | reverse complement strand
TGGCCGGGAGCCGCTCGGCTTTCTGCTGTTTTTTTGTCTTTTTCTCATTTCATTCCAAAAAAAGCGGAACCGGACACATCCGGCACCGCTTTTTTTGTTTCATAAAGGGCTTTTGAGACAGCCCCTTTCATCAGTGTGATTTTCTTTACGCATTACCTGCCGGATTTTTCGGTTTGATCAAGCAATCTCTGTTCATGCACATAGATTGCTGCCTGCGTCCGGTCTTCGAGCTCAAGTTTTTGCAGGATATTACTGACATGCGTTTTCACTGTCTTGATGCCGATAAAAAGGTCCTCTGACATTTCTTGATTGGTTTTGCCGCGACCAAGCTCCAGAAGCACTTCCAGCTCCCGCTTCGTCAGTTCGCTATGCTTAGCTTTCGACCGGCGCCTCATTCCCTCCACCATTCTCGAAGTAACAGACTAGGCGAATACGGACTCACCTTTTGATGCGCTCCGGATTGCAGCAGCTATTTCCTCGGCTGTGGACGTTTTTAATAAATAACTGAAGGCACCGGCCTCGAGCACCGGGTAAAGCATCTCATCGTCCAGAAAGCTTGTGAGTACAATTACTTTTGGCGGACGCTGAAGCTTTTGCAATTCTGCTGTAGCTTCAATACCATTCATCGTGTCCATTTGCAGATCCATCAGAATAACGTCAGGATGAAGTGCCTCTGATTGCATCAGCGCTTCCTTTCCATTTTTAGCTTCTCCTACAACTTCCAGATCTTCTTCCATCGATAAGTAAGTAGACAGACCAAGCCGCACCATGTCGTGATCATCTACGAGTAACAATCGAATCGTCACACTGCTTCACCTCTTTCCTTTGGCAGACGAAATTCAAGCCGTGTACCTTTACCCGGCCGGGATATTATTGTCATGTGACCGCCTAGTTCGACCATGCGCTCCCTCATCGTCATCAGACCGTAGCTCGTCGATTTAACCGCCTCAGGGTCAAATCCACTGCCGTCATCCGTTAACACAATCATCGTTTTTCCTGTACCTGCGGTGGCACTAAGTATCACTTCAGTTGGCTTCCCGTGACGCAGCGCGTTGGATATACCTTCCTGAAGTACACGAAATATATGCTCTTCCACCCCTTTAGAGCATACCGGAATACCAGACGTGTCTGCCTGAAAATGAATACGTTCATGCTTAGCGTCCAATTCGTAAAAGAGCTGTTCTACTGCTTCTTTTAACGGCTTTCCTTCCAGCGTAACCGGCCGGAGCTGCATGATCAGCGCCCGCAGTTCCTGCTGCGCTTCCTGAATCATTGTTGTCACACTCCCAGCTGTTTGTACTGCCTTTCCGGGAGCCTTATCAATAAGCTTAGGCATCGCACTCATTGACATGGAGACAGCAAAAAGCTGCTGACTCACTGAATCGTGAAGTTCTCTTGCAAGCCTGCGCCTTTCTTCCTGTCCGGCACCCCGCTCCCGCTCTTCCAGAAGCGCTGCATTTTCGTTAAGCAATCTTTTCAATCAAGCAACCTGTTGTTCATCATCCTCAATCATGCCGGTCACTTCCTGCATCAGTCTGCCAAGCTCATCTTCCTCCGGCTCAGGGAACGTATTGCCCGCCCCGCGGCGTCTCTGCTTCACAGCAGCCAAATATTGCAGCATTCTTCTTTTCTCTGTTCTGACACGCTGATAATGAAAAAACAGAGCAGGCAGAACGAAGCTTAGCACTGCCGTCAGAATGAGCATCGTTGTATTTGTTTCAACTGCAGTAAGGAAAAGAACTGTAGTGAAAAGCAAAAGTCCGGCAGCAGCTGATTTCAACTGAACTTGCATCGAAGACCAGAAAAGGCCGGATGGTTTTCGTTTTTGTTCGATTTCAGCCAACCTGAATCACCTCCAGGTCTCCAAGTCCTACAGCGATATGCAGCACGAGCCGTCTTTCTGCTTCATGAAATCCTTCGCTTACAAAGGATACCGTTCTGCCCGAGCCGGCCTGGGAATCATGAAAAATTGTTACCTCACCCAGTTTAACCGCTCCCCGCACAGAGATGGCCATCCCTTCCGGCACTTGAATTTCCACACTGCCTATGCCGCAGCTGATATGCATTTGATTGTCCCCTTCATGCAGAATCGCTTTGGTGAAATCAATCTCGACACTGCCTGCCCCCATTTGCAGCCGCCTCCCGGCTGGCTCCCACGGCTGACGTCCAATGGACATATCGCCGAGAGCGGTTTTTTCCGCACCTCCTGAAAACCCATCAAACGAACCGTGCATTTTCTTCTTTTTCTTTTTATTAACCTTTTCTCCAGGCTTCATTCCAGGTTCCCATTTCACAACCGTTGTCGTATCCCGGTCAAAGAACAGCTTAAATCCGGCGTAAAACAAAAAGACCGGCCACGTCCAGTTCCAAACATCCTGCAAACTGTAGCTCCCTGGCGTATATTGGTTATATCCAAGTGCGGCCGCTGCAGATATAGTCCATAATCCGAACAGCAAGAGCCCGATGTGGCGCCTGTCCCGCTTGAACGAACGGATCATCGCAAAGAAGCCTTCCGCTGTCCATTTCAACCCAAGCAAAGTCAGTGTCACTGCCGCTCCAAATAAAAAGATCCGATCTGTCCCAAGCGAAATCCAGCCACTGTTTACTGCTAAAAAGACGACTCCTGATGCAAGCAGAATCAGCCCGATTATTTTTCTCATCCCCTTCACCCTCCGATCCGCTATTTTCCTAATACTTACATTATAAGCGAAGCAATCTCTCCTGCCTATCACCTGTCGACGGTTTCTTTCTCAGCCTGCAGACGGAGAAGAGATGTTCGATCAACTGAGCTGTGTTACTTATCGCACCCGGAGCAGGCATCTGCGATAAAAAAGGAAGCCTCTTTTTTAAGAGACTTCCTTCTTATCAGCTGTATTTTTTAAATAAAAGAGAAACGTTGTGTCCGCCGAAGCCAAGAGAATTGCTCATCACATAGTCAAGCTCAGCGCTCCTCGCCTCACCTGAAACGATGTCGAGGTCGCACGCTTCGTCCTGATTCTCACAGTTGATCGTCGGCGGAAGAATGCTTTCTTCGATCGCTTTCGCAGCGAAGATCGCTTCGATCGCACCTGCTGCTCCCAGTAAATGACCGGTCATTGACTTTGTAGAGCTCATGGCGAGCTTATAAGCATGGTCGCCAAAAACGCCTTTAACGGCTTCTGTTTCATATTTATCATTATACTCGGTGCTTGTTCCATGAGCGTTAATGTAATCTATTTGCTCAGGCTTTACTCCGGCCTGATCCAGCGCCTGCTGCATCGCCCGGCCCGCACCTTCACCCTTTGGCGCCGGCGCAGTTACGTGATAAGCGTCACCAGTGGCACCATAGCCGATGATTTCTGCATAAATGTGTGCGCCTCGCTCCTGAGCCGATTCCAGAGATTCCAGAATCAGAATTCCTGTACCTTCTGACATTACGAAGCCGTCCCGGTTTTTATCAAACGGGCGGCTTGCTGAAGCCGGATCCGGATTCGTGGACAGAGCCCGTGCTGAAGAAAATCCGGCGAAGGACATTTCAGTCAGCGGCGCCTCAGCTCCTCCGGTGATCATGGCATCCGCATCTCCTCGTTCAATGACCTTATAGGCGTCGCCAATCGAGTTAGCTCCAGATGCACAGGCTGTCACCGAGCAGGAATTAATGCCTTTTGCCCCGAGCTCAATGGACACCTGACCGGAGGCCATATCCGGAATCAGCATCGGCACAAAAAATGGCGAAACCCGGCGATAGCCGCGCTTCTCATACAGACGGAACTGCTTTTCATACGTTTCCATGCCGCCGATACCTGATCCGATCCAGACCCCAATCCGCCCGGCATTGCCTTCATGAATGTCAAGACCGGCATCTTTCACAGCCATCCGGGCTCCGGCAACTGCAAATTGAGTGAAGCGGTCCATTTTACGGGCACCTTTCGGGTCCATAAACGTACCTGGATCGAAATCCTTTACCTCACCCGCTACTTTGGCAGGAAAGTTTGCTTCTTCATAACGGTTAAATGTATCAATGCCTGAACGGCCGTTACGGATGCCGTCCCATGACTCTTGAGCACTGTTTCCTAGCGGTGTCAGTGCACCAATTCCTGTAATGACTACTCGTTGTTTCGACATAGCTGTGTCGCTCCTTTTTCCTTATTTTCCCCATCTGAGTGCAACGGAGCCCCATACGAGTCCGGCTCCAAAGCCGACTAATACGACAAGATCTCCATCTTTTATGTTTCCTTGATCCAATTCATATTTTAACGAAAGAGGAACGGATGCGGAAGAGGTATTTCCATACCGGTCAACCGTCTTAGACATCTTTTCCTCCGGCAGATCGAGCCGCTGTCTGGCTGATTCCATGATGCGGATATTTGCCTGGTGAGGCACGAGAAAGTCAACGTCTTCCTTAGTCAGTCCTGCTGACTCCACTGCATTAATGCATGATTCACCCATCTGACGGACAGCAAATTTAAACACTTCTCTGCCATTCATAAAAAGATGGTCCTGCATACTGATGTGCTCCCCGCCTGCCCCATCAGAACCAAGTTCAAATGACAGGATTCCTTTATCGTCAGAGACAGGGCCGAGTACTGTTGCACCGGACCCGTCACCAAACAGAACAGCCGTGTTGCGGTCTTCCCAGTCGACGACCTTTGAAAGCTTTTCCGTTCCGATCACGAGTACATGTTTATATGTGCCTGTTTCAATAAACTGCTTTCCGGTGACAAGTCCGTAAATATAACCGGCACACGCTGCGCTGACATCCATTGCAGCTGCACGATGTGCTCCAAGCTGATGCTGAAGCATGCTTGAGACCGATGGAAACGAACGGTCAGGTGTAACGGTCGCGACGATAATCATATCGAGATCAGCGCCTGTTATACCTGCATTATCAAGAGCTTCCTGTGCTGCATACAGGCTCATATGTGACGTATCGACGTCGTCTGACGCGATCCGCCGCTCTTTAATACCTGTTCGCGTCCGAATCCATTCATCAGACGTGTCGATACGCTGCTCTAGATCTTTATTTGTAATCACATGCTCGGGGACGTATGTGCCCATACCCCAAAATCCTACTCGCATGCCTGTTCCTCCTCGCTGCTGGTTGTTATATCTATGATTATGACCTAGTACTAATAAAATTGCAACCCGGTTCAGATGTTCCGTTCCAGCAGGCTGCACGCTTTTTTAAAATAGCATATCGTTGTTATTTTTGATACGAAGCATACCAAGCACGTGACAGCACTACGCTTTATTTTTTTGCCTCTTCTGTCCGGATGCTGTGTGCTGCCAGGAAAATCACAAAAAAAACCAGCCCCCGTAACGGGACTGGCTCAGTCGTTATCCTGCTCTTCTGCGACAGACTCCATCAGAACCGTGAACATTTCATCTACTCGTGTCACAAGTGCCTGTTCGCGTTCGTCTTCGGGCGTCTGAGCTTTTAACTCTTCATACGTCTCCAGAAAGGGCTCTACCTGCCGATCCCCAATCTGCGCAATAGCAGTGTAAGCCAGCAGCTTGACATTAGGCTTTGACTCGCTGTGCAGCATCGGTACGAGCGGTTCAAGCAGCTGTCTGGCTCTTGAATACTTTTTTTCGTGAACGGCTTCATAGCCGTCCGTAACCCGGCGGGCCAGTTTTTCCATTGCTTGTCTGTTCTCTGCCAACGTAGCACGTCCTTTCAGTCGATGCGTTTCGTTCAACTTGATCATATAAGCTTATTTTTCTTAATGGTCAAAGAGAAAGATACGGTGTGTTAAAGTGATCCCACTTTTCCCGCTGTCCGTTAATCCAGCGGCGAAGCATGTACATTTGCCCGATATGATAGCTCTCGTGATGCAGCAAATGCCAAAGCACCCATTCGGGCGAGTACACTTCCTCTGTCTTGCTTCCTGCAGGCTTCTTATCCGCCCGCCTGAATTCCTGGTCGGAAAGGGCATAGTAGTATTCGCGTGTCTGAATACGGGCTTCTCCAAGCCTCGCGAGCAGAAAGCTTTTCTCAATGTGGACAGGACAATGGATGGTTTGTTCTTCTTTAAAGAGGAACCGTTCACGGTCTTCGTCTGTTACGCTTGTTTCCCGCAGGACAGCCTGATTCCACCACCATTCAATCTGAGCAAGGTGAAGCGCATAGCCTGCGATGCTGGGAAAGTCTGATACCTGATGGTGCATGTCCTCTTCATTCAGCTCCGCGATCAGCTCAAGCAGCTTTTCGCGCGTCTGAATAACACCTCCCAGCAGATGCATCGATTCCCTTGACGACACCGGGGCAAGCGTGTATTCCTTCATAGACTATTCCTCCTCTTGTTGGCTCTCATGTGGAAGTTTTCCGTCTTCCGCATAGCTTTGAACCACGTCATTCATCCATTTCCTTGTTTCTTCTTCTACCGCTGGTCCATAAGGGGCCAGGGAAATGGCCTCCTCTGCAAAATCGAACGAATGACGCCCAGGCTCAAGCGTGCCGTTACGAAACCGGTCTGCGGCCGTCAGATATAGCTCATCCACGTGCTGAAGCGTACTCGTCAGAACTGTCTCCGGACTTACCGATGACTGGTCGGTGACATACCCGATTACATACGCTCCACGCGCAGCCGCCCGCTCGATTGCAGCCTCTGAAAATCCGTCTCCGGCCGTATAAAACACGTCTGCATCCTGATCTGCAAGCTCATCAAGATACCCGACAGCTGCACCCTCATCGACCCAGCTTTCCGTCATGCGGGCCGAGACCTGGATATCAGGATTGTGCCAGCGAGCCCCTTCAGCGAAAGCCTGAACTTCCGGCTGATAAGGAAAGGCACCGATCACGGCTATGTGACCGCTCGCCGATTGCTCAGCTGCAAGCATTCCGGCGAAGTATCCCATAGCATACCCTTCAAAGTGCATGCTTGAAACATTTTCTGCAGATGCGCTTTCGTTGAAGCTGATAAAGTGGATATCTTCATATCCTTCGTTCAGCTGCAGAAACATATCTGAATAAATAGAGCCATGACCGAACAAGAGGTTTACCCCCTCTTCTGCCATCTGTTCAACCGCGTTTGCGGTTTCTTCAAAATTCGTCACGCCTTCCATCACATGCACCTCAGCATCAAAGTCGCTTTGAAGCTGCAGAACTCCTTCATAGCCCTGACGGTTCCACTCCTGCTCTTCGATCGGGTGAGTCAGCAGGAGGCCGACTTCCAGCCTGTCCCGTTCTTCCGCCGATGCACAGGCGGAAGTGATGAGAAGCAGCGCAACAAACAAAAATTGTTTCACACGTGCCATCTCCCCCATACGTATTCAGCGGCGGCCTGCGGCCGCCTACCGGTTCTGCTTATCGGCAGAGGCGGAGCCTTTCATCTGAAAATAGCTCCATTCCAGCAGAAATCCCCCTGCAAGTGCAGTCATCACAGCCACTTCAACAGGAACTTCTGTTAAGATATCCAACATTAAATATATCACAAGTGCTGAGACAGAAAACACAGCTACGCCAATGATCAGCTTACGCTTCATACAAGTTCTCCATGACGAAACGCGATTTCCTCCGCAGCTTCATCCCATTCGACGTAAAACGGACGGTCCCCAAAATACCAGCTGTCCTTATCTTCTACGTAAAAGATGACGCCCTCAGACTCTGCGGATGCTGCAGCTTCCACCGGTTCATCTATGGCAACTCCTAATGAGAAACCGGTTTGTATATTTCCACAGCCCCCATACCTGACAAAAAAGCGGATGCTTGCGCCGTTCTCTACCTCCATATCACGTTTCATATGAACAGCAGCATCGTTCGAAACAGACATGTCCATTCTTTTTCAACCTCCTTTATCCACCCGAAACCGGCGGAATAAATGCGACGGTGCCGCCAGCTCGAATGATTTCCTGATCCGGAACGAATTCTTCGTCAACTGCAGCCATAGCCCGCTCTGTACCAGGAATTTCAGGATAATTTTCTTTCATAAAAAGCCGGATGTCAGACACTGAAACGTGCTCGGCTTCCATTTCCAGCTGATCCGTTCCAGCCGCCTCTTTCATGCCGGCAAACAGCAAAATTCTAATCATGATTTATCCTCCTCCGGTGCCCCTTCAGCATAAGAAGTCGTCTCCAGCTGATCACCGATCCAAGTTGAACCGTCCTCCCAGTGCTCCTTTTTCCAAATTGGCACGATTTCCTTGATTCGTTCAATCGCAAAGCGGCTTCCTTTAAACGAAGCATCCCGGTGAGGCGATGAGACAGCAATGACAACCGCCGCATCGCTGATAGCAAGAGAGCCGATCCGATGCTCGATGGAGGTGATCGTACCCGGCCATTTTTCTTCGATTTCAGCCCCGATTTGAGCCAGTTTTTTCTCAGCCATCGGCACATAAGCTTCGTACGTTAATGAGAGCGTTCGTTTTCCTTTTGTCATCTCCCGTACTGTTCCTATAAAAACGGTGACGGCACCCGCATTTTTGTCTGTTACGCGCTGAATAATCGCACCGCTGTCAAGCGGCTCTTCCGTTACACGATAGCGCTTCTGTTCCATACGATCTCTCCTATCGGATCTATGTCATTGAGAGCTTCTGTCAGCGTCATTCCATTTGTTCCGCCAATGTGCAACACGCTGTCAGCTGCTTGAGGCAGTGCTTCATTCGTATGCAGCACCAGCTTTGGATACGGTCCTTGTTTAAATCCTTCAATCATTAACAGCTCCGTTCCAATCACTTTGTGAACCTGCACGATCTGTTCAATAGTTAGTGCCTGACGGATATTCCAGGTCGTCTCTTCCTGTGAAACAAGCATATCCGCTTTGGCACCTGCTTCTCGAAAAAGCCCTGTATCTGTTGAGTCCGGCGATGCCAATCTGCTGCCAGTACCGTGATGCTTAACGGCTGCTGTCAGCACTCCTTTAATCGTAAAATAGTCAATAAGCGACTTTGTAAGCGTCGTTTTTCCGCTGTCGGAAAAGCCGATCACCTGCATGACTCTCATCGATCCTTCACCGGTTCAGAGAACGTATCGCTGCCGTCTCCGCGCAGCAACAGCACGTCAACCGCGTCTCCATTCTGATAGCCCCGTGTACCGCCTGGCAGGACAATAAGTGCGTTGGAACGAGCAAGCGACGTCACAACCTGAGATTTATCAAGTCCTGCCGGCACGGCCGTCATACCGTTTTCATTAAACTTGACAATTCCGCGCACGAAGCGTGTAAATGGATTTGGCTTTGGAAAGTCACTAGCCAGCACTGCCGGTGCAGGCTGCAGGTAAGGCTGCTTATCGCCGTGTGCCTGCCTGATCCACGGACCAGCGAAAAGCTCAAAACCGACGAAGCAGGCTGACGGGTTTCCGGATAATCCAAAGAGCGGCTTATTGTCCAAAACAGCAGCAGTCGTAACACTTCCGGGGCGCATCGCAATCTTGTTAAAGAGGACTTCCGCGCCAAGCTTGTCGTAAATAGCCGGCAGAAAATCGAAATCGCCAACCGAAACGCCTCCGGTTGTGATCAGCGCATCCACTTGCTGAAGCGCATCTTTTACCTTTTTATAACACAGCTCGAACTCATCCGGAAGCTGTCCGAAGTAGACCGGTTCCGCTCCCGCTTCCCGAAGCTGCTGCAGCACCATCGGCGCATTGCTGTTACGGATTTTTCCCGGCTCCAATGGTTCACCCGGTTCAAGCAGCTCTGTTCCTGTGGCATAAACGCCAACTTTGACAGGCCGGGCTGTTTCTACCTGTGCACACCCAAACGTAGCCAGACCGGCAACTGCTCCGGCATGAATCCGTTCCCCCTGCTCCAGGACAACACTGCCTCGCCGCATTTCCTCGCCCTGTATGACTACATTGTCCTGAGGATGAAAGGCACGCGTAATTTCGATATATCCGCCGTCCTCCAGTTCTTTCGTAAGCTCAAACATGATGATGGCATCGGTTCCTTCGGGCATCATTGTACCCGTCATCACCCGAATACATTCACCAGGTCCAGGCTTATGGACAGCGGTATGTCCAGCTCCAACCGTCTCAAGCACACGCAGCTTTACCGGCTCGTCGCGAGATGCATTCCGGGTATCTGCTGCCCTTACAGCAAATCCGTCGAGCGGAGACCTGTCAAATGGGGGAACGTCAGCATCCGCATAGACATCAGCTGCTAAAATTCGACCTCCTGCCTGCTCAAGCGGAACAGTCTCAGAATATGTATGATACGGCAGCTGCATGACCCGGTTTACAGCTTCCGATACGGAAATTGGTTTACGTGGTTGCACCATATCTATCCCTCCTGCTTCTAGTTTAGCAGAAAATGCACTGTGCTGTACGTGCGCGTCTTCATTTCTGAAGATAGACCTAAGTATCATCAAGAGCGTAAAAAATTCACGCGGAAAAGATGTGTTCCTCATTCATAATTTACAAGATGTGGTTTACGGATCTCCTCCCTGACAAAAAAGCCGCCTCGATTGAGACGACCTCTTCTTATTCAGCCTGAGCAACTATCTGCTCCTGATTGCCGAACTGGTTAGTTTTCTTCCATCACAGACTGCATATCCTCTACTGTTACTTCTGCATCGAAGCTGTCTTCTCCAGCATACATACGTACGACCTGACCTTCAGGGTTCACGAAGAAAAAGCGGATTGGATGCATAATGTCATTTTGTTCAGGAATTTCCTGGACCTGCGCCTTAAAAGAATCAAGCGCATAGGTCTGAATGTCTTCCCGCTCGTAACCAGTCAGAAAGTCCCAGCTGTCGAAATCTGCGCCGTACGACTCTCCGTAAGACTCGAGCTGTTCAGGGGTGTCAAACTCCGGATCGACCGTAAAGGAGACAATTCGTGCCTCTACTCCCGCTTCTTCCATTTCCTGCTGAAGCTCGGCCATATTTGGGCTCATGACGTTGCAGACTGTCGGACAGCGGGTGAAAATGGTTTTTGCGAGCCACCATTCCCCTTCCAGATCAGCTGAGGTGACATCCTCGCCATGCTGATTAACCGCTTCAAACTCTCCGGTCATCCAGGGCTCATCTGCTGCAGTCGTATCAATAACTGCTTCTCCCTGAGCTGATTCACTTGCATCTTCGTAGAGAAAGCTGCAGCCGGATAGCAGTAGCACCCCGAGCATTACTGAAAATTGTTTGAGCACATTGATCCGTCCTTTAATTTGCATTTGGCTGGTACATTTCATACTCTTCAAATTGTTCCTGGGAAGTTTCCTCTTTGTCCCGCTTCTGCCAAAGACGGAACGAATAGCCAATGGCTACACCGTACACGAGCTCCTGAATGATTTTCATCATTGCACCACCGAACTGCTGGTCGTTGGTCGGTGACAGGAATGTAAGCGACTGCTCCCCGCTCATGACTTCAAACGGAATGTCTGCGCCTGGCGGCAGGCAGTATGCGATAGCAGTGGACCATACCGCAGGATCCGTATATGTAGCATAAAGCGGCTGTCCTGCAAAAATAATTAGCGCACAAGCCGGAGTAAAGAGCACGCCGGAAACAAACATATAGCCGATTCGCTTCAGCTCTGACAGGTTGTAGGCAGTAGTGATCCGCGGAATAATATGCCACCACATTAAAACCGCAAGCACGAGCATGCCGAGCTGGTAAATGTTATGCGCCCCTTCGTTTGTCAATAAAAAGTCAAACACGGCCGGTATATGGTATATCGAAAAAGCTGCATTAAACAGCAGCAGACCGAGCAGTGGAAAGCCGATAATAAAAAACAGGTTTCGCACTGGCTTCATCTGCCGGAACCGCTCAAAAAACCAATCCGGAATACCGAGAAGCAAAAGCGGCGGTGCAATCAAATAGACGATAGCCATGGAGATCATGTGCATGCTGAGCATAATGTGCCCGAGCACGTAAAGCGGGCCGCCGAATCCTAAGTAAATACCGAACAAGCCGAGATGAAAGTATGTGATTCGTTTTCTGGAAACCGGCGCAGCATCTGGAAAGCGGTGCCTGTATTTTGTTATGATAAGGAAGTAGACTGCACTGATGAGGCCGAGTACCACGATCAGCTCCGGGGTCCAGATCGTCCGGAAAGTAAAAGTCGAAAAGAATTGTTCCATAAAATCCAGTCTCCTCATGATGTAGCTCGTAGTCGCGCATGAATGGCGCATAGTATAGTTATAACACGATTTGCATGCAAATCCTACCACCTTCGATCACGATTCTTGACGATTGCTTGAACAGATCTTTCATTAAAAAGGAGCAGACAGCCTATGAAGATTTACCACGTTCAAAAGCCGGGAACAGATGACGAGATTTCGCGGATTGCCGCGCTGATGATGGAACAGATGGAACAACTGAGCGATCCTCCGGAGTTGGAAAACCTGGAACAAACGGTCCGTACTGCCCTTCAGCAGGAGTGTGCTTCCGAATTTTTTGTCGCTGTTCGTAAAGATGAATTTGTCGGATGTGCCTTTTTAAATAAGGGGGTCGGTCTCGATAAAGGCGGTTATTACATATGGCTTAACGACCTGTATGTCCGCAAAGCGGACAGGCAGCAGGGGATCGCGCGCAAACTGCTGCTCAGAGTGCTGCAGTGGGCCGAAGCAGAAAATTTTAAAGGGATTGAACTGGAAACGGGCATGAACAACGAAGCGACGAAGCGGCTTTATAATTCTCTCGGCTTCTATGATATCGTCAGTAAACGGTACGGCCGGACACTTTAGGTTATACTGAACCTGAAAGCGGGAATAACTGAGGCAGATACATCTGAAAAGACGCAGATGCCAATGAACCAGCAGCTGTTGAAACTGACCATCTTTTTAAGCTCCTATTCCCCTAATTTTTATATCGCATCTCTCCGCCTGTATGAGGATCAGAACCTGTCTGTATCGACGCTTCTGATCCTTTTTGGTGCGGTAACCGTTATTGCAGCATCTTCTATAACGCATGCATAGCGAGGTTAATATAAACACGACAACAACACGACACGTCCCGAAGCAACGAGCCGGGTATCAAGCGTGCAGCCGCTCAAGAATTCTCTCTTCACAGCTTACCTGGTATCTTTTTTTCTGCCGATTATCGACGTATCGTTTACGTCCATTACCGATACCGTTACGTTTCTGACGATCTTTGCCCTGCTGTTTATTCTCTCTCTGCAGACAAACATGTACTATTTTAATCCGCTGCTGCTTATTATTTTTAAGTACCAGGCATTCGAAGCACGAATTGATGATTTTGAGAACTCAGAGAGCTCCACGCCTAAACACGGTGTCATCATTACGAAAGAGAATCTGGAGTTTTTTAATGAAAAGCCGGATTTGCAGCTCGTGAAAATAAAAGACGGTCTTTACTATCATAAGCAGACGTTTGAGGAAAAAACGGTAACTCAGGGTGCAAGCGATTAACGCTATTCCCGGCTGAATGCCCGTCTGGCGCTGATGACCGACAGGCTGATCGTCACAACACACGCAGCTCCGACGACGAGAAAACCTGTTACGAGAGGCTGCCAAACCCAACCGTCAATCAGGACCGATCTCATACCTTCGAGTAAGTACGTAGTCGGATTAATCACCGCTGCCGTGCGGAGCCAGCCGGCCTCAATCAGTTCAAGCGGAACGAAGGTGGTACTCAAAAACAGCAGCGGAAAAAAGATAAGCGTTCCGGCCTGAGCGGCCTGTGCGTTTTTGGCTTTCAGCGCTACCGTTACTGAATAACCCGCAAATGCAAGACCCCATCCAACTGCAAATAATAATAAAACGAGAACGCCTCCAAGACCTGCTTCCACCTGTAACCCGAGCAGAAAGGCGAGCCCCAGAATCAGGCTCGTCTGCACAAGCAGCTGAAGCATCCCGGCTATAATCGGTCCGAGCACGATCGCAAGACGAGTCACGGGTGTTTGCAGAAGCCTGGCAAAATAACCGGATTCTAGGTCCCGCACGAGTTCCTGGCCCGCTCCGCCGGCTCCGCCGATTGCCGCTGAAACGATTGATACCGGCAGAATAAAAGACAAATAGTCGGCTCCTTCAAACTGCGGAAGCTGCGCGATTCCGCTTAAACCGCCTGTGTAGACGAATAAAAAGAAAACGGAAATAAACAAGTTCGGAAGGATCGTCAGCGGGTTTCGGAGCAGTACGACGATGCTTCTTTTTGTCAGCACATACGTATGAACGAAAAAGGCTTTCATGATGCCCCCTCCGAACTGCCTGTAACTTGGATAAACACATCATCGAGCGTCGGTTCCGCGACGGACAGCGCCGCAGGCTCCAATCCGAACTCCTGCAGCTCTCTCAAAATGACAGGCAGCGCAGCAGACGCTTTTTCTTCGGTGACACGAATGTCATTTTCAATTAAAAATACGTCGCGCTTGTTTAAAACTTCTCGTGCTTTCTTTGCTTCGGTTTCTGAGACAAACTGCATCGAGATCACATCTTTGCCAATCGACTGCTTTAATTCGGCAGGCGTGCCACCTGCGACAATTTTACCGCCGCTGATAATCTGAATCTGATCAGCCAGCTCATCAGCCTCTTCTAAATACTGGGTCGTTAAAAAAACGGTAGTCCCTTCTTCGCGGTTCAGCCTTCTAATTTCCTTCCAGATACTTTTGCGGTTAAGCGGGTCCAGTCCTGTTGTTGGTTCATCTAAAAATAATATCCCCGGCCGGTGAACGAGCGTCATCGCCAGATCGAGTCTTCGTTTCATTCCGCCCGAAAACTTTTTCGACGTACGGTCCGCCTCTTCCGTCAGACCGACGACCGCCAGCAGCTCTTCCGCTCTGAAGGATGCTTCTTTTCCTGATAAATGAAAGATTCGTCCCTGAAGTTCAAGCAGCTCTCTGGCTGTCAAATTTGAATCCAGACCTGTATCCTGCAACACAACCCCTATTTCCCAGCGTACCTTCTCCGGATCCTCATCCACATCGATTCCGCTGATCGTAACGGATCCCGAAGTGAGCCTGGACAGCGTCGTTAATACTTTTACTGTTGTAGACTTGCCTGCCCCGTTCGGGCCAAGAAAGGCAAAGCATTCTCCTTTACCTACAGTAAATGAAACATCGTTCACCGCTGTGAACTTATCTTTATACGTTTTAACGAGATGATCTACTACAATCGTTCCCTTTGTCATGGTCCACTCCGCCTTTCTTTCTGATTGACGCATGCCTGTCTATACCCCGAAACCGGGATAGAAAGTCCTTGTAAATGACGAAGTCTTCACAATTGCTAAAACATATGCAGGACAGGCATTTTATTGTCCTGAAATGCTGAGCAAGTGGCTTTAACAAGAAAAGAACCGTTCCTTTTAAAGGAGCGGTTCTTTTAATCCAGCTGCTATTTCATTCGGCCTGGCGGAAAATGGTTCGATACTGGTCGCATATCTGCTTTCGGCAGCATCAGCGACAACGATGCTGTAACAACACCTGCCGCGGCACCGACAGCCTGATAGGAAGCAAGCGTTCCGTGCACAACGTAATACATGCCTCCCTGAGCGGCATAAACAAGAACAATAAACATCCCAGCCCGAAATGCACGGGAACGGCGGTATTGCTTCTCACCTGCCAGCACGAACCATGCAGCAACGGCCACGAATAAAACCAAAGTCAAATACGGCAGCACAATAATCGTCCTCCTTCATGTATGCGTTTACATAAAGATAGCATACGATTATTAAATGCACACGCGACTTTAGGTCTGTTCTTCCTGCATATGGAAGTCAGCTTCTTTCAGGAAGAAATGCCTCTTTAGGAATCGCCATATGCATGCCTTTATTTTCATTAACCACCTGTGTAATCTGCAAATCACCTGCTACTGCAAGGAACGAATAAGCCTCGCGCCGGCTTTTCTTATAGTACTTCTCAAGAAAGTCGATCGCAGCCAGCGAAGCCTGCCTTGCAGCCTCTTCCAGATTTTCGTGAAAGGCATGGATGAACCAGTGTTCATCCGTTTCCAGAATAGGCTGAGTAAATGAGAAATCTTTTCGAACGGTAACGCGCAGCAGGGTATTAACTGAAGCCTCCACCCCGGTTCCGTCCAGTTCGCTGTCCCCCTGAGCCAAATGAGCGTCTCCGAGTGACAGAAGCGCTCCTTTATTAAATACAGGGTAATACATCGTCGTATCAGCTCCGATCCGCCAATTATCAACGTTCCCCCCAAAATGTCCAGGCGGAATGGTGCTGAATTTCCCGTCCTGCGCCGGTGCCGTGCCCATCGTGCCCATATGAATGCGTGCAGGCACCTGCATATGCTGCATCGTTTCCTCCCTTGTGACCTCATCAGGCTTCAGGATGCGGCCGTTCACATTGTAAGACCCGGGGTACTGATAACCGAAAGCAGGAGTCAGCCACTGCCCTTTATCATCTATTTTATAGATCGTAACCCGCTCTTGTTCGTGCATTTCCACCTCATTAAAAAGATAGCCCCACGGCGCAGACAAATTTGATCCATACGGATTGCGGGGTTCCATATCCATAATCTGCACTTCCAGGATGTCACCCGGTTCTGCTCCCTCGACGTAGATTGGGCCCGTTAATAAATGCGGACCTGGAGCTCGCTCGTCTTCCGGAATTTCTTCATAAATTTTACGTATTCCGTCATCCATCATGACATCCGGCGCATCTCCAGCATGATGTGTGACTGTTTCAACGTATACAAAATCTCCTGACTTTACGGTAATGGACGGGGAAAGAGAACGGTCCCAGTGACCCCAGTGTACCGTATCAGGTGTTGCCTCAAGTGAGTGTATCGAAGCATCCTTAATGGAGGATGCCAACGAAGATTTAAATGGAGAATATCGCAATTCCAGCCACGCTCCTTTTATGGTGATATACAACTCTTTTCCCTGAAAAAAGAACTCGGTAAACACATAGCGGCATGCTATGATATAAGAAAAAGAGGAGCTAATAAGAATGATGAAGCGACTGATCCCCGGATTGATTCTTCTGCTTGCTGCATGCAGCCCTGAAGCAGAGGCAGAGGAAGTTACTTCCGGAAGTGAACCCGAAACGGTCAACGCATATTTACAGGAGCTCGAGGATCCTGGTATCTATTTATTTCACGAAGAAGAATCAGGCTATTTTATTACAATAGACCGCCCTGCACCAGTTGAACTGAAAACAGAGATGGAAGAGGATCTTCTCCTCCTCCAGCTGGAGCCGGCTGATGAAGGGAAAACGTCTGCTGTTTATCGCATTTCCATGAATGGAGTGAACGCCATAGAACTGACCGAGAACGGTGAATCGATGTTTTTTACCGAAATTTCAGGCTTTTAACCTGATTTCGGAGAAGGACCGAAGTCATTGGTGCCAGCTTCAGAATCAAGTGCTGCAAGGATGGCAAACAAAAAGACACCCAGCACCGGCACAAAGCTGACGAGTACAAACCAGCCGCTCCTTCCTGTGTCATGCATCCTTCGCACCCCGACTGCCAATGTCGGCACGACGATTGCGATGGAGTAAAGACCGGTAAGCAGCGGTGTGATTCCCGCTGCTTCCTGAATGATGACTAATGTAAGCATAATGAGCAGGTTCACAAGAGTGAACATCCAGTATTCTTTTCGTCTTGCTCTGCCTGTGAAGTCCGCATAGCGGGATAAAACTTGTGTATACCAGTACATGCTCAGCCTCCTGATTCGTGGGTATTTGTACTTATTCACGGTCGTTCATTCGCTAAAACTAATAATAGTCCTGCATATATTGTACCGTCACTCATTCTATAGTATGATATAATTCGAACGAATAACCAGATGGTTTCCATCCCCTATTTGTCAGGAGGGATTACGTGCCTTTTGTAAAAGAAGCCCCAAAACATCACCAGCTGCTAATCCAGCACGACTTTACGCAAATCATTTTCAGCGCCTGGGTGACTCACTTTATTATGATTTTTGTCTTTATTATTTACAGCGTTCCTTCTTTAGTTGTGATCAATGCACTCAGTCTCGCGCTGCTGACGACAATGTTTTTTTTCAACATGATGAAACGTCCTGTCTGGACATTTTTAATTATGTTTACTCAGACTTCCGTCCATGTTATGTACGGATCGTTTCTGCTGGGCTGGTCGGTAGGTTTCTTTTATTATTTGTTTATCTTTCCGATTCTTGCTTTACTTATTTTAAGAAAATCGCAAATGATCTTCCTGATTGGGGTTATTATGCTGCAGTTTTTATTCGTTTACTTCGCTACCCCCGAATATACAGCGCTGCTGCCGGAGCTTTCCCAGCGCGTGCTCGGCGCGATCAACCTGTTCGGCGTTTTAATCATTGTAACGTTTGTATTTTATTTATTCAAAGCAACGAACGACGATATTCTTGACGAGCTGCACGATCAGTCTATCCATGATGAGCTCACAGGTCTCTTTAACCGGCGGAAAATGACAGCCCTTTTAGAAGACGCAGTGAGTCGACACCATGACGGGATCGTTCTCCTGATCGATATGGATGACTTTAAACGGATTAATGACACATACGGTCATGATGTAGGCGATAAAGTGCTTATTATGGCTGCCGGCGTCTTTCGTTCATCGCTTCCGGAAAGTGCGAAAGCAGCTCGCTGGGGCGGGGAAGAATTTTTAATCTATCTGCCGGAAACTAAAAAAGAGGATGTCGAACCGTTGTTTCAAAAACTGCTAGTGCAGTTTCGCAGCAAATCACCCGATCTGCCGCTTTCCTTTACCGGCGGTGCTTCTCCGCTCTTATCAAGCGTACAGGAAACGCTGACGGCAAGCGACCGGGCTCTTTATCATGGGAAAGCGCTCGGGAAAGAACGACTGGAAAATTACTCGTCCCATTCTTCCTCAAGCTGAAACTGAATAAAGCATGTAAAAAGCACTGAGCAAAGAGGTGATGCCACCCTTTCTCAGTGCTTTAATCATTTAAAGTCCGCGATCGGAGTCCGGATAAACGAATAGCCCGCGGATCGATTCAACCGTCAATCATTACTCCCGTAAAGACGCTCGGTAAGCGCGAGCGTAAAATCCAGTTCATCACCAGGCAGCACCCACAGGTCAGGCTCAATGCCAATGCCTTCTCTCCCAAATAAAGCCGGATGCACATTCATGGATGATGGCAGGTTAAACTGGATCCGTGAATGCGGCAGCTCTGCCTGCATGCCGGCCTCGCTCATAAAATTGCCGTGTGACGGTGTGCCGATCAGCGTAACGTTGTCCGCATCGGTCATCACAGAAAGCATCCATTCCGCAGCCGAACCCGTGCGTTCATCCATTAATACATATACCGGCGTATCGCTGTCTGGTTCTTCAAAGCGGCCGCTGTCCATATGAACCGTCGGATCTCTCGGAAATTCATACTGATCAAAGGCTCTGTATAATCCTTCCCAGTCATACCCCTGATCAGCCCAGAACTGCCGCTGCGGGCCGACGAGGCTGTGAAGGGTATTGGTAATCAGATGGAATGAATCGATGCTGTGCAGATAGCCCCCGAGAAGCTCCTGCGCCCACTCTACGGCATATCGAGTATGGCCGCCGCGATTGGATCGGATATCAATCACTGCAGCTTCTGCTTCATCCAAGTCAATAATCCGGTCCAGCCTTTCATCGAACGACAGCGGATCGTCATCAGCAACAAAGAGCGTATCAATCCGCGCCAGCCAGGTTTTGTCCTTCCATTCAGTGATATAACCGTCCCGGTTGACAATTTCTGCGTCCGTTGGCGTTTTCAACTCTTCCGACCACGAGCGCTCTGTTGATTCAAACATCCACCTGGAAGCCTCTTCCCCATAGTAACCGGGAATGTAAACAATGGACCCGGAATCATCCAGAGACGGTACGAGATAATCGTCCGGATTTTCACCGTTGATCGAGAGCAGCCTCTCCCCGTTATCCGTAATGTACCGCCCGTTTTCTATGTACACATGAAGTTCCGCGTAGTTGAATACATATGGCCGCCCCTGAAGATTCCGCCCGTCGACCATGACATGCTGATCCGTAATAAATGCGTAGCTTTTTCGCAGCTCCTGCGCAAATTCCTGCCTCGGCGTCTCTTCGTCTGCCTCTGAAACCCAGCCGAGCAGCTCGTCATGTGCTTCCAGAAACACGTCTTCCCCGTAATAATCAAATGGCGCATACCCGTACCGAAATGCTTGTAAAAACGCTTCAGCATCAGCTTCCATCTCTTCTCGCGACATTTGCACCAGATAGTCAAATGTTGGAATGAGTGCTTCGCGGCCCTCTTCATCGAGTTCATCAATTGCAGACGAAGAAAATCCCGGAGCATACGTACTGATGTCAGAATCAGATCGCTCCGGGCGGTCTTCGATGAGTCGCTCCAAAATCTCAGCATCTGATTCGTTAAAGGGGCCCTGCTGCTTGAATGTGTCGAGGAGGGGACTTGCTGCCTCTCTGGAAAAATCAAGTTTTCCGTGCAGATTTTCTGGCTCCGGCAGCGGTTCTGCTTCTTCTGTACAGCCTGCAAGAAGCAGGATAAGCAATACGGCGCCTAGTCGTTTCATCATTCCCCACCTCCTCTTTTCCCTGACATAAGTTTACCATTCCGGAGAAGGAAACGCCCGGCAATTTTAAGCGTATGATTAAAATAGCGAGCTTCTCTGCTTTTTTAAGCGCAAAACACTTGGCTTTCATAACCGGTCACGCCGCGAAAGCTAAAAGACAGAGGCGTTTTACTACCAGCAGAAGAGCTTGTTCGCAGCTATTGAACACTGACGAACGCTTTGGATCAAAAGGTTATGCTTTCAGGGTCCCGGTTAATCAATAAACGGTAAAAGTTAAATTCGTTCTCTCCAATATTTCTGTTCAGTCTGAAACGTTCGATACTTCATTTCTCAAACAAAAAAAGCACGGCCGGGGGCAGGCCGTGCCGCACACCATCAGCGGACGGAGAGAACCCAGCCACGCTTGATGCACTCTGTTATAACTGCCGTTCGGCAGGTAACATTCATCTTCCGATAGATTTTACTTAATGTTGTGTTTACCGTTGAGTGTGCTTTGTATAAATCTTCGCTGATCTGTTTCGTATCGCTTCCGTCAAGTATAGCCTGAAGCACCTCGATTTCCTGAGGCTTAAAGCTGTCACGGATGTCTGCGCCGTTAAGCTCAATCCGGCTAAGCCGCTTTTTCTTTTCTTTCAGGTTGCTGATACGAACTGCAAGGAGCGCGGAAATATCCGGTTCCACATGCGGGAGCTGATTTATGACAGCCTCTCGCATAGCCGATGGAAATGACATAGCGTACTTCGCAGACAGTACGATCGGAGCGTAGTTTTGCATATCCAGTATTTGGT
This sequence comes from Alkalicoccus luteus, assembly GCF_012034335.1. Lineage (GTDB taxonomy): Bacteria > Bacillota > Bacilli > Bacillales > Salisediminibacteriaceae > Alkalicoccus > Alkalicoccus luteus_A. Next base: position 110,406 of record NZ_JAATHJ010000009.1, on the reverse strand, counting down.
CAGGGGTTACCGGGGAAGTTAAAATAATCATCTTTTGTTCACCAGGGTAACCGGCCTTGAGAACGTCTCGCTCTTCGTCTGTCAAACCGGACGGATGAAGCAGATAAATGACATGAACCGGTCTTGCAAGTTGTTCAAGCACTGGTGTCACCGTCTGCTGGCAAACATGCACCTGTCTGTCTTCGTGAACGGACTGCAAATACGTCACCTTTATTGGGGAAACCGTTTCAATCATGATACATCCTCCTCCTGCGGCGAAATAGAAACGCCTGTCTGTATATTTAAATGTACCGTATCCTGCCGGTTTCCGGTATTGAGAAAGTCACGGGAAGTTTTCAGTCAGATAGGTCTTTTTAAAGCACCCTTTTTCAACCTTTTTGAGAAACAGCATTTAAATTGAATGCATTATCCATTATATTGAACATAAACGGAGGATAGTTCAGTAAAATGAATGTAATAGTGTGATAATCCCTGATTATCCCAGAAAAATACTGGTATTATCTATAAAATAGGGAGAAAAATCCGGCAGAAAAGCAGTCGACTCGAACGAACAATTAGAGTAACGTAGTATAGTAGAAGAGCATATGCCGTCTTAATAGGTATATTTCTCAACTTTGAGGAAAAACAGCTCGTATAAGCGAAGCTTAAGGACCTATTTTCTCAATGGAGTATGGGGGAGGATTATACTAAAATGAGAATAGACATAAATATGGACCAGGATATTGGACGCATGGTGGCCTCCCGGCGTATTCAAACGTCAGTCACGCAGGAGGAACTAGCCTCTGGCATTTGCTCCATTCCTTATTTGAGCAAGCTGGAGAATAATAAACTGACCAATCCTAATCCTGAAACTGTCGAACTGCTGCTGGAACGTCTGGATGTTGATTACGACTATTTCCGGCGAGTACAGGCAGATTCTGTCCGCACCATCCAGAAGCTTTACAAAAGCATAAACAATAAGCGTATGAAAACCGCTGAGAAACAGTGGGAAACACTCTCACAATACGCAAAAGAGCATCCACTGCTTGCAGTAAATGCTGATTTTCTATTAATTCAGTTTCGCTATGAATTATTCAAGTGGGACATGAAAGCTGCTGACAAAACGAAAAAAAGGCTTGATGAACTGAGTAAAACCCTCAGTGAATTGCAGCAGTTTTACTTCAACTACTTTATTGGACTATATGCTTCTATGAATTACAATTTAGTAGAAGGTGTTCGAACAATGGAGCACTCACTTGCCATTGGTAAAAGTCTCAATATTAAAGACGAATTTCTTTTTTATCACATAGCACTTTCATACAGTTTATTAGGCTCTTCATCTCTTGCTCTATTTTATGCTAAAGAAGGATTAGTAATCTTTCAGGAGAATTTAGAACAAGAACGGGTGATAGATACCTTTTCATTATTGGGGATTTGTTACATTCGCCTTAGACAGTATAAACAAGCTGAAGATATCTTTGACAAAGTGCTTGATCTCTCAGCAGAAAAAGAGTCTGATAGTCTACTCAGTATGACGTTTCATAATAAAGGGTATCTTTACTCACACAAGGGTGACTCCGAATTAGCAATTCAATATTACGAGAAAAGTTTAAAATATCAAGTTGAACATTCGGATAAATATTTTAATACTTTGTTTTTTATGGCTAAAGAATATATTAAATCCAATAATATTGAAAAAGCTAAAGAGGTTATCGATAGTGACCGTGAGAGGCTTAATGAACCATTATCCGAAATTAAACTTCAAATGGAAATGCTGCGAAGAAAAATTGGAAACAATCCTGAATCTTCTGTTCATTATATCGAAGAAATCGTCTTTCCATTCTTAGAAACGAAACCTAATTCTAAACTTATGACCGAAGCTTGTTTGCAGATTGGTGAAGCTTATGAGAAGCTGTTTAAGTACAAAGCGAGCAGCCAGTTTTATAAAAAGGCAATCGACTTATATTCTGATATTGAATTATTTTAAGGAGGTGAGTGTATAATGAAAAAAGGACAAAAGTTTCTTTTAGGAGTAGCAGTTTCGTTTGCTCTACTATTCACCGCTATGCCTGCTTCTGCAGTTGAACTAAATCAAACTAATAACGACTTCTCTCCAACTGCAGCACATCCAGATTGGTAAAACTACTTCAACTATCCTCTCTGATTTACTTATTGGAGAGGGTATTTATTTTTACTAGAAAAGGGCCTGCGATTTAATGTCGCAGGCCCTTTTCTAGTATTCCCTCTTCACAATAAATCCGTTTTCTACTTTCTCGAATCCTGCTTTTGGATAATAGTCCATGGCTTCGGGGGCGGATAAAAGAACCAGTGCGGTCTGTGGGCCAATGGCTTGTTTGACACGGTCGATCAGTTCTTTGCCTATTCCGCTGCTTTGATGGTCCTTCTTCACGGCGAGATCGGACAAGTAGCAGGCATAGGAAAAATCGGTCAAGCACCTCGCAATCCCTACTAACTCTCCCCCGACTCTTGCGCTTACCGTAAGCTGTGCTTCTTCCAGCATCCTCCCCATTCTTTCTAAATCGTTTACCGGGCGGCGAATGCCGGAAGAGCGGAACACGTCCGCCATGTCTTCCGGGTTTATAGTTCCATTTACTTCGTAGCTAATCTTCTGTTGCTTCATTTCATCACTCCTGCTCGGAAATTAATTTTGCCTGATCTGTAATTATTTCGGCAAGACTGAAAAAAGTTCCTCCATTATAATCTTCGTAGTCAGAATAAGACAGCGTCATATATCTTTCTCCGTCCAATTCGTACAGTAAAAAGTATGCGTGATAGTTCCCTTCAGAAGCTTCACTATAATAAGAGAAACTTTTGCCATCATCCACCTCCAACGCTTCACGATGTTCTTCTTCTACTGGAAACGTTTCTTCAAAAATGTCAGAGGGATCGCTCTCAGGAAAATTCTCATTCAGTTTTATCAGCGAGAGGAAGCTGTATTCGGATTGAGCAGGTAACGTGATTCTCTTTTCCGTCATCGATTCATGCGAGAACAGTTCATACTCAGCATCTTCCGGAATATAAGTGGAAAGACCAAGTTCTTCACTGGCCATTAAACGAAAAGTCTGCTCCTGATAGTCGGATGCCCCTGACCGCCTAGCCATGTCCACCGATTCAGGCCTGTCTATATCAGGATGAACTGCTCCTTCTGATCCTGGAATCACGAATCCCACATCATTAAATCCAAAAAACATGAGCGTGTACCAGGTATTTTTTCTGAGTTCCGGCTGATCTAGTTCATACACTGCCTTAAGAAAAATGTCATGTCCATAGAGCTCTGTCTCCACAATATCGATAAATTCGTTGTCTGTTTCGCTGATAAAGCTGTAAAACGATGCCTCTTCCTCTTCAATCGGGATAATACCTGCATGAGGCGAGCGGACATCTTCATCATGAAGCTTTCTTAACACTTGAGAAAGGGTATAGGAAGTTGACTCGGAGTAGCGAAAGGAGAGCATCTCCTGCTTCTGCTCTTCTGCTTCCGCTTGATCCGCGTCGGGATGAATCACGAGTAATTCCAGTTTGCCGCCGTCTACTTCGTGCGTGAGCTTGGAAAGCGGTCCTGCCTGCTCAACCTGAAATGGTTCTTCGTCTGGCAGGGAGAATAAAAGATCATTCCCTCCTTCCATGTCTACTGAATAGCTTTCCGTATCTCTTCGATCAATCCCGCGATTAAATATGCTCCCGAGCATCGCGTCATTTTCTCCAATTAAGGATAGATCCACCGGCGGTCCATCATACGGCAATGACTCCAGATCATCTTCCGGCATTTCTGAATTTTCATCCGGAACGGGCGTTTCCTGCTCGTCATTCGTATCAACGGGAGCGGGCTGAAGGTCGATGACCGGAAGCAGCAAAACGGCCGAGATGCTCGCAGCGGCAACGGCCCCTGTAAAGACCGCACCGGTTAGAAAACGAGAAGGCTTTGCTGGAGGTTCCGATTCTATCGTTCCTGATTTGAATGCTTGCAGGCTCTGCTTTTTTGCTTCGTCACGAAGTTCAGGCTGATGCTCTTTCAATGCCTGGCGTAGTTCATGATCCATGCGCTTCCCCTCCTTCCCTGAGCTCTGCGGCAAGCTTCTTTTTGGCTCGACGGTACAATGCTTTCACAGAGAGCATTGATTTTCCCATAACCGCGGCAGTCTCTTTCGTTGAGAAATCTTCCATCAGCCTAAGATGCAGTACTTCCTGATAGTCAGATGGCAGTCCGTTTATCAGCTCGGCAATATCCGCAACAGCGCTTTGCTGAACCACTGTTTCCTCCGGGCTGTCAGCAAAGCCGGAGGCCGCTTCCAGCACTTGCGCTTCTGTCGGTACCGCACGATGCTTTACGGTACGCGACCTGTAGTAATCTGTCAGTGCGTTGCGTGCAATCCGGTACAGCCACGTCTTAAACGATGCTTTCTCCTGAAACGACGGCAAGTGCTTCGCTGCCTTGAAAAAGACATCCTGGAGCAGCTCCTCTGCATCCATACGATTAGACGTTTTTGCATATATGTATCGGTACAGGCCATCAGCATGTCGTTCATGCAGGTTCTCCAGCGCCTCCTGTTCCCCCTGCAAAATCCGCTGGACCAGTTCTTCATCTGTCATAGCTCTCCCCCCCTATTGTCTCTTTATGTATACAGACGAAACCCGGAGGCAGACAGGTCCGCTCCGGGCGCAAATTAGTTGAATATGGTATGATGCGTTCAGCAAATAGTAAAGGCGGTGGTTTACGTGCGACTGCTTTGGATCCTTGGCACGTGGCTGTCAGCCGCTGTCGTACTCACACTAATTCTGGAACAGGCGGACAGTGCCATTCACCATGAATGGATTTTGCTCACACTCGCTGCAGCTGCAGCCGGGCTGTTCTGCTATACGAAATGGTCCCGTTCGAATCTTCTCTGGGATTTAGCCTGGCTTACTCTTGCCGTGATCGGATTCGTGTCCGCGGTAACGCTGATTGGCATGCTTCCTGCTCCTTAAAACTGCGGGTGCTTTTCCGGAGGCGCTTCAGGAGGCCGTCGTTTACTAAACACGAGCACGAGCCCCGCCGCTACGGCAGTCGTGACGATAAAAGGAAGGATAAGAAGCGCATACATTTCCTCTGTTACCATGTAGACGTTGCTGAGAGGAGCAGCATCTGCGACAGAGCTCGCCGCTTCCCGGTCCGCCTCCAGTGCCAGCCGTCTAGTTCGGCCCGTGATGTAAAAAATGGAGGCGGCAATGACAGCCATAAAGCTTGGAATAAAGAGATACCAGCGCTTCCTGAGCAGGATGAATGGATAAATAACGGCAAAGCTCAGCAGCATATAAACGATAAACAGAAGCAGAATGGTTCCCATCTTACGTTCCTCCTTCAGGTAGTAATCGGTTCATACTCTCCCGCATTCTTCTTCTATTTTCGCATGTTTTTGCTGCTTCTGCATCAGAAGAAATAATAAAAAACAGCTCCGGGCTGACATAGCCGGAGCTGTCTGGCATTACGCCTCTGCTTTTTTACAACGGCTAAGCATCAGGCCGCCGCCTGCTGCTGCGGTCAGGAGACCAATCATGGCATAAAGAGGACCGGACCCTGCAGTATCAGGCATCATGTCTCCTTCTTCCTCTTCTTCATCCATCAGCTGGCCGCGAATTTCACCATCCGGAAATGCTTCGGTGTGTACATTTACATAAATATCTCCGGCTACAAGTGCCATCGAAAACTCTTCCCACGACAAGTCACCGACTAGATCATCTTCAGTGAGCGTGCCGGAAGCGATCTCACCGTCGTAATCCATTGCTTCGTCATTTTCAAACAGGAAGAGTTCCACCGGTCCATCTTCCCCTTCCGGTCCGCTGTGCAAGTGCCCTGCTACTGCACCCTCCAGCTCATAAGCGCTCAGGCTGAAGTCAAGTGATTCACCGTCTTCACTGACATTGACTACTGCCGATCCTTCTGCCTCACTGTTAACCTCCATCGTTTCCGCTTCAGGTGTCAAATCTGCTGTAAACGTGCGTCCCTCGTGCGCGGCCGATGCTGAACCTGCTGCAGCACTAAAAGCAAACAATGCGGCTGTCGACATAAGTAATCCTTTTTTCATTCCATAACGCCTCCTGTTTAAAAGTTGAGAAGCAAGCTTCCCTGCTTAAGTAAACGAAGGCGTTTTCTATTTGGATCACTTTTTTTCACTTTTTTTTAGTTGTGCCAGCTCATGTTCGATACGATCCAGCTGAGCGGCAGATTTCTTTCGCCATTTAACCAGCAGAATGAGCGCAACCACGGGCACGATCAGGAGCATTGCCAGTACTATAAATGCGGCTAGCTGATAAAGTGCGTTAATCCATTCCATCTACCCACCTCCAATTCCATATACTATCATTTATTAGTTGTCAGAAACACCTGGCCTGCACGTTGTGATATGATCAGAAACAGGCACTTTCCCAGATTAGTAAAGCAGGTGATGACACTGGATCGAATCGTAACGATACTGGCAGGAATCATGATTATACTTGTACTGCTCAGCATGCTGACTCCGTTCTATTTGCCGGACAGCGTCTACTTTTTTATTCTCTTTTTGTTCAGCGGACTATATGCGTATACCAAGCTGAAGCGGGACCGTACCTCCTTTTTCGGATGGCTGCTCGCGGTGCTGGCATTTGTTTCGTTTGCCGTACTGATCCGCATTTTGCTGCCGCTTTAAATGCATTTTTCGATGCAGCAGCTTTTTTTCTAGTTTTAGTAAACTGGATGTTTTTTTGGAAAGCCTTGGGGAATGATAATAGTAGAACCTAATTCAATGAAATGAGGTGCTGCTATGTTTTTCCTGCGGAGCTTCCCACTATTTCTATCTGCTTTTCTGCTGTTTCTGCCGACAGCATTTTTCAGTTTTTTCTTTGCAAATCAGCTGGCTGTCATGCCGGACTGCAGGAATTATTTTGTGTTCACGCCAGATACCGCTGCCTGCAATGAGGTGTATGCAGTTGACGTCGTGATTTACTCGTTTACAACGTTTCCTCTAGCACTTGTTTCCATTGCAGCATTGGTCACAGGAGTTTATCTGGTTGCAGCATCCGCCTCTTATGCATACTCCCGGTTTGTAAGAACCGCGTAACTGTTTTAGACGGTGCCGCCCACCCAGGCGGCTTTTTTTTATGCGGAAGATTGTTTTGGTAGTCGGCAGCCACGCTGATCGGTATCTGTGTAGAGATAGGTAAAGAGGCATGCTGCTACTATGAACAGGAACATTAGTACAACTGGCAGCAGCACAGCTGCATGCATCGACCATAAATCAGCTAAAAGCCCAGCTACAGCAGTTAACGAAAGAACGGATATTGACTCAACCGCCTTCCACTTTGCACGGAAACGACCAGTCCATGCCGCATCGATGCGAGCTTGGTAAAAGGCGTGATAGCCGGAGCCTGCAGGAGCGGTGAAAAAACCAATGACGATAAATCCAGCCAGAGCAGCTGCGGGATCCACCGGAACGGCATACAGCAGATATCCTGCTGAAACACCCACCGCTCCGCCTAAAAACTGCTGCAGCGAAGTGAAGCGGACGCCCCAGATTCTATTACAGACGGCCCCTGCGAAAAGACCGATCCCTGCCGATCCGACGAGAACACCGTATTCTGCTTCACTTAACCCAATCATGCTAATTGAAAAAGCAGCTTCGAGAGAATCCGTTACTGTCTGCATCACGATAAACAGCGTATAAAACAGACTGATGATTACCGTAAATTTGAGCGCCTTGGCTTGTGAGAATGATTTAATTTCCGCAGCAGCGTATGGAACATTGCCTGGCGGCAGCTGGCACGTCAGCAGAAACGAAAGAATCATCATCAGACCATGCGCGAGAATCGCTCCCTCTGTCCACCCAGCTGCAGCAAAAATGCCGGCAGCTGCAGGACCAATAACGAAGGCTCCTGAATCAAAGACCGCGCGGATCGCATGATACCGCTGAAGCCTTGCCCCCGGTACATAGCGCACAACAGAAGAAGCCCCAACCGGATCATACGCAGCCTGAATACCACTTGATAAAAATACGAGCAGATAGACTACACACAGTGCTGTCCCTTGCATCATGCTGAAAAAGAGCAGGAATAAAGCAGCGCCCTGAAACACATCCATTTTGGCAAGCAGGCTGCGCGATGGCATCCTGTCGGCCAGAGCACCTGCCGGCAGACTCGCCGCCATGCCCGCAAGCGGCCGGACAATGTATAGCAGTGCGACGGCGAAGGCGGAGGAGGTCTCCATCAGTACATACAGATTAACGGCAATAAATGAGGTCCAGCTGCCGACCGCTGAAAGACTGGTTACGGTTAATAGCTTTGCTTGAACGGACATAAAAAGCCCTCCCTTCCATCACGGAAAAGAGGGCGGAAATACTCCGCGGTGCCACCTCATTTTTATTTCTCAGTCACCTGAAAAACCTTATCCGGTACGCCGGTGATTCACCGGTTATACCGTAGCCTGCTAACGGCGGCTGCCGGCGCACAATCATCCCTTTTAGAATCCTGTGCGCTGCTCCCGGAGTTGATTCAGCGGTCCTGTTTCCTTTCCTCTCAGCAGTTGGAAAGCTCTCTGTAAAAACGGGGGCCGCCTGTTGGTCCGTTCTCAGCATGTATCAAAAATCTTACGTCAACAGGAAGGAATTGTAAAGTGGTTTTTATGCTAAATACAACCAACTATTACGCAGTGCTCATCCCGAGACGAAAAAAGTTCACCAATATTTCGGACGCTGCGGAAGCATTTTACGCTCTGGTCTGATACCATAAAGGTGGGGAGAATCCTTCCTTTCGAGGAAGAAAGAATAACAGATGAGAGGATGAACACCATGGGAATAGGCCAGACTATCTTTCAACTTTTCCAATATGCATTTACTGCCTATTATATCGCTATTTTCTATTACGTTATCATGTCATGGGTGCCTGCACTCGGTGAAAATGCTGTTGGGGAATTCGTGCACAAGATCGTCAATCCGTACGTGGAAGTGTTCCGTAAAATCATACCACCGCTCGGCATGATCGATATCAGCGTCATTTTTGCGTTGATTGCGTTCCGGTTTATTCAAATGCTTGCCTTAAATGGGTTGGCAACCGTTCTCAGCACGCTGGGTATTTAACAAAAAATAAGCTGGTCTCCTTCCTGGAGGCCAGCTTATTGCATTATCAGCATCCGACATCTTCACCGCGTCTCGCTTTTGCGACAGCGGCTGCAATAAACTGAGGCAAACCTGTTTCATCCAATTGAATCGAACGCCCGATACGGATACAGCTTTTTCCAACAGAAAAATCCTGCAGTAGCTTTTTCTCTGGATCGACCTTCGCAATACAGCCTGCATAAACGCTGACATAAGCCTTCTGCACGCTAACATGAAACAACCGGGTCATTCCGATTCTATACATCAGCATCCCGTGCTCCATCTCTTCTTTCACTGCTTTATGAGCGAGCAATTTCTCTCTCACTGCGAGCAGCTGGTCCCGCCTCCAGTCAGCAGGCAGCTTGTCGACATATTCTTCCGGGCTTTCTGCTTCCAATCTCATGTCGGGAGGCCCCCTTTTCGTATGTGCTCTTATTCTATCATAGACGTAAGCGCATCCCCCAATATTATCCATTGTCTCTCACAATTTTACGCTGTTATTTCAGCAAAAGAGGAGTATGATCATAAAAAAGGAGATGGTGATGATGGCTTCGGTTCATGTGATGGTGTTGATCAGACAGGCAATGATAGCTCTGGCAGGCGCAGCCGGACTAAGCATTTTATTTTTCCAGGGGATCGAATTTATTAAAGCGCTCGCTTCTGTCTTTCATCATTAACAGCTGTTAACGGCCGACCGGATAACATCCGGTCGGCTTTTTACTGCTAGTCTATTCGACTTATTTTTCCAGAGAAGCTGTACGAGCTGCGGTTCTCTGACGATAAGAAGGAAAAGACCGTTTTTGCAGCGGGAGAAAGGACGTACGAGCATGACGATTATATCCTCCGGCGGGCCGATGACACCGCCACAAACAACGATTCGTTCCACTTCCTACGGTGATCGCAGTGATTTTGTAAAGGAACTGCAGCAGCTGCTTGCAGATAAAGGCTATAACAAGCGTTCCAACGTGGACGGTATTTTTGGTCCGATTACGAAACGAGCCGTGCAGAAGTACCAGCAGTCTGCAGGTATCTCGCATGCAAACGGCAATTTTTTCGGTACGGCAGGACCTAAAACGCTTGGCTCCCTCGGATTGTTTCAAGCTGGATCTGCTTCTAAAACGGAGACATCTGCCCCTCAAACAGAGACCGCTTCTGTACGAGAAAGCTCTGATAGCAGTTTTGCTGACCGTGTGATTGCCTCTGGCAAGGAGCATATGGGGACCCGTTACGTTTGGGGAGGCGACACCCCTTCTGGATTTGACTGCAGCGGATTTATTCAATATGCGTTTAAAGAAAACGGGAAAAACCTGCCGCGAACGGTCGCCCAGATGTGGGATGCCGGAACGCGTGTCGATCAGCCTCAAAAAGGAGATCTTGTCTTTTTTGAGACGCGTACCGGGCCCTCTCACGCCGGTATATACCTTGGCAACAATAAATTCCTTCACTCCGGCTCCTCGACCGGCGTAACCGTCACAAATATGGACAACAGCTACTGGAAACAGCGTTACCTTGGTGCAAAAAGCATGTAATGAATTCGTGAAGAAGCCGGTGATCATGGGATCACCGGCTTCTTCATGTTTAAATAGCGTTTATCCTACAGCGGGCTGTTAATGATGTTAAGTTGCACTTAGAGGGTTATCAACGTTGCTTTCAGGCAACTGAATGCTCCTATGCTGAAAAAGACGGGAAAGACCGCCAGCTGCCAATCGACCTCTCCGCCGCGGAACAATACGTGAACCCAGCTGTCCAGTCCTGCCAGAACTGCAATTGGAACGGATGCGGCCATGAGTGCGCACCAGCTCTTATATTTTGTAGAATTCTTCACGCTTCGTTCGCCTCTTTTGAAATATATAAGCCTGCCATTTTTAGCGCAGCTTCTAAATTCGGAGCTGCTTTCGTGTCTTTAAGCATATCATTATCACGCTGATGCATCGCTGTCTGCGGGCTGATACCAGTCAACACGGTACCCGCTCCCATCAGATTTACCGCCTGAATTAAACGGATCAGTACATCAGGGAACTGCTCGTTGATCGTCACCAGTCCTGACAAATCGAGAATGACGTAATCAAGCTGGCGTTCCGCTGTTTCCTTCAGCATTTCCTCCATCAGTGTTTCAGCCCTCTTCTCATCGATGACGCCTTGAACAGGCAGAATCGCGACACCATCTGTGATCGGAATTACCGGCAGATTTAAATAAGACAAGTTTACTTTCGTTTCGTCAAGCTCAATGATATGAGATAACAGCTCTGCCATTGCTTTTAGGTAGGAGATATCTTTATTGGAGAAGCGCTTTTCCTGTTTGTCCAGCGCGCATAGTGTGCCAAATACCTCACCGGTGCGGTTGCAAAGCGGAACACCGATAAATCCTTTTGCTCCCAGCTCCTCCGTAATATGCATTTCTTTCGTCGAATCATGTCCCCGCAGATCATCCGCCTGAAAGTCCCCGGTTTCACTCGATAGCACATGAGAGCAGTATGCTTCCTGATACGGCACATTAAAGCCTTCTGGAACGATTACGTCGTACCGATTATACACGCTGAATACGTGCATCTGGCTGCCGTTCTTTTTTACGATATAGACAGAGTTCATGTCCAGCTCCTGCGCAATCAGCTTGAACACACGCTGCGATACAACATGAAGAGATGAAAACTCTCCCTGCGTCAAATTGTTCATTACGGTCACGCTGATCCCTCATCTCTTACTAGTCTTTCCCCATTATAGGTTCTTTATGAAGGGAAAGGCAAACCATTCCATCTAGAAGACGTTTGTCAACAGCTCCTCCGTTGTTATTACACGTGCGAATTCATGATGAAGAGTCGCCAGTGATACTGTGTGGACGGTGTGCGGGTCATACAAAGTACCATCCGCACCTCGAAGTTCAAACGCAGCAGTTGCATCTGACACAACGTACGTATGAAAGCCCAGGTTTCCGCTCATTCTGGCCGTTGTCGATATACAGTGCTGGGTAGTCAATCCGGCAATCACGACGGTGCCGATGCCATTCGCCCGCAGCCACCGCTCCAGATCCGTTCCGATAAAGGCGCTGTTGACCGTTTTTTGAAAGACGGTTTCATTTTCCTGCGGCTCCAGACCTTCCTGAACCGTTACACCTTCCCCATGTACGTAAAACAAAGAGTCCGGACTTTCAGACGTATGATGGACATGAATAACGGGTCGTGCCATATCTCTCCATACGGCTAGCAGCGTCCGCATGTTATCTTCTGCGTGATGATTGTTCCGCTTCCCCCATGACTCATCGTGGAACGCACACTGAGCGTCAACTAACATAAGTGCCTGCATAATGTTTCCTCCTCTATCTTCTCTCTTAATAGCTTTCGAGCTTTTAACCGTCTTTTCCTCTTTTCTGTCTGTTTCACTCCTGACGCCTGGGGGAATAAGATCGGTATAGAGAAGCAGCAGCTGACACAGAAGAGAGTGAATGTCACAGCTGTTCAAGGAGAAACGGGGAGGCTTTTTCATGGGTATTGACCAGCAGCAGACAAACAGCCGCGCACTGATGGCACTGATTTTTGGTATCTTATCAATTGTTTTGTTTCTGCTTCCGATCGGTGGTATTATTTTCGCGCTTCTGGGAATCGTGCTTGGCATTATCGGCAGACGCGAAGCAAGAGCTAACATGGAAAAAGGCAGCGGCTACGCGCTTGCCGGGATCATTTGCGGAATCGTTGGTCTGATTATTCCAGTCTTAATGGGCGTTCTCGCACTATTGTTTTTTAGCGGCCAGCTGCCGGTCTGACAGAAGCAGATTCATTTATCGGCAACGACGTCTCATGTATAATAAGGGAAACGTCCCGGTTGAAAGAGGAGGTCTCACATGAATACAATCGAACTTCGTAATTCGATGAACAGCAAAGCTCTGATGTCGATTTATCTCGGTGTCTTCTCCCTGCTGATGTTTTTTATGCCGGTCGTCGCACTGACACTTGGGACATTGTCTATTTTTCTAGGATTATCCGGACGAAAAGAAGCTCGTGACCTTACACAGAAAGGAGCCGGCACGGCCGTGGCAGGTGCTGTATGCGGTGCTTCTGCGATCGTATTAACGGTTATGCTGCTCGGTGCCGTCATGTCAAGCTCCATTACCTATTAAGAACGAAAAGCTCCGCTGCGTGTATGTGCAGCGGAGCTTTTTTTCAGCAAAATTTCATCAGTCGGGCGACGTTTTCAGCTGTGCGGGCAACATTTTCTGCAGCTGTTTTCTGAAGATCTTGAAGCCGGCCCGGTCTGTCTACCGTGCTGAACACTGCATCGATGCCTCCATCAAACACCGTTTCATAACCAGGTTCGATACACCCGCAAAGCGCAATGACCGGCACATCGTTTCGCAGTTCTTTTGCGAGCTTCGCCACGTGGATCGGCGTTTTACCGTAAACAGTCTGATGGTTGATGCCGCCTTCTCCGGTAATAACGAGATCGGCTTCCTTGAGACTTTCAGCAAGGTTCGTCACGTCTGAGACGATGACAGCTCCTTTTTCGAGGTCTGACGGTAAAAATCCGAGAAACGCTGCCCCTAGTCCTCCGGCTGCTCCGGCTCCAGCAGGTCGATCGAGATCCATCTTAAGCGTATCCTCTGCCACTTCGGCAAACTGCTTCAACGCTCGGTCAAGCAAAGCCACTTCTTCTTCGCCGGCTCCTTTTTGAGGCCCGTAAACAGCGGATGCCCCATTTGGTCCTGTCAGCGGATTTTCCACGTCACAGGCGATCCGGAAGCGGCACTCTTTCAGCCTTACATCCATCCCTTCCAGTTCAATAGCTGCGAGTTTTGTCAGCGCTGCTCCGCCTTCCGGGAGCTCTTTCCCTTGTGTGTCGAGAAAGGAAACGCCGAGCGCACGAAGCATGCCAGTACCCGCGTCATTCGTCGCACTGCCTCCGATGCCGACGATAAATTCCCGAACGCCCTGATCAAGCGCGTCCAATATCAGCTCTCCGGTTCCGTAAGTGGAGGCACGGAGCACACTTTGGGGAACGCAGTCCGAGTAGTGGATACCGGACGCCTCCGCCATTTCCATGACGGCGGTTCCGCCGTCAGAGGAGACAGCGTATGTCGCTTCGGTCATGTTCCCGAACGGGTCGTGTACGGCTTTCGAATGCCAGCTGCCTCCAAGTGCGTCTACGAGAGCCGTGACCGTTCCTTCCCCTCCATCTGCCATCGGCTTCACCGTTACAGACGCTTCCGGCATGACGCGCAAAATACCTTCTTTGCATGCTTCGCCGGCCTCCATCGAACTCAATGATCCTTTATAGGAATCAGATGCTATTACGATATTCATACATTTGGCTCCTTCCGGTTTTACCGTTTAAAAGAGGGAGAAAACCCCGAATATTAATGTGGATACAGCTGCGAGCGTCAAGCCTACGAGAGACTCGTAAGGAATAAGCTTCAGCCGCTCCTGAATGGACATCAGCACGCTTCCAGCAGTCGCATGGAAGAAGCTTCCGTGCGGCATATGGTCAAGCACGGTGGCACCGGCATGCAGCATAGCAGCAGCGGCTAGTCCTGATACACCAAGCTCCAGCAAGGTTCCGCTGAACACTTCCGCAGCAACGACAGAGCCCGCGGTTGTCGACGCCGTGGCTCCGGACATGAAGATACCGGATACCGGCGCAAGCGCATAGCTGGGCAGACCGAGTGTTTCAATCCCTGAAATTAACACGTACTGGAGTCCGGAGTTGGAAATAATACCGGCAATAGCTCCTGTACCGAGAAGCAGTACTGCCACCGCGGACATTTTGCTGAGGCCGGTGACAATAAAGGAGTTAATTTCCCGCGCTTTCCCCATTGCAATCGCTCCGGCGAGACCGCCTGCCGGCAGGGCGAGCATTGGATCAATTTCAATCCCGGCGACCGGCCGCAGCACGAGCAGCAAAATGGCAACTGCCGGAGCGATAATGGCCAATCCGACCGGGGGCAGTACTTTATCTTCACCTTCTTGAATATCTTCAAATTGAACGAACGTTCCTTTTTGCTTCAATCGATTGGCAATCAAATAGGTAACGAGTACACCGAATACGGCTGGTATGATCCCCGCTGCCATGACAGACGTCAGCGGTACGTTAAAGGCCTCCGATACTGCAATCGTATTCGGGTTTGGCGACATGATGTTCCCTGCCTTACCGCCCCCGACCATGGCGAGGAGCACGGCTGTTTTCGACAGCTGCGCTTTATGTGCAATGACAAGTGCAATAGATGCTACTGTGATAACGGCGATGTCGACGAATACCCCGACAGCGGTGAGCGCCATCGTCGCTAAAATAAGTGCAAGCAGCGCCTTTTTTTCTCCAAGTTTATTGACAACTGCTTTTGCAATTGACGCTGCTGCGCCAGATTCGATCAGCATGCCGGCAAGAATACCGGCAGCAAGAATACGCAGAACAGCGGGGATAATTCCTTCAGCACCTGAAATCATCAAGTCAACGGTCTGTCCTAATCCTGCTCCCCCTGTCAGCCCGCCGACAAGTGCTCCGGCGACGAGGGCATAAACAGGCGGCACCTTTCTTAAAATCAGTACGATCGCAAGCACCAATCCGATGATGGCTCCCAATGCAGTAACTGGCATCGTGCTTCCACTCCTTCGTAATCAGTCTATGACTAATTGTAAGCGGTTGCGAAAACGCTGTCATTGGTCATCAGACTAAATATATGCGATTTATTGACGTATTATTTAGTCACATGTGTTATTTGTCTGCAATAGGTTATAACAAAACCTCCGCCTTCATACACCACGGAGGTTCACATTTTTATAACTCATGCCGGCTGCGAAGCATCGCTGCATACAGATACAGCAGTTCTTTCAGCTGTCTTGGATCACGTCCGCTGATGTCCCGGATGCGTCCCAGCCGGTACTGCAGCGTATTGCGGTGTATGTGCAGCACACGAGCTGTGTCCTGCAGGCGTCCATTTTGAAAGATGTACGCTTTAAGCGTTTCTGTCAGCTCATGATCAAGCGGCCACGGCGGCACGTTCATGTCTTGTCTGCCGCTTTGGTACAGCAATACTTCCAAATCCACGTCCCGGTACAATAAAAAACGTTCGTTCTGCTCAGGAAGAGAAGCGGCAGTCCAGGCGAGTTCCGCTGCTTTCGGCAGCTCATTCAAGCCCACCGGTGGTCCAGCAGCAGCCTGGCTGCTGGATACAGAGCGGAACCGGATAGTTATTTCCCGATCCGACTCGGCTCGTACGATTAGGAGAAGCCGGCCCTGCCGCAGGCAGAGCAGCTCATCCTCGTATAACATCGGCTGAACCGCCTGCTTCACTTGTTCCGGCTCCGGGTCAGCGAAGCAGACGACTGTCCGTTTGCCAACCAATTCAATATTAAGCTGCTTCAGTCGTTCCGCTGTCCGTCCTGCCGTCTGATCAGGATCAATCAGCTGCAGCGCTGTTTCTTCTCTCATCCGCTCGTCGACCTGCATTTCCCGCAGCAGTACCGCCTGCTCCATCATCATCTCCGCTGTCATCACGACGAGCCTGCCGAAGCTTCTGACATCGTCAGGAGGCCCGGTGATGCCGATGACAGCTGCGAGGGCCCCGTTTTGAAACGCCGGCAGATTAATGCCCTGCACAGCTCCTTCCCAAAGGCCTTCTTCCTCCTTGGTAATCTCTACAACTGTACCTTTCTCACGGACAACTCTCGCTGCCTCATGAATGGTCCCGATCCGCGATGCATTGCCGGAGCCGATAATTGTGCCGTCCGGGCGGATCACGTTAATGTTGTAAGGCAGAATTTCCATCGTCCGTGCCACGATCTGCTGTGCCGTTTCCGATGTAATCATCGCTAATCTCCCTTGTGGTTGTTTTCTTCCTCTGAAAAGTCGGTACCTTTGCGTTCAATCGGGTCAAAACCTTTAACATGATGTATGTAGCGACCGACGTTGGAGCGCTCGATGCCGCTCTTAACAGCAAGCTCAATCGTTTTATAGAGCAGCAGCAGGCCTCCCGCAGCCGCAGCGATGATCATCATGATATCTGTCATTGCTGTTACCCCCTCTCACAAAATCGGAATCATTCCGGAAGATACCTTTACCTTTTTGATCGGAATGCTTATCATAGAAGCAGAACCATCTTTTGAGAAATGGAGCGATGACTATGAAGCGGCTTTCCAGTCAGCCTGCAGGATATTTCGTTTATTTATCCGTATTATTCTTTACTGCACTTGTAGTGCTGGACCTGCTTATTTTCAATCAGCCGGTTAATATCGTGCAAAATATCGGTTTTTCCGTGATCGGTGCATGCTTGTTTATGATCATCAAGTTTTGGCACTTATTCCCCGGTACGAACAAGAAGCAGGATTAACTTGTCCCTGAAAGGAGGAGACGCTGATTGTCTACGTTTGTCTTAAGCGGCCCCCTTATTATCGCGGGCTTCATCGGTCTTATCATTCTTAGTATTTATCTTGTCCGGCGCCGACGCTAGCGTGCCTGAAGCTGGCTTGCTGCCGGCTTTTTTTTGGATGGAAAATGTCTATTTGTTCAGGCTTGAAGGCTGCCTGGCTTAAACACGCTTTTTCAGCACGACTGTCGTCATGAACAAAATAGCAATGGTTACTGCACTCAGAACGAGCACCATGAGATGAGCCTCCTGCATCCGGTTAGCCTGAACAGCGTCATAAACGGCGATCGATAGAGTCTGGGTTCTCCCTGGTATATTGCCTGCCACCATCAGCGTTGCTCCGAACTCTCCCATCGCCCTTGCAAAACCGAGCACGAGGCCGGCAAGCATACCGCGATAGGAGAGCGGCACCATAATATGGCGGAACAGCTGCCATCTGCCTGCCCCGTCAAGCATCGCTGCCTCGAGGCTGTTCCGGTTGACAGATTCAAACGCCTGCTGCATCGGGCGGACAATCAGCGGCAGCGCTGCAACAGCTGCGGCGGCAACCGCCGCATACCACGTAAACACAATCGGAGAACCGAACAACGCTTCAAACGTCCTGCCGATCCAGCTGTTGCGTCCCAAAAAGACAAGCAGATAATATCCGAGCACTGTCGGCGGCAGCACGAGCGGGAGTGTCACGATTAGCGAGGCCAATTCTGTCAGCTTTGATTGTCGAACGGCAAACCACCAGGCGAGCAGCACTCCGGCTGCAAACGCCAAAGCAGTTGCCGCAGCAGCAACTTGCAGGGATAGAAACAGCGGCCCGATCACGATTCACGCTCTCCCGCCAAAAATCCGTACTCAGCGAACACGTCCTGTACCTCATCCGAACGTAAATAATCGAGAAACTGCTCTGCTTCCTCCTGCTTCTGCGATTGCACCGGAATCGCAGCCGTCTGCACGATTGGCTCATGCAGCTCTGTATCCAATTCAACATAAAACAGTTCGCTTTCCTGCATCAGACTTAGCGCCGCAAAGCCTGCATCTACTTCTCCACTTTCCACGTACTGCAGAGATGTGCGCACATCGTTGGCATAAATCATCGATTCGCTGAGCACCTCCCATACGCTTTCGGTTTGAAGCACTTCATAAGCTGCTCTGCCGTAAGGGGCATGCTCCGGATTCGGCATGGCAATGCGCAGCTTATCTTCTGTTAAGTCGTCCAGTGACTCGAACGGTCCGCTTCCATCAGCGGAGAGAAGCGTCACAATTCCCTCAGCGATGCGTGTCCTATTTGTTACGTATCCTCCTTCTTCAAGCCGCTCTATGTACGATTCGTCACCTGCCAGAAACAGCTCAAAATCCGCCCCCTGCTCAATTTGCTGTGTCAATTGGCCTGTGGCACCAAAGCTGAACGTAACTGCGACGCCCGTTTCCGATTCATATACAGCACCCGCGTCTGACAGCACGTGGTAGAGCCCGGAGGCTGCTGCCACGTGAATTTCCTCTTGTGCTTCTCCGCAAGCAGCCAGCAGGGGAATCACTCCCCACAAAAACATTCGTTTCATAGCTTCACCTTCAGTTCTCGTCTTCTTCCGTTAGTTTACCGGAAAATACCTTCAGGGGAAACTGATTGCCGAATCCTTTCGTCGAGCTGCCTGCGAATCAGTCAATCATTCTGCTGGCTTTTGATTTGTCTGTCGTCGCCTGAATCCGCTTTGCGAGCTTTGGCTTCAGCAGCAACCCGACTCCAACTGTGAGAATTCCGCAGCCGGCCAAAATGATCAGGCTAAAACCGGCTGCAGACCAAACGATACCGCCGACAGCTTCACGCAGCAGATCAATGGCGTACGTAAACGGAAGAAACGGATGAATCGTCTGGAAAAAGGAAGGCGTCACTTCGATAGGAAATGTTCCTCCCCCTCCGGAAAGCTGCAGCACGAGCAGCACGATCGCAAGCGCCTTTCCGATATTTCCAAGCATAGACGCAAGCGTATATACCATCAGCATAAAGATAACGGCAATGAGAACAGAGAAAACGGTAAACCAAATGCTGTGTGCACTGTACATGCCCAGAATCGTCATATTTCCAATACTGACAACGAGACCTTGCAGCACAGCAGTGATCAGGAAAATGCCCATACGGCCAAGGTAAATATCCCTTTCCGAATATTCCGGTCGGCGGTCCGGCCCGTGCAAGTTTGTACTGACCAGATTGACGAGCAGCAGTGCCCCGACCCACAGGCTCAGCGCCGTATAAAAAGGAGCGTTCGCCGATCCATAGTTCGGAATCGGAAAGAGACTCTCTTCTTCCATCGATACCGGATTTGCAAGCAGCTCTGCCTGTTCATATAAATCGTTTCGAAGCGCATCGATCATTTCCTGCACGGTTTCATTTTCTTCTAAAGCACGAAGACGTTCAGCCGCTTCTGTCAGTCCATCCTCTGCTTCAGGAAAATCCTCCCTTGCCAATGCCGCAGCCTCCCCAATCGTTTCTTCAACTTTTGGCATATTCGTTTCCAAAAGGGAAGCGGCATGGGCATAGCCATCCTCTATTTCCGGCCAGTCTTCTTCGACAAACCGGATCATGCGATCGATCCGCTCTTCGACAACCGGCAGCTGCACCGATAAAAAGGAGGCAAACTCACTGACTGCCTGCTCAATTTCCGGATAGGCGTCGGCCGCCGTCTGCGTGGCCTGTCCCCAGCTTTCAGCTGCGGCAGGAAACTCCTCCTCGGCAGTGGTCAGTGCGGATCCTGCAGTTTCCACGACATCTTCAGCAGTGGATAATCCAATAACCGCCTGTTCCAGATAATCCTCCGCTTCCCGAAAGCGATCCTCCTGATCAAGCGCACCCCGTACATTCTCAAAGCCCGCAGCGATCTGTCCTGGTGCCTCTTCAGCTGCAAATCGTTCCGCTTCCTGAATTCGGTCCAGCTCCTCATTTGCGCGCTCTGCAGCGTCATCCCCCGCCTGTTGAACAGCTTGCAAGGAAGCTTTTGCTTCCTCTAACGGGCCGAAAGAAGCACCATCCGTTTCCTCCAGCCAGCGTATTGTATCTTCCAAAATCCGCTCGGTTTCTTCTGCTCGCTGCACAACCTCAGCGGCTGAACCACTCGATGCGACCTGCATAAAATCCGCCAATGCCTGTTCCGGAACTATCAGCAGCTGTTCTGCCTGCTTCTCCAGAACGTCGACCGCTTCCAGCACGGCTTGTTCCAGATCCTCTTCCTGGGGAAGGGAAGCTCTGCTCTCTTTAAAGGATTCAAGCGTTTGTTCTGCTTCGTCTGCGAGCGCCGTCAAAAATGGTTGCTCGTTTTCTTCCTCGGCCTCTCGCAGGCTGTCGGCCGTCTGCTGTATGACAGCTTCCAGCTCATCAAGCCGTTCGGTCAGGGCATTTCCGGATAGATCCGGTTCCAGCTCCGGGAGCGGAATAGAGACATTCTCTATATCTTGGATCAGGTTTTCTGCTTCTGCCCTTTTTTCTTCCGTCCATTCTCCAGCCGCCTGAACATCCTCGAGCAGTGCAATCGCTTCTTCCGCTAAAGCTGCAGCTTCTTCAGGAAGCACATCCAGCTCCAGAGCTTCAAGCGCTGCCAGCTGGTCATCGACATCAGCGGACGTTTCCAGCGCCTGTTCGAGCAGCGAACCGACGCCAGAAAGGATGGTCACTGAGCTTTGCTGTACAGACTCAGCCTGCTGTTCAAGCAGAGAAGCTCGTATCTCCAGCTCATGGAGCGTTTCCTCCGCAGCCGCGAGCTCCGCTTCCAACTCAGGGACCAACGCATTCCCGCTTTCGATCACGGTTTCCAATCCGCTTACGTTCTGAGAGGCGGCCTGCAGTTCTTCTTCTGCCTGCGGGAGCCTGCTGTCTATTCGCTCCATCGATTGAATTACGCGCTCCAGCTGCGGCAGCATAGCTTTAGCTTCTTCTGCAGTGTCGGCTGCCTCATAGAGACGGGGGAGCTGCTCTTCTAAGTAATAGAGCTGTGAGAACGCCTGCTCTACTTCCGGCCCTATGTTTTCAAGCTCAAGAAATGTACTGGCAACGTCCTCAACATTCTCCCAATCATCATCAATCGTGATCAGCACTTCTGCGAGTTCCCGCAGCTCCGGCAGTGCTTCTTCCATATCGTATACCGTATCAGCCATTACCCGCAGCGTAGGAAGCTCGTCCTCCAGCCTGAGTCCGAGTCTGTCGAACTCTTCCAATAGAGCAGCTGATGACGCTTCAACAAAGCTGTCATTAATCTGCTGCGTAATCGTTGTAGCACCTGTCTCCGTCATGGTAGGTGCAATTGCATTAATTTTCTCGTTGACTTCATAGCGGACGGCAGCATTCGTATCCCCCTCTTCAAACACCCGTACGGTCTCCTCTGAAAAGGTGGAATCTAAATAGACACTTGCATACACATCCCCCCGGCGCACTTGATCGTGTGCCTCCTGCCGGGACATAAACTGCCAGTCCAAATCGTCATTTTTCTGAAGCTCTTCGGTCAGCTCCCGCCCAATATGTATCGGTTCCCCTTCATACTCTGCCCCCTCGTCTTCGTTGACAACAGCGATGGAGACGTCACCTGTATTGGAGTACGGATCCCACGCTGCCCCCAGGTTGAACCAGGCGTAAAGCGCGGGTAGTACGGCAAGCCCAATTAGCAATATACCGACAAGCGGCACCCGCTTAATGTTTTTAAAATCCTGTATCATAATCTGCTTTGCATGCTTCATTGATATCCTCCTGCGTAAATGAATGATAGTTCATTATACGGGAGAAACCGGCCTGACGATTCACTTTTCACGTGACGAATTTGTGAACGTTGTCACATTGATTGTTTTATCAGACTATCAATAATGCCCAATAATTGCAGGTAAATTCTTATGTAACAACCTTGTAACGTGATTAAATGTTTTATGAAAATACCTTTTGGGAATAGTTTTCATACGAATATTCACGTAAAGGAGGTTTTTTCATGACTGTTGTGTACATATTAAGCGGACTAGGCTACTTAGGCACGCTCGTTTTTTTACTTAATCTCGACGGCTGATCCAGATAAGCTCAACTGCCGCATTCAATTAATGCGTCGGACAATACCTGCTTAGCAAAAGGCAAACGGAATACAACGTCGTCCAAAAGTAACTCTAGGGTGGTCAAAAGCAACTTAAGACTCCGTGAAAGCGATTTAAGCTACTTAACAGGCCGTTATAACGAATAAAGCTGCACAAACCTTTTCTCAAACGCTACTTTAAAACGTTCAATAGCAACAGTGCCTTTATCTGCACCCCAGCGTCTGATATCAGCAAGCGCTATCCCTCGTTGATAAAGTCATTCAGAATCGCGTTTCCAAAAAATACAACTAAAAAACCCTTCCGGAAGTTCCGGAAGGGTCCGTTATTGATAGATTAGCTGTTCATTCCGGCTTTTACCCAGCCAGCAACTTGTACAGTGCGCTTTGCCTGGTACTTGACGCCGTCTGCTACATCGTCTGCCATTTTACCGTCCTGGCCGACTGTAACACTGACGCCGTAAGGGTTTCCGCCGGATGCAAACTGAACCGGATCAGAGTACCCTGGAGAAGCGATGATTGCGCCCCAGTGGTGCATCGTCGTATAAAGGTTCAATAGCGTGGATTCCTGGCCCCCGTGAGGGTTTTGAGCGGACGTCATTGCACTGACAACCTTATTGACAAGCTTTCCCTGACCCCAGAGCGGACCAGTCGTATCGATGAACTGCTTCATTTGGGATGGTACATTACCGAAACGAGTCGGCGCGCTGAAAATAATCGCGTCAGCCCATTCGAGATCATCATTGGACGCTTCCGGAACGTGTTGAGTTTCGTCAACGTGCTGCTGCCAGCCTTCGTTCTGCTTAATAACTTCTTCCGGAGCAAGCTCCTTTACTTTCAGGAGCTTTACTTCTGCTCCAGCGCTCTCTGCGCCTTCTTTAGCCCACTGTGCAAGCTGGTAGTTCGTACCACCCATGCTGTAATATACAACTGCTACTTTTACGTTTTCCATGTGATCCATCTCCTTTGATTTTCCAAATAGTTTGTCCATCAATCCCATGCTCGTCATCCTTCCTTACGCCGAATGCGTCACTCTCTTGTTTTCCTCATGTGAGAAAAACAGGTTAAAAGATCCTTCGGCACTTACCATCACTGTCTCAGGGCGGCTTCAAGCTGCCCGCTTGCTTATGACTTAGTCATGTTGTCTACGAGTTTCATCTTACCACTAAATATATTCCGAATTCAAGATATTTCTCTAAAAAAATTTAAATAACTTTCTAAAAGATAGTGACAAAGGATTCTTGAGCAACATTATAAGTTATACCACTGGAACCAGATTGTTAAACCTGTATAAAAAATAGCAGCAGGACTATTTTGTCCCGCTGCCAATTCAGCTGTAGGATTCTGCACTGAAGCCGACTTTTTTCAACAGTGTAATCAGCTGTTCTTTTTCACCCTGTTCCAAGCTGCTGCAAATTCCGTCGATCGCTTCCCGGTGCTTTGGAAACACACGGTCCATCAACTCTCCGCCTGATTCAGTCAGAACTGCAAATGTGACACGGCGGTCTGCCGGACAAGGCTTTCGCTTTAAAAGCTTTTTTTGCTCCAGCTTATCTACGACGTAAGTGATACTGCTGCTGGCGATCAGCACTTTATCTCCAATTTTTTGAATCGGCTGCTCTCCTTTGTTATATAAAAGTTCAAGCACAGCAAATTCAGTCGTATTGAGACCGTGACGCTTAATGTCTTCTTCTACTCTCTTCTTTATAGACTGATTCGCCCTTGTAAGCACGACAAACAGCTTCAGTGACAGTTCTTCCTCGATTCGTTCATTCTGCTCCGTCATGGTGATCAGTCCTTTATCTCGAATTCGAGGTAAGTATATCCTGTTACTGTCTTCCCGTCAATTCAGGAGTAAACCTGCATTATACCGCAGGTCTCTCACTCTGCTGGTTTCAGCTCATCCACCAGCTGCCAGAACTCTTCTTCCTCCATTCTCGATACAGCAATACGAGTCCCGCTGCTGTCTTCCGTTAAATCTGGCAGATCATTCTTTTCGATGAAATGATAAGAATGATATCCATCCGTGTGATTGACATGATACCTCCCGATGAAAGGACCTGCTTCGACGATCGAAAGTTCTGGGGAATCTGAGTAAACGTCGACGTCGTCTTCTATATACATGCGGAAGTGATCCGGCAGGAGTTCTCCGTATCCGTGTTGGAGATCAAGCTTCCGAAGCCCGTCGACTTCTTCATACGTTTGTGTCATACCTCTCGCCTGAATATCCATTTCAGTTTTCTCAAAATTGTCGGTGGCAAGGACATAAACCGTTTCGCCGCTGTCTTCTGCGTAAGCCTGTATCTGATTTTCTTCCTGCATCGCACAGCCCGTTACAGACACGGAAACAGCTGCAACTAGAAAAACGGTCGCTCTCATGTTCCATCCTCCCCCTTTTTATCCAACGATATTAAGTATACCGAGCGTAAGCCAAACAGCAGCAAAAAAACCATAAAGCCATCTCACGAATGTAAGCTGCTCTTTTCCCTCTCGCGCAGGTGCTGCAGCTAACACGGTAAAAAGCAAAGCCAGGACGAAATATCCCGCCGTAAACGGTACGTCCATTACGATATAAATCAGCAGAAACAGGCCTGCTGCTAATGACACGATTGTTCGAAGCTGCATCGGTTCCCCTCCTCAACATAGCGTATCATATGGAAGTCATCTTCCATCATGAGAAAATGTGGGATTTTTCATGCCGCAGCGTTGTAAGAGCTTCAGCTAACGCCCTGAAAAACGTTTACGTGGCAGACAATAAAAAAATCACCTGCCATATTTAGAGGTACGCAGAAAAGGAGCTCCTTTTCTGCGCATTCTCTAATGACACAGGTGATTTCAACTGATCGTATGACGGGCGCCGGTCTGCTTCGCCTGATACATCCGCTGATCAGCCACTTCCAGGATCGCAGCATAGCTGGAAAGACTGCCTTCAAACGAATGTGATCCGAGGCTCCATTTCAGCTGATACGGGATATCTCCTATATAGAACGGTTCAGCAAAACTATTTACCAGCTGTTGGTTCAGCCTCTCTTCTGTCATTTGCTCATCAGCTATCACTATAAATTCATCTCCACCGTAGCGGAAGGATCGGGTGGTTAATCTGCTGTCAAGCTGCTGAAGCCGCTTTGCGATATCCTGCAGCAGCTGATCGCCTGCTGCATGACCGTACGAATCATTCACTTTTTTGAACTGATCGAGATCAATAAAGAACAGCTTCCGTCTTCCTGCCTTTTCCGCAAACATGCGATCCAGTGCTTCACGGTTTGGAAGGCCTGTCAGCCTGTCGTGGAGCATGCTGAAATCTTTTTGTTCCAACGACGTGATGGTACGATTAAGAGCATCTGACATACTCCGGACCACATCGGACCCGGCATATAAGGAACGGGCTGTGTAATCGCCGTTACGCACACGGTCGAGCACGTCCTGAAACATAGATGTGCATCTCACAATAAATTGCCTTGCCACAAGAAAATTCAGCAGGCCAAGCAGTACACCGGCTGAAACGGCGAAAACGGTGAAGAAAACTCGTGATTCATCAGGAATTGCAATGATTGCCGGCACAAGGATCGAGAACGCAATTCCGACAGCAACACCGAGCATCATGTAGGCAATAAACAGTTTTGTAACATAGCTTTGGAGTCGCATATGCATGGTCCTTTCCTGCTGGCTAACTTCCTTCAGTAAAAATAGTATAGCTCATACGACATACTATCGCAAAACTTTTGTATCATGTATTTATAACGCTTATGTACTAATTTTACCCGTTTTTCAGTTAGCTAAACAAAATTCATGCCAAATTACCTACATTTATTATATCTTTATTCCCATAGAGAAAAGCGTCCTTGCATAAGGACGCTTTCTTAAAAGAAGCTTTATTTTATTTTTACTGGTATATCATATACCGCTTTCTGGATTACTGCTAATGCCAATGCGGTGAGAATCAGGCTGAATACAGCGGCAGCCCAGGCTCCCTGTGTAAAGTTCAGTTCCATTAATGACGAGAAGAACGGCACTGGCATGTCGAAGTTCCAAAAACGGTCGGTAAGGGTCAGCATCAGGAGTGCTGCTGCAATCGCTATGAAACCACCGCTCATTTGCCAGCGGTAAAAGCCGACGCTGATGATCCACCCTGCCAGATAGTATATAAACGCCGTCATTATATATGCGGGAAGCAGCGCCGCTTCCATTCCCCAGCTGAACGGTCCTCCTAAACCGAAGAAAACGGAAAGAAGAGGGCTGAAAGCAAATCCAGCTGCGTTTACGGCCGCTGCGAGCAGAAGCGCCGAAACGATTGAGGCTTTGTAATAGCTTCTTCTCGTGACACCGAAGCCAACAAACATTTCTAAAAACGCGTAGCAGGACATAATGCCAATTACGAGCATAAATATGTTGATCGCATTCCACACGAGTTCATGGAATCCAAACACAATGAGTCCGGTCTCATTGATAAAGCCGGCTAAAGCAGGGATCCGCAGCATCACATGTGCTCCAACATAGCCGATCAGTACAGCTGCTAAAAGCCATGCTGCCCACGTTCCCTGCATAATGCTTAAATCCCGTGCCGCTTTTTTCCATTTTCCGGTCATGATGCTTCGCCTCCTTTCCCTGTCAGCTGAATAAACAGATCCTGTAACCCCACCTGACCTATCTCCAGTCCTTCCTCATACGCTCTCGCTGTATCCGCTCATGTCAGCTCTTCAAAAATCATTACTGATAATGTACCACCGAGACTTTGTTCGCTGATTACGTTACGACCCGCAGCAAAAGCAGCCACTTTCTCCTGTGACCCAGTGACAGAGAATCCACGTTCCAGAAGCGCATCCACCGGCTCATTCAGGAGCAGTCTGCCTTCGTGGATCATAATCACGTGATCAAACAAATAGTCCATCTCTGATACGAGGTGCGTGGATAAAATGATAATCCTTGGAACGCGCTCCTGTTCTTCGAGAAGTTCCTTATAAAACGTATCTCTCGTTGGGGCATCCATTCCGCTGTATACTTCATCAAATATAGTTACTGGCGCTCTGGATGCAAGTCCAAGGGTAACGTTCAGCGCAGCCTGCTTGCCTGTTGACAGCTTATGCACTGGTTTATCAAGCGGCAGCTCCAGCTTTGCCGCCAGTTCCTGCGCATAGTCCAGATCAAACTGCTCCTGATACCTCGCGGCAAGCTTCAGAAGTACGAGAGCCGTTTCCGTTTCATCGGAATAATCGGTTTCATACAGGAAGGCCACCTTCGGCATCAGCATTTCATGTTCAAACGGCTCCTCGCCGTCGATAAGAACCTTCCCGTCATCGGCCTGACGATACGAGGCCAGCACCGACAATAGCGTCGTCTTGCCTGCACCGTTCCGACCGATCAGTCCGTAAATGTTACCCTGCTCCAGCTGAAAGCTGACACCCTTCAGCACCTCTTCCCTCTTAAAAGAGACTTTCACGTTATCTGCCTGCAAAATCGTCATTTGTCAACTCCTCCCCGCCGCTGCCGGATCAGTTCAACCAGCTCCTGCTCGGATAAGCCAAGCATATCGGCCTCCTTAATCATTGGTTCTATAAACGCATCCTGAAAAGCCTGTTTTCGCTGCTGTATCAGCTTTGTTCGTGCTCCTTTTTCCACAAACATGCCGACCCCTCTTTTCTTATAGAGTATGCCTTCTTCAACAAGCTGGTTCACCCCTTTTGCCACTGTCAGGTGGTTGACACGGTAAAACTGAACCAGTTTATTCGTTGACGGCACCTGGTCATGCTCCTTCAGCTGTTCGTTAACGATTTGATCTGCAAGCCGTTCCTTGATCTGCAAAAAGATTGGACGGGAATCATCCAGCGATCCGCTCATGCATGTCACCGCCTCCGCTAACCTATAAGGTTATATAGTTATGTATATAAGTATATGACAAATCACCATGTTTGTCCACATCTGCTGCACATGAATGGGGAGCTAATGAAATAGAAAAAATCGCAGGAAATAGCAATAATGATCAACCAAATGACTGCCAGCTTCGTCTACACTGTAGAGGAGGTGAAAAAATGGAATATGTGGATGCAGCTGATTTAACTTTACCGATGCAGCGGGAGGAAGTATTAGAGGAGTTAATGGAGACCTATGGGGATGCCATTGTACGTCTCAGCTATACATACACGAAAGACACTGTGACTGCAGAGGATCTTGCTCAGGAGATTTTTATCAAATGTTACGAAAAGCTTCCGACGTTCAATCAACAGGCTTCTATTAAAACATGGCTATTTAAGGTCGCCATAAATCATTGCAAAGACCATGTACGCAGCTGGCATTTTCGTAAGGTTACCTTATTTGATAAGCTGCGACCTGGTCACACAGCACCGTTGGAAAACGAGGTCGTCAGGCGTGAAGAGTCTGATAGACTGGCGACAGCCGTCTTACAGCTTCCTCTGCCTATGAGAGAGGCTATCTATTTATATTATTATGAAGGATTATCGGTGAGTGAGATTGCTGCTTTAACGAATGGGAACGTCAATACTATCAAATCACGATTAAAAAAGGCACGCGAAAAATTAAGAGTGACGGCAGGGGGGCTGCGTGATGAAGAATAAACTGCATCAATCTTACATGAGCCGGCTTTCTTTCTCGGAAAATCGCAGGCTGGCTGTGAAATCGGCTATCAAACAAAAGCAGACGTTAGAATGGGAGGACTTTCAAACGACATGCATCAGAAACATTTTGCTCTCACTCAAACAGGAACCTAAGGATGGGTTCGCTCTATCTACCTCGTTATTAAAGGATCTTGAAAGTCCCTTCCGCCATCAGGAAGCTGACATCTATACATTGCTACATCTTCTTGAAGAGAAAGGCTGGATTAAAGGAAGATGGGACGACCATATTCGAATATATCGTTTAACATTTATGGGGAAATTAACAGCAGACCGACTTGTTAAAGGTAAGGCCAAAACACGCACTGAGATCAAACAGCTCATCAGGATGCAGCTATGAGCAGTCACATTCGTTCATACATTGATTCTGTTCTGAAGCATGTCCGTTCCAAAGACGCCCATTATGGGATTCAGGCAGAGTTAGAGGCTCATATTAACGGACTTGCCCGGACTTATCGGCTGCGAGGATATACAGAACAAGAAGCTGTCGAAAAAGCTGTCTTTGAGATGGGAAACCCAGAACGCGCAGGAAAAGCCTGAATAACATTCATCGACCTAGAACCGACTGGTTTCTTATTGGCATACTGCTTATGTTGCTCGGAATCGGACTCGTAACAGCTTATAATATACCATTTTGGATAAATTCCTATCCTGACTACTATGCGTTCTTCCATCAGGCAGATCTATATGGATTAATGATTCTTATCATTATTGCTGCTGCACTTCTGCCTCTTCACAGGATGCTTCAAACGTGGCCACTGTTTTTCGCAGCTTCGTTCACGTTGCTCCTTCTTGCACTCTCGTATGGAGTTTATACCAGGGGCACGATTACCTCGTTATCTGTTGGCGAGTTGTTTTATGTGAATGTTCCAGCAACGATGTCATTACTTTTTATCATCGGATGGGCAGGTTTGCTAGCTAAATTTCAGTCAGCCAATAAAAAACAGCTTATTTTCTGTGTTTTCCTGGCCTGGATCACTACTCTGGCATTTATGATCCTCCCTAATTTAAAATTCGCGGTTATATTTCTTCTCATCTCAGCTATCGGCATTGCTTTTACACAAAATAAATTCAGGTACCGGCTTACAGCGCTCATTGTTACGCTGGCACCATTTATTTTTGCTTATTCTACTTTTTTCTCAATCCGGCGCTCATGCCTTTTCCCGATTTAGTGGAGTATTTTCATTGAGTGGAGATACTTACCATAAGGAGCACATCTCAGCAGTTTTATCACAGGCTGAATGGTTCGGCACCAACGTTAACATTACTGTTAACAGCGACACGTTTTATTTATTACCCTTTGACTATACATTTTTATTTATTATGCATTACGGCGGGATAGTTTTTGCGATTCTTACTTGTATTTTTTTACTGCTGCTAGCATGGAAGTTCATTTGGAATACGAAAGCTATCAACCACCAACCATCAAAACTGTTGTCCTACGGAGTCTCCATACTGCTTATCTATCCTGTGCTATGGAATTTATTCGCTAGCTTGGGGCTCGTGAATGCCGTATTTTTACCAATGCCCTTTCTTACTCCCGCCTCAACGATGCAGCTTTATTATGCCACCCTATTTGGTATATTGGTTAGTCTGCATCGCAGAAGATTCACCATTTTTTGTGACAAGAAAAGTAAAAGAGCTTCGGAGAATAAAAGCATTCTCTGAAGCTCTGGTTACATCGTCATTATTGAAATGCTGGAAAACCGATGACAAAATGCACGATGAGAAAGACGATGATCATCATGCCAAAGCCGCCAAAAAGACCTGTGAACGCTTCTCTGACCGTTTCTTCCTCTTCCGTTCGTTTTTTGCCCACGCTTTTCCCCTCCTCTCCCGTTAAAATGGGAAAGTGCTGTTTCTTTAAATAAACAACGAAGCGCCAATTAGAAACAGACGCCGAGGTCCTATTTCTTGTGTAAGATTGTGATGGTTACCAAGGAATTAAGGGGCCAATTAAGAGCAGGCCGACAATTAAACCTATAAAAAAGACAACAACGTAAAAGAAAACCGGTTTTCCTTTCATGCTGGACCTCTCCTCTCAGGCTAACGGCTCAATGATGAAAATAAGTACGATTGATCCGTTTATTCACTACCGTACCCCTTAGAAAAAACTGGCAAACTGTTTTATACTTCTAAGGCTGTCCGAAATCCCCTGGCAGCATAGTAGGAATCCGCCCCGTTATGATACACAAACACATGGCCGTAGCGGCGGTCGCCAAACAGAGCTCCCCCCCTGCTGCGGATATCTGCCGGAGTATCGAGCCAGCTGGATGTTTTCTGATCTACCTGTTCTTTCTCCTGCAGCTGCCGGTACTGGTTTTCCGTCAGCAGCGTTACGCCCATTTCGCGGACGAGATCGACGGCACTGGTTTCCGGCTTGTATTTTTTTCTGGACTCCAGGGCTTCCCTGTCGTAGCAGACGCTGCGCCTGCCTTTCGGGCTTTCCGGGACAAAGTCCATGAATAAATACGTGCCGCGTTCCGGTACGTAGCAAAGGACGTCCGGCTCTCCGCCGGTTCGTTCCATTTCTGAGAGTGCAAAGCATTTCTGTGGATCCAGTTCAAGCTTCTGCTGAACCCCTTCCCACTTCAGTCCTTCATGGCGATGCATGTTTTCATCAAAGCGCTGCTTCAGCTTTTCCAGTAAAACGGAGCGAGCTTCTTCTGTCAGTTCTGTTGAATAGTCAGCCATCTGTTTCTCCTCCTGCCATGTCGATTTGTGTCACATTTAAGTATACACCGTTTTCATAAAAAGTCGTAGACCAGAATGAGGATACGATTTATCACGTACTACCCGCCTATGTAAAAAACCCTCGCGACTAACTCGAGGGTTCAAAAGGAACGTTAACGGCTGCTTATTGAGCCGTCTTTTTTCTGTGGCCTGCGAGAAGCATTCCCCCGCCTGCAGCGGCAGAAAGTCCAAGCATCGTATAGAGGAGCCCGTTTGTCGCAGTATCCGGCATTGCATCGCCTTCTTCTGCTGTTTCCAGCTGACCACGAATTTCACCGTCAGGAAATGTTTCCGTATGAAGGTTTGCGTAAATGTTTCCAGCTACGAGCTCCATTGAAAACTCTTCCCAGCTGAGATCGCCAACGAGATCGGCCTCTGTCAGTGTGCCTGATGCGATTTCACCGTCATAATCCATCGGCTCATCGTTTTCAAAGAGGAACAATTCCACAGGTCCATTTTCTCCAGCCGGACCGCTATGTAGATGGCCCTCCAGCGTATCTGTCAGGTCATACGCCTCTACTTCGAAGTAGATGGAATCTCCGTCTTCGCTTACATCAACATGAATGTGTCCGGTGGCATCGCTCTCTACTTCGTGTACCTCCTGCTCAGGAGTCATTTCTCCCATAAACGACTTTCCTTCGTGAGCTGCAGATGCTGCCCCTGCAAACCCGGTAAATACTACAACAGAAGCAGTTGACACAATCAGTGCTTTTTTCATCTTCTTCACTCCTCTTCAATTTGCCGCACAACTCCGGCTGCTTCTACTATATCCTTTACCGGATAAATGAAACGCTTTCAAAGGAAGAGGTATCCAATTTAATCTTTTTTTCCATTTACTTCCCTTTTTCGTCTGTCATTATGGAATAACAGGGAAATGCTGCAGGCGCTTCAGATGAAATGCTTCGAGAGTTCGAGCGAAGTGCTGATCCTCAAATCCGCGCTCCTGAAGCTTAATGGCACCAGCAGCCAGGGACAAGTGATGTCCAAACAAATAATAGCGGCATCTGCTCTGATCGCAGGTAGCTGGTGTTTCCCAATACGGGTATCGAAATGACATGAAGGACAATTCGTATTCACGGTCAAAAAAGCGCGCTCCTTCTAAATCAATTAATACGGCCTCACCTGACGAAGAGCGCAGCAGATGGTTCGGTCCCAGCTCCCCGTGCACAAACGCGTAGTCGTTTCGAGGTTCTATATCTGCAGCCAGCTGACGAAGACGGGATTGAATCGTATCATATGGAATGTTTCTTCTTGAGGAAATAAACTGCAGGTTGGCGGATGCTTCCTCTTCATGGGGCTCGATACAGCTTCCCGTTTCAGGATAGCGGACACTGCCCCACGTTTTTCGGGTCATGCCGTGAAGAGCAGCAGCTATGTCAGCGGCTTCAGCAGTAATTCTCCGTTGATCCGCTTCCGTCCCCACGTCCAGTTCAGCCTGAAAATCCGGTCCTGATAGGCATTCAACAAATGCCGTTTTCGTTTCTTTTGACGCATAATACACGTCCGGAACAGCTATACCTGCAGCGCGGATCTGCTTATCATTGTCCAAAAGCTGTCGATGCTGAAGAGATTCGTACTTGTTTCCATTTCCTCCTGAAACAGATTCTTGTCGTCATCCCACACATATTGTAAAACCGAAAAGCCGTTTGAACAGGTGACACGATGAATCGTTTTCTGGGTGCCCCCGCTTACCGGCATGACAGACTTCACGTGATAATCGTTCCCAAACACTGCTTTCACTGTTTTCTCTATTGTCATCACGTCCCTCCTCTTCTGTTATTTTTCTCATGCATCAGGTGCAATTTGCGACCGCCGCTGTTAGGATCCTGCATTCTGTTGAACGAAGATATCATAATGATAAGCTACTTCCCGTTTACCCAGCTTGTCGTAAAGCGCCACCGCCGGTTCATCTCCTTCGTCTGCCTGAATGAACACAGCGGAAGCCCCGCGCTGTTTTGCTTGCTCGACCGCATACTGCAACAGCTCTGTTCCGATCTTTCTCCTGCGATAAGCCGCATCAACGGCCAAATCATAAATGTACACTTCACACGTTTCCCGCTCCAGCTTGTGCATCACATATGCCGTCAGGCCGGCCACAACTTGCTCTTGAATACAGGCTGTACAAATGAGGATGTCTTCACTCTTTAGCTGTCGCAGCAAATAAGCATCCGACGGCGGCTCTGCAAGATACATGTCAGGCTCGTTAAATGCTTCTGCAAAGAGCCGGTTAAGCGCGCGGAGATGATCTACCCCTTCCGATTCCGGCGTTAACTGTGTTAATACAAGTTCGTCGTTCATTGAAGCCCTCCTTTATTCAGTGTGCCTGCCTTTATCCTATCAAAAATCGACAGAATCATTCGGATCGATCTGGTGAAAATAGTGACAGTGGTAATGGACTGCTTATTCTTCTACAAAAAAAGCACGGAAAAAGGTTCTTTCCCCTTTCTCCGTGCCTGTTAATCACTTCATGAAATTAAAGATCAAGCGTCTGTGGAGGTTCTCCCTTACCGTTCATGAGGCGAATGCTCTCTGGCTTGATTTCAAGAAAAACCAGCTTCGGATCTTCCTTGCCGTCAAACCAGTTATCGAGATCGTCAAACCACAGCTCTTCAATCAGGTTTTTATCATCGCGAATCTCAGCGTTGCCGGTGACTTCCACGTACTCGTCACCGAAGCCTTCCCCCTGATACCCGAGCAGGACATGCACATTTTTGTTGTTCTCGATTTCTTCTGTTTTATACGTTTCTTTGTTGGTTGGCGTGTAAAGCGTCATATCCTTATACACGAACGTCATGTAGCGGGCGTAAGACTGGTGATTTTCGACCGTCGACAAAACGCCAGTTTTATTCTCATCCATGATTTCTGCAATGCGTTGTTTCAGCTGGTCCTGGTTCATGTGTAAAACCCCTTTTCCATTAGTTTACCTGCTAAAGAACCCATTCCTGTTTTTTAATTCGGGTAAACCAGGCAGACTGTAAAAAAAGAGTGTGAAAAGGCTGCCAATAATCTGACTATTTTAATCCCGACAAAATCTATTTACTTTGTATATATTAAACGGTAATCTAGATAACAGATGAGAGGAGAGATGACGATGAAAAAGGTGATTGGACTTAGTGCGCTGGTGCTGCTTGGGGCTTGCGCTGGTGAAGGAGAGCCTGTTAACAATACGGAAGAGGCGCCTGAGAACAACGAAGCGAGCGAAGCTGATGCTTCGAATGAGGAGCAAGCAGATCCGGACGCGCTTGTGATTAATATGGCATCGGATGTAAGCTCGCTTGACCCGCATTTTGGTAATGATCATCCGTCACTGAACGTGAAACGGACGATCTACGATACGCTCGTATCAACAGATGAAAACTTGGAGCTGGAGATGAGTCTTGCAGAATCATTTGAACAGGTGGATGACACGACGTGGGAGGTTGTGCTTCAAGAAGGTATTGAATTTCATGATGGTGCCGAACTGAATGCAGAATCGGTAAAGCTGAACATTGAGCGAATGCTTGATCCGGACCTTGCCTCCCCCGTCGCATTCATGTTTGACATGATCGAAGAAGTGGAGTTGGTCGATGACTATTCCCTGCTTATTCATACTGAGTATCCATTCGCGCCGCTGCGCACGCACTTTGCGCATCCTGCCGGCCAGCAGATTAGTCCGCTTGTCATTGAAGAAGACTACGCTGCCATGGAGGATGGGGCAGATCCTGGAAGCGTTGTGAACGAAAATCCGACCGGAACTGGTTTTTACGTTTTGGAAGAGCAGGAACCTGGGTCTTCCTATGAGTTAGTTCAAAATGAGAACTATTGGAACGGGGAACCCGGGGCAGAAACGCTGACGTTTGAGATTGTACCGGAAGATTTAACCCGCGTTGGCCAGTTGGAAACAGACTCCGCACAGATCATTGGACACTTAAATCCAAACGATGTACAGCGAGTCGAAGACAATGAGGAAACAAAGGTTGCCCGCTATGAGAGTGCGTCACTTGCCTACTTAGGATTTCAGAACGAGGAAGAGCCGTTCGACGATCCGCTTGTACGTGAAGCAATCGCACTTGCAGTAAATAAAGAAGACATTGTGAATTCAGTGATGAATGGAACTGCCCAGCCTGCAAAAGGACCGCTTGCCCCTATTGTATTTGGAGCATCCGATCAGCTGGAACAGATCGTACAGGACATGGAAACAGCTCAGGATCTGCTGGCAGAAGCCGGATTCGACGAAGGCTTTGAGACAGAGCTGTG
This sequence comes from Alkalicoccus luteus, assembly GCF_012034335.1. Lineage (GTDB taxonomy): Bacteria > Bacillota > Bacilli > Bacillales > Salisediminibacteriaceae > Alkalicoccus > Alkalicoccus luteus_A. The sequence goes on along the minus strand of NZ_JAATHJ010000009.1, from coordinate 74,315 downwards.
GGTCGATGACTCCCGTGCCTGGCAGGACGCTGCGGAAATAATTCAGGCACAGCTCGCTCCGATCGGAATCACTGTAGACATCATCTCGATGGAATCAGGCGTTCACCGCGATCACCTGAATGATGGAGACGCACCGATGTTTATCAGCTCCTGGGGTACCGTGACCGGTGATGCTGACTATGGGTTGTATCCGGTCTTCCACTCCGAGAGCCGCGGCGTTTCCGGAAACCGTACGTTCTATGAGAACAGCGAAGTCGATGACCTGCTGGAAGCTGCCCGTCAGGAAAGCGACGAAGCGGAGCGCGAGCAGCTTTATTTCGACGCACAGGAGCTCATTATGGATGACCTGCCGCTCGTGCCGCTTTATCACATTGAACACCTCGCCGGCCTGCAGGAAGACGTAGAAAACTTTGTGATTCATCCAAGCAGTCTGTACGATATGTTCCCCGTTACACGATCTGAATAAAAAAACGACGCCCTGGGGCATGGTCCCCCGGGCGTCGTTTTTCGTTAAAATGATTGCTCGTACCACTCTCTCGAAGCGTCAATTTCTGTGCCGGTCAGCTGATGGCCGTTCGTTTCAACTTTCATTGACACGTTTGCTCCGTTTTCCTGTAAAATATCACGGAGCTTTTCTGTCTCTTCCATAGGAACCATCTGATCGTTGATACCGGCGCCGATAAAAACGGGCACTTCTGAAAGGTCCGGTACGACCGCATCCTTGTTCGGAATCATCGGATGGTACAGTATGGCTCCAGCGAGGCTGCCTTTGATTTTCAAGAGCAGATTAGCGGCAATATTCGCTCCGTTTGAATAACCGACGGCCACCACGCGGGACGGATCGAATCCATAATCGTCCGCTGCCTGCTTAATGAATTCAAAAAGTTCATCGGTACGGTAAGCGAGGTCCTCCTGGTCAAGAATCCCCGGTGCGTGACGTTTGAAATACCGTGTCATCCCGTTTTCTGATACGTTTCCGCGCACGCTTAACACGGAAGCTTCTTTATCAATCATAGAGGCAACCGAGAGTAAATCGTGCTCCGTCCCTCCTGTTCCGTGCAGCATTAATAAAACCGGTTTGTTTTCATTGCCTTGCTGATAAATATGCTTCATGCTTTTTCTCCCTTCTGAACAGGTACTGTAAACGGCAGCACATGCTGCTCAATTTTTTCACGCTGCGCTTCGAACTGCTCCGGCAGCTTCAGCTCTTCGCCAAGCGCTTCAACTGGCTCGTCTCGCATAAATCCCGGTGGATCGGTTGCGATCTCAAATAAGAGATGACCGCGCTCGCGGAAGTAAATCGCGTTAAAGTACTGGCGGTCGCGCACGTCAGTTACACCATAGCCAAGGTTGCGGATGTGCTCCTGCCATTCGATCTGCTCAGCGTCGTCCGCAGCACGCCAGGCGATATGATGGACCATGCCGACGCCCATTTCGCCGCTTCCGACCGGCGTTTGTTTAATATCAATGATGTTCCCGAGCGCAGCTGGCGCTTCGTAGCGAATATAGTCGCCTTCCTGCCCGATGAGCTGCAGGCCCATGCCTTCTGTGAGCAGCTTTCCGGTCTGTTCAGGACGGGAGGAAAGCAGAATCGCACCGCCAAATCCTTTGATCGCTTCGTTAGACGAAATATCTTCCGTCTCCCAGTCACTTTTACTGCCGCGGGAACGCGCTACGATTTCCAGCTGCAGGCCGTGCGGATCTTCAAACGCAAGAAAAGTCTCGCCAAACCGTTCTTCTTTTTGTACGTGCACATTCAGATTCGTCAACCTGTTTTCCCAAAAGGACAATGCGCCTTCTGGCACAACATAGGTCGTGACGCCGACCTGTCCGCTCCCAATTTTACCGGGAAAGGCATTCGCCCAAGGAAAAAAGGTGATGATCGTACCCGGTTCACCTGTTTTGTTACCGAAATAAAGGTGGTAGGTACCTGGATCATCAAAGTTAACCGTTTTTTTAACGAGCCTGAGCCCGAGAACGCCGGCATAAAAATCTGCATTCTCCTGCGGGTGCCCGACAATAGCCGTAATATGATGGATTCCCTCTGTTCTCATGTCTGCTTCACCTCTTTCTTTTTGGCTCGGACAGACCGCATTGCTTCCGACCAGTCGTTTACCTGATCTAGCATTTGGCCGACCGTTTTCCGCTGCACGTCTGCTGGCTTAAATGCAGATCCGTTTTCAAAATCGGTGAACAGCGAGAGCGTCGGATGAGCTCTTACGTCTGCTACCATCAGCTCTCCGAGAATCCCGCGCAAATGTTCAGCTGCTCTTGCACCGCCTGCCGCTCCATACGACACGATGCCTGCTGCTTTGTTGTTCCACTCTGTTTTTAAGTAATCCATTGCGTTTTTTAATGCCCCGCTGATGGAATGATTGTATTCCTGCACGATAAACACAAATCCGTCCTGAGCAGCGACCTCCTCTGCCCATTTTGCGGCTCCTGATGCGTCTCCCCCTGGCTCGCCAAGCAGCGGAAGCTTGTAATCAGCGAGATCGAGAATGGTGTATTCCGCATCTCCTCTTTCGTCTCCAATAGCCTTTACCCATTCCCCTACTTGCGGGCTGACACGTCCTTCTCTCGTTGATCCTAAAATAATGCCGATTTTACGCTTTTCCATGGTTGTATTCCTCCTCAAGGTTTTGTCTCGAATTCGAGATAATTGATTAAAAAAATACTATCCTTCTGCTTTTCGACCGATTTGCTTCAATGTACTGATCATCGTTTCCAACTGATCAGCCTCTACTTCAGCAAATAAGTTTTCCACGTTTTTCCGATGCCGGAAGAACGCGTCGTCGATCAATGTACGTCCGCTTTCCGTCAGTTCAGTGAACGTGATCCGCCTGTCAGTCGGGCACGGGGTGCGCCTCACAAGCTTTTTTGCTTCCAGCTTATCGACAACGTACGTGATGCTTCCGCTTGAGATGAGCACTCGCCTGCCAATTTCCTGCGTCGGCAGTGTTCCTTTATGCAGCAGAAGTTCCATCACCGAAAACTCAGTCGGATTCAATCCGGCATTCGCCGCATCGCGCTTAATACACGCATGCACCGAATCGTGTGCTTTAACGAGCACAGCCACTGCTTTTAAACAGGCAGCAGGCTCCATCGCCATCCCTCCAGTCCATTATCTTTAATTTGTATATCTTGAATCTAAGATAATAATATCACGCTTAATATTTGTTGTCAACTTACTTTATGTAAGTTTTTAGATTGTATGAAACAAAGTCCGATTGGGTTATACTGGTAGCAATGCTAGACAGCGATGGAGGGTTTTCCTTATGTCTTCACAGGCAGTGTCGTTTGGAATCACAGCCGCGATTGTTACCTTCCTTCTTGGAGGGGCCGGAGTTTATCTCGTCAAGAACTTTCTGCTAGGTCTTATCGCCGGAAAGCTTTTGGAGAAATAGGAGGGTATCGAAATGTATATGCACTTTGGAAAAGAAGCTTCCGCCTACAGTAAATACCGAAACGATTTGCCAGGTGACCTCTTTGCCAGTTTAAAACAGCGGGGCGTTACTTTTCAAAACGCCGTAACGGTGGACATCGGAGCCGGAACGGGTGTGCTCAGCCGGGCGCTTGCCCGGGAAGGGGCGGTCGTAACAGGCGTTGAGCCTTCAGCGGAGCTGTTGAATGAAGCGGAAAAAATGCAGCGTCAAGCCGGAACAAGCCTCTTTTATGCTTCCGGATCTGCGGAAGAGCTTCCTGCTGCAGACGACTATGCAGATATAATCACGGTTATGCGTGCCTGGCACTGGTTTGACCGGGATAAAGCGCTGCAGGAAATCAGCCGTGTGCTCAGACCGGATGGTCACCTGCTCGTCATGGACGCTGGCTTTCAGACAGGAACAGACATTGTCGAAAAGACGATTACGTTTTTAAAAGAGCGTCTACCGGAGGCCTCTGTCTCCCCTGCTGGTGCTAAAGCGGAATCAACGCAGCGGATTCTTGGTTTTCCGGTTGAGTGGTTCGAGGAATGGCAGTCGCATCATCTTGCACTAAAAGAGCTTTATTCTCTCGACTACACCGTCTCGTTTACGAACACCGAGTGGTGCGGACGAATCAGCTCCATCTCCTGGCTCGTATCCCAGGAAGAAGAGGTTCGCACAAATGTGATGGAAGAGCTTGCGGAAATGCTCGTCAGCGAGTATCCGGGAGCGGTGCACAACATCCCGCACACGTGCAGCGTTGCCATGCTGCGTAAACCGATAACGAAATGACCACCTTTAATTGATAATCGTTTTCAATTAGTATAGGATTCCCCTCCGTTTTCTGGTATGATATATACCGATGACTGGAGGGATTCTTTATGTTAAAACGGTTTATCCGTTACTATAAACCGTATCGAAAGCTGTTTACGGTGACGTTTATCTGCGCGGTATTTGTGGCACTGCTTGAGCTTGCGTTTCCACTAATCGTCAACTACGTGGTGGACTCGCTGCTCCCGACCGGCAACTTAACGCTCATTATGTGGGCTAGCGCTGCCTTGTTTGTCATTTACATATTCAATTCAGGAGCCCATTACGTCGTTACGTACTGGGGGCACCGCCTCGGCATTAATATCGAAACCGATATGCGGGCCGAGCTGTTTGAGCACGTGCAGAGGCTGTCGTTTACCTACCACGATAACCACAAAACAGGGCATCTGCTCTCGAACTTGACGAACGATCTGTTCGAAATTGGCGAAGTCGCGCACCACGGCCCGGAGGATTTATTCATTGCGTTTATGACGCTCATTGGCTCATTTGCAGTCATGCTCTATATTAACGTCGAGCTGGCACTGCTCACGTTCTTCGTCGTGCCGCTGCTCGTGTTTATCGTCGTTTACTGCAACCGGAAGATGGCGCATGCGATGAAGTCTATGTTCGTTCGTATGGCTGATTTTAACGCGCGCGTAGAGGATACGATCGGCGGGATCCGCCTCGTGCAGGCGTTTGCGAATGAAAAACATGAACGCAGGCTGTTTCAGCAGGATAACCTGAAATTTAAAGAAGCGAAAATCTGGTCGTACCGCATTATGGGAATCAACAACTCGCTCAGCTATATGATGATGCGGGTGATGACACTGTTTGTGCTGCTTTGCGGCGCTTATTTTATCGTGCAGGGTACATTATCGATTGGTGACTTTATGGCTTTCATCCTGCTGACAAACGTCTTTTTCCGTCCGATTGAAAAAATTAACGCCATTATCGAAAGCTATCCAAAGGGCTACTCCGGCTTCAAACGATTTCTGGCCATTTTGGATACGAATCCGGATATTTCAGATAAACCGGACGCAAGAGCCGTAGACGAGGTGCAGGGCGATATTTCGTACAATGATGTCCGCTTTGGCTATACGGATACCCGCCCGGTGCTGGATGGCATTGATCTTTCCATACGGGCTGGGGAAACCGTGGCGTTTGTCGGTCCGTCCGGAGCCGGTAAAACGACGCTTTGCAGCCTGCTCCCCCGCTTTTATGAGATCCAGGATGGCAGCATCACCGTTGACGGCATCGATATCCGCGACATGCAGCTCGCTTCTCTGCGCCGCCAGATCGGCATCGTCCAGCAGGATGTTTTTATGTTTTCCGGAACGCTCCGGGAAAACATCCGCTACGGTGATTTAATGGCTGACGATGAAGCGGTGTGGGAAGCGGCGAGACGAGCTGAGCTTGAAAGCTTTATCAGAGCGCTCCCTGACGGACTTGATACGGTTGTCGGCGAACGTGGCGTAAAGCTCTCAGGAGGTCAAAAGCAGCGCCTATCGATCGCGAGAATGTTTTTGAAGAACCCGCCGATTCTTATTCTGGATGAGGCAACGTCCGCACTGGATACGGAAACAGAAGCGTCGATACAGCGGTCGCTTACAGAGCTCGCTGAAGGCCGGACGACGCTGATTATCGCTCACCGGCTGGCAACGATCCGGCACGCCGACCGCATCGTTGTTGTCACGGAAAACGGGATTGAGGAAGAAGGCAGCCACAGCGAGCTGCTGGAGCGCGGCGGTCACTACGCGCGCCTTCACGACGTACAGACGGTGTTTGTATAAGCATGAGAAAAAAGACAGCATCCCGCTTCGGGACTACTGTCTTTTTCAGCGTGTTGATAAAGTCATTTTAGGTGAATAAGATTGCATCTGCCTGTATCTGCGGACACTCGCTTTCCGGAGGGAACGGGCTCAGCTAACCGCTTCCTCCTGCTGTCGGAAGCGCTGGATCTTCGCCTCGTTCTGATCCTCTCGGAGTCGAGATCCTTCGATGCCGGCAGCTGGCAGTGCGTTTCATGTGCTGGTTATGAACGCACGATCAGGTTCCATACAAGATAAAACTTCTCCATGAAACGTTTCGATGTTAAGTGGAGATGCCAGTCCTTCATCGAATTTATGATAAACGTAAAAAGCAGTCGCGTCTTCCTGTCGTGACATTGTTCTCCACGAATCAGAGCCGTTTTCCCGATGTGTCCGGCGTGCACGTGGAAGCCGCGCAGTTTGAAGATTCCGTGCCGTTCAGATCTGCGAACGGCATCCACGCACGAGCGGAGCCGGACCGGTTTTTGAAGGCTTCTCGTGAGATGCCTGTGTCCGAGTGAAGCCGCGCCATCCTCCCGTGCCTTTCTTCCCTCCATACAGGAGTCACCCTGAGAAATAGCTGAAGGCCAGCCCACGGCAGGCTAGGTAAGCAGATGGGAAATACAATCAAACGAATAAACATGTAAGTGGAAAGACTTTTTCAGGTTAATATGCTTCACCTGCGATTGCTCCTATTGCGGCGAACGTTGACTTCATAAAAGATCGTGTTTTCGTTACAGCTGTTTCAGTCTGGTCCGCTTAAATGTTTTCCGCTCATGGTTCTCGTTATGGAAGCGAAGGTTCATGATTTCAGGAGCGATTTTACAGGGGTAGCTGCATACTTTCCAGAATGCTGTGTGCTTCCGCATTACCTACGCGCGCTGCAATTGGGCTCTCACGATACGTATTTCCTGTTGATAATAATCGATATGGCCTTCATTCTTCATGTGCTGGAACGCAGCTTCACCGGCAGCTGCCTTTGCTTCGATCGTCGCACACAGACTTTCCAGGCGCCGCACAAGGATATCCGAAACATCATCCGGTTTAGGAGAACCGTAACCTTCAAAAAAGAGGTCGAGCCGCCGGATTCGTTCGTAACTATTATCTGTCCTGCTTCTGCTGCCGAGCGGCACACACGTATAGGCCGTATACGAAGCATCCCACATTGCTGTACCAGGACCTGCCATATCAAAATCAATCACGCCTGCCGGCTGCTGATTGTGAAAAATCAGATTGTAGAAGGCAAAATCACGGTGACAAATGATATCCGGCTCATCTGGTGACAGTGGCATGGTTTCCCAATTGCCCTCAAGCGGAAAGTCGCTTACAGCATCATGATACTGGCGGAGCATGCCGGCGATCCGGATAAGCGCCTCATCCCGCCACATCCAGGAAGCTCCCGGATAGTCCGCCGCATCACCTTCTATGAAGGTCAGAATTTCCCGATTCTGATCGTCGATCCCTAAAAAGCGCGGCGTAAACGGCACCTGCTTCCGTTCCAGATGCAGCAGGAGCCGGTGCACATCACGGCTTCCGCTTCGAAGGCTTCTGCGTACCGTGTGCCCGATCCGGACGACGTCCGACACGTTACCGCCAGTTAACGGTTCTTCCTCGTGAGAATCCATGTCGCCCTCCTCCTTCAATCAGCTTTATGACTGGCCGACGGCGTACCCTGATGAAAGGCGAGCTGCCAGCGCCCCTCGATTTTACTCCAAATCGAACTTCGGTACGTCTGTTTTAGCTGGGTATGATCCACGAGGTAATAAACGGCGAGTACAGTATTCTCCGCAAGCTTTCGCACCTGATAGTCATGAATCGTCATCTCGGTTTCGTGCACCCCGCTTTCCATTACCTCTCGTTTTCCGTACTTTCGGCCAGAGCTGCCTATTTCGATAAAGGAATCGGCGAGCAGCTCGCCAAGTTGTTTCATATCGCGCCTGACGTCAGGCCGGATATGGGTTTCCTCGAGCTCGCGAATGTGTGCGCTTAACTGAACATTCATTACAGACTCCTCCAATCAGATGTTGGCTGAAGTGCTTCCTTTTAAGCCCGTATAGCCTATGTCATATTTGTGCAGATTTAGCTTATACTCCGTAAAACAGCCACCCGCCGAAGATCCCTATGATGACAATCAGCCAGGCCGGCCGCTTCCAGTAGACGAGCAGCATGAACAATACGGCAGCAAAGGCAAGGTCGCTGCCGTTTTCGACCGCTGATGTGAAGACCGGGCTGTACAGTGCTGCAGCAAGAATGCCGACGACAGCGGCATTGATGCCGGCTGCAGCTGCACGCATCCCTGGCGCCTGCTGCACCTTCAGCCAAAGCGGCAGCACTCCGAGCAGGAGCAGAAAAGCCGGTGTGAAAATGGCGATCGTTGCCGTCAGAGCCCCCGGCGCTCCGTCAATCACCATGCCGAGGTAGCTGGCGAAAGTGAACAGCGGACCCGGGACGGCCTGAGCTGCGCCGTATCCAGCGAGAAAATCACTTTCTGAAATCAAGCCGGTCGGTACGACTTCACGCTCGAGCAGCGGAAGGACAACGTGTCCACCGCCAAATACGAGCGCTCCGGCCCGGTAAAAGCTGTCGGCAAGCTGAATGTGCAGGCTGTCCGTTGCTGCGCGCAAAAGCGGCAGCAGTGCGAGCAGTCCAGCAAACAACGAAAGGCAAATCGCAGAAAATTTACCTGAGAGCTTCAACGGCAATGTTTCTGCCTTCGGTAAATCCTGATCGCGGTAAAGCCACCAGCCAATAAGACCGGCTGCAATGATCACCGTTACCTGAATCCAGACAGCAGGAACGAGCAGAACCGCCACAAACCCGAGCACCGCAATCGAGGCGCGCTGGCTGTCCGGAGCCAGATTTTTGCCCATCCCTAACAAGGCGTGCGCCACGACAGCAACGGCAACAATTTTTAAGCCGTCAATGATGCCAAGATCGATCAGGCCCTGCTGCTGAAAACCGACGGCCACAGCCATTAACAGCAGTACGGATGGGGTTGTGAAGCCGATGAAGGAGATAAATCCTCCAAGCGTTCCGCCTCGTGCCATCCCGATGCCGATCCCCACCTGGCTGGAGGCCGGTCCAGGCAGGAACTGGCACAATGCGACGAGATCGGCGTACTGTTTGTCGGTGAGCCACTTTCTGCGGTTCACGTATTCTTCTTTAAAATAACCTAAGTGTGCGACCGGTCCTCCAAATGAGGTCAGTCCGAGCCGCAGCGATACGATAAATATCTCAAGCCACGTTCTCACTATGTAACATCCCTTCTACGTTGATTCATACAGTTTTCTGAGCACATCGAGTGCTTCCTCCTGAATAACCGCTTCAGGCCGGTAGCGCAAGACAATTTGCTGCGCTTCCTGCACAGAACCAGCGAGTCCCGTTTCCAGCAGAACTCCCGCTGCCGCATAACATGGCACGACCTTCGTGCCTAAAGCGGCTTTTTCCGCCTTGTCAGTGAAGCACCGCGCGGTTCCCGATTTGCAGCACGTCAGCGGTATATTCTACAGCTCGCTTCAGCTCTTGTGGATCAGTCGGTCCGCCGTTTACAAGGGAGAAGGAAACAGATTCCTCCGTTGTGGGTGCTTCCGCTCGCAAATCGATTACGACATCCGGACGCAGATGCTCGATTTTCTTTGGTGCTTCCGGTGCAGCACACATCGTTAAACCGGTCATAAGTTCTTCTGCATTCATGCCTTTTGCCTCCTGACGCATAGTTGTGCTTTATCCAGTTTATCATGAGAGAATAAACGTTTTTGTAAAAATCGGTTAACATTTTGGCATGTGGAAGCTTTTTTTACCTGCAGGAGGTTGTCTATCCAAAAAAGCTGCCTCCCAATGTAAATGGAGACAGCTTTTACAGGGCTGGAGCACGAATTAATCGATGCTGCGAATCGATTTGGCGAACGTGATGACGACCAGAGCCTGTACGCCCATCAGAATGGCCCCGCCGATCATAATCGTATCAATTGCCAGACCTGCAGAAAGCAGCAGCGATGTCAGTAAATAACTGACCGGCACCAGCCCCAGTGCTGCAAACGTAAGCATGCTCATGACACGGCCAAGGTAGTCATCGGGCGTGTTCGCCTGAATGGCAGAGATGAGCGGTATATCGATTACCGAAATCAGCATGCCGACGAAAGCAATAAAGACGAGACTCCACAGTAAGCCAGGCGCAAGTCCAAAGCCTAAGAATGCAAGTGCCAGCAGCAGGATACCAGACAGTGCTACCAACCCGCGCTTTCGCTGAATGTTCAGCACCCCGACGAGCAGCGCTCCAGCGAGCATACCGGCTCCGCTCGTTGCGTTTAAGTAGCTGTAGGTCAGCTCGTCCCCACCTAAAATCAGGTTCGCGTAAATTGGCAGCCCCATGACGAACGGTCCGACTAAGAGCAGATTTAAAAAGACGGACGTCATCATAAGCGTCAGCAGAAAAGGCCGGCTTCGCATGTAGCTGAATCCACTTTTAATAGCATGCAGCACAGATTCTTCTCGATTCGATTCTTCAGGTACTTCAATGTCCCGCTTCAATCTCCAATCGATCGCAGCTGCTGCAAACAGCATAATGGAAACGACCAAAAACATCAGCTCATAGCTGCCGAACCCGATCAGAAAGCCAGCGAGCATTGGACCGGCTATTAACGTCGCGTTGTTCGTCAGCTGAACAACGGAGTTTGCTCGCGTTAACTGTTTTTTACCAACAATTCCAGGCAGCACGGTTTGACTTGCAGGCCAGAAAAACGCATCCAGCAATCCGAACAAAAGAGCGAGCACAACGAGCACCCAAATGTTCACGAGCTGAAAGACGAGCAGGACAATGATCCCGATCAGCAGAATGGCCTTTGTTAAGTCTGAAACGAGCATGATTACCGCACGGTTAACACGGTCTGCAAGCGCCCCGCCGATCAGCATAAACACCAGGCGCGGCACGGAGCTCGCAAAAAAGACGAGACCGAGCATCGCTTCCAGTCCGAGTGAGTCGACGACGTACCAGTTTACCGCAAACAGAAAAAACGAGACGCTGAGCCCGGATGCTAGAAAGGTAAGGAAGTACAAGAAAAAAGCTCGATTTCTCCAGAGGGTTTTCTGCTCCATCGCCGTTCTCCTCCTTTAGGTAGCAAACATGCTTTCAACCTGTGCCATGACACGTTTAATTTCCGCGGTATTCACTTTGTAGTACACCCTGTTTTCTGCCCGGTCTGAAGTGACGAACTGATGACTTAGTAAAATGGCCAGATGGTGAGAAATCGTCGAGTTCGACACACCGAGCGCTTCCGCCAGCTCATAGCCGTAGTGCGGGCGCTTTTTCAACAGGCGCAGCAATCGAAACCGCCGCTCATCCGTCAATACCTTCAGCAGACCGAACAGTTCCTCTTCATTCAGCTTCGATTCCATCAGAGAAAACCGCTGAATGCCGATGCTGAAATGCACTGTGCGCTCTTTAGACACATCCGCCAGCATAAAGCCGATATTCAGCGAAAAGGACGGATAGACGTGAATGACGTCCACGTTGTCTACGTCCACATAGTCTGCTACCAGCCGTCTAACGGGGTGCTCCGGATCGTTCGGCTGCTCAAGCAGCTCCGCGCGGTACGCAGCGGCTGCAGAGAATGCTTCCTCACGCATCGGCTTGTAATAGGTGGCGTACATCTCCTCTATCAGCGCAGCAAGCTCGTCTTTTAAGGCTTCAGGCCGGTCCAGGTAGTAAAACAGCTTCCATTTTTCTTTCGCCGGAACAGCGAGCTGCTCGACGAGCCGTTTGCCCTGTTCGATATCAGTTCCATCATACGTGGTGTCCGTGAAGGCACGGCTGAACATGCTGCTGCGGATGACGCTATTATCCAGCTTCCGCAGCTTTTCGCTGAACGCACTTGCCGAAAGCTCTGGCTCCTCCTCCAGCAAAATTGGCAGCAGTGCCGGGACAATCGCGCTGTCTTCATTCATAAACACCTCCAGCCGCTCGTGCTCCGCTGCCGAAAGCCGCTGCCGAATCTGGTCCAGCTTTTGCTCCGCCGGATCATGTTTCAGCATCCTTTCAATCAGCTCTTCATCTTCTTTTCTGCCGCTATTATGAATGACAAACATAAAGCCCGTTAAATCAACCGCTTCTGACACGTGTACTTTCAGCTCCATAAAACTACACCTCACTTATTCGATTTATATCGAATGTGTTATTTAATTTATATTAAACTATAATTATTCATGTATGTCAAATGTTTATTTCGATATGTATCGAATGTAAAGTCAACTAAAAAAGCCGCTGCACGAAGCCGGCTTTAATAAGCGAAATATGAACCAGTGCGAACTCAACATAAAACGAGTGCTTTACTCCGCAAAAAGGTTGAGGACGATTCTTAATCGTATCCAGCAGCAGTTAAAACATATCTAATCGTATTTCCTCTTCAATCAGAACGTCTTCTTCCGTGTCGACTACCTGCAGATCCATAAATAAGCCGTGACGATCCGGGCGCTCCGCAATCCAAACGCCGGTCTCCCGCGCACGATCATCAAGCTGCACGATGTCCGAACCAATATGGACTGCCGCTGGCGCCGGCTCTGTATCCAACGGAATCCTACCGTACAGCAAATCACTGTCTCCTACTTGCATCGGGACGGCTACTGTATGTGACGGAATACTTTCCCGCGTTCCCTCGATCCTCCAGCCGAGCAGCCCCTCGGTGAAGACCGCAAGATTCGGCATGTCGTTTTCCCGGTAGGCGTAAATAGCCGTCCCATCAAATTTCCACTCCTGATACACAAGATCCGGTGACTGAAAGCCCTCTTCCTCCGAAAAGTCGTAAAATGCTTCTTCCGGTGAAGCTCCTCTTCCCGGCAACATATTCACTACAGCTGCCACAGCAAGAATTGCAATCATCAGCAGCAGGATCCCGGTGATAAATTTCTTCCCCATGATGCCATCCTTTCTATGCTCCTCTGCTTTAAGTTTTCCAAACTTCCCATCATATGTCAAACAAAATAAAGGAAATCTCTTTCCATATCATGTACAATGGAGGAACAGTTTCTTTACGGCCGTACGTTTAGTCATCGAGCCGCTGCTACTCCCGTACCCGCTGACCGCCCGTTGTTACACATCGGACAGGTCGTTCACAATAATGGAATGTGGATGAAAGGAGCGTCACGTGAAAAAACGGATTTTACTTATGCCGGCCTCCCTTTTCCTGGCTGCGTGCTCAGAACCAAACGAGGAAGACGTCGTTGAGATAGGAGAAGAGCATGGTCTCGAGGTCCTTACGATCGAACGTGATCTGGAGCGCGAAGCTCCTCCTTGCTTGAATCGTGAGCAGGTGGAACAGCTGTTTGAGGACATCGGAAACTCCCTGGAAAACGATTCCCTGCAAGGAACGGAACGGTTTCCTGAGCCAAATGAAGAAGAGGCTCTCGTCGAAACGGAGCCTATAACGCTCACCTCTCGCGACGATTCTGATTCCGACAGTGAAACCGTTGCAGCCAACGTCGCCTTTCATATATGGATAGAGGATGAGCAAGCAGGTATACACCCTGATAATGCAGTGATCCAAAACCTTGTATTTGAAAGTTCCGGCATCAACGCTCAGGAATGGAAATCCATGACCGGGGCTGCCATGATTGATGAAGAAGGAAACCTCGTTTTTTCGAATGAAGGCAGGTGGAAGATCCACTTTCTCTATGGGGACATTGAAGTGGCCTTTTTTGTCGCCGACGGATGGTCTCTTACGATGAGCCCGGATGACCTTCGCGAGAAGGCTGCTTCCGATGCTATAGACGGGTAACTGAAACAGATGACCGGTACCCGCCTGATTCACACGTTTACGAAAAGGACTGATAGGATGGAAAAAGCAAGCATTCACCCATTGATTCTCGTGTCGCTCGGAATTAGTGTTATCGCGATGGTGCGCTTGGCAGTTGAGCAGTTTTCAGCTCAGGAAACCGGCTACGGCATTGTCTTTGCACTTCTCGCGCTCTTGTTTTCCGGGCTGATTGTGTATGGAATCATTCGCAATGTTAACATGAAAAACGAATCAAAAAGGCTTCAGGATAAAAGCTCCTGAAGCCTTTTCTCGTTCTTATTGATAAGCCGGCCGTCTCCACCAGTTTGTCTGTGGAGCGGGAGCGAGCCAGGCCGTGGTTTCTCCGATATGAGGAGTGAGCAGGTTGACACCCTTGCGCTCTGCTTCTGCGAGCGCACGTTCAGCCGGCTCTTCCCAGCTGTGGAAGGACAGCGTAAATCCAGCCCAATGGGAGAGCATCATGCTGCGGCCTCTCACATCTTCAAAAGCCTGAACCGCTTCTTCCGGTGTCATATGCACACCTTCCCAGCGACTGTCGTACTGCCCGCCTTCGATGATGGCCAGATCAAACGGCCCGTATACGTCTCCGATTTCTTTGAAATGGCTCCCGTAGCCGCCGTCTCCGCTAACGTAAATGCGGCTTTCGTTTCCAGCGATAACCCAGCCGCCCCAGAGCGTCCGGTCTCTCGCTGCCATCGTGCGGCCTGAAAAATGATGAGAAGGCGTGAGTGCCACCTGCACATCTTTCACATACGTTTCTTCCCACCAGTTCAGCTCCTGAATTCGTTCCTGGCTCATGCCCCACCGCACAAGATGTGACGCAACACCGAGGGGCACGATAAACCGCTTCACTCTTGGAAGCAGCGCCTGGATCGTCGGGTAGTCCAGATGATCATAGTGGTCATGTGTAATCAGGACAGCATCGATATCCGGCATCGACGGGATCATCGACAGCAGATCGCCCGTAAAGCGCCTGCTTCCGGTTCCCGGCAGCGGTGCCGCAGCAGGGCCAAACATTGGATCGATCAGAAGACGGATGTCATCGATATGAATGTAGTAGGAGGAATGACCAAACCACGTCACGCTTTCTTCTTTATCCCATTCCGGAGTCTGAACCGCTAGCGGAGCAAAGGGACTTCTCGTATCACGATCGCGGAACAAATCACGTGTCATCGTATAAAGGTCGCACGGATTGACCGACATAGGCGCTGTCTGCCTGTTGTGAAATCTGCCGTTATGAAGATTCGGTGCTCCTTTAAGCGACTCCCGGTGTGCTTTCCCCGGGGCCTGGCCGAAACCAGGGTGCATGTTAATGGCAATGGCAGCAGCTGTTGCAGCAGCCAGTCCTACCGTGAGCGTTTTTTTCAGCATAAGCGAATGTTCCTTTCTGCAGTCAGAGTTAATGTTATCTTATCTGGAAATCAATTGCTTCTGCAAGCGATGTGGATTCGTGCTCTCCTGTAGGCAGGAACAGTGCCTCTTCCCCGTAGTTTAGCCTGAATATGCTTTGGGAAGAGAATAGAAAAACAGGAGCGTATCAACATGTTTTTATTGTTTATTCTTGTAGCAATTGTCGGGGCGTGGATCATCATCCGCCAACTCGTGAAAAAAATCTTCCGGATCGAAGACGCGGATAACGGTTTTTTCAGTTCACCATATGATTCGGTGCATCAAAAATGGAAGTACGTATCCGCGGCTCTCTATATCGTCATCGCCTTCGTATTTGCCGGCGGCATCTGGAATGAAGCACTGCTGCTCTATGCACTCGGTGCGCTTGTCATCGCCGTGATGATCGATGCAGCCGTGCAGATGTACATGGACATCAACAAAAGCGGGCAGCCGCGCATTGCTGCTTTAACGCTGTGCGATGCGGTTATCATTATTGCGGCGCTATTGTTCAGCATCAGCAGATTATGAATTTTTCAAAATGGTGAAACCACTCCTTCTTCCTTTCCGTAGAAGAAACTGACAATTCCCAGAATTTGATGCAGCAGCAGATACAGAAAGGACTGGAAGAGATGAGAATCGTCATGGACCGGCCGCTCATAGGCTCATCAACAAAACCAATTGCAGTTGAACTTGAAAACGGTCAGCGGGGACGCATTCACCGCTGGTTTCACCGCAATGAAACGAGGCCGTCGGTAAATCCCCGCTATGATGTTAATTTTCTCGTCAAGTCGACTGATACGAGCTATGAGTTTTTTCAAGAGTCGTTTTCGGTGCGAAAAGGTCATTCCTGGCGTATCTCAAAGGACCGGCGTGCGATCGCCAGAGTTATCAGCGTTTACAGCCCCAGAGAAAAATACCGCGTCGAGCTGCACGGACGAAACCTTCCCGCCGTTTCCATCGTCGCTTCTTGGAACGGTTCCGGCGACATTTGCTGTGACGGGGAAAAGATCGGAGAAACAAAACGAAGCGGATTTTTACTGAACCCGACGTACACGATTGAAACAGACTGTCCGGACAACATGGATGCAGGCCTTTGCGCAGGTCTCGCGATGGCCTTCTGGTCTGCGTTTCACGTTGGATGATACAAAAGGAGGGTTACCATGCAGGCAGTTATCATCGTTCTCGGAATGGCCGCTTCAGCCGGCTTTTTATACTTTTTTTGATAAAGACCGCAAAGCGAAAAAACGTACTAAATAAGCGAAAACGAGTACGGCTTACTAACACCATGCAATACCAAAAACGGGCCTTTGCCCGTTTTTTCCTTTGGATGCGATCCCGTCCTCATCGATCCCACGCTTTTTTACTACTCTTGTCGCAGCCAAATTTGCGCCGGCTGCCATTATCACTGCTACGATGAAAAAGGCACCTAGTGCAAGCACAGCATCTCCTCCTTCCAAAAGAAAAGCCTTACGCCAAGCGTACGATCTCTATGTTACAATGGTACCATTCATGATCAGATTTTTCAGAAAAGGAGGCGATTTGTATGTCTGTGTCGCGCTCCGTCGGTTTTCTTGCGTATGCCTTCGTGCTCTACAGCTTGTTTATTCTGACGGTTGATTTTACATACTCGATCCGCGAAAATGCGGCGGTTACTGGTAACCCGACGCCAACGTTCTTTTTCCCGCTATACTACATACCGCTCGGGCTTGTACTGGGATTTCCTGTTTTACTGTGGCGGTTCCGTCAGTCCGGCAGCTGGAAGTTCGATTGGGATTTATTCGTGTTTGTCGGTCTTCCGCTGTTGTACATCGTGTTTTTTCCAGCGCTTTATTTTGCTGGCCCGGCGTTTTTGACGCCGACTTCCGGAGCGTTTACGACAACGCTGCTGTCTATTGAGGTTGGCATGATTTCCGGTCTTCTCGCCGGCTGCTTTCTCATCATCAGCTTTCGCAAACTTGAATCGAGACGATATGGCCTGACCTTCGGCTCCCGTTCTTAACCCAAAAAGGAGACTGCCTATGTACACCTTGTTTTTAACACTCGCTGCTGTCATCGGCGCCTGGTATTTTGGAATCGGCCTGCGTAAGAGCAGGCCGCTCTTTGCGTTAGGCGGCGGCAGCGCCCTGTTTCTCGCTTTGTTTCTCTCCCTTGATCTCTTTTTGTTCGCGCCGTTTATACCCGTGATCGTCATGCTCATTTATTTTATTGTCGGGAAATGGACAGATGGAGAAAAAGCATGAAGCTCTTGTCCTTCCAAGTTGAAAGCGGCCGGCTTATCACCGATTTTGGATCCGATTTTGTCCATCAGCTTGTCACCCGCTTCGAAGGGGAAGCTGCGGTTTCGCTCGTTCACCTTCCTCCTGGAGGTACGATCGGCATGCATGAAGCACGCGTCCCTCAGCTGATGATCGTATGTTGCGGCTCAGCTGAAGTATGCGGCTCTAACTCCCGCTTTTCTTCGGTAAAAGCAGGCGATGCTGCGTTTTGGACCACAGGTGAGCGTCATGAAACGATCTCCGACGAAGGGATGACCGCGCTTATTCTCGAAAGTCCGGTCCTTAAGGAACAGGATTTCAAGCTATAGGTGCTTCCTCTTATCTCTCCCCCTTCTTTTTCCTTTCTACGGTATACTAAGGAAGTGTTGATCACGATTCATAGGAGGGGTTTTATGCAGGAACGTTTAATGATGGTTATCGTTTTTATTACCGCACTATGTTTTATCGGGTTCGCTCCGGCATCGGCTGCAGAAGATCAAACAGATTTCGATATCGCTTCAGTAGAGGATGCAGAACCAATGTACGATAAAAAAGTGATGCGTGCTGTGCGCGAGTCACTCGGGTTAACGAAACACGATTCAAGTCAGGATGAGTCGATCGGCGCCATGTCTCAGGTGGAAGTGATGGATCGATATTTGACGCAGACGAACAACCGGGTAAAGGGTCAGGATGCCAGGGAAGCTGTAAAGCTCGTATTTGATGTGGATATTTCACTCGTATCCAGGCTCGGGTACGGAAATACGCTCGTCCGCTATGATCCGTTTGTGATGGGAGCGGTTCGACAGTCGCTCGGCCTGCAGGCAGATGACACCAGTCAGGATGCAGCGATTATGAATATGAAGAAAAATCACGTGATGGACAGAGTTATTCGATTTTATAACGATTCTTTAAGCGGCGCTGAGATCCGCCAGCTTATTAATTACGTATTCGGTATTAACCTCGACGGGATATCCGGTCTGGAAGGAGCTCAGGTTGGTATTTTCTCTAAAGGTCAGTGGATTATTAAGGAGCCGGATGATTTGCTCGTCATCTCTTCCAGTCCGGACGACGTGGAACTCTATGTTTCGCTGACGGATTACTACCGTGTGTTCACTGGCAGCGACGCTTTTCCAGAAGCACTTGCTGCATTTCTAGAGGAGGCCGGCTTCAGCTTCAGCAGCGAAAAGGACCGCTACGAGTGGATCAACCCGGACGGCGTCAGCGCGCCGGATCCTTTCAAAGGTCAGATTATCGGCCAACTGCTCGAAACCGTTCAGATGCTGAACCAGTAACAATCTGCCGTTCCGCTCACCGGAACGGCATTTTTCGATCGTTTACTGCATACGAAAGGCCTCAACACATGGCTGAGGCCTTCATGATCGATCAGTTTGCTGAAGCAACTTTGGATTTCAAACATGGATGCTTACAGAGAAAGTCACGAACGTAATCATAATCGTAATACGGCTGTTTCTCACCGTTAATGATCCGAAAATCCTCCATACAAATTCCCGTAATGAGAACAAGGTCGCCCTCTGAAGAAAGACTCATCGCTTTTTGAATGGCCTCGCCGCGATACGCGACAGGATGGACATTCTTCGTCGATCGGAATCCCGCCATCACATCGGCCACTACCGCTTCCGCTGTTTCATCTCCGGGATGATCTGCTGTAACGACGATCTCATCTGCTCTCCCCTCTACTGCTTCCGCAATCGGAGCACGCAGCGATTTTTCACGTATCCCGATGCCAGTGACCATCACAATCAGACGGTTATAGCGAAGCGGTTTAATCGTGTGAAATAAATTAGTGAGCGTCTGCGGGGTATGGGCAAAGTCAAACAGCATCAGCCGGTCTGATACTTCCGGGATGAGCTGTAGTCGGCCGGGCGGCCCTTCCAAATTGGGGAGACGTGAAATCAGACTTCGAAGTCCGAGCCCCTTAGCAAGACACACTGTAATAGCTGCTATCGCATTGTATACGTTATGAAGACCAAATACCGGCAGAAAGACATCGTGAGAAACGCCATCCACAATTAAATCAAGGTGGCTTCCCTGCTTCGTGTAGCGAAGGTTTTCTGCCTTCACATCCGCCTCACGGTTCATCCCGTATGTCCAGACGGGGCCAGTAAATGCATCCAGTATATCCTGGCTCATACCATCATCGTCCACGTTTACGACGGCCGTTTCCGCATGATCGAACAGCCTCAGCTTTGCTTGTTTATAGGCCTCGAACGTTTCATGATAATCCAGATGCTCCGGAGACAGGTTCGAATGGACGGCAACATCAAAATGAAGGCCATGAAGCCTGTCCTGGTCGAGCCCGATTGAGGTTGCCTCCATCACGACAGACGTAATCTGCTTCTGGCGCATCCTCGACAGATAGTCAAATAAATCGGCTGATTCCGGTGTGGTAGGGGTGCTTTTCGGCAGCGGAAGTGGATTTTCGTGATCCCATACGCCTGCCGTGCCGATGGAACCAGTTTTGATTCCGGAACGATTTAATAAGGAACGTACGTAGGCGGTGATCGTCGTTTTGCCCTGCGTGCCAGTGACGCCGATAAGCGACAGCTCATGGTGCGGATCCTCTTCCAAATGGGCTGCATACAGCGCCATTGCCTTTTTTGGTTCTTGAACGAGAACAAACTGAACATGAGGATGCCGAAGCGCGTGTTCATGCAGCGCTTCTTCATCGTCCCCGATGACCTGAACAGCTCCCTGGTTAACAGCCATATCAATGAAGCGATGGCCGTCTGACTGCTCTCCGCGAATGCAGATGAAACAGCCCTGATTCCCGATTGTTCGGGAATCATAGGAGATATGAGTAATACCATTCGGCTCAGGGCCCGTTTGTGTAATAATCTGATGATGTAAAATCGGGTAAAGATTCATGATGCAGCTCCAATCACATAAAAATAGTCTCTATTCCTTTACCCCGCTAAATTACGCATAAAACTGGGACAATCGTCAACACTTTTGCAGGTCGTTCATAAGCGCACGAACGTTGAAAAGCATGTAGTCGCTGACCTCGCACGCACATCATACCGAAAAGGTAAGAAGTAAAGGTTATCAGGACGCATAGTGTAGTCTATTATACGCAATTGAGCGGCAGAATGCATGAAAATGAACCCATTATCTTAATATAATGATTGATTGTACTATGTATGAAGAGCCGCAGGGACACTGATCCCTGCGGCTCTTTCAACTACTGACGAGCAACGATAAAAATGGAATGATGATCATAACTCCTGCAATAGCAACGAGTGCTGTCGTTATCGGGCGTGAAAGCTTTTCTCTCCCGGGTCCCGTATACCAGCCGGAAAACTGCCAACGGTTCCGGTACAGCACAAAAATAAATACAAAAACGGCCATTGCCCCGATCCAGCTCCAATTTTGCACCTGGCTGTTTACGCTGTAGAGCGGTTCAAGCACAATCCACCAGGCAGCTGCACCTGCTGCAAGCATGATGCAGATGACTCGGACCAGCTCCAGCAATCCCTTCATTCGATCTCCTCCCACATTTCTTCTGCTATAAGCTTAGCAGAAAATGGGAGGAAAAATCCAATCCGCATTTTTCCAGTCAGCTTCTGATAAGTCTGCATGGGATTGGTGCAGCTGTCGGTCTCAGGGGCTGGCCGTTATCGATTTTCAAACGTTTGAGAACGAACAGTCAGCGCATGAATGCGGTCCATATCCGGCTCGAAACCGATGCCCGGTTGCTGTGGAAGCAAAATCTGACCTTCAGCCATCTCGACCTCCGGTTGAATAATATCTTGTTCCCAGTAGTGAGAAGATGGGGCCGTATCCCCTGGCAGCGTAAAGCCGGGAAGCGTGGTCAGCGCTAAATTGTGTGCACGGCCGATGCCGGCCTCCAGCATGCCGCCACACCAGAGCGGTACGCCTTCCTGCTTGCACCTAGTATGTATTCGGCGCGCTTCAGACAATCCTCCTACACGCCCGATTTTCATATTAACGATACGGCAGCTGTCGAGTTCCAGCGCTTTTCGCACATCCTCGTCACTGTGAAGACTTTCATCAAGACAAATTGGCGTACGTAATTCCCGCTGCAGCCCGGCATGATCAATGATGTCATCCTCTGCCAGCGGCTGTTCGATCATCATCAGCTTAAAATCGTCGAAGCGTTTCAAATGATCGATATCGGCTAGCGTATAGGCGCAGTTTGCATCGGCCATAAGCGCAATATCGGGAAACCTTGCTCTGATCAGCTTCAGCAGGTCGATGTCCCAGCCTGGTTTGACCTTTACTTTTATCCGCTTATAGCCTTCATCGACTGCTTTCGTTATTGTATCGAGTACGTCCGTCATCGAAGGCTTGATGCCGATGCTGATACCTACATCAACCGGACGTTTTTCCCCACCGAGCACCTCATAAAGCGGCTTTTCGGCTTCTTTGGCATAGGCATCCCAGATCGCACCGTCAAGAAGAGCTTTCGCATTATAGTTTCTGCGAACATACTGAAACGCCCGAGCGGCATCATCAGGGTGATGAACGGTCGTATGAAACAGCGTTGGGAGAAGCTGTTCGCGTAATACGGCCCAGTTTGTCGAGACTGTTTCTTCATTGTATATTGGTTCTGTGATCGAGACCCCTTCCCCCCAGCCGGATACACCTTTCTCCGTACGGACTTCTGCAAGCAGAAAAGCTTTCTCGGTTTCTGTACCAACGCTGGTCGTAAAGGGGTGCTTCAGCTTCATAACTAATTCTCGGATGATGACTTCTTTAATCTGCATCTGGACGCTCCTTTGTCAGTACGTAAGCATAGTGGCTCCCATAAGGCAGGTAATCCACAATGGAATACCCTTTAGCAAATAACGGCGGCAGTACGGAACGCTGAACGAGCCGCCACGTTAACGCGGCCTCCTGGCTGACATGCTTGATCTGCTGGATGGAAGCCGGAACGGGCACGAGCAGGACGGCTGCTTCCGCATGCCGAATCGTTCCCGGGACTGGAATGCTGTTACGCTCTTCCACCGGATACACTGCTTCTGCACCCTCGACCGAAACCTGCTGTCGTGGAACCGGCCTGGAGGACCAAGAAACGACTAGCCGGTCGGTCGGCATGCCGGCATTGATGTCATCATGCAGCTCGCCGTATGCATTTTCGATATAGACGTTGCTTGTCGCATCAAGCTTATGCAGGTTCAGTTTTGCGTTGACGGACTCCAGCGGATCGTACGTCCACTGGATCGTTTCATACCCTTTCGCTTCAGCAAGCTTTCGCTGCGCCTGCTTCAACTGTTCACCGAGACCCTGTTTTTGATAATCGGGATGAACGACCAGCGTATGCGAGCATAGATACACGTCTGTGCCGTTAAAGCCCGGAAAGCTGTACTGAAATCCGATCAGCCGATGCTCAGCAAACATGCCGAGCACGAACCCGCCATTTTTAACCGATGTGATCGTCTGGTTAGGCGGGACGGCGTCATCCCGGTTCCAGATGAATGCTTCCAGCTCAAACACCTCTTCCAGTTCGGCCGTTGTCGTTAACTCTCTTATTGTTAAGTTCTTCAAGCTTCGTCCCCCCAATCGACCCGATCCGCTTCCGCGAGAAGCGCCGTCATGATTTCCACGCCTTTTGAGAGCGCTTTGAGATCAAATGTCATTTCCGGATGGTGCAGCCCCGGTGTTAATCCTGAGCCAAGCCCGATCATAACGGCAGCCGGCGCCTCGTTTACATTCGTATAGTGATGAAAATCTTCTGCCCCGGGCGTTTGAAGGACGTCCGCCACGTGACAAACACCGGCAATCGCCCGCTTGGCACAGCTTGCGGCCCGTAGGTCAATTACTGCTGCAGGCGCATGCTCAGCTGCCTCAAGAGTAAAGCGGGAGCCTGTTTCTGTTTCTACATCGTCCGCTGCATGCTGCATTTTTCCCCATATACGCTCCATTGCTTCATTGTCAGGTGCACGTAAATCAAGCTCAAACACCGCTTTATCCGGCACCGTATTGACAGTCGTTCCGGACTTCAGTTTCGTCATCACTGCCGATTGGCCGTCTGTTGAAAATGCCTCCAGTTTACGCATGAGCCGACCTGCGGCGTAAAGCGCATTGACCCCGGTTGATGCTCTAGCAGCATGGGCCGCTTCACCGGTAACACGACCTTTAACAGCGATTGTCGCTCCATGCTGGATGCCTGGTGACGCTTCTTCTGCGGTCAGCTCAGATATCGGCCTGACGTGCAGTCCTGCCAGAAAAACAACCCGGTCCAGCACACCATCCCGAATCATCTGCAGTGCGCCTGCTGCGGTTTCTTCAGCCGGCTGAAACAGAAAGCGAATCGTATGCTTGGGGCGGGTATCTTTTATATTCAGTGCCGTATGAAGCACGATGGAGCTGTGCGCATCGTGCCCACACGTATGCCGGTAAACCGTACCGTCCTCAGTTTCATATGGGAGAGCATCCATATCGGCCCGCAGCATCAGCACGTCCTCTGTCTCCCCTTTTATTTCCGCAAAAAATCCGTGGTGTCCTTCAAACGTTGTCAGTGAAAAGCCGGCTTCCTTTAGACGCTGCTGCAAGTAGCGCGACGTTTTTTCCTCCTGCCAGGAGGGCTCTGCAAGCCTGTGCAGCTCCTCATACGTTTGCAGGATCGTATCCATGAAACATTCCTCCTAAAAAATCAGATGGGCCATCAGTACGACGATCGGAAGCGTGATCAGTGTGCGCAGAATAAAGATGAACACGAGATCACGGAATTTAACCGGCAGTTTGGAGCCAAGCAGTAGTCCACCCATTTCTGACAAATAAACGAGCTGCGTGACCGACACACAGGCGATAATAAAGCGCGTCATGTCGCTTTCAATGCCGCTTCCGATAATCGCCGGCAGAAACATATCGGCAAATCCGACGACCATCGTCTGAGCGGCTGCTTCTGCTTCCGGCACCTGCATCAGCGTAAGCAATGGTTCAAACGGCCGTCCGAGAATTGAAAAGAAAGGCGTAAATTCAGCGGTGACGAGCGCGACTGTTCCAATTGCCATCACGACCGGCAGCACCCCGATCCACATGTCGAGCACGTTCTGAAGGCCAGTCCGGACAAACAGCTTTGGACTGCGGCTGGAGCGCGCCTTCGCTACCGCTTCGCTGAATCCGATTTTTACGAGGGAGGTACCAGCGGGAACTTCAACGTCCCCTTTGATTTCCTGACCTTCAAATGCTGTGTCCGCTTTACGCGAGAGCGGCGGGATACGCGGCATGATGACAGCAGCAAGCAGACCCGCGATCGTGATCGTTAAGTAATACTGCGGGAACATATGCATCAGTTCCATGTAATCGATGATGACGATGGTAAATGTGATGGAGACTACTGAAAACGTGGTCGCTACCACAGCGGCTTCCCGCTTCGTGTAATAGCCGCCCTCATACTGTTTCGTTGTCAGAAGCACGCCGATTGTTCCGTCGCCAACCCATGACGTCAGGCAGTCAAGCGAGCTTCGCCCCGGAACCCGGAAGAGCGGCTGCATGACCTTCATGAGCAGCACGCCGATAAATTCAAGCATTCCGAAGTTTAGTAGCAGCGGCAGTAAAAAGCCGGCAAGTAAAAACGTTGTCAGCAAAATCGGCAGCAGATCGTACATGAGCAGTCCGCCGGTATCTTCTGAGTAAACCGCTTCCGCTCCGAATCCGAATACGACCATCACCGCAAAAAGCAGTCCGGCTGCACGGATGACGGTCCAGACTGGTTTGACGAGTAGCAGCGAGCGCAGGCTCTCGCGTTCCATCACAAACGCCGGCTTCAGAAGCTGAGCACCGATTGTCAAGACGACAGAAACTGCCATAACAGTAATGATGATAAATGGAATGACATCGCCGAGCGCTCCGTTAATGAATCCTGCCATAAACGCGATCGGGATCGTAATGCTGTCATCCTGCGGGATCGGCACAATAAACAGGAGGATACCCAGAATAGAAGGCAGAATAAAGGATAAGATGTCCTTTCGTGTCGGCTTCGGTTTTGGTGAAAACTCCTGGTTGATATTCGGCAGTGAACTCATAGTAAAGATCCCCCTCTATTCTAAATAACGCCTGCTTGCAGCGTACAGTTTTTCTAATTCTTTCCGGCGCGGTGCAGCTTGACCGAGTTCATCTGCATCGTGCTCGACTTTCTCGAGCAGCATTTCCAAAAGCGTAATGGTGTAGGCAGCAGATCGGTAATCACCGCCGTCAGCAACGGATGCTGTCCATACGCTGTCAGCTGCGACTGCAGGCGGACTCGATGCATGATCGGTCAGAACGAGCAGCTCTCCTGCCCGCTCGCCGGCTGCTTCTGCGACTGCTTTTGACTGATGGTGGTAGCGCGGGAAAGAGAGCAGTATAACGCAAGTGCCCTCATCCAAATCGAGCGTATCCTCCGGCTGGATCGTTTCCGGACCGACGAGATGTATGCGCTTTCGCAACCCGCGAAGCGAGAAAGCAAGCCAGTAAGCCGCCGCATAAGTACCATCAAAACCCGCAATAACGACTCGCTCAGCCTGAAGCAGACTGCGGCTCCACTTTGCGAGAAGCGGTTCCAGCGCTTCTGTATCGATGCCTTCCAGCATGCGGATTTCCTTACCAGGTATGCTTTCACCCGCATACACCGGTCCATGTTCCTGCACACCTAGCCATTCCGTGCGCCATGCTTCCTGCAGTTCACTGAAGCCTCGGTATCCGAGCGCATGCGAAAAGCGAATGACAGTTGTTTCACTTACGTCCGTTCGTTCACCGATCTGCCCGGCCGTCAGCATCGCTGCTTCAGACGCGTGCGTCAGAAAAAAACCGGCTACCTTCTTTTGGCCGCGTGAAAAGCTGTTGTACCGTTCATGCAGCAAATCCTTTAGTGACAGCTCATCCACCTCCATTTAAAACGAAGTTTTTCCTGCTTCTTCACAGTATAATGCAGGATATCCTGCAAAAACAACAAAAATTTAGAAGATTTAGTTTATCTAGTGGTCTAGACATCTATATGAATGCATGCTATTCTGTTTGTATGAAATCGCTTCATTATGTATTGAAGGAGGAAGTATTTTTATGAAGTATATTCAAGCAATCGGGCGTTCACTTATGCTGCCTGTAGCCGTATTGCCTGCGGCTGCGATACTCGCCGGAATCGGCAACTGGATCACGGCCGTAAACGAAGACAGCGTGATCGGCCAGTTTATTATTAACGCCGGCACATCAATTCTCGACAACATTGCGATCTTGTTTGCAGTCGGTGTTGCGATCGGTATGTCCCGAGAGAAAGATGGCGCTGCAGCACTTAGCGGGCTTGTTGGTTTTCTCGTTATTACACAGCTTTTAAGCAGTGAAAACGTGGCCGGCATGATGGGAGTAGCCGAAGACGATGCTCCGCTTGCCTATTCCGGTATTGACAACGTCTTTATCGGCATCATTGTCGGTCTTGTCGCTGCGGCGCTTTACAACCGTTTCAGCCACGTGAAGTTACCAGATGCACTCGCCTTTTTCAGCGGTAAGAGGCTCGTTCCGATTTTAACGGCTGCTGCATCTGTTGGACTGGCTGCTGTTTTCTTCTTTCTATGGCCGGTTGTTTATAACGGGCTCGTCACATTTGGAACGGCGATCAGCGGACTCGGTCCTGCCGGAGCCGGTCTGTATGGATTTTTTAACCGCCTGCTTATCCCAACTGGTTTGCATCACGCTTTGAATCAGGTGTTCTGGTTTGATCTCGCGGGCATAAACGATATCGGAAATTACTGGTCCAGTGAAGGGGAACCAGGTGTGACAGGTCGCTACATGGCAGGCTTTTTCCCGATTATGATGTTCGGCCTGCCAGCTGCAGCGCTCGCGATGTACCATACTGCTAAAACAGCGCAGCGAAAACAAGCTGCCGCCCTGCTCCTCGCAGCAGGAATCGCGTCCTTCTTTACCGGCGTCACAGAGCCACTTGAATTTTCGTTTATGTTTCTCGCACCACTTCTTTTCGTCGTGCATGCTGCGTTAACCGGACTGTCCCTTTTTATTGCAGCATCGTTTGAATGGATGGCAGGCTTCGGTTTCAGCGCAGGCTTAGTCGACTTTGTGCTCGGCTTCGTTATGCCTCTTGCGCAGCAGCCGTACATGCTGATCGTTCAGGGTCTCGTCTTTGCAGCCATTTACTACTTTTTGTTCCGCTTTTTAATTATCAAGTTTGACTTGAAGACGCCTGGTCGTCAGGAGGAAGCCGGAACGGAAGAAACGAGTGTTGGAGAGGCGGACGCGGACAGCAAGCTATCCGCTCAAAGCGCACGCATCATCGCCGGTCTCGGCGGCGCTGCAAATATTGCAGCGATCGACAGCTGCGCCTCGAAGTTCACGACATGGACGCCGTCGATGAAGATGCGATCCGTCGCACCGGCGTTCCCGGCACGAATATCGTCGGTAAACACAGCATCCACGTGATTATCGGCCCAAGCGTACAATTTACTGAAGAAGAAGTCCGCAAGCAGGTGGAAAAGGAACGGTAAATACTTGTAAGAGGCTGGGGCTTCCTCAGCCTCTTCCCTATGTCTGCTATACTGAAGGCGTTGAGGAGGTGACGATATGGATCTGATTTATCAGTTTTCAGCCCTGTTTGTTCTGATCCTGCCGCTTGCGATGCTCATCGTTCTGCTTGTGTTCATGAACAACATGAACAAGCGAGAATCGGAACCGAAGAAGATCCTGCTCCAAAATGAGACAATAAAAAGCAGCTCCGGTTTGAAACCGAAGCTGCTTCACGTTATGCCTCTTTTCCTAATGCTGCCTTGCCATACACGATGACGACAGCGGTGATAATGGAAACGATAATCAGACCGACTGTGCCGATTCCAAACCCGGCCATATCAAAAAGAATGCCAAATACGAGCACGGCAGCGATAAAAAACAGAATAATATCAATAAGCTGATGTTTAACTGGCTGCATGATCCGCATTTCATCACCTTCTTTTCATAATAGGGTTGCTTCCCTATTCTATACCCATCTTTCTCCTGTTCTATGCCGCTGCGCTACTTCTTTCGCTTTAGAATCTGCACGGTGATAAACGCAACGAGCGTCGTACCTGTCAGAAAAAACAGCATCGTGGCAGCAAGGCTTCCAAGCCAGTCCATTACAGCGCCGGTCCTTCTGTGTAAACGAGCAGAAACCGCTCACAGACGAGCTTTAACGATGGATCAAAGCGCAGTCCGTATTGACTGAGCTCTTGCTTGAAAAAGGCTTCGTGATCGGCCCACCACTTTTCATATCCGCCCTCTCCTTCAGCCAAAGCAAAATCCTCCGGCACGTCCTCCATTTTCATAATCGACACTCTTGTCGTTTCAATGACGGCGAGCGGAGAGCCGTTTTCAGCGAGAACGATGCTGTAGGCCCCCGGCTCCGGAAGCGGCTGCTGCTCAATTTCGTATAACGGGAGCGCCGAGCAGGTAGCAGTTTTTTCCTGATCCAGTACGAGGCGCGCCAATTCATCCGCCGAACTGCCCCCGAACGAAAAGGCTTCGTAATAATTGTCCGCCTTAATTCCCTTCGCTCGTTTGGCCCGCTCCCAAAATGCCTCTACTAACGCTTCTTTCATGATCGACACATCCTTTATCAGTTATGTAGTAAACAGAACTATCATACTTACCATCCCTAGTATATACAAAAAAAGCAGTATACTGACTCCTGCCGAATAGCACTTCACTCGTTTGTCTTTTGCAAAACGGACGTCATAGACCAGCTGAACGAGCTGCTGAAGCATGACCATGGTGACGGCTATCAGTGAAACCTCCACAGCTGTACCTGCAATCAGCTGCACCTCCCCTAAACCAGCCCGGATCAGGATTGCCGCAATGCCAGCGGCTGTGATGCCAAAGCGCAGAGCTTTAAAGCCCCTTCCCCAGTCCTGGTTCACCTCGTGCCGCTCAAGCCCTACCCATTTGCGAAGTCCCCACAGTGACATGAACAACAGCGCTGTTGCAATAGAAAAAATGATCCAGATCATGTACCTGCCTCCTCAAACGTCATCAGATGAACGCTACTAACATGAACCAGCCTGTCATGAGCATCACCGCCAGTGCTGCCATTCGTTTTGAATACGCGACCACATCCGGCTTCTCGGCAAATTTAGAATCAAAGAACGCCTGTCCGAGAGCCAGAAGCGTGTAAAAAGCCGGCAGAATGATGATTGGTGAAAGGTATACAGGCGGTTGATCCCGGAAAAAGATGGCTCCAGACAAGAGAAGCGCGATCCCCGCCGCAATCAGCACAAGCTGGATGATGAAATGAGATCTTCCCCACGTGCGATTGATCTCTTGTTTTTCCAGATCAAGCTTCTTACGCCAGTGGAACGGGAAATATAACATGCACAGCACGAACAGCCCTGCTGCCAGAAGTAGTAGATTTGCGATAATAAGCCTCCTCGTTAAGCTTGATGTTCACCGTACATTCTATTCATAAATCCATTCCTGCTTCATTACTTTGAATATTACGCAGGCAAGTGATTCCAGATGCAAGGTCCTATCCGTCTTTTAACTTCAATATTCTTTTATCCTTTACGTTCATAGGATGAACGTTTTATCATACCAATCAACCTGTCAAAAATAGAATCGTGCTGAACAGTATCGCCAGCAGGCCTACCATGCAAAATGAGAAAACGGGTACGTTTCTATTTTCAGCAAACCGGTAATCGTACACGGCCTGCAAAAGCTGCATCAGCGTCACTCCAACAGTTGTATAGAGGAGAGGATTCGTCCATATCGGTTCATCGGGCCACATTTCCTGCCCATAGTTCCCGCTCCAAATGATCAGAGTAATCATCGCCATCGCGATCACCAGCAGGCTGATCAGGTGCATGCCGCCATGATACTGCTGGACCTCTTTTCGCCTCAGCTTCAACCCCTTTAGAAGTACAAGAACGATCGTAACGAAACCGGCGATTACAAGAACTGATACGAGCACGCTATCCCTCCTTACCTATGTATACGATTCAATGGAAGTCCCGTTTCACATCAGGGGAGCCGGCATTCCACCTGGTTCCCTAAAAAGCGTTCTTCTACGTTCACTACCCCGCCTTCCTCGATACAGGCCTGCATCACCTGCAGATTGTCGCGATGCTGGGACTGCATCGTGATAAATAAAGCTGCGGCGATGCCAAGCATTAAAACGGCTGTAAGCAGCGCAATCATGTAACGGTTCATGGTAATCACCTCTTTATTAAAAATGTCAGCAGACTTAAATAAGGAAGCTCCAACAGCGGCACAGCCAGCAGTACGAGCAGGATGAGCGGCTCATCCGGAAATGCTGCTGCAGCGAACGCTACAGCGAGTGGTGCATTTCTGGCGGAGACGGTAAAGACGAGACTGATGTGCGCCGTGCGCTCCATGTGCAGCCATTTTCCAATGGCGTACCCGGCTCCGCTCATCGTGAGGAAAAAAAGCAGTCCAGGCACGAAGACGATACCGGCCTGTTCCCACGCTTGTCCGAGCGCCTCTCCTTCAGCCATAAAGATCAGCAGAACAGCACCTGCCAGCAAGAATACGGGCAGCTTTTCCGGGACGCTCCTGCCTGGTTGCTTTGCACGGGCAGCTACCGCAGCACTCAATGGAAGCAGAACCACAGCCAGCGCCTGCATCAAAGAAACGGCTACGCCGCTGAAACCGAATGCCCCTCCTGCAATTAGCACAATTGCAGACAAGAAAATGAGCTGGAGAATTAAATTAATGGGTATCAAACCGGCTGAAAGCCTCACGTTTCCTCCGGCTGCCTTCGTAAACAGCAAATACCAGTCGGTACATGGCGTTACCATCAGCATCAAAAAACCGATAAACAGCGCTGTTTCACCGCCGAGAAACAGCCAGCCAAGCAATACGGCTGCTATCGGTGCAAGCAGACCGTTTACCATCAGCACAGTCCAGAGGAACGGTTTATCGCTTTTCTGCCGGCCTTCCGGCATCGTATAAAAGACGAAAAACAACATACTCGCGAGCAGCAGGTAAATAACCGGCTCCAATGTCCAGTCAGGTGCTGTACCGCTTATCAAAAGCCCACATACAGCTGCTGCAAGGAGTAAAAACGGATCGACTGCATGTTTCCAGGTCATCGGTCCCCTCCTAAGCAAATAATAGCTGGGCCAGATAGATGAAAAAGCTGACGGTGAAAATGCTCAGAATCGTGGAGACGAGCACGCCCTGTGCGGCAAATTCCGGACGGTTGTCGTATTCCAGCGCAAACAGTGCGCTGTTCCGGGACATTGGAAACGCGCTCGCGATTAGCAATGCCTGTGCGGTGACGCCATCAAGTCCGAGGAGAAAGATGATGCCTAATCCGAGCAGTGGGGCGAAAATCAGGCGCGCAGCAACCGCTGTGAAAAAGAGGAGCGATAACTGTCTGAGCGCCGGGTAGGCGACCTGGGCCCCCAACGTAAACAAGGCAAGCGCAATAAACGCATCTGCCGTCTGCTCAAGCGGAATCACCACCGGATCAGGCAGACTGATACCGGTCAGCTGCACGATAACGGCCGCTGCCAACGCATAGAGCACCGGTATTTTCAGCAGCTGCATCACCGCTGTTTTCATCGTATCGGCTGAAGAAGAAGCCGCTTGAAACAATCCATATGTATACGTTAAGAAGTTTTGAAATAGCAGAACGATGACCTGAACGGAGACACCGGCTGTGCCCGCAAACACGAGCTGGCTTACAGGCAGTCCGAAGTTTCCGGAATTCATGAGCACAACGCTGTTTTTAAACGTCGGAGCAAGCTTCGGATCCATGCCGGTCAGTCGGCAAATCAGGCTCGACATTCCAGCCAGCAACAAAAATTGAATGAACAGAAACGCGCCGACGTCCAGCAGCAGGCCCCCCTCTATTTCCTGTGTGGAAATCGTCGTAAAGACGACAGCGGGCAGAAAGAAATACGTCAGCAGCCGTGACAGCGTGCCAAGATCCAGCTGAAACCACCGCTGAAAAAACGCGCCTGCTGCAGCAAGAAAAAGGATCGGAAACATCACCTGGACGGCAATATCGAGAATCATCCTTCCCACTCCTGCCGCAGTACTCCCATCTTGATCGCATCATACCGCTTGTTCTTCCATAAGCGGGCTTCACGAATTCGTGCTTCTTCTGTAAATCCCATTTTTTCAGCAGCACGTATCATGCGGGTATTGCCCGACCATGTGGAAAGACCAATCCGATGAATCCCCACAGCTGAAAACAAATAGTCGATCCAAAGGCGGAAAGCGGTGCTTCCATATCCGCCGTTCCAGTAATCCGGGTCGTAAATGACGATGCCAGCCTCCAGCCAGTCGGTGTTCCGGTCCACCCAGTAAGCTCCTGTATAGCCGACTGCTTTTCCATTGATCACGATTGAAGCTGCAGCTGGAATGCCAACGTCGATTTCTTCCTGCCAGATTTGAAAATAGGTTTTCTCATCAATTATCTCTTCCGGTATGTATGGACCGTTCCACTGCTTGGCAGGCTGCTTTTCTTCGATGTACTTCCACCAGTAGAGGGAACGTATTTCAGCTTCGTTTGGTTTTTTCAGATGAAGGTTTGCTGCTTTTCTCACTATCATCGGCTCACGCCCCTAGAATTCCTTGTCGTTTCCAGTTTACGCCTTTTTTCAGAAAAAATAAACTTTCCTGAATCTTCCTTTACTATGCTAAACTAACATCAATACGCCACACCCTCCCGGAGGACCTTTTTATGTCGATGATCAAAGAGCTTGGTGCCAATCTCGCTGTTTTAACTACCTTATTATTTTTATATACGCAATTTACTGGCCGCTATGCGCTGCACCAGACTTCACCATTAAAGCTGAAGCTGTTTGCCGGTGTGATGGGCGGGCTGCTCGCCAACGTGCTGATGTTTTACAGTCTGCAGTATGGCGAAACAATCGTCGATCTGCGGCATATACCTGTCCTGCTGCTTGCTTACTATGGCGGCGCCGTCCCTGCTGGCATTGCCATGCTGTTCGTTATTACAGGCCGCTTTCTGTTTGGCATGACCGTATCTGCCATAGCCGGAAGTGCACTCATCATTGCCGTGACGCTCGCAGCGGTGTGGATCGCCCGCTGCAAGCTTACGAAAACGTTCTGTGTGTTCTGGATGGCAACCGCTGCAAACATGATCTTTACGGCAGTCATTATTTATCTGCTTCAGGATTGGTCCATCTTAACCGGACTTGTGCCGTTCTACTGGGTTGTATCTTACGTCGGTGTCGCTGCTGCGTTTTATACGGTCGAATATACGAGGCGGTCGCAGCATCTGCTGAAGCGGTACCGTGAAGAATCGCTCACAGACGGTCTCACCGGCCTTAACAATTTACGGCAGTTCAACATGCACCTGCGCTCCTTTTCTGAAGAGGCGAAAGAAGCAGACAAGCCGCTCGCGCTGCTTTTTGCCGATATCGATCATTTCAAACGAGTAAACGATACGTTCGGGCACAAAGAGGGCGATCTCGTCCTGAAAGAAATAGCTGCTATTATGGGCAGAAACGTCCGCCCGGTTGACATCATTAGCCGTAATGGCGGTGAAGAATTTACGGTGCTGCTCCCTGGCTGTGCTAAGGACGATGCGCAGGAAATTGCAGAACGCATTCGGAAAGCTGTCGAAGCACATCCGTTTGTTCTCTCCGATGGCAGCGTCATTCACGTGACGCTCTCAATCGGAATTGCTGCGTTTCCGGAAACTTCTGCTGCTCCGGAAACGCTCACTGCCGACGCCGACGAAGCGCTCTACGAAGCGGAGCGGACGTAACAAAACCCGCACCAGTTCCGTGCGGGCCATGCAAGTATTCTAACTTAGTCTTCCGGAACGCTGCGTCTTTCTCCGAGCAGCGTTTTTAAGTCTTTCTTACGCTTTTTTGACACGAGAATATACAGGATGTCCCCGTTTTCAATTGTCGTTTCCCCATAAGGTGTCACGAGCGTTTCCCCGCGGATAATGGCGTTAATGAGGACGTCCGGCGGAAAATCAATGTCAGAGAGCGTTTGACCGATTACCCTGGTTTCTTCGTTCACTGTATACTCGATGATTTCCGCATTCGCCTTTCCGATCGACACGAGCTCGAGAGAATGAAACGGAGTCACCTTTTTTGGACCGGTCAGTCCGAGCTTCTCTGCAGCTGGTGAAATAGAGGTTCCTTGAATTAAAGCTGATGTTAATACAACGAAGAACACGACGTTGAAAAACAGCTGGGCATTCGGCAGACCAGCTATGAGCGGAAAGGTTGCCAGTACGATCGGAACAGCACCTCGCAGCCCAGCCCAGGAAACGAGCAGCTTTTCTCTTAAACTATATGAAAAGCCGATCAATGTTAAGAAAACCGCGGCTGGACGAGCTAAGAGAATCAGCACCGTTGATAAAAATAGCCCCTGAATAATAATCTCCAGTTGAAACAGTTCGCTTGGAAAGACAAGCAGACCCAGAATGACGAACATACCAAGCTGCATCATCCATGCAAATCCCTCGTTAAAGCTGAAGATCGTGTGCCGGTAGGTAAGATCGCTGTTGCCGACCACAAGAGCAGCGATATAGACAGCGAGCAGTCCGCTTCCTCCTACGACAGCTGTCAGACTGTACGTAAGCAGCGCAAAACCCATCGCAATGATCGGGTACAAGCCACTTGATTCTAAGTTAACGCGATTAATGAGCCATGACGCTGCTTTCCCCAATAACACCCCTGCCGCTAATCCGACACCCATCTGAATAAAGAAATCCCCTGCAACTGACAGAAAGCCTGCATGATCCGTGGTAAGAAGCGTAATAAAAGAGAGCGTTAAAAACATCGCCATCGGATCATTTGTTCCCGATTCTGCCTCCAGGGTTGCTCCGAGCTTTTCGCTGATATTGTGATTCTTCAATGCTGCAAATACAGCAGCCGCATCAGTTGAACCTACAATAGCACCGAAAAGCATTCCCTCCAGCCACGTTACGTCCAGTACAAAACGCGCCGCAACTGCGACAATCAGCGAGGTTAAAATAACGCCGACAGTTGCAAGCAGAAGAGAAGGTACAGCAACAGGCTTTATCGTTGTCCATTTTGTTGAGAGACCACCTTCGAACAATATAATAACCAGCGCAAAAATACCGATCAGCTGTGCCAGCGAGGCATCATCAAAGTAAATGAGGCCAAGCCCGTCACTTCCGGCAAGCATGCCTATTCCGATAAACAAAATAAGGGCAGGTATACCAAAACGACTGGAGAATTTCGTGGTAAGAACGCCGATGATGAAAAAGAATGCGATCAGCATAAGAAACTGATCAGTGGAGAACATATCTTCTATAGACAATTACAGACACCGCCTCAATTATTATGTATCTTCTATTAAGCTTATCAGGTTTACCCACTCTTTTACAGAAAAGTACACGTCCTTACTGTTAAAAATTACGTAGTTTCGTAGAAAGACGATTCCATTTTATTCAAACTAAAAAACTCCCCTTTTTAAAGAGAAGTCTTATAGAAATAATGTAAAAAATTGTAGATAAACCCTTTTGTTCTCTTCCTAAAGAAAACTCATTTTGTCAGCTTCGCAAACCTGCTACCTCCATTAAATCAACCGAGAAAACTACTCCGTTTCCTGGTTCATCAAGAGCAGCTGTCTCATTAATCCACTTGATCACAGATTTCGTTTTTTCTTTATCTATAATTAGTAAAATGCAGTCTCTTTCGGGATGAATCTTCATCCCAAGCAGGCTGCCATCCCTGGAACTGTGTCCAGAGGCCTTCCAGTGCGTGTGCGACTGCACCCCTTCCTCTTTTTCAAGCTTAGCTAACACGTCTTTTGTAATACTGCGATCGAGTACCGCTATAACAGCTGCTCCATCCATACTGACTCCTCCTAACCTGTTCTTTTCAGTTCCTATTCACGAATTTAAAGGCATATAAACTTTGAAAACAGTGAAAGAACCCTAAGCAAAACAATCCATCGTACTTGGGCTGTTAATAAAGTCATTTATGAGAATACTTCCTTCAATCATCACACCCGCAACTTGAATGGGTGGCCTCAAATCCGCTGTATCCATTGTGCGATTTTACAGCTTTAGCTGAATCGTTACTCCCACATTCGTATCCCGCGTTCTCTCGCTTCTTCCTCGACCGCACGCAAGTCTGCTTCGTACTTGTCGTCCGGCGGATAAACGACAACTTCGGCGAGACCGAGTGCGAGGAGTTTCTCCTGAAACATCGTACCGTCTTCTAAATAAACATAGGCGAGCGTCCGGTCAAACCGATCAACCGGCGTTTCATCCTGCTCTAAATAGACGGTTTCTCCAAGCAGTTCCTGCCTGGCAAAAATAGCGGCCTCATCGCCCCACGGCTCTGATTCACAGGTTGGCGGGTCGTGTCCGTGACAAATTTCCGGCGCATCGACCATGTACGGACGAATTCGTTCCTCCCCTTCTCCTGCAATGACGACATCAAACGTATCTCCGTCTACGACGTGGGTAACCGTTCCTTCGCGAATATCCCCCTGTTCGATCCGATCCACATATGTATGTAACTCAAACTCCAGCTCAAACGTTTCTTCTTCCGTGTTGATTCCGCAGGCTGTCAGGAACCAAACAAGCACAAGCAGTCGTTTCATTCGCATCTCCCCTTTTTCTTATTGTAGCGAATGCGGACCTTGCGCGCCATGATAGAAGGCTCCATCGATTTTCTATATCGCCGCTATGGTTAAAAACGAAAGGGAATGATGATGCTTATCTTCGTCGTTGTACTTGTTCTGCTCCTGGACATCAGTCACATATTTTATGGTTTTTTATCGTCAAAAGATGGGGTACGTCGCCTATTCCTGCCCCTTATCGTTATTTCTTTTCATGTAAGGGCTGTCACTTGTGAATGTACTCATATCCCTCTTTCTTTTTCTCTATTCACGTCGTAAAGTGGAATACAGAGATGGAGGGATTGCGTATGATGGAGAGCCAGTCGCTGGAGCAAGTCGAGCAGGTCTCCCAAAAGAAAGAAAAGATATTTAATACAGGAAAAATTCGTTATTTAATACGGGCGGCGCTTGCAAGCATGTTTATCGGCTTTGGTGTCATCGTCGCGTTCCGTACAGGCAGCTACTTTTATCTGGCTGAGTCTCCGTGGGCCTATCCAATGGCCGGGCTTACGTTCAGCGTCGCGATCATTTTAATCGCTTACGGCGGTGCCGATTTATTTACGGGGGACACGTTTTATCACACTTACGCCGCCATCCGGAAAAAAATGGCGTGGGGCGTCGTCGGAAAGCTGTGGACGTATACGTATATCGGCAACATTTTAGGTGCTGCTGCCTTCGCCCTGCTGATTTACACGACCGGCCTGTTCAGCGATCCGGAAATCAGTGCTTTTCTGCTGACGGTCACCGACAGTAAAATGACCGATCCGGTGTCCGAGCTGTTTTTTCGCGCGGTGCTCTGTAACTGGCTGATTTGCATGGCCTTTTTCGTGCCGATGTCGATGAAGGATGATATTGCGAAAATGGCAGCGATGGTGCTGTTTGTGTTCTGCTTTTTTATCTCCGGTTATGAGCACAGCATCGCCAACATGTGCACCTTCGCAATCGCGCTCGTGCTCGACAATCCCGGAGCTGTCACTCCAGAAGGCATCGTCCGCAACCTGATCCCCGTCACTGCCGGTAATATTATCGGCGGCGCCATCTTTATGGGGCTTGTCTATTACTACATTAACCGGCCGTTTATTAAAGACAGCTGATTGGAAGCCGCTTCGGGATGGAAGCGGCTTTTTGCTTTTTATGCGTGCGTTTTGCGTACGGAAAATAGTTGCTGTACGTACGTATAATTGTGCTTTTGTTACGCATATAGCTCCTTCGATTACGCATAAACGCTCTTTCCATACGCAGACAGCTCCGCCACCTACGCATAAACGCACTCTCCATGCGCATACAGCTCCACCACTTACGCATAAACGCACCTCTCATACGCAGATAGTTCCGCCACTTACGCATAAACGCTCTTTCCAAACGCATAACTCACTCTCCCCTGCATATAGGACCAGCGGATTTGCTTTCCCAACGAAAAAAGCTCCCATCTCAGGGAGCTTACGTGATGATATGCACGCCGGTTAACAGCAGGATCGTCCCTGCAACGACCGCTAGAAGCGGTGCGCCGGTGTAAGCGATCAAAAAGGCGATAACGCCGCCTAACATGCCGTACCAGATCGTTTCCTGCGCATACAGAATACCTGGAAAGATGAGGGCACCGAGCACGGCGTACGGTACGTGCGAGAGCATGCGGCGCAGCCAGTCAGGCCAGTTTTCCGTTGAGAGGGCGATCAGCGGCAGGATCCGCGGGATGTACGTGACAAGTCCCATGCCGATGATCATCCAGATGAATTCTTCTCTCATGTGATCCGCCTCCTGATCAGCAGCTCATAGACGACAACTGCCGTAATCACCGCGGCCATAATGGCCCAGCCGGTGTCGAGTGCAAAAGCGTATATCCAGTTGAAGCCTCCGCCAAGCAAAGCGAGCACGACAACAGGCCGGCCTGCGTCTTTAATCGACGGCACTAACAGGGCGATAAACAGCGCATAGAGCGCGATGCCCATGCTTTCCTGTAATATCGCGGGTAAAACCGCTCCGGTAAAATAGCCGACAGCCGTAAATCCGACCCAGCTGGAGTAAGCGGCGATGCCTGTTCCTAATATGTATCCTCCCGGGACCGGCTCTTTGTGAACCGACGAGACCGCAAAGACCTCATCGGTCAAAAAGAATCCAAATAGAGCGCGGTACCGTTTCGACGTCGGCTCTGCCCGTTCGTTGATGGAGGCGCTCATGAGCAGATGTCGGAAATTCACGATAAACGTAGCAAGCACAATTTCAATCATGCCGGCGCCGACCGCAATCATCGACAGCGCCATGTACTGGGCCGCTCCGGCGAACACGAGCATGCTCATGAGCACCGCTTCGTAAACCGTGAGGCCGGTCGAGCCGGCAAGCAGGCCGAATGCAATCGCAACTGGCATGTAGCCAAACGCAATGGAAAGCCCCGCCGATAATCCCCGGCGGAGCTCGTTCGTATTTGGTGCAGGTGCAGCTTGTTCCAAAACGCTCTCCTCCTTCTCACTTCTCCTAGTTTACGACAGGAGCAGGCAGAGCTGTCAAGCGTTTCCTTCTGCTTCCTCCAGCTTCAGGCGGAACAGTTTGCGGGGCCGTCCGCGGCGGACTCCCTGCTCTTCTCCGGCAATTTCTGCAAAGCCCGCTTCTTCCAGCTCGTGCAAAATGCGCCTTGCGTTTCGCTCGGAGCTGGCGAGCCAGCCTGCGAGGTCCTTCGACGTCACTTCCCGCTGCTGGTGATAGCGGGCGTACGCGAGAATTTTCGAGACAACACCGGGCGACACACGGCCGCGCAGCTGATCGACCGCACGCAGGTGTCCGCTCTGCACCGAGTAGCTGAGTGATCCTGCCTCCGGGAAGTGCTCCGTCTGACGCTTTTCTTCGTCGACCGCATAAATCACGCGTTCCGTTGTGCGGCGCGACTGCTGCAGCGCCTCCTGCACGTGGACTTCTGCTTCCATTGCACTGTTGCCGTAGCCGATTGCCATGCGAATGTGCAGCTTCGCCTGCAGCTCCGTTTCTTCCATCACCGTAAACGGAAGCGGGCGGCGCTCTACTTCACCACGCGTTGTAAAGAGGTGAAACAAACCGTCTCCGATCTGCACGAAGGAGCCTTTTACTTCCTCGGCATAGCGTAGCAATATTCGCTTCAAATCCAGCTCACGGTGCTTTCGTCTGAACGAATGATACTCTTCAAGGCTTGCTTCCTCGCGCACTTCGACGCCGATGACAGCGAGCTGGTGACTGCGGTACCAGTCCGCCGATCGGCGCTCGCGGATAAATTTTAGCGTTTCACTGACATCAAAGCGTGATGCCGTAATCCGGTAAACCGGGATGCCTCTTCTTTTTAACTCCTGGTACACGCGGCGGATGCACGTTAACGCGATCGTCTCCGGTGCTTTTTCATGCTCCGCTGCATGAAACTGAATAATCTCCTCAGCTGATTTATAGCCCGCATAAGGGTAGGTTGTGACCTGCAGACCATCCAGTTCGTGCTCCTGTTTCACCTGCTGGAACTCGGCTTCGTCGATCGTATCGAGCGAGACCCGGGTCGGATTTTCTTCCCTGAAAAACATATCAAGCAGCGCGCCCACGAGGCTCGCCCCGTGAAGCGGCGGATAGTACGCATTCTCGCGGTTCACGAGCCCCTGCTCCACGGCATACGCGTAAGGGGCCTGACCGGAAAAAAGCCAGCAGTCCACCTTTCCGGCCGCGCCGTTCACGAGCGCTTCTGTTTCTTCCGTTGCTTCATAATGAAAGCTCGTCCAGTCAAAATCAGGGAATGGCCGCACGACCTCTTCCATCATCGTTACCGAATCTTTAGGACCGAGCAGCCCTAAACGTATTTTCACAGACATCACCTACTGACAGATTTCATGTGGTGGAAAAGAAGCTCCGTGCCTTTCACAAGGTCCTCAAGCGAGGCGTGCTCATCCGGATGATGGCTGAGTCCGTCGCGGCATGGAATGAACAAAAGCCCGGACGGCCATTTTGTCTGCATGTTCATGACATCGTGCCCTGCTCCGCTCTCCATCCCGAGGCATGTATAACCGGTTTCTTCTTCCAGTTTCCTCAGTTTATCATAGATGTCTGCGTCGAGCGTCACCGACGCATTGCGAACGATGACGTCTTTTTCGATATCGAACTGCGACTGGGACATCCAGCCGTCAATTGCCGCTTCCATCCGCTTTTTCTGCTGATCCGATACGCTGCGAATGTCGATGCCTAAAACGACGGTCCCCGGGATCACGTTCATCGCGTTCGGACGACTGTCTATCGTGCTTACAGTCGCAACAAGCGGGTAGTCATCGTAGTCGTTCAGCTTGAGCGCTGCCTGCTGCACGAACGTGATCAAACCGGCTGCTTCTGTCAGCGCATCCTTTCGCTGGTCCATCGGCGTCGTGCCGGTGTGACCTGCTTTTCCGCTGATCGTCACGTGCATGCGAATCGGGCAGGCAATGGCAGCTGCCGCACCGTATTCTTTTCCGGCGTGCTCGATCCGCATCCCCTGCTCGATATGGAGCTCGGTGAAGGAAAGCAGCTCGGTTTCGCCGCGTTCCGCCTCCTTAAACGCGTCCGGATTAAAGCCCGCGTCACGCATCGCTTCTCCGAGCGTGACGCCGTCTTGATCGGTGATCGTATCGAGCTGTTCGCGCGTCAGCATACCTGCCATCGCTTTACTGCCGACCGTTGACATGGAAAAGCGCGAAGATTCCTCTGACACAAAGCAAATTACTTCGATCGGTTTCTCCGGCGTGATACCCGCGTCCTGTAAGAGCCTGACTGCACCGAGCGCGGTAAGAACACCAGCGGTGCCGTCATAGCCGCCTCCGTTCGTGACGGTATCCAAATGCGAGCCAAACGCATGCGCCGGCCCGTCCGACTTTCCATCGAGCCGGGCGATGACATTACCGACTGCATCACTTCGCACCGTCATGCCGAGCGCTTCTGCCTCCTCTTTAAAGACACGCTGCGCTTCCAGCTCTTCTTTTGTAAAGCTGAGTCTCGTAAATCCTTCCGGCCGGGTCATCGCATCCGTCAGATTCAGTGCAAGTAGTCGTGTTTTCAGCCAATCTGCAATCATCGGCTCATCCCCTCCTTCTCGTGATAGGTCGTAATGAGCTGCGCCAGCGCCTCAACAGCAGCCGGAAGCACCCCTTCATCAAACGTAAATTTCGGATGATGGTGACCATATGGAAGCGGTGTGCCGTATAAGAGATAGGCCGCTTCCCCATTCTGCTCGCGTACACGATTCATCATGAGCGCCGCATCTTCTGAGCCACCGAGTGGAAGCGGTCCGATGACGCGCTTCGTAAACTGCTCACCCCACGTGGAAAGCTTGGCACCGATTGCTTTGCTCGACTCGGTCGTGCTTCCGCGTCCAGTGACGTCGATCGAGACCTCAACCCCGTACATGTCGGCACAGGCGGTGAGGATGCGCCTTGCTTCTTCTTCCATATAAGCGTTTAGCTCATTCGTTTCTCCGCGCGTCTCCATCATGATATCCGCACGTTCCGGTATGATATTGCGGCCTTCGCCTGCTGTCAGCTTACCGACGTTCAGTCTCGTAATCCCGTCCCGGTGCGGCGGTATCGCCTGCAGCTGAATCGCAGCGGACGCAGCTGCGAGCAGTGCGTTTTTTCCTGCCGCCGGATCGACCCCTGCGTGTGCAGATACGCCGGTAAACGTAACATCGAGCTTTGTCGTCGCGAGGAATCGTTCCGTGCCGCAAGCGATCGTGCCGACTTCCAGATCATGAATGCCGATGTGGCCGCTGAAAAAGTAGTCCTTCCCGTCCAGCCAGCCTTTTTTCACCATTGCATACGCGCCGCGGCTGCCCTCTTCCGCCGGCTGAAACAGAAATGTAAAGGTGCCGGTAAGCTGATCGACGTTTTCGACGCACAGCTTCACAAGTTCTACCCCTATCGCCGTATGCCCATCGTGCCCGCAGGCGTGCATGAAGCCTTCGTGCTTGCTCGG
Source organism: Alkalicoccus luteus (assembly GCF_012034335.1). Lineage (GTDB taxonomy): Bacteria > Bacillota > Bacilli > Bacillales > Salisediminibacteriaceae > Alkalicoccus > Alkalicoccus luteus_A. Next base: position 31,359 of record NZ_JAATHJ010000009.1, on the reverse strand, counting down.
AAAGCCTGCATCGGCAGGAACATGATCGCTTGATGCTTCTGTTATCGGCAGCGCGTCGATGTCAAATCGAAGCGCCGTGTCCGGACCTGGTTTCCCCGTATCCAGCACCGCTACTGCACCAGTGTGTCCGCCCTGCATTCGCTCCAGCAGAGCCGGTTCAACGGCCGCCTTTTCTGCGAGCTGAAAAAAATAAGCATCTTCTTCAGCCGACGGCAGGCCCATACGAGCACTGCTCTCTACTGCGTCCGTTCCGGTATAGATCGTAACCGGCAGCTCGGAAAGCTCCGAAACAATTGCCGCTGTCGTCTGATACTCACACCAGCCAGGTTCGGCGATCTGGTGCAGCTTCCGGCGAAGCGCTGTCAGTTGTTCTGTTTTTGCTGCGATCGCATCCGACCAGCTCATGCGTTTCCTCCTTTTGCCGCGCGGTATGCCGTTTCCGCTAGCATTTCCACGCCATATGGAATCGCGCGCTCATCGATATCAAACTGCGGGTCGTGCAACGGCTTTTGTACCGTTCGCGATGGAATGGCCGTCCCGAGCCAGTAATAGGCGCCCGGATACGTCTCCAGAAAGCGGCCAAAGTCTTCTCCGCCCATGCTCGGAAGTATCTCCGGCTGTGCCTCTTCGCCGTAGGCATCGCGCACGGCTTCTGCGACGAGTGCCGCGCTTTCTTCAGTGTTTCGCGTTGCCGGATAGCCGTCGTGGTAGGTGAGCTCAGCCTTTCCGCCGAGCATATCTGCCGTTTGGGTCGCGATCGCTTCCATTCGTTTTTTTATGCTGTCTTTGACATCCGCATCATACGTCCGCACCGTTCCTTCCAGCACAACCTCTTCGGCGATCACGTTGTAACGGGAACCGCCGTTAATCGTACCGACAGTGACAACCGCTGATTTCAATGGATCCGTGCTGCGGCTTACGATCGTCTGCAGCGCATTGACGAGCTGCGCGGCAATCACAACGGCATCGGTCGTCTGGTGCGGCATCGATGCGTGGCCCGATGCACCAGTGACGCGGATTTCAAAGCGGTCCGAGTTGCCCATCATCGCACCAGGGCGGACGCCGAATGAACCGACCGGCAAATCCGGCCAGACGTGCTGCGCGTAAATTTCATCCGGAATGTAGTCGGCAAAGACGCCGTCATCCATCATCGCCTGAGCTCCTCCGACAGGTGCGTTCTCCTCTGCCGGCTGAAACACGAGCAGAATCGTGCCGGATAGGGATTCACGGTTAGCGTAAAGCAGCTTGCCCGCTCCTAAGAGCATCGCCGTGTGTGCATCGTGCCCGCAGGCGTGCATCGCTCCCTTCGTTTTAGATACGAAATCGTGCTCGTTTTGCTCGACGATCGGCAGGGCGTCCATGTCGGCGCGCAGCGCGATCGTTTTTCCGGGATGGGCCCCGCTGATGATGCCAAGCACCCCGTGTTCGGCAAAGCCGGTTTGAAACGGAATTCCGGCTTTATCGAGTTCCTCCTGGACCCGTCTGGACGTACGGCTTTCTTCGTGCGAAAGCTCTGGATTTTCATGCAGCTCGCGCCGGAACGCGATCGTTTCTTCTTTGATTGATTCTCCAAGTCCTATAAACATACACATTATCCTCTCTATCTGATACACGACAAACGGCCGCCCCCGGGAGCACGAATTGCGCCCCGCGGGAACAGCCTGTCTCGCTTAAAGACCAGGCGTGATGCCAGGTCCGATCGGCAGTCCGATCAGGTTCCATACGACGAAGATTGCAATCCAGATGAACAGGAAAGTCATCGCGTAAGGCAGCATAATGGAAAACAATGTTCCAAAGCCTGCGCGGTTGTCGTATTTTTTCATGAAGGCGAGCACCATCGGCACGTACGGGTTCATCGGGGTAATGATATTCGTCGATGAATCCGCGATACGGTAGGCCAGCTGGACGAACGCCGGATCGTAATTCAAGAAATAAAACATCGGAATGAAAATCGGTGCCATCAGTGCCCACTGTGCCGAGCCGCTGAAGATGAACAGGTTCAGTACAGCACCGAGCAGGATAAAGCCGACAATCAGTCCCATTCCGGTGAAGTTAATCGCCTCCAGCCCGTTTGCGCTTGTGACGGCGATAAACGTGCCGAGGTTTGTCCACTCGAAATATGCAATAAACTGGGAAGCAGCGAAAATGAGGACGATAAAGCCGCTCATGTCCTTCATTGCTTTCCCCATCAGCTCTGGTACGTCAGCAGTCGATTGCAGCACTTTCACCGTCGTACCATAAGCAATGGCAACGACAATAAAGAAGAACAAAATGATCGGAATGATGTTATCCAGGAAAATCGACGGCACGACCGTTCCATCTTCCCCGCGGAGAATGCCGTTTGGTGGCACAATCCCGGCAGCAACGATGGCAATATATACAGCCGCTGTAATACCGGCGTTTCGAAGCCCCTTCAGTTCCTGTGCAGTCGGCTGTTCCGCCGTCTGGGAAACGGTATCCGGATCTGCGTACTTGTCATTGAACTTACCAAGACGTGGCTCGACGACGCGTTCGGTGATCCATGTTCCGACGATCATGAGCATGAGGACCGAGAACGCCATAAAGAAATAGTTATCTACCACGGTAACGACGAGGTCTTCATTTACCGTCTGGGCCACTTCTGTACTGATACCCGAAAGCAGGGCATCTGTACCCGTGATCAGCACGTTTGCCGTAAATCCGGCACCTACCCCGGCGAAACCAGCAGCCATACCGGCGAGCGGATGACGGCCGAGTGAATAAAACACCATCGCCGCAAGCGGTGGAATAATAACAAACGCCGCATCGGACGCCAGGTTTCCAATAACACCTGTTCCGATAATGACGTAGGTGACAAGTTTTGCGGGTGCATTCAAAATCGTCCGCTTCATAAACGTTTCGATCAGTCCGACCTTTTGCGCAAGCCCGATCCCGAACATCATGACAAGTACGAGACCAAGCGGCGCAAAGCCGGTGAAGTTATCAAGCATCGAGGACAAAATAAACTCGAGCCCTTCCAAGGTCACCATGTTCTCGATGGCAACCGTTTCACCGTCCTGCGGATGCACAACGGATAGGTTGAGTGCGCTCAGCACCCACGACAGGAGAATCACCCCGGCCGCTAAATAAATAAACAACATAAATGGATGAGGAAGCTTGTTCCCTAAACGCTCGACGTTGTCGAGAAACTTAAGGAAAAAGCCTTTCTTTTCCGTTTCTTCGGTGGACATCATATCCCTCCAGCACGTATGTATTAACGGACATTATCTTTTTTTATTCCGTTAAACGTACTTTACCACAGTTTTCGACATTTGAAAGCCCCCTTTTTTCAGAAAATTAGTTTTTCGTGTCAGATAACGTGACAAAGACTGCATGTTAGGCCCATACCTATTCGGCGCAATAGCTGCTAATCCTCGTCACGAAAGCGATTACATCCATTCTTCGTATTTGTGATTTGTTGAACGTAATTTCGGACATAGAGAGAAAAATCGTAAAAACTTGAGGGATTTCACGTATGAAACAGCGCATCCGGACTCCTTCGCTAGAAGAAATTGTCATCCAATGACCTAAAACGATTTTGCTATTTAGGTTTATTTTACACTTTAAAAAGGTATCCTTTACCAGTCCGGGTCGATCGTGACCCATAAGAACGATGTTACATGCAGAGGGGTGAAAGAATGAGAGGTTTAGGCATTCTTTTCGTGATACTTGCCGCCATCGGCTGGGGTCTCAGCGGCGGAATTGGTGATATTTTAATGGAGCGAGGCTGGGATCCAATCGTGATTTCGTTTTACCGTGGCGCGATCGGACTCATCTTCTTTCTCATATGGCTTGTCGTCAGTTCGTCTTCCAAGAGCGAACGATCCGGCCGTTTTTACTTATGGGCGGTGCTTGCCGGGCTTGGTGTAGCCGGTAACTTTACGCTCTACTATACGAGCATTGAGGCATCCAGCGTGCCGGTTGCCGCGACGCTCATGTATACAGCGCCGGTGTTTGTGCTGCTCATTTCCTTTGTACTGCGGATCGAGAAGTCCACGATTTTTAAATGGAGCTGTGTGGCAAGCGTCGTAGCCGGAATTGTGCTGTTAACGGGCGCTTATAATCCGGATGAAGTAGCGGTCAGTGCGCTGGGTGTGATCACAGGCTTAGGTGCAGGCATGGCCTACACGTTGTTCATCTTCGGATTTAAGCGTGCTTCCAAGCTTGGCAATCCGGAAACGATTTTGGCAGTCGCCTTCTCTGCGTTTTGTATTGTGCTGTTTCTCCTGGCAGACCCAGGCCAACTTTTAGCCGTCTGGACGTCCGCTGATATCGGCTGGTTTATCCTGCTTGGTACGGTCGGAGCAGGTGTATCGTTTATCTTTTATTTATACGGAATCCGCAAAACGGCACCTTCTACCGCATCGATGGTGGCGATGGTCGAGCCGGTTACCGCAACGCTTTTCGGTCTGCTCCTGCTCGGCGATGTCCTGACGCTGATTCAGGCAGTCGGCATGGGCGTCATCCTCATCACCGTTACGATTTTAAGTGTGAAACAAGCATAAGACAAAAAAGCCTTTCAATTTAAATCTTTATTCGTTTGGTTGTATTTCCTCTCTGCTTACCGGCGGAAGCTTGCCGTGGGCTTGTCTTCAGCTATTTCTCAGGGTGACCCCTGTATGAAGAGAAGAAAGGCACGGCTTCACTCGGACACAGGCTTCTTACAAGAAGCCTTCAAGACCCAGTCCGGCTCCGCTCGTGCGTTGATGCCGTTCGCAGATCTGAACGGCACAGAATCTTTAGACTGCGCTGAATCCACAGGCGTCCCCGCCGGACACATCGAGGAAACGGCTCTGCTTGTTGGAAAACAACGTCGCGACAGGCAAACGCGACTGCTTTTTTGCTCTAATGGTGAATTTCATGACGTACTGGGCTGCCTATTCAACTTCGAAACGTCACATAACAATACGCTCCATCTGAATCTTATAAGCTCGTGCCAATCAGATCCAGGCATTTGAACCGAACTGCCAGCTGTAGACATCGAAAAACCTCGACTCTAGAAGGATCAGAACGAGGCGAAAGCCGAGGCCTTTCCCTCAGGAAAGCGAGTGTCCACAGACAAAAGCAGGTGTAAGGTTATTCACTTAAAAATTCTTTATCGACACTTTGAAAAACGCTCCGGACCTTGTTGTCCGGAGCGTTTGCTATCGCGTTATTCACTAAAGCCCAATGATCCAAAAGCAGAGCGCACCGACGAGCACGAGCGCAAAGAATCCTGCAAACACGTTTCGCTGCAGGTTGTTTTCCTCCTGGACAGCTTCAATGATTCTTGCGGCAAAAAAGCTCGATAATATCAATGTCCACATAGCTACCGGGGCTTGGAAGACGTTCGGGTTCAGATAGTGAAAGACTGGAAATCCTGCGTAGACGATCCCGATCAACATATCGACGGCATTAAAAACCGGATGACGATCTTTAAACGCCTTGCGGCCGATCCATTTATGTATCAGCTTCTCGCCTTCGCTATGATTGCCTGAAGGTAAAACGATGCTACCGCCTCCCTTTCTTAATGATAAAATATTTATTTTCATCTTTTTAAAATAATCCAATATATCTATCAATGTATAAGAAAAACATGAAGAAAGTATGAAAAGAACCGGATAATTTGTAGAAGCAGGGTTAGGAATGAGGTTAAAGTTTACGTTCTTTCCTTTAGTTTCAATGTAGCACACTTAAAAACCTAGCTGTGAGGAGTTCACAGCTAGGTAAGATCATTTGAGATTCCTTTGGTTACGCAGCTTTTTTACAAATTTCTGCACATTTAAAGCATGCTTCTGCGCAGCGTTGACAATGCTCGTGATCATGTTTCTTACATTCATTCCCACAGTCTTCACAAATCTTAGCACAAAGCGAGGCTAAATCCGCTACATAAAGACTATTTCTTGAAATCGCTTGCTCCAAGTATCCGCATAAGTCCGCGCATTCCCGATCTAATCGGATGCACTCTGCCATCATTTTTACGTTGTCTTCTTGAAGACATGCATCAAAACAATGATTACACGCTTCCATACATTCATGTAATGCCTGTAGAAGTTCTTCGTGACGATCGTGTGCCATGTGTAAAACTCCCTTCCATTTAAAGTTATCTTTCTCTTCCCACTCGCGTGTATTTCAAACACTGAAGATATTCCTGTTATTCTGTATTGCCGAATACTATCAGTATAATCACTGGCGTCGCTTGTTAAATCATTTTTGTTTCTTTTAGTAATGACCATTCGTCTTTCACCGGCATCATTATATGCAGTAAAATCAAATCGAATTCTTGCTCTCTTCTTCTCTTATCAAGAAATTGCCTTCTGTGTGTAAAGTAGAAGGACGATAGCCCGTGTATTTTGTAAAGAAGCTGGTGGAAGTAATTGCAGCAGAGGATTAGTGTCCCCCATGCCCTCCGTCACCAAGTGCTTCAATTTCAAGCTTTTGATCAATAATCCCTTGATTTTGATAAGAAATCGTATCTTCATTTCCTAAAATATAAGCATGATTATAAGGTCCTTCCATTGGAACCTCTTCGAAAGAAGGTTTTAATTGGGCCAGGTAATCGGCGTGCGCTTGTTCAAGTTCATCCTCCTCCACCCATATCAGTGGCGCGTGCTTTCCTAAATGAGCGAGCGGTAAACCTGGTAGTACCATACCTGATTCTTCCGGAGATGCAAACACAAGCCCATGACCCGGTTCGTCAATTCCCCATCCGAAGTTATCATCCTGGTACGAAGCAAAGGCAATAGAAAGCTCTACTGGCGTCTCTCCTTCGATTCTTTCAACATTACCATATTCTTGAAGCTCTTCTGCTATTTCCTCGGAGATAGCTTCCTCATTTCCAAGCAGATATATATTCGCTTCTCCCTCTCTTGCTTCCAAGGCTTCTGCTGTCGCTTCCGGAATTTCTTCGTTCACATAAAGCAGAGATTCGTCCATGTGAGCGATCCAGCTTCCAGCGAGCAAAGAAGAAGCCTGATGCTCCTCTTCCATGGAACCAATGATCACACTCTCCGGCAATTCTCCAATGGTTTCTGCGTACTGATTTTCTACTTCTCCTGCAAATTCAGCAGGATCTTCCTCATAAATACTGTGTACTTCAAAACCTTCCAGTAATTCTTCTTCCTCACTTGTAAGTTCTGCTGCTGCAAGGACCTCTATCCCCTCTTCATTCCCCAGAGGATTGAGTCGTTCGATTTCACTTATTAATTCTTCCGTTAACCCATCTTCCATTAAGAGGAGCGGACCATCATTTGGGTGGTGAACGAGCGTTAAAGCTGCAAGTGCGTGCTGCCACTCTGCGGCATCAGCCAGAATAACCGCTCCCGGCTGATTTGCTTCATGCGTCGCCGGCCAGATCGTTTGCGCTGCCGTAACTGTCATTTCTTCTATGCTGGAGGCATCCAGTCTCGTAACGTTTTTCGTATTCAGCGTCTGCAGATTTTCATTCGCTCCTTCATTAAAATCCTCAGGAAGTTCTGCTGCTTCCTCCTCAAAGTCTTCTCTTGCCTCATTCGTTTCCTGATCCATGTTCTCATCATTCATGTCATGATGATTCATATTGTTCTCATTCATGTTATTGTGATCCATGTCCCCATCGTTCATGTCATTTTCATTCATATTTTCCTCATTGATTTGGTTCATGTTATTCTCATTTGCTGAAGTATTTTCCTCACTTTCATTGCAAGCTGCTAGCAACAAAGCAGAAGAAACCAGCACCACTCCAGAAATCGTTGATTTTTTCCTATTCATTTTTATTACTCCCTTTCTTCTATATCTTTTTAAAATTTCGTCCTGCCATTAGTATAAAAAATAAATTTGAAGAAACTATGAATTTTTATTTTTGAATAAGGTTATTTAATCCTATAACCTAGAATGGAACAGATATTATTGCTCGTTTTTATAGATACCTTACCAGTTACACTTCTTTCTATAGCATACGATTAACCAGGAATCAAAACGAGCATTTAGCTTCTCCTACTGGGAGATCTTGTTTTTCGCTTTAAAAAGAGAAAACTCCTTATGTAAAAGAAAAAATAAACTTGGAGAATACTGCTTTCATACATTCTTCATATTTAGATTGCATAATGATTGAATAGAGTAACATAGAAAATTTGTAAGGAGATGAGCAACTTGTCAAATAAGAATATTTCTATTCTAGCGGTTACGATTGCTTTTGTAACCACCGCTTGCAGCACTGATGCAGAGCAAGAAGCACGAGAAGAAGCAGAAGAAATCATGCATATGCATGATATATCTTTTCATACGTCCGGAAATGGAGATCCATATATCGGTACGCACCACGGCCTTCTGCATGTAAATATTGATAATCAAACGATGGTTTGGGAGGGGTCTCCAGAAGAACGCCACGATTTTATGGGACTTACTATTTTAGAGGATGGAGTCTTTATTAGTAGTGGCCATCCGTCCCCTGCCTCTGACTTAGGTAATCCTTTAGGCGCTATGCGCAGTGAAGACGCGGGAGAATCGTGGGAAGTAGATGTACTTTATGAAGAGGTTGATTTTCATCACCTTGTTGAAAGTCCCGCAGATGCTTCCATTCTTTATGGGTTTGACGCTTACAATGGACATCTTTATTCATCAAGAGATGCCGGCCAGGAGTGGACAATAGTAAATGAAGAAGATTTTAATGACCAGGAAATCTTAGAAATATTTGCAGATGCGGAGGATTCTGAAGTTCTGGCTGCTGCTTCCCCGTATGGAATCTACCGCTCTGAAGATGGTGGGGGATCCTGGGAGCATATACAACAAGAAACGACTGCTTTAAGTAGTACTCCTTATGACGATGGTCATTTAGTTTATGGCGTGGGAGAGCAGGAAGGTTGGTTTTATACAGAAGACTTAGGAGAGACGTTGGAAGCATATGACATGGCACTACCCGATGAACCTATTATTGCATTTGATAGACATGGAGACACCATTGCTGCGGGAGGAACTGAGGATTCCCTCTATCTTTCTTTTGATGGAGGAGCCTCTTGGGAAATTTGGATTGATAAAGGGGAGCCCATAGCTCCCTAATCCCTTCTTTTACTTTCTTCCACGTACAATTCTTTTTCTAACTTCCTTTGTTTTTTTTCGGATTTTTTCAACAAATTTATAACAATAAAAGCTAAAGACCACATCACTGCAAGTATAAAAAAAGTATATCCGTACCCCCCATCCTCCCAACTTGGAAGATGTACGATTGATTCTGCTACACTCATTTTTCCCCTCCTATTATCAAATTTAAATAGTTTAGAACTTTGCTCATTTTTCTGAAATAAACATAGGAGGAGACCAAGAGCTCCTCCTAAAAACTAAATTTCTATAAGGATTTTTAAAAACACTGGGGCCTACATAACAAATAAGTTTATTCCCAGTCTAAACACTACTATAAGGAAAAAGCAGACGGAAATATCATGGAATTAGGAAACAATGGAACTACTGCAGAAGTAAGATGAGAAGCTCGACCGGACCATTCCCTTCTCTTCTTTACGTGGGGGTTCGTGGCCGCACACTCATTAAACCGAAGCCAGTGCTGCTTTTAAAGGTGTTTCGCTACCTGTAGATCGTGGTCATCCGAGTGCCAGATGGTACGATGACTTCTCCACTGGAAAAATAGGAAATCGAGCTAGTCCCCTCCTAACTCATATTAGCAAGCTTGTTATCCTCTTTGATTGGTTTTCCGCAAGATTCACATAAGTAAGTACCAAACGGATTTTGACATCCACATTCGCAGGTTATTTTATTCATGTAGTATCTCCTGGTAAATTTATGGAATGAGATCGTCCAGTGAAGCCACCATCTGCTCTTCAGTTTTTGCTCCTAATTGCCGCTTAACGCGTGTTCTATTAAAAAGTTCTTCTAAAATGAATTGTTCCAAAGATAATCCCTAATCCATTAAATAATAACCCTTGCGAATAGCATTTGATTTCATTGAAAGTGAATCGATATTCTAGTATTTACCACTGCATTAATGACTGCAGCTGTTCCAATCAAAAAAATCCGCGCTTTATTTCTTTATTTTTTTCTTCTCTTTTGAATGATTGTTCGTTTGCGAAGATTCTTCATCCAAATATCGTATTTTCGATAATCCCTTTTTACGACGGTATACCATTAAACCCACTGCGACAATGACTAGAACGACTGAAAGCATCATCGCTGTCCGTAAATCAAATATCATTAAACTATCGGTTCTCAATGATTCGATAAAAAAACGTCCAACGGAATACCAAATGACGTAGGTAAGGAAAAGTTCTCCTCGACGTAAGTTCACGCTCCGTAACCATAGTAGAAAGACAACCCCTATTAAACTCCAAATCGACTCATATAAAAATGTTGGATGATAATACACACCATCAATAAACATTTGATTAACGATAAACTCAGGAAGCAGTAAACCTTCTAAAAATTCCCGACTTACTTCCCCTCCATGAGCTTCTTGGTTCGTAAAGTTTCCCCAGCGCCCGATAGCTTGACCGAGCAAAATACCAGGTGCGGTAATATCGGCAATTTTCCAAAACAATAACCCTCTTCTTTTCGCGAATACTACAGTAGTAATCACTGCACCAATAAGCCCGCCATGAATGGCTAGACCGCCTTCCCAAACCGCAAGTATTCTTCCTAAATCACCAGTGTAATGTTCCCAATGAAAAATCACATAATACAAGCGGGCCGATACAATAGAAATGGGAATCGCATATAGTAATAAATCAGTGAGCGTATCTTTCGGCAAGCCACGTTTATCTGCTTCACTAGCCGCGATCAAATAGCCCAATACTGCTCCAAGCATAATAATTATTCCATACCATTGGACAGTGATTGGTCCAAGATCAAATGCCACTGGATCTATTATTTGATTAGTGACAACCATCGTTACTCTCCTCTACTTATTTCAGTCTATTGTTCATTTGAGCATATTTCATAATAAAAGGAAGGCTACTACCTATCCTTCCTTTTATTATGAAAATTTATTGAAGAAAGACGAAATGTCTAGATCGCTTTGCTTCATTCTTCCTTTTGCCTGTAAGATTATCAAAATTGCTGCACCAAAATTGTACATAATCGAAAATAAGCCATTTTTAATGAAATTTACGATATTATACTCGCGTACTAATGCTCGAGCCACTTAATGTTATTCCAATTTGGTCGAATTTCTTATAGTTTTGCTTTAGGCTATCATATTAAAAAGAGGTATAGATATATATAGAATTACGATATTGATAATTCCTTTATATAATTTATAAATTAAATGATTAAAGCAGCGCAGTATTCCTCCCAGAATCAAAAACGCTTTCGATCCTTTTAGTTTCGAAAGCGTTTTTTATAGGAGCGATTGTTTTATTCAGTCTATTATATTAATTGCTGAGAATATTTGAATCTATTCCCCAGCAGCTAATTCGCTTTCTGTCACCCATTTATGATTCGAGACTTCTTCTTGAGTATCTGTCATAACAAAATCCACCATGTATACGGTTGTTTCTTCCGCTGTGTCAATAGTGGCCTCTGCACCATCCATACCCTCCATATGCTCTGCATCGAGTATGACTTCAGTACCTGCATCCAGCGGTGCTGACTCTGTATCTACAAATTCTTCATGAATGACCCATTTATGGTCTTCTACAGGTTCTCCCCCGTCTGTAGGTATATACGAAACCGTATAAACGGTGGTATCAAAGGCGCCGGATATTGTTGCTTCAGCGTCTGTCATGCCCTGCATGTGGTCTGCTTGAATAATCGCTTGGCTTCCTACTTCATACGTAGAATTTTCTGCCTCTTCCAGACCTTCAGGTACTTCACCGGAACTAGACATTTCTTCAGCTGAGTGATCCATTTCTGAGTGGTTCATCTCTTCCTCAGAATTCGACTCGGAGTTCATATTCATTTCTTCTTCCCCAGTTGCATCTGTTTCAGAGTTCTGAGGCTCCTCACTCTCATTGATTGGAGACTCTTCATCAGCGCACCCCATTAACAAAACTGCCGCTAGCAAAGGAAGGGATCCTAATGTCATTTTATTTTTCCTCATATTTTCACCTCCAATTTCTTTACTATTAAACAGCATAGTCTAAAGGTGTGAAATTTATATGAAGTTAAGATAAAAATTAATGTATGGAGTGATGGGAAAGGAAATAGTTTCAAAAAAGCATTAAATTTTTATGTAGAGATTACCGAACACCTATTATATGTCTATCCCGTCCAATTAGGTCTTGGGTGTCTAGTTATTCATTTATATAGGCTAGATCGTCGTGCAGAAAACCGGGATCAAAAGGCGGGAAGCTCCCGCAGCACCTTGGCTAGGTTCAAATGCAGGATCTTCAGATCGACCGAATAAAAATTAAACCCATAGGCTCATTGGGTTTCATCAACCTTATATTCCACGACACTTAAGTCGGACACGTTCTGTTAGTCTGAGTGTTCCCTTCGCTCATCGGGTGCTTAGGTGAGCGTCCGTTTTTAAGTAAAATGGGCGCAGTTATGGCAATTATGTCGCTCTCGATTCGACGACGAAAATCGGAGAAATCTTCATAAAAACTTCATGGTTTTTTGTTATCCTTAACAAACAAATTTTATTATAACGAAAGAATTTTAGGAAAAGAAGGAGGAGAACCATGAGCATCACTGAATCAATTGTACATTTACCCAGCCTTGAAGAAGGAGATTATATTTACACATTCGCACTGATGAGCGTAGCATTTATCATTGCTCAGCTCATCGTTATTCTATTAAAGAATCAGAACAAAAAACTAGAACAGGAAGAAAAGGAAAAAGAGTAAAACAATTGAAACTTGTTTCTCTATAAAAATAAGTTTCGGCAGATTTTCAGCTCCTTTTCCTTTAATAAAACATAGACAATAGCAATCACAAAATTTTCTACAGGAGTGTGAACCTATGGGCCGCCCCCTTCACCGCAAAAAAGAACTGATATTCCGTCACATAGTTTCAGGAACTGCATCTTTGCTTCTCGTTTACTTATTTTATCTTTCTTATACTTCCTGGGGGGTGGAACTTGCTCTCTGGCCTGACTGGGGGGCAGATCACCCTTTTTGGCGCGCATGGGCGCATGCCGCCTTTATACTGTTATTTATCACGCTCATTCTTTCTCCAATTGCCGTTCTTTGGCCACCCGCTGCACGTTTCCTTTCATGGAGGCGTGAAATAGGGATATGGTTTGCCATTCTCTCGGCTGGACACGGTTATGCTATCCTGGATCGCTGGGCCCAATGGGATCTTGCTGTATTATTTGGCTTCCAATACGTAGAAGAAATCGGAAGTTATGTGCTCATGAGACCAGAAGTCGGCATCATGAACATAATGGGTTTGATTGTAGCCCCTATGATCATTCTGTTAGCCGCCACCTCATTTGACAAATCCATTCAACTTCTCGGAGTTTCAACCTGGAAATGGCTTCACAGAACTCTTGTTCATGTGATTTTTTATATCGTGATGTTACGAGGTATCTTATACTTGTTTTATTTTTTTCAAACGACACCTCCGGACTGGATACCCTATCCACCGATCTGGTTTTTATACGTTTTTCTAGGCATGGGTTTAACTGTGGTGGTTTTGCAAGCTGCAGCATTCACTAAAAAAACTCTACAAAATCGGAACCACCAGCAACAAAAAAGCTGGGTGCAAATAGGATTCGTTCTTGGCGTTTCTTTCCTATATATTTTGCCCATGCTACTTCTTCTCGTAGCCGTGATCTATTTTGATACCATTGCTTTGGAAATTCTTTGAATCAGATAGTGTGTCTGGAAGAGCCTTGTGCCCTGCAAAATCTTCTCTTAATAGCGAACTGCTAGTAACTTCCGCTTCACTAGCGCTGCAACTCTCAAAATTCGAGACAGTAAAGAAAATTGCACATTAATATTAAAATTTCGTGCAGTTTCTATGGGATCTATATATCAGTTTATTTATAAAAGATATATGGCAGGTACAATTATATAGGAGGGATTTATAAATGGCTCATGAACAGCATTAGAAATTGATTCAAACTTTGCATGTGGGGAGGCGTGTAATCATTGTTTCGATGCCTGCTTGCCAGAAGAAGAGGTAAAAATGATGGGAGAGTGTATGCGTCTGAATTGTGAAGGTGCAGATATCTGTGCATTTTTAGAACAAGCGTTAACTAGGAACGCACCATTTACTTCTGATTTAAAAGCAGCCTGTGCGAAGATTTGCGAAGCATAGACAATGAAAGTAAGAAGCATAATCATGATCACTGTAAAAAAATGTGCAGCTGCTGGTAAAGAAATAGCCTGAAGTAGAAATAACCCGCAAAAGAAGTGGCATGCCATGCTGAATTCCTAGTGCCTTATGACTTAAATAGAACATCCTCTTTTCAATAGTCCCCTTTTAAACCTCCTTCGAATTGGCTTGGCAAGGCGTTATTTATAGTAATCAATATACTCGTCAGCCATTCTAAAGGCTATTGTACCAAGTGAAATGTAGTTCTTCGATTAAAAATCATAAGCAAGGATACGGAATCAGCACGCAATTTGGTTTATCCAGGAATGGTGCTTTGACGTATAGGAGACCCTCTTGTTCTGCGACAAAGCGAACCAAAGATTCAGATTGGGAGGTGTTCAGCGGATTCAGGATTTTGAGCAATGACCAATGGTTGCGACCCAACGATAACATTGAAATGAGAAGGTATTTCAATTATTGGGTCATGCTAATAAAAGAAAACCTCTACTAGGAAGCTGTCCAGTATACATAATGGACAGCTTTTTCATTAGATATTCATATTCTATCGAAGTTACGCATAAGAGTGAAGACCGGCAATAATTAAGTTAACAAATATTAAGTTAAACATGATCAGCGCAAAGCCTATCACGCAAAGCCAGGCACTTTTTTCTCCTTGCCATCCTCTAGATAAGCGCAGATGGAGATACACCGCATAAAATAAAAAGGTAATTAATGCCCATACTTCCTTTGGATCCCATCCCCAGAAGCGAGTCCAGGCAATCTGCGCCCAGATCATAGCGAAAATTAATCCTCCTAATGTAAATACAGGAAATCCAATCGCAATCGCACGGTAGCTGATTTCATCTACTGTCTGGGGATTCACGTTTCTGACGAGCGGCTGTAAGAGACCTGCCACAGGCTTTCGGAATCCAAACCGGAGACCACCGTATAAAAACAATCCTCCAATAATTGACCAAACGACAGTGTTCACATCATCACTGCGCACAAATTCCGGCATGTTAATGATAGGATTGAACCCCTGCTCTGAGACAAGCTCTCCTTCATTCGGTCCTACAAGCGGAGGCAGGTAATAATCTATCGCAGCTTCTTCTCCAAACTCATTTACGTAGTCAAACGTAGCCGTATATCCTGCAGCATTAAAGCCCATCCCTATTGCAATATAAGCAACCGTGGCAAGAAGGGTAAACATAATGAACTCAATGCCTTTAACTTTCTTTGAAGCCTTGGTAAAGTCAATCATGCGCACAAGATATAATACGCCGGCAGCAAACCCAATCGCTAAAATCCCCTGACCGATCGCTGTCGTGATTACATGGATGAACAGCCAGTTCGTCTGCAATGCAGGAATCAGCGGCTGTGCTTCACCAGGGAACATGGACCCGTAGGCAATAATCAGCATGACCACCGGCATCGTAAACAGTCCCAGGTAATTATTTTTATACATAGGATACATGATTACAAATGCGAGTGACATTGCAATTCCCAGTGCAATTGTATATTCATACATATTACTGACCGGAGCATGCCCCGTCGCCATCCAGCGGGTGATAAAATATGCAATCGCTGCTATGAGAGCCACTATCGCGCTGAGGTAGCCGAGTAACCCTGCTTTATTCTGCTCCTCTCCCGCTTTGTTTTTGAACTTTTTACCGGTGATTGAAACTGTAAAAAAGATAGTAGAAGCTAAATACAGACCGAAAGCAATATATAATAATGTACTGCTGAGTTCAAACATCCTATTTCCTGCCTCCTTCATTCAATTGCTCTTCTTGCTTTCTCGCTTCTTTCTCTTTTAGTTCTTTTTCTTCCTGTTCTTTATCTGCTTGGTCAACCACTTCAGGAAGCGCAACTTTGCCTCCTAAATAATCAATATCTTTTTTGAGCGTATGCCAGTTTTTATTCGTATGACCGGCTACGAAGAACTCTCCATCTTTTTGTTGAATCCAAATACGCCTGTGGAACCAGTAGGAACCTTGAACAAGTCCAATCATAAAAATCACACCGCCAGCCATAATAATCGGCAGCGTATGATCTCTTCGAATTGTTAAGCCTGTAAGATCAAGCATTTCAACACCCAGCATCCGGATTGTATGATCGCCTTCCCCGTTCAGCGCTTCATTTACCTGCACTCCAATCAGGCTGATTTCTCCTGTATCAACGGCAGGATCAGCGTCTGGTGGAAATAGTTCAAATATAATCCGTGGATTATCAGGAATTCGATTCATCGTAGTCGGCTCCCCATCATCATCTATATAAAAATTCGGAAAATATTCTATAATTTCAATCTGGTAACCATTATCAAACTCGTAAAACATCTCCGGGTCATTCAGGTCAACTTCAAATACTACGTCTTCCAATGCTTCTGCTTCTCCGTCTTCATCTTCCACTTCCACCCCAAAAGTAAAGGTAGCAAGCTCGTTTAAACGATAATCGACCTGGTATAAAGATATTCCTTCAAAAGTGAGCGGTTCATTTACCCGAATAGCGTGATCCCTCACTTCTTCCAGTTCTGTTTCACTGCCGATACTCCCTGCAGAGGTCCGCTTATACAAAGTAGCGTTCGTTTGATAATTGAATCAATTTCATAAATCTTTATTACAAAGTAACATCCAAATGTTGTGAATAATTTCCACTTCATCCGTTTTCTTTGAAGAGCATCTTCTTCTTTTTTCAAAAATACTTGTTAAATCACAGGAATACTACATTATAAAATTGACTCCCCTGCATATTCATTATTGTTACATGCTACTCCTTCATACTTTCTTCAATAAATTCAGGTATAATATTTTTATGTTTAACCATTGCAAATCAGATTATAGAGTTCGACTGTCTTTCAAAAGAAAGGATGCTTTCATTTCGAGTAAGAAAGTGGGAATAATTCACTCCTCTAAATTGGATAATTATGGATATATATATAATGAAATTCTAACCTTTTATTATCTTGGTTGGCTAGTGGATTTTTCTATTTTAAACGTGCATTTCTAAATATGTAACGAGGGGTAGAAAACATTCAAAGCTAAGACATCCCCCTTTAATAGGAGAACCAATAATTATTTATCTAGGGAAGAACGGTTGTTTGTGACATGAAAACGCTGATACTTCCATTCCTTGTTACACATTCCGAGAGTCATGTATAGAAACATCCATAGAAAACAAGAAAAGGAAAAATAATATCCGGGCAAAATATTACGTCTAGGAGTGTACACAATAATTGGCACCGAGAGAATTTACAATTTACTTCAGCTTTTCATGGGGAGGGGGCACTTGGATATAAAATCCACTTTAATAGTGGAATAATGAGAAAGCGCCGAGGTCTTATTGAATTTGTTAAAGTGCTGGGTTTTTTAAAGATGAAAGGGGCTCTGCGTTGAAATTATTTTTTTTCTTTCTATTAGTTTTATTCATTGGGGCAGGCTTTATTTATCAACAAGAATGGATTGTCTATTTCCACTCTGGTGATTGGGAGATTTTACAAAAAAAGATGGGTGAGAACTTATTAACCATACTGATTATCACCTTTGGATTTATGATGATGCAAAATATCTTTTCTATTCTTCCCTTTTTATTGCTTACAATGTTTAACATTTGGTTATTCGGTTTCTTTTATGGTTATATATGGAGTTTAATAGGAAATTTCTTAGGATCTGTATTGGTTTTTTATTTGGGCAGGTATGGTTTTCATAAATGGGGTATGAAATATAACCATCTCACAATCAAACAGAAAATTGAAAACAATGGGTTTAAATTTGTACTGTGGTTGCGGCTTTTTCCGTTCATGCCTGCTAGTGTAATTAATATTGGGTGTGGTTTGAGTAATATAAAAGCAAAAGATTATATTACAGCTACCTTTATTGGAAATACTATATTCGTTTTTATGCTTGCTTTATTTTCAGAAGGAGTTATCGCATTAGAATACCAATATACTATCTACATAGTTTTAACTATATTTCTGATACTAATTGGTAGTGCTCAAGTAAGGAAGGCAGTATTAAAAAGAAAAGATAAACAGAGACAACAATGTAAAAGTTATTTTTTAAACCTTTAAGTCTTTACAAGTTAAGATAAATTAAAAACTCTGTTTTTTCTTCTGTGCTTTTAACAGATACCCCCTCATGTAATTCAACTATTTCCTTTTTAATGGAGGGCTCTAAATATATTCTATTATCACTTTTTGCTTCCTTGATCTATCAACTTTATAAAAGCGACATCAGATATGTTTTACTTCCTTTTACAGTATACTTCTTCCCGTAGCTTTGATTAAACGTCCAGAAATAGTACAAATGCAACACATTTATGTATCATAGTAATGGCTATTACTTCAATATATTAATTTCAAATATACAATTAAAGGTGGGGATTCGTTGTTTTACCAATTAGTGGAGCAAATCAGCGCATTTTTTCGAGAACCTTTTATGAATGCGGCAAATAGCGTTGAAACAATCCCCCTATTGTTTGCCTTAGCGCTAGGGGTTGTAGGAGCTTTAGCACCTTGTCAATTTTCAGGAAATGTAAGTGCGATTACTCTCTACGGTTCAAAGTCTCTCAACAAAGGGATCTCTTGGTCCAATACATTTTTTTATACGCTCGGAAAAATTACAGCTTTTACATTGCTCGGAAGCATCGTTTGGATAATTGGACAAGAATTCCAAAGAGAGTTGACACCCTATTTCCCTTGGATCAGAAGGATATTAGGGCCCATATTAATATTCGTCGGACTCTATATGCTTGGATTTTTTACGATGCGTTGGACAATGAAATTGTGGAAATCGCAAAATTATGAGGCGGGTAAGAGACAAAGAAAAGGAAATTGGGGCGCTTTTATGTTGGGTTTTAGTTTTTCACTTGGATTTTGCCCCACGATGTTCATTTTATTTTTCGTGTTACTTATGCCTGTTACTTTTTCCACTGCATATGGAGTGATTTTACCAGGAATTTTCGCTATAGGCACCACGCTGCCTCTCTTGATAGTAATATTTATCATTTGGTATTTGGGAATTGGAGGCGCTATATTAAAACAGGGAAGAAAGTTAGGTAGCTTAGTGCAACGTCTCGCGGGGGGATTCATGATCTTCATCGGCATATTAGATATGATGACATTTTGGTAATGCGAAAAAGATGATTTTCTCTCCTTTCTCAACTTGTTGAATCAACTACTAATTTTCACTAGTGCTTCGTGACGCAAATAAATAGTTACACCTCCAATCGTCCTCCTTTATAAGTCCAAAGAAATGGTTTAGCCAGGTGTTGATTACAAAATGCGATGGATTCACTTAATTGATGGATTAGGTCTTCCACGGAAAGAAAGCTGGCTCTCGGATTGATTAATGCACGGCAGAGAATGCTAAATCATCATGCAATTTGTTGGAGTCCGGAACATTATTTCGGTGTATAAATCACACGGATACGACGATGCTCCCTCTCCGTTAAATTTTTCGTTTAAAGCTTCCTGATAAACTTGGCATACTTGCCTGACCTGTTCTTGATATTTTTCCGGATCTTCCACGATTGGATGTAATCAAACCCTACTTTGAGGAGGTTTCAAATCCGCTGATTTTTAAAAACGAAAAACACTGCTCGCGGAAATATTTTCTACTATCCCTTCGTTTTCGTCTTGCCGTGCGTGTTTTCCAAGTGTTCAGTGGCTGAAGGGAAGCCCTTTTTCTAGCGGTGTTCTAATTGTCTGAGAAGAAACCTGGTTTGCCGGAGCTAACTATCACTGATCACGGAATAAATGGGGATATTTACCGCGTGAATCCTTTCGGCCTCACGCGGTAAAGCTTCTGCGGATTCTTCCTAACGATTACGCCATTTCTTAACGCGATTTGTTTGTTATTCATTCTGCCGCTTTCATGATAATCAATGCACGGGTTTTAAGATGAAGTGAGGTTTGGTCCCTGCCATAAGTTCATCAAGAATATAATGCTGTTTTCACTTCATTCAATGGTTGCAGCTTGTCGTACGACCATTCTTATCACCCCATATTGATAATTCTCTATTCGAGGTAACATGGAGGTGATGGAGGAATTCAACAATTGTGCACTAGTATGTTCCAGCATAATCTGCAAAGTCTTTTGTTTATGAAGAAACTTTTAATAATCTTGCATTAATCGCAACGATGATGGTACTGAGCGACATTAATACTGCTCCAGCTGCGGGAGTGAGCAGAATGCCAAATGTATAGAGAACACCCGCTGCCAGTGGGAGTGCGACAATATTATATCCCGCAGCCCACCAGAGGTTTTGGATCATTTTGCGATATGTGGCGCGAGACAATTTTAATAACGCGACTACGTCCTGCGGATCACTTCTCACTAAAATGACATCTGCCGATTCCATCGCTACATCGGTTCCTGCCCCGATGGCAATGCCTAAATCCGCATTGGCAAGCGCAGGTGCATCATTCACCCCGTCTCCTGTCATTGCTACTTTCCAACCTTTTGCTTGAATTTCTTTGATTTTTTCCGCTTTTTCATGAGGAAGCACGCCGGCATATACTTCTTCCAGGTCGAGCTGTCTTCCTACCCATTCTGCCACCTTTTGATTATCTCCGGTGAGCATGATTGATTTAATCCCCATGTCTTTTAATGCTGCCACGGCTTTCTTAGAGCTTTCCCGTACTTGATCGGCGAGGGCGATCATGGCAGCGTAATTGTCATTAATAAGCACAAACACTACTGTCTTTCCTTCCTCGGATAATGCTTCAAATTCTTCCTTTGGATAAGTAATGTCCGCTTCCTCCATATATCCCGGACTTACCACCATCACTTTCTTCCCGTTCACCGTGCCTTGCAGTCCCTTCCCAGTCAAAGAAGTAAAGTCGTCAGGAGAAGAAAACGATACATGCTTATCTTTTGCTGCTTCGACAATTCCTTTTGCAATCGGATGTGCCGATTGTGATTCCACAGAAGCCGCCAGGGAAAGAATTTCCTCTTTCTCTCCATCGTTTGCTGTCAGAAAATCTGTAATCCCAAATTCCCCTTTGGTCAGCGTGCCTGTTTTATCAAATACCACCGCGTCTAAATACCGGCCTTCTTCAAAATTGGTGCGATTTCGTATCAGCAGTCCTTTTTTCGCAGACAGACTTGTTGATACTGCCGTAACTAAAGGCGTCGCAAGCCCCAATGCATGCGGGCAGGCAATGACCATCACGGTGACCATTCGTTCAATAGAAAACTGTACGGAAAATCCGGCAGTCAGCCAGATAACGAGCGTAGCGGAGCCAGCAAGCACTGCTACATAAAATAACAGCTTTGCAGCGCGATTCGCCAGGTTCTGTGCACGGGACTTGGACTCCTGCGCTTCTTGCACCATGGTAATGACTTGAGAAAGATAGCTTTCTTCTCCCGTTTTATTCACTGTAACTGTCAGTGATCCTTCTCCGTTTACGGATCCTCCAATGACCTGATCTTCCATTTCTTTGAGAATAGGAACAGATTCTCCGGTCAGACTGGATTCGTCTACTTCAGAAGAGCCTTTGATGATTTCTCCATCTACCGGTACTTTTTCCCCGGGTTTAATCAGCACCTGCTGGCCGGGATGCAGATCAGAAACGGCTACTTCCCGCGTGCTCCCATCCTGCTCTAACAAGTGAGCGGTGGAGGGCATAAACCTCACTAATTCTTCCAAAGCATTGGATGCTCCCATAATCGACTTCATCTCTATCCAATGGCCGAGCAGCATAATCACGATGAGGGTAGAAAGCTCCCAGTACATTTCGTGCCCTGGAACACCGAATACAACCGCTGTGCTGTAAAAATACGCGACGGAAATGGCAAAAGCGATCAGCGTCATCATCCCAGGCGCTTTTTGTTTCGCTTCCTGGAATACCCCTTTTAAAAACGGCCATCCTCCGTAAAAGTACACCACACTGGAAAGCGCAAAAAGAATGAACATGTCTCCCTGAAAGCGCCAATCTACTCCGATAAAGGACTGTATCATGGGAGAAAGAAGTAAAATAGGGACCATAAAGATCAGAGAAACATAAAATCTCTGTTTAAATTCGTTTTCGTGATGTGCGTGCCCTTCGGAATGATTTTCGTGAGCATGATCTTCTGATGCCTCATGCTGATGGTGCTGATGATCATTCATTGAATTCCGCTCCTTTCTAAGTGTTTTGCTTCTCTATTATCGTTACAAGGTGCAACATTCCTTATTCTTTCATTTACATTTTTATTAATTAGATCCTGTTAAAATCATGAACATCAACTTTGTTATAAATTACGCAGTAACTGACTTAAATTTTCTCAGTCTTAAAGTGTTTAACACTACTGAAACGGAGCTGAGCGCCATCGCTAAGCCGGCAAGCATAGGATTGAGGAGAAGACCAAACACCGGGAACAACGCTCCAGCAGCTACCGGGATCAGCACAATATTGTAACCAAATGCCCATCCGAGGTTTTGGTGTATCATACGCATGGTAGTTCTGGAAAGTTTGATCGCTGTAGCGACTTTTGCAATGTCCCCCTTCATCAGAGTGATGTTTGCGGTTTCCATCGCTACGTCTGTACCGGTACCGATCGCCATGCCGACATCCGCCTGCGCAAGTGCCGGGGCATCGTTGATTCCGTCGCCGACCATAGCGACAATTTTTCCTTCTTTCTGCAGCTTTTTAATCGCTTCTGCCTTATGCTCGGGTAACACTTGTGCAATATAATCATCAATTCCGGCTTCTCGCGCGATTGCCGCAGCCGTATCTTCATGATCTCCAGTGATCATTAGAACTTCCAGCCCCATTTCCTGGAGCGTTCGCACAGATTGTTTTGCATTTTCTTTCAAAGTGTCTGCTACGGCAACAATACCTGCTATCTGCCCGTCCACTGCCGCAAACATCGGTGTCTTGCCAGATTTTGCAAGCTCCACGCTCTCGCTGTTGATAGAAGCTGTATCCACCCCGCGGTCCTGCATCAGCTTTTCGTTGCCGATCAGAACTTTTTTTCCATTCCACACGGCTTCAATTCCATGACCGGTAATCGATTGAAAACGTTCCGGTTCGATCAGTGAAAGACCCTCTTCTTTGGCTGCTTCCACAATCGCTTCCCCTAATGGATGCTCGGAGCTGTTTTCCACCGAAGCTGCCATCTGCAACAGTTCTTCCTCCGGCAGCATGCCGGAAAGTATCAAATCTGTGACGACAGGCTTTCCTTTCGTAATCGTACCTGTTTTATCAAAAACGACAGTATCCACTTTCTTTATACGCTCCAGGCTCGTCGCGTCCTTGATCAGGATGCCGTTTTCTGCTCCTTTTTCCGTTCCCACCATAATCGCTGTCGGTGTCGCAAGCCCAAGGGCACACGGACAAGCAATGATCAACACAGCGATAAAGGTCGTAAGCGACATAATCATAGCCGGCTCCGGTCCGAACAGAAACCAGACAACCGCGCTGCCGAGAGCAATCAGCACTACGGCCGGCACAAAATAAGCAGCAATTACATCGACAATTCTCTGGATTGGTGCTTTAGAACCCTGCGCTTCATTCACCATCCGGATAATCTGCGAAAGCATCGTATCCTTTCCGACTTTGGAAGCCTTCATCGTAAAACTTCCGGATTTATTGAGGATCGCACCGATCACCTCATCCTTCACCTGTTTTTCCACTGGCAGGGACTCGCCCGTAATCATAGACTCATCGACAGAGGAGGTCCCTTTGATGATCCGACCGTCTACCGGAACACGCTCCCCGGGACGCACTTGGATCTCATCGTCGATCTGCACTTCCTCTACTGGAATTTCTTTTTGTTCTCCCCCGCGTATTACGCGCGCCGTTTTTGCCTGCATGTTCATGAGCTTTTTGATCGCAGTCGACGTTTCTCCTTTTGCTTTTGCTTCGAGATAACGGCCCACGAGAATAAGTGTAGTGATGACCGTGGTGACATCGTAGTACAACTCATTTGGAAAGCCGAGTCCTGTTAAATAGGCTGGGAAAAGCGTCAGTGCCCCACTGTAAAACCATGCGGCTGTCGTTCCCATTGCGACAAGCACATTCATATCTGCCGAACCGCTCTTTAATACTTTATAGCTGTTGGTGTAAAAACGGCGCCCCGGACCGAGCTGCACATAGGAGGTAAGCAAAAGAAGCACGAACGGGCTTGCAAGAAACGCCGGTACCCAGTCCCCCCAGTGCGGCATCATGTGCGGAATACTCCCTATCAGAACGATGGCTGTTACCAGGCTGCTCCAAAACACACTTTTCTTAAGAGAATCCGTCTCCAGTTTCTCTTCCCCGGAACGGTCCTTCACCTCGTCACTTCCTTGCAATTCTGCCCCGTATCCAAGCTTTTCGACGGCTTGAATAATCTGCTCGCTCGTCACATCGTCCTCTACCCAAACCTGCGCGCTGTGCGAAGCAAGGTTTACCTGGGCTTCTTCAACGCCATCTACTTTATAAATAGATTTCTCCACCCGGTTGACGCATGAAGCACACGTCATACCACTCACAGAGACATTAATTTTATTCACAGCAATTCCTCCTCTACCTGTTTTGTACAATACCTGGGTATAGTATATAAATAGTTAAAAAAGATGGCCGGCTGTTTTTTCCTGAACAGCGGCTAACCTCATTGATCAATAACCTTCTGTCTAGCAGTGATGATTCTGACACTTACACTGTCCTGGAACACAGCTGCACGGGACCTCCTCTACAGCATCTTTTTTCTTACTCTCCAATGTTTTTTCCAAATTCTCTATATCCTTGAAGCTTAAAGGTGCTTTGGAAATTACATCCACAATCGTATTGCCAATTTCCTTGTCACACATACGTTCCAGAAGTTCATGAAGCATTTTTTTGGTTATTTCGCTTTCACTGACATTGGCGGAATATATATACTTCTTTCCTTCTGTTTCCGTATGAAGCATTTCTTTCTTTACAAGTCTGCCAATAAAGGTTTTCGTTGTAGCTGGTTTCCAATCCATTTTTTGCTGGAGCACGTTGATGATTTCTTTACTCGTGACTTTTTCGTGAGCCCAGGCGACACGCATTACTTCCCATTCTGCATCAGTGATATTATAATCTATTTGCGTATTCATGTTTTCATCCCCCTTTTCGTTTACGTTTGTAATCGTTATATTTAGTCTACAATTGTAAACGATTAATGTCAAAGTATTTTACTAGTTTCTAAAGAATGTGGATGACAGAAATCAAACGTTCGTAAAAGTACACTCTAAACCTGCAAGTCGAGGTATTTTAAAAATCCTGATATAACTGTGACTTTTGACTTTATTTTGCACTTATTTAAGTGATATTTTGCACTAAAATTAAGCCGATATCTCACATTAAAAGAGAGATATCGGCTTATAAAATTTTCTATTAAAATAGGAATGAGAACAGAGCGTTGAATGTGCCATTTTCAAATAGGATATAAATTCCTAATCCTATAAAGACGATTGGAACGATCCAACGTTCATATTTTTCGATTTTATCTGAAACAAAATTCAAGGAAGCCAATCGATAGCTGATTAGACATAGAACACCAACCATGATCATGAAAACAATGACGGCAATAATGATTTCCATCATATTTAAAGTCGTAAAGTACGGTATATAGATAGCGAAATCATCCGCACTGGAAGCCAGTACAATGAAAGTGACCGTTATGAATAATTGATTGAATCTGCCTGAAGAGAAAAGGGAGAGAATGTTGCCTTCATCTTCGTCTTCTTCACCTTTGATCCATATTTTGATACCCAGGTAAAGTGGCAGCAATCCAAGCAGGCCGATCATCCATTGTTGAGGAATAAAATTGGCTACTCCCAATGCGACCAGAAGACTTGCGCCTATAATAATGACTGTCCCTATATATTGTCCAATCCAAATATGTTTTATTTGATTACTCTTTTTGATTTGCGAAAACAGAAGAATCAATATAACGAGGTAGTCGATTCCTGTCGCTACATAAACGGCAGCAGCTGTAAATGCCGTTACAATCATAGTTCCAACTCCAATTTTTCAGCATCAGTACTTTTATTTATCTGGGAAGAACCCAAGCTTAATTCATCTTCCTTCACACGCATAAGCCTCAAACCATTCATGGCCACCACTAAAGTGGCACCCATGTCCGAGAGAATCGCAATCCATAGTGTCAGCCATCCTGGGATGACCAACAATAGAGCAATCAGTTTGATTCCAATGGCAAAAGCGATATTCGCTTTGATGATGTTCAATGTTTTGCGGCTGAGCTTGATGGTAAAAGGCAGTTTCTTCAGGTCATCGCCCATTAAGGCGACATCTGCTGTTTCAAGAGCGGTATCTGTACCGGCGCCACCCATAGCGATGCCAACGGTGGAAGCTGCCAGCGCCGGGGCGTCATTGACCCCATCGCCGACCATGCCTACATGATGATAATCAGTTTTTAGTTGCTTGATTACGTCTAGTTTATCCTGCGGGAGTAATTCAGATTGAATATCTGTGACACCGACATGTGAACCAATCGCACGGGCAGTACTATGATTATCCCCCGTAAGCATGACTGTTTTTTCGATGCCTACCTGATGCAGCTTCTGGATTACCGCTTTACTTGATTCGCGGACTTCATCCGCGACTGCAATAATTGCCTGAACTGTATTTTTCGTTCCTGCAACCATAACGGTCTTACCTTGTTCTTGAAGTGTTTTGACATCACTTTTAATTGCATCATTGAAATTATCTGCCTCTATCTCTTCAAATAATGCCGGGCTGCCAACGTAATACATTTCATTATTGATTTTGCCCCGTATCCCTTTGCCTGTAATGGAAAAAAAGTCTTCGACAAAGATATCAGAATAAGGAAGGTTATAACTGTCTGCCTTCTTTATAATCGCGGATGCCAATGGATGCTGAGAACGATCTTCCAATGCTGTGATGACTGCCAGCATTTCCTTTTCATCAATTGCATTGTCGATTAAACGATAATCGGTTACAACCGGGACGCCCTTTGTGAGTGTGCCGGTCTTATCAAATGCAATGGCTTTTAATCCACCCATTTCTTCGAGGTAGACCCCGCCTTTTATAAGGACTCCCTTCTTGGCAGCGTTTCCGATTGCTGAAACAATCGCTATCGGCGTGGAAATCACCAATGCACATGGACACCCTACAACGAGAACCGCTAACCCTTGATACACCCAAGTGGACCAACTCGCACCGAAAAATAACGGGGGTACAATCGCAACCAGCACTGCGACACCCATAATGGCAGGCGTATAATATTTTGCAAATTTATCAACGAATGCCTGGGCAGGAGCACGCTCACCTTGTGCTTCTTCCACCAGATGAATGATTTTGGCAATGGTCGTATCTTCAACCAATTTAGTGATTTTAACCTCCAGTAAGCCTTCTTCGTTCAGTGTCCCTGCAAATACTTCATCATCGAGCGATTTTTCAACCGGCACTGATTCACCTGTGATTGCTGCCTGGTTGATTGCAGAGTAGCCATTGACAATTACGCCGTCCATAGCAATTTTCTGTCCAGGCTTAACAATCATGATATCGCCCACAGCAATATCATTGACGTGCACTGTCATTTCCTGTCCGTTGCGTCTGACAAGTGCCTCTTTAGGAGCAATATCCATCAATGAACTGATGGATTGCCTTGCTCGATCCATCGAGAAACGCTCCAACGCTTCGCTGATGGCAAACAAGATGACAACAATGGCGACCTCGGCCCATTCTCCGATGATGACACCGCCAATCACTGCGACTGTCATCAGGGTTCGCATATCAAATTCAAACCGGACTAAATTCTGGAGACCCGTTTTCAGCATTGAAGCCCCTCCGACAATCATGGAAGTGATGAATAGCAGCGGTGTAAGAACATTGTCATCACCATTCACCAACATTGAAATGAAGCCAAAAGCGATAAATAGTAGCGAATAGAGCAGAGTGCTGTGCTTTTTATAAAATGGAACGGTTACTTCCTTTTCTTTTTTGTCTTGTCCACTTTCTTCTCGAGATTTTTCAGGCACCACTTTGAGGTTTTCAAATGCCCCTGCTTCTTCCAGTTCCTCAACTGTTGCAGAACCATATACAGAAATTTTTGATGCGCCAAAATTCACCTTCGCATCTTGAACTTCAGGTAGTTTCTTCACATTGCGCTCAAATTTCCCTGCACAGTTCGCACAGGAAAACCCTTGAACACGGTAAACTTTTTTTTCTTCTTCAGTCAGCTCTGCAATCCCTTCAGACATTGGTTATCACTTCTTTCCTATGTATTAATGCAATCGTCATGATTTCTTTAATATGCTGATCTTCCAGAGAATAGAACGCGAGTTTCCCTTCTTTCCTGAATGTAACGATGCCTTCTTTGTAGAGCGTGCGTAAATGATGAGATGCATTTGCTACAGTCACACCGAGTATATTTGCGATGTCACAGACGCATAATTCCTCTTCCTTGCATAAGGAATAGGTGATTTTTGCCCTATTCACATCGGCAATAGCCTTAAGCATCTGTGATATACCGGCAATATCGACAGTTTGTAAATTCTCTTGCATCCGGTTAACCTTTTCTTCGTCATAACAAAAAACTTCACATGTTTCTTTCTTATTCATACATACACCTCGTCATTCAAATATTTGTTTGAATATAGTATATCATCTTGTTTTCTTTATTCAAGCAGATGTTTGAATAATAATAAATTTGTATAAGTTTTTCGCGACATAGAAAGAATTTTCTGATATAAAGCTGAAAGAAATTACGATATCGTAAGTGAACTTTATTGTGATAAATAATTTATTCGTTCTTAAAAGTACACTTTTCCGAACGCTTACTCCGTATAGAAAATATGCCTGTTTTATCGTTCGCAAAAGTGTAAAATGACTTTATGAACGTTCGCGATTTTACCAACATATTTACGGACATATTATGGTATAATTTAACAATAAGACTATACTAAAAGGTAGATGATAGAAATTTATGGAAAAAAGAAAATTTGGATATATACGAGTAAGTAGTAAAGATCAAAATGAAAGCAGACAAATAATTTCTATGGAAAAATTAGGTATTAACAGTCGAGATATTTTTATTGATAAGGCGAGTGGGAAAGATTTCCAAAGAGAACAGTATCAATTATTAAAACGAGTGCTTCGAAAAGAAGATGTGCTCTATATTCATTCCTTGGATCGCTTTGGAAGAAACAAAGAGGAAATTTTAGGGGAATGGAACGAAATCACCAAAGAGATTCAAGCAGATATTGTAGTTCTTGATATGCCTCTTCTGGATACCACCCAGTATAAAGACAGCATGGGAACATTTATTGCGGATTTGGTTTTGCAGATTCTTTCCTGGGTCGCTCAAGATGAACGAGAACGTATTCGTAAGCGGCAGCGAGAAGGCATTGATGCAGCATTAAATAATGGAAAGCCTTATGGACGACCGACAGTCGAAATTTCAGAAGATTTTCTAGAAGTTTATGCAAGCTGGAAACAAGGTCACGTGACTGCTACCCGTGCTATGAGAGAAACAGGGGTAAAGAAGACCACATTCTATAAATTAGTGAAACAAATCGAAGAATTAAAAAACAAATAATGATTTCTCTTTATATAGAGGAAACTTGATTGGATCAATTGACAATAAGAGATTGATCCAATATTATGATATCAAGAGGTGATATCACTGGCCCCTAAGAAATTAAATAACAAACACTCGAAAACACTCCAAAAAATTTTCACAGATCCCGTCTAATCAGACATCCCATGGTCAGACATCGAATCGTTGTTTCGAGCGGCTGGAGGCGAAATCAGCGAAGGTCGCGGCTCTCGTGTTCGCGTGAAGTTGAATGGGCGATTTGCTGTATTCCATCGTCCGCATCCGGAAAGAGTGACTGATAAAGGTGCCGTCAAATCTGTGAGGAAATTTTTAGAGGAAGCAGGTGTAACAGAATGACTATATTGACTTATAAAGGGTATACCGGCGTCATTGACCTTGATGTTGATGAAGGCATATTGCATGGAGAAGTTGTAGACCTGAAAGATACCATTACCTTTCAAGGGGAAACTATTCCTGAGATGAAAAAAGCGTTTCATGATTCTGTGGATGATTATCTTGATTTTTGTGCATCTGAAGGCGTACAACCAGAGAAACCTTTTTCAGGTAATTTTATGCTGCGAGTAGGCCCAAGACGCCACAAGTTCATCAATAAAGCGGCCTTACATTCAGGGGAAAGTATAAATGTATGGGCATCTAAAAAATTAATGGAAGCTGCACTCGATGAGTTGGAAGAGGTAGAGAGACACGAGAAAAATGATTTAGAAAAAGTGTAATTGAATTAGAAAAATTTGTGGTAGTAGGCTCTGAGCTAAGAATGTTTAGTTTAGAGCCTATTATTGTTTTAGAAAAATATATCTACTAATATTGGAATATAAGAGACTCAAACTCTAAAATTAGACGGTCGTTAAAAGCAGTTTAAACTAAATTAGTGCATCAAAAGATAAAAGACTAAAATTAAACCATAAATCATTGATGGACGCTTCCATCTATAGGTCTGCTATTTATTTCAAACTAAATCTATCGTTTTTTTAAAACCACCATTTTTCTTATTTTCATCGTATATAACAAATGGCAGATCCGCTTTAGGCATACGTATCCTTCCAATTTCTATGCCAATTGAAACAGGTAATGCCGGAAATACATGTAATTCTTTTGCGCTGTCATGAACAGCTTTTATTTCATTCAATGCTTTCCTAAAAGTTTCTCTAAACATTTGCAGTTGTTCTTTGCTTTTGAGGAAATCATTATAGGGATGATCGATTGTAATGGTCCATATTGATATGTCCTCTCCAAGAACATCTGTAATTCTTTCATTATTAATGGTGGCACTCAAAGAAATATTCAGTGCAACAACAGAAGAATAATTTTTAGACTTTCTTATTGTAAATTCAAATTCTTCAGGATGTGGTTGCCACTCCCAGCTTTGTGGCTCTCGATGCAGCTGATAAACGTCTGCTGTCGGAATGTCCGACAATAAATGGCCAAAGTAGATTAACAAAGGAATAGGGGCCAAAGCAAAAATAGAAAGGTGTTTATTTTGCTCTAAATGGAGTCTATTCTTAATTTTTTCATTAAATTGGCTCTTCACCATAAAGTGTAGTTGACGAGCTAGTTTGCTCGGCCAGTTTCTAAACTGATACGTATTTTAAAGTGTTCATTGTTTCGATAGCCATAAGCGCGGCGCTTAATGAGTTTGATCTTCGTA
>NZ_JAATHJ010000099.1 GCF_012034335.1 Alkalicoccus luteus | reverse complement strand
CCCGCGAAGGCATTCCGATTCGCGTATGGGAATGGCCCGGGAACACGATGGACATGACGGTGATCGAACAAGTGAAACAAGACTTGATCGGCTGGAAGCTCGGGCGGGTGATACAAGTCGCCGATCGAGGGTTTTCTTCCGAAAAGAATCTTCGGATTCTGCAGCAAACCGGCGGCCATTATATTATTGGCGAACGCATGAATGCGGGAAAAAAAGATGTCGAAGAAGCCTTAAGCAAGCGCGGGCGGTTTCAGGTGATTCGAGAGAACCTGCATGTGA
>NZ_JAATHJ010000098.1 GCF_012034335.1 Alkalicoccus luteus | reverse complement strand
GAAATTTTTGATGCGCCAAAATTCACCTTCGCATCTTGAACTTCAGGTAGTTTCTTCACATTGCGCTCAAATTTCCCTGCACAGTTCGCACAGGAAAACCCTTGAACACGGTAAACTTTTTTTTCTTTATTTACTTCTGGTTGCGTTTGACGCCTAGACTTTTCAGGCACCACTTTGAGGTTTTCAAATGCCCCTGCTTCTTCCAGTTCCTCAACTGTTGCAGAACCATATACAGAAATTTTTGATGCGCCAAAATTCACCTTCGCATCTTGAACTTCAGGTAGTT
>NZ_JAATHJ010000097.1 GCF_012034335.1 Alkalicoccus luteus | reverse complement strand
TCATTCTAAGTGAATAACGTTGCATCTGCCTGTATCTGCGGACACTCGCTTTCCGGAGGGAACGGGCTCAGCTAACCGCTTCCTCCTGCTGTCGGAAGCGCTGGATCTTCGCCTCGTTCTGATCCTCTCGGAGTCGAGGTCCTCCGATGTCGGCAGCTGTTAGTGCGTTTCAAGTGCCTGGTTATGAATGCACGATCGGCTTCCATACGGATAGAACTTTCCCGATGAGACGTTTCAATGTTGAACAGGGGTGTCCGTACTTCGTAGAATTCATTATGAAAGTACAAA
>NZ_JAATHJ010000096.1 GCF_012034335.1 Alkalicoccus luteus | reverse complement strand
AGGCACGTAAGATGGCGCGGCTTCACTCGGACACATGCTTCTCGCGAGAAGCCTTTAAGACCCGGTCCGGCTCCGCTCGTGCGTTTATGCCGTTCGCAGATCTGAACGGCACTGAATCTTCAGGCTGCGCGGCTTCCACGGGCACGCCAGACACGAAGGGGAAATGGATTTATTTAATGGAGAAAAACGTTCCTATCGCTGCGTCTCTTTTGCTTTTTTTGGTGGATACGTTGACGTACTGGCATCCCTATTCGACATCGAAGCGTTGCCTAACGAAAGGTTCCATCCATATGGAACAA
>NZ_JAATHJ010000095.1 GCF_012034335.1 Alkalicoccus luteus | reverse complement strand
CCGGTTCCTCCCTCCATTCTGCTTCCGCCTGGTGCATCTCGTGTTCCACGGCTTCGGCGGCTTCCCGGACTTTCTGCGGGGACACACGATCCGGGGCTTCCCCGGATTCGGAGGCGTCCGATTCGATGGTGGCTTCAATGTGGGCAAGAAGGCCGGTCAGCTTCTCCTGGAGCCGGGCTTCGTGTTTTTCGACTGATTTCCGCCAGACGAACGTATACCGATTGGCGTTCGCTTCGATTTTGGTCCCGTCAAGAAAGTAGGTGTCCATCGAGATATACTGTTCGTCGAGCAGGAGTTCGACGAGGCGGG
>NZ_JAATHJ010000094.1 GCF_012034335.1 Alkalicoccus luteus | reverse complement strand
TTTTACCGCAAGATGCATGACGCGCATCACTCAACTTATTGAACCGCCGTGTACGGACCCGTACGCACGGTGGTGTGAGAGGACGGAGGGATAATCCCTCCTCCTACTCGATTGTTGATAAAGTCAATTTGTTTACATGTTAATTCGATTGATTGTATTTCCCCTCTGTTTACCGGCGGAAGCTTGCCTTCAGCTATTTCTCAGGGTGACCCCTGTATGAAGGGAAGAAAGGCACGAAGGATGGCGCGGCTTCACTCGGACACAGGCTTCTCCTGAGAAGCCTTTAAGACCCAGTCCGGCTCCGCTCGCGCT
>NZ_JAATHJ010000093.1 GCF_012034335.1 Alkalicoccus luteus | reverse complement strand
ACAATTCAGTATAAAAGGTAAAAAAAGCGGTCGCACCTGCCTGTCGTGACGTTGTTCTCCATGAATCAGAGCCGTTTCCCCGATGTGTCCGGCGGGGACGCCCGTGGGATCAGCGCAGTCTGAAGATTCCGTGCCGTTCAGATCTGCGAACGGCATCAACGCACGAGCGGAGCCGGACTGGGTCTTAAGGGGCTGTCTCAAAAGCCCTTTATGAAACAAAAAAAGCGGTGCCGGATGTGTCCGGTTCCGCTTTTTTTGGAATGAAATGAGAAAATGATAAAAAAAACAGCAGAAAGCCGAGCGGCTCCCGGCC
>NZ_JAATHJ010000092.1 GCF_012034335.1 Alkalicoccus luteus | reverse complement strand
GAGAGGAATCCGAGTGTCTTAGAAGAAATGCCGAGAACGACGAATCACTGGTATGCCAGATCCCTTTTTTAGGCATTGGGGTCTGATGCTTGACTGGCAAGAGAAGCAAGGATGCAAGGCAGAAGCTCGACGCAGCGCAGATTGACTGCGTGAGGAGAGCAGAAGCCGAAGCAGACGATGCAGCTCGCCGGCAGGCACGTATCAGATGGTTAAGCGACCAAGGGCGCACGGTGAATGCCTTGGCACTAGGAGCCGATGAAGGACGGGACGAACACCGATATGCTTCGGGGAGCTGTAAGTGAGCTGTGATCCGAAGATTTC
>NZ_JAATHJ010000091.1 GCF_012034335.1 Alkalicoccus luteus | reverse complement strand
ATATCTGTGTGCCGTTGTTCAGTCGTTTCCTTGATGTGTGCGGCGGAGACGCCTGTGGAATCCGCGCAGTCTGAAGATCCTTTCTCAGGGGGCACTCTGAGAAATAGCTGAAGGCAAGCCCACGGCAAGCTTCCGCCGGTAAGCAGAGAGGAAATACAACCAAACGAATAAACATGTAGGTTGAAAGACTTTTTCAACAGCCTGAAAGGGGCTGTCTCAAAAGCCCTTTATGAAACAAAAAAAGCGGTGCCGGATGTGTCCGGTTCCGCTTTTTTTGGAATGAAATGAGAAAATGATAAAAAAAACAGCAGAAAGCCGAGCGGCTCCCGGCC
>NZ_JAATHJ010000090.1 GCF_012034335.1 Alkalicoccus luteus | reverse complement strand
CGGATTCTGCAGCAAACCGGCGGCCATTATATTATTGGCGAACGCATGCATGCGGGAAAAAAAGATGTCGAAGAAGCCTTAAGCAAGCGCGGGCGGTTTCAGGTGATTCGAGAGAACCTGCATGTGAAAGAAGCGATTGTTGGGGACGGAGAAGCGCGCAAGCGCTATGTGATTGCATACAATCCCGACGAAGCCGCGCGGGATCGCATGAAGCGGGAACAAATCGTGGCATCCATCGAAGCGCAGATCGATGCCTTGCGGCAGGAGGCAAACGAAGCACATCATAAGAAAGCCTGTGCCCTGCGGGCGCATCCGACGTACGGAAAATATGTGCGGCAATTGAAAGATGG
>NZ_JAATHJ010000008.1 GCF_012034335.1 Alkalicoccus luteus | reverse complement strand
AGACCTGTTTCAGTGTACGGAAGTGACCCAGAAACAGCGGCGAACCTTTGGGGCGCTAGGGTTGAAGCCTCCTCCCAATATCCTCGATCTCCAGGCGAATTCCTAGTAACACGTCTGGTGTATTCAAGAATGCCTGAGAACCCTTGTCTTAGTAGGGTTCCCAGGCATTTCGTTTACCTAGTAACTGTCGAACTCGGGTGGGACATTTTTCTACAAAAGACGGAGACCTGTTTCAGTGTACCGAAGTGACCCAGAAACAGCGGCGAACCTTTGGGGCGCTAGGGGTGAAGCCTCCTCCGAATATCCTCGATCTCCAGGCGAATTCCTAGTAACACGTCTGGTGTATTTAAAAATGCCTGAGACCCTTGTCACACGAGGGTTCCAGGCATTTCGTTTACCTAGTAACTGTCGAACCCGAGATTAACATATTTAGTCTAATTTTTACAAAAAACACTCTAAGTATTAAATGTAATAAATTTGCAATAATTATAGTGTAAGTTGCACCATAAATACCATATTTATTAATTAAGATGTATCCGATTATTAAACTAATAATAAGAACTATAAATATAATTTTTGGTTGAATACTAATATACCTCATAGCAAGTAATGCAGTATCAAAATTCCAACTCACTATATTTATAGCTAAAGCAATACTCATTAGAGTTAAAACATCAGAATACTGAGCGTAATTTTCACCATAAACAATGAATAAAAATCCTTCTCCAAAGAAATGTGATAATAAAAATAATATGATACCTAAAAACATTGAGAACAAAGACAGTTTTACAAAAATTAATTTATGAAAATGATAATACTCGAACTTTTTAATTTTATTATATAAATATGGTAAAAAAGTTTGAGAAATTGCGTTCATCATCATATTACCTATAAGTAATACATATATTATAACAGAAAAATATCCTAAAACTTCCGTTGACTCATAAAATTCTAATAAAAATCTAGGAAAAGAGGCATTAAATGATGTCATCATTTGCACTAAACCTAATGGTATACCAACGACAATAACACTAAGAATTTTTGAAGTATCAAAGCTCTCATTATTTAGAGTATATTTGGTGCTTATATATTTTTTCTCTACACTGTATAGAAATAATAACTGTGCTATTAACTGAGAAAATAGCGAGTGAATTAAATTGTTCGTTATTAAAACACATACTAGAAATATAAATAAAGTAAAAACATGTTTCACTATCATAAGTTTGCCTATAATATTCATATTTCCCTCTTTATGGGGTAGAGCATAATACATATCCGATTGAAGATCTAATATTTTCATTAATCCGACCAAAAATATTATATAAAAATGTTGAGGATAAATTATTGTAGCAATCAACATAAGTAATATAAAAGCAGCGAAATTAAGTATGCATCTAGAATAGAGATAATCGGAAAAACTTTTAGAATCTTCAGTAATAAATAATGAGCGTAATTTCATGTTAGCAAATAGGGTTATTGGTGCTCCAATAGCAAAGGCAAGTGCATAGGCCCCAACATCTGTAGGTGTTAGTATTCTAGCAATAATAATGATAATCAACCATTTTGTAAAAGCTACAACTAAATTGGCTCCAAAAATCCATGATATTTTACTTATAATGTCAATACAATCCTTTCTTAATTCAATAAATGGAATATCTTTATATATTTAAATAAGCATTATAATACATCGCTGTAAATGTAAGTAATCATATATCATTACAATTGTGATAATTAACTTGAAATATATTAATAATTTAGATTTGAATTTTTTGACCTTTTTTTTACAACTATTCTATTATTAAAATAGTATATGAAAATAAATAATAACAGAAAAAAAGAAGTATCATTCATTAAAATTGAACCATTCTGTCCCATAGATATGCCAATTCTTATAATTGTTATCGTCAGAAAAAAATAAAGTTCAATTCTAGCTTGATTATATTGATAATTTATCAAGATACGAGCAAAAATCATAAAAGAAATCATTATAATAGGAGAAAATAAAAATCCAAAAAAGAAGTATCCTTGACCTATCATGGGAATAATTTGAGTATTATGTTCCTCAAAATATATTCTTTCATTAAAGTAACTAGCTGATGATTTTAAGTCCACGCCTTGTAATAGCAAATTCGGTCCTAACGTTGATCTCAGCATGTCGTAACCAAAATTCATAATATTTCTAGCGTCTTCATTATTCTTAGCAGCCTCTGTTGCGATGGCTACATTGTAGGGACCACCCATATATATTTGAAGAGTATTAGTGACATCTACAATTTGATTATTTCCGTCAGTATATGTAGCATGATCTCGATGAACACTAATTAAACTAACAGATAATATAATAAATATTACAAGTACGATGGATGCTATTCTACTTTGTTTTGGATATAGTTTGTAAAATAGCACCATACTAGCTACAGCTGTTATAATAAAATTAGCTCGGTTTGAGCCAAAAATAATAAAAATATTCATAAATGTTACTAAGAAAGACAATAATATGTATATTTTGCTATTCGTTAATAAGTATTTTTTATAAAAAAAAGACATTAATAATACAAAGACTATAAATTTTGAAATTACTAAAAAATAGAAAATTATCGAAGAAATTAAAGAGCCCTCTGTCCAATTTACTAATCCATCAGGAGGGATTAAAAAGTAAAAAGATTGTAAAGTAGACGGTTGTAATAACACAAGAATAAAAGTTATTGATATAAAAACGATATAAATAAAATAATTATTAGGGCCGTTTATTTTTCGCGTGTGAATATCTGAGTTTAAATCACAATTTTTAAACAATAAATATAATACAGTACAAATTATTATCATCTCGTAAATCAAAAGCCATATGGCCAATTCGAATGAAGAGTCTAACGGCGGAATGGATGACCTTCCATCATAATGATTAGAATATACAATTAGAGTTGGTAAAATGATATATCTTACAAAAGTGTAAATTGAAAATACTATTAAAAATATGTTTTTCTTTTTGAACAATATGGGGGATATAATATATGTAAAGAGTATGCTATAAATTAATGGCAGTAAATAAAGATAATCATAACCTGGATGACTGACATTGTATGCAATGTATAAAGTTGAAGAAATACCTATTATAAATATAATAATTCGAACTGAGTTTAACAAACCATCTTTTAAATGGTTACTTCGCACTTCTCTATAGTGATTCATATATAGCTACTCCTAATTGTAATTATAAAGTAATGGTAAGTAATAAATCGTGTGTATTATTACCAACATAATAATATAGTACTGCACAAATTTTATATAATAAATTTCTATGAGATTTTTAATATGTATGAGCTTATAAAAGCTATTAACCTTTTGAATTATGAAGCTATTTATTAGACTGAAATTGTTATATACTTGGCGAATCATATAATTCCAGTTGATTGTTATTATTAATTTAGATGTCTACATTGCTGCTTTGCAGGAACTCCTGCAACTCTGCTATGCTTTTCTACATTTTTTGTAACAATTGCTCCCGCTGCAATTAATGCACTCTCCCCTACTTTTACTCCAGAAGTAATAACAACATGCGCTCCTGCCCAAGATCCTTTCTCAATAATTATGGGATGGCTTTCACCTTTATTTGTAACTTGCCCGTCCTTAAAAATGTGATTACTTGATGCAATAATTGACATTGGACCAATTATAACATTATCACCAAGAACAACGTTTCCTTTTGCTTGAATATAACAATAATGTGATAAATAACAATTATCCCCAACGGACAATTGGCCTGGATTATTAATTATGACGCCCTTTCCTATTTGGAGTTTTTTTACCAGTTGTTTTTAAAAAAGGGCCTATGAACAGCCCTCTAATTCTATTAGTCACCATATGATTAGGTAGTAAGCCTGTTATTAAATTAACTATGTGTATAGGAATATCTCTAAGGAAAAAATTAATAAATATTTTATTCAATTTTTATCTCCCCTTTCTTTTATATCTTTTATAAACTCATGAAAAAATTTTTCTCTTTTTTCAGTTAAAATTGACTTTATATATTGTTGTGATGTGGCTTGATTGATAATCGATTGTTGTTTTAGATCTTCTATATGCATTTTTCTAAATATATTAAAAGCTAATTCACTTTTCCCTTTAGGATATATATAGTCTTTATCAATTAATTCTGGAATCCCACCTGCGTTAGAGCCTATAGCAGGACAACCTCTACTCATTGCTTCAATTAATGCTCGAGGCAATCCTTCAGTTAGACTCGGTTGTAAATATAAGTCAATTTGATCTAACCATTTAAATACTTCTTTATGATTTAGTCTCCCAATAAAAATGATATTCTCTTCAACGCCATATTCTTTAGCTAATTTTTTTAAATAATTTGGATCACCACCTCCGACTAATTCATATCTAATTTCATATCCTAAGGATTTAAGTTTTGAAACTACCTTAATAACATCTTGTTGACCCTTGTATACATTTAAGGTAGCGCAAGTTCCTAATACAAAATTATGAGAACTTAACTTTTTTATTTTTTCTGTTCTTTGTTTTAGTAAATTTTTATCTATCGAATTTATTGTAACGTTAGAACAAGCTATACTTTTCCCATTTGT
Source organism: Alkalicoccus luteus (assembly GCF_012034335.1). GTDB lineage: Bacteria > Bacillota > Bacilli > Bacillales > Salisediminibacteriaceae > Alkalicoccus > Alkalicoccus luteus_A. Next base: position 144,111 of record NZ_JAATHJ010000008.1, on the reverse strand, counting down.
TGGATACTTCTGCTGCAAATATTCTTTTGTGACGTAAACAACATGAGTCGCGTCTAATATAGCCCTTTTACACATTACATCTACTAATGGGGCCATAAATTTTTTAGACAAGCTTTGATTCCACAAACTATCCCAAGCATTCCCTACAACTTCTATAAAGAAAGGTTTCTTATACTTTTTTGCCTTTGATAATGCATAAAGACCAATAATACTAGGCAATCTTATAATTAAATTATCACACTCTTTTATTTTATTATTAACTGTATTTTTAATTTTGGTATTATTTAATACCTTAAAGTTTGGAATCGTATAAAAGGTAGCATGCTGGTCTATCCGTTTTAATTCATTTACTTCACCATATAATTCTCTCTCTCTACCTATAATCTCTAAAGTATCAGTAAAACTAGTATACCTATCAATAAATTCTTCATCAAAACCATATGATTCATAGTAGTTCCCCTCTTTTTTAGGAAATATATGATCATGTACAAATAAAGTTTTCATTAAATTAATTTCTCCTTATACCACACAATGGCTTCTTTTATGCCCAGTTCAAAATCCCATTCCGGATTATAATTGAGTTCAGATTTTGCTTTACTAATATCGGCGTTACTATGTTTAATATCACCTTTCCTATCGACGGTGAATTCTGGTTCAATATCCTTTTCTAAAGCTTCACTTAATTTGTAGTAAATATCCTCGATGTATTCCCTACCACCATATGCTATATTATATGATTGACCAGCTACTCTCGAGCTTGCTAAACATGCTTTCAGATTTGCTTCAATAACATTTTCTATATAAGTAAAATCTCGACTTTGCTTTCCATCGCCGTAAATTGTAGGTTGAATATTAGAGTTTAACTGTTTGATAAATTTAGGTATGACTGCTGCATATGCACCATCAGGATCTTGTCTTCTACCAAATACATTAAAATAACGCAATCCATATGTATCTAAATTGTATAGCTTTGAGTAAATTTCACCATATTCTTCGTTTACTTTTTTTGTAAGAGCATAAGGTGATAATAATTTGCCTTCTCGCCCTTCCTTTTTGGGTAAAGTAGGCTCGTCTCCATAAACCGATGAACTGGAGGCATAAACGAATTTTTTTATATGATTTTGTCTAGCAGCTTCAAGCATATTCAAAGTTCCGCCTATATTTACTTTTTCATAGAATACTGGCATTTCAATACTCCTAGGTACGCTTCCCCATGCAGCTTGATGGAGGACATAATCTACACCTTTACATGAATCCATACAAGTATCGAAATTAACAATATCTCCTTCGATTAATTTAAAGTTATGATTGCTTATGAACTTTTTTATATTTTCTTTTTTACCAGTTGAATAATTATCTAGCCCGATAACTTTGTATCCTTTTTCTAGAATAGCCTCAACCAAATTTGAGCCAATAAAACCTGCAGCGCCAGTAACTAAAAAAGTGCTATTGGCAGGAAAATCTAATTCCTTATATCCCATTTTACAACCTCCAATATAAAAAGTTTTTTTCAGCTTCCTCTTTGTTAAACATACCCTTAACATCTACCAATACTCTATCTTCTTTTATTTCAGTTGTATTTAGTTCTGCGGTAGCGGCAACTTCTAAATCTTTGTTGTAGTAACTTACACTCGGAGCATACATTTCTACTAATTCTTCTAATTTAATATCTTCAAATTCTTGATGCGGTACTGCAAAAATCAATGCATCAACGTTTTTTACAGATGATCTATTTATAACGGAAATACTATACTCATTCCATAAATCTTCCTGATCAGCTATTGGGTCTACAATTTGAACTTGAACCCCATATTCCTCAAGCTCTTTTATTATATCAACCACTTTAGTATTACGTACGTCTGGTGTGTTTTCTTTGAATGTAAATCCAAAAATGACTACTTTAGAACCTTTAACTTGTTTATTAGATTTAATCATTTTTTTCACTGTATTTTCTGCAATGTATTTGCCCATATCATCATTAATCTTTCTGCCTGATAATATGATTTGAGAATGATATCCTAATTGTTCGGCTTTATAAGTAAGGTAATACGGGTCTACTCCAATACAATGACCTCCGACTAAACCAGGGCTAAAATTCAAAAAATTCCATTTGGTTCCTGCAGCTTTTAAAACGCTGTTAGTATCAATGTTCATTTTATCAAATATTATTGATAGCTCGTTCATAAAGGCAATATTTATATCCCGTTGAGCATTTTCAATTACTTTAGCAGCTTCAGCTACCTTTATATTTTCGGCTTTATGAACTCCGGCATCTACAACTAACTCGTAGATTTTAGCTGCTATGTTTAACGTTTCTTCATCCATTCCAGCAACCACTTTTGTAATAGTTTCCAGTCTATGAACTTTATCTCCCGGATTAATTCGTTCTGGAGAATACCCAACTTTGAAATCCGTACCACACTTCAAACCAGACTCTTTTTCCAATATAGGTACACATACATCTTCTGTAACTCCAGGATAGACTGTAGATTCAAATATAACGATTGATCCTTTTTGCAGGTTTCTTCCAAGAGTTGCACTTGCTGATTTGATTGGTGTTAGATCTGGTGTATGATCAGAATTGACGGGTGTAGGAACTGCTACAATATGAAATATTGCTCGACTTAATTCATCATCTTTTGAAGTGAAATCGACAGTAGTATCTTTTATAGCTTTATTACCCACCTCTTTTGTAGGGTCTATTCCATTTTTATAAAGCTTTATCTTCTCTTGATTAACATCAAAACCAATTACTTTTACTTTTTTGGCAAAAGCAATGGCAATCGGCATTCCAACATATCCTAAACCTACTATTGAAATTTTCTCTTTACCTTTTATTATATCTTCATACATGTTCATTTTTTATCACCCTAACTTGTGAGTAGTTTTATGATCTTGAACTAAATTCATATTCTTTAAAATTACTTGATTTACTTTTCTAACATCATATTTATTTAAGATGGCTAAATGTCCTTCTTTAGCCATTTGTTGCGTTTCATGTTGGTTGTCGTACATTTGAACCATCTTATTAGCTAGTGCTTCTACATTTTTTTTAGGAACAAGATAACCAGTTATACCGTCTTCTACAGTTTGTCTGCATCCAGGAACGTTAGTAGCTAATACTGCGCGCCCCATTGACATCGCTTCTAAGAGTACTCTTCCCTGCCCTTCGTGATATGAAGGTAATGTTATAACAAAACTATTTTCAATATATGGTCTAACGTCTTTTGCTTCGCCTAGATATTCAACAATACCAGCGTTAGTCCATTCTTCTAAATCTTCAAGCCCGATTGCTGTCGGATTAGTATCTATTGGACCTAGTACTTTAAAGATCATATTTGGGCGTTGTTTTTTTGCAACCGTAGCTGCCTCTAAAAATTCATATATTCCTTTGTCTTTTATTAATCTAGCTACAAATAAAAACGTATTAGTATTAGTAATTTTACGTTTATTAAATAATAAGGTATTGACTCCGGAGCTTCCTAATATCACGGTCTTATCGTCTCGTATAATTTTATTTCTTTTAAACAATTCCAAATCATCTTTGTTCAAGAAAAAAATTGTCCTGCATTTACTAAAGGCAAATCTGTATAATTTAAAAAGTATTTTGTGCAATACTTTTAATTTTAATGAGTCCCCTCTTATTATTGACCCTGAGCCGGTCATCATAGAATATATGTTTTCGATCCCACAAAAGTATGCGCTAATACTTCCATAAATATTAGGTTTTATCGTATACGATAAAAAACAATCGGGTCTTTCCTGCTTCAATAATTTGATGAGAGATTTTATCAGCTTAATATCTTTAAAAGGGTTCATTCCAGTTCGATCCATCTCTATAGGAACATATTTAGCTCCTAATTCTGCTATTTGAGCTTGTAAGTCTTCATAATCATGTGGGGCACTCGCTATTACCTCGTGTCCACTCTCAACCATCGCTTTTATCATATCTCCTCGAAAATTAACTAAGGACGGACCGTAGCTTCCTAAGATAAATATTTTCATAATAACTCCTTCTTAACTATTTTTCCTAATTAGCTTTGCGGGACTACCAACGTACGTTCCTTCTATAATAATATTATGAATTACTACTGACCCGGCCCCAATAATACAGTTAGAATGGATATCAATATTATTAATTACACTGCTACCTATGCCTAACCAAGTTTTCGTTCCAACCTTAACACCTCCCGCTAAGTTTACCCCCGGAGAAATGTGAACAAAATTCATTATGAGATTATCGTGATCGACATTGGCCCCAGTATTAATAATCGAATGATGACCAATTCTAGTAGAGGAGTTAATGATTGAGCCTGCCATTATTACTGTGCCATGATTAATAATTACATCGCTACCAATACAAGCATTAGGATGAATTATAGTTGCAAATTTAGCATGGCTATTATTAAGTTCATTAACAATTTTTTCTCTAATACTATTGTTACCAATCCCTACTATAAAATAGTGCGACTTAATATATTTGTGATATTCATTCATTTTTCCAACTACGCTTATTCCCATAACTGGACCAATTTCTTGATCGTCTAAAAAATATATATTTTCCCATTCTTGAGTTTGTATTGCAATATCTGCTATTACTTTCCCGTGCCCGCCAGATCCAATAATTATTAGTTTGTTTCTCTTAAGATACCAATTTCTCCTATTTTCCTTTATAAGGTTCCATTGTAGCTGATGAATTAGAGTTAATGGAATCCCTTCTCAACACTTTCACAGCTGTTGCAGTCATAATTTTAAGATCTTTAGCCAACGTAATATTGTCTACATAGTTGATATCAAATTCAAATTTCTCATCCCAACTTATAGCATTGCGACCGTTAATTTGAGCTAAACCTGTTAAACCTGGCTTTACTTCATGACGTCTTTTTTCATACTCACTATACAAGGGTAAATATTCAACCAATAGAGGTCTCGGCCCAACAATAGACATATTGCCTTTTAGAATATTAAATAACTCCGGTATTTCATCTAAAGATGTTGCTCTAAGTTTTTTTCCAAAGCTTGTAAGTCGGTCTTTGTCCTCTAGTTGTTGCCCATTAGAATCATGTTGATCTAACATCGTTCTAAATTTATACATTGTAAATAACTCTCCATGTAATCCCGGACGTTGTTGTTTAAAAAGAATTGGCTTACCTAATTTCATTCTTACTAATAGTGCAACAATTAAAAATACAGGACTTAACAAAAATAATGCTATTAATGCTAGGGCTACATCTAAAGGTCGTTTAAATACAGTTTGATACGAAATGTTTTTTTGTTTGTGCATCCTTTACATCAAACCCTTTATTATTTTAGTTATCTTTTCTAATTGAAAGTCAGTTATTTTCGTGTCTGATGGAAGGCAAACTCCATTCTCAAACAATTGTTCAGCTATGTTGCCGCCGATATAATCATATTCTAAAAAGTAAGGTTGCTGATGCATGGGCTTCCAAACACGACGGGCTTCAATATTGTGTTCATCTAAAGCATTAATTACATCTAAGGGTCTGGTCTTCCCTTCTAACATAATTGTACTTAACCAATAATTAGGTCTATCCCAACTATTTTCCGGCATCATTTTTACTCCAGCAATATGCGATAATTGCTCTTTATAAAAGAAATAGATTGCTCTCTTTTTTTCCACTCTGTCTCTCAATACTTTTAACTGTCCTCTCCCTATACCAGCTACAACATTACTCATTCTATAATTAAAGCCGAGTTCACTATGTTGATAATGGGCAGCTTTGTCTCTGCTCTGGGTAGCCCAAAATCTCGATTTTTCGATCCTTTCCATGTTATTTGAAACTAACATTCCTCCACCCGAAGTCGTAATAATCTTGTTACCATTAAATGAAAATATGCCATACTCTCCAAAGGAACCGGTGTGTTGACCTTTGTAATATGTTCCGAGACTTTCAGCAGCATCTTCAATTAATACTATATTGTGCTTATTACATATTTTTATAATCCGATCTAAATCTGCGGATAGCCCATACAAATGTACTACAATTACAGCTTTAGCTTCAGGATATTTTATGCAAGCTCTTTCTAATGCCTCAGGGCATATATTCCATGTTTCTTTTTCACTATCAACAAATACCGGAGTCGCGTTTTGATAAATGATTGGATTAGCTGTAGCAGAAAACGTTAAAGTAGAACAAAACACAATATCTCCAGCTTCTATTTGGGCAGCTTTTAATGCTAAGTGTATTGCACTAGTCCCTGAAGATAGTGCCGCTGCACTACCTACTCCTACAAATGATGCTAACTCATTTTCAAATTGGTTCACATTTTCTCCTAAAGGAGCTATCCAATTTGAATCAAATGCCTCTTGAACAAACTGCATCTCGTATCCTTCCTCACTCATGTGAGGTGAAGCAAGATATATTCGATCTGTCATTAGAAACTTCCTTCCTGTACTAAATCTGCATTATGGATATCTAAGAATCATTTAGCTGCTAATAAATCCAATAGTTTAGTTTCTCTAAAGTTTGCTATGTCTAACACTTTAGTACGCAAACACTCTTCTGAAGTTACTTCAAGCTCCTTAATTAATAAATTAACAACCTCAAGTCTAACTGGAGGCGTCTTACCTCTGTAGATCATTGGATATATCTGTTCTTGATGTACTTCATTTTCACCTAAAAGTTCTTCAAATAATTTTTCTCCTGGCCTCACACCAGTGAATTCAATAGAAATATCGCTTTCGTTATATCCAGAAAGACGGATCAAGTTTTTGGCAAGATCAACTATTTTAACTGGTTTCCCCATATCTAAGACAAATGTTTCGCCACCGTCAGCTATAGCTCCAGCTTGAAGCACAAGCCGCGATGCTTCTGGAATAGTCATAAAATACCTTGTCATATCGGGGTGGGTAACGGTAATTGGCCCACCTGAAGCTATTTGTTGTTTGAAGCGTGGGATGACGGAACCTCTGCTCCCTAATACGTTTCCAAAACGTACTGCTACGAACTTTGTTTCACTTCTTCTATCCATACATTGCACAACCATCTCTGCAATTCGTTTTGTCGCCCCCATTACACTGGTAGGGTTTACTGCTTTGTCTGTAGAAATCATTACAAAAGATTTCACTCGCGCTTCGTCCGCAGCCTCTACGCAGTTTCTAGTTCCTATAACATTGTTTTTCACTGCCTCATGTGGATTACGCTCCATCAAAGGCACATGCTTATGCGCAGCTGCGTGATAAACCACATCTGGTGAATGTGTCTTGAATACCTCTATCATTCTTTGTTTATCTTGAACATCCGCAATTTCTGTTATGATCTCCATATCTAAATTTGTATATTTCGATCGCACTTCCATTTCAATTGTGTAAATGCTATTTTCTCCGTGTCCAAGTAGCACCAATTTTTCAGGAGAATAACGCGCGACTTGTCGGCATACTTCTGAACCGATCGAGCCGCCAGCTCCAGTTACCACCACCGTTTTGCCTGTTAGCTTTTCTCCAATTCTTTTCGTATCTAATTCAACAGGCTCTCGTCCTAACAAATCCTCTACTTGCACATCGCGCATCTGCGTCACACTGACTCTTCCGGACATAATGTCTTCAACAGACGGCATAATTTGCGTCTTCACTTTTGTTTCCGAACAAATTTGAAAGAGCTCATTTAAATCCGTTTTAGATAGGGAGGGAATCGCAATAATAATGTGTTGGATGTTCTTATCTTTTACGACAGTCGGAATATTTTCTTTTCGGCCAATAACAGGAATACCCATGATCTCAAGCCCGGATTTAGTGACATCATCATCTATAAAGGCGACCGGATGGAGCTCGGACATTTCACTGTTTAACAGCTGTCGAGCAACCATCGTTCCGCCATTACCAGCTCCAATAATGAGTGCACGTTTTTTGTTAGCCGCTGATTTGAATTTCATATCTCGATACAAGCGCCAAGAAAATCTGGAAGCCCCGATTAGAAGTATATGTAGCATTAAAGTAATTAAAAGCGTTCTAGAATACATGACTTGATACAGAGCAAGCTGCAAGACACCAACTGTAGCAACAGATAGCGTCACGGCTACAAAGATCGAAGATAATTCTCGAATACTTGCATACTGCCATACACGTTTATATAGCTTAAAAAAATGAGCGAAAATATGATGGCTTACTAATAGTCCAATCGATGTCACAACGAGAGCGGGTGTGACGATTTCTGCTGCTGGGGCAATCAGCCAGTTCCCCACAAATACAGAGAACATCACGATGAGTGAATCAATTCCAATGAGTAATGCCAGTCTTTTTCGTAATGACATGGTTTGGCCTCCTTATTGATGTATAGCTTTTCCGTAAAACAACACAGCCCTTTTGTTCAAAACGGCTCTATTGTTTTACGTCTTGAATTAAAATGAATGCCAATTCACGATAGAGAATTGACATTCCTGATGCTGCGGTATTGAACCGATCCTCACCTCTCCACCTATGGCTTAACGCCTAAGCTGTTCTAAATGTTGAACAACCAGCAGCGGAGTTGAGCTCCTCCTTTGGTATGGGTATTGGAGAAATGACCCGTATTTTTACATTTTCTACATCTCTTCAAGGTCTTTTATATTTTAACATAATCCTACTGCTCTCGATAGGGATGAATTGGATGTTTTTCCTGAATTGGTGGGAAGTATAGGATATTTTTCGTAATAGGAAGAGAGTGATGGTTATTGCTTTCGATGCCTTTAGTATATAACCATTCGTTTCACTCAGGCACCGCTATTCTACCTGTATTAAAAGTGGGTTTTGGCCTTTTTTTGTCGAATTAGCGATTAAATAGTTTATGAAGCAGTCCTTTAGCCTGTATCTCATTCGGTGCATCACCGATAACCGGCTGATTGTGTATTAATTTCTCCGCGTGATCCTGCATCTCCTTTGCACGTCCTAACTTCTGCTCGATAACGTTATAGGCCTTATCCATGTAAAACCCTCGCGACGTTGTATTATGAGCATCACTTGCGATAAAATGTGCCAAGTTATGATCAATCAGCTCAAGCGAAAACTTTTGCAGCTTTTTCCCAAAATGACCGGTGACACTAGCAGCCGTTACTTGCGAAAGCGCTCCGTTTTGGATGTATCGATACAATAGCGACGGTTTTTCCATAAACACTTTATTCCGTTCAGGGTGCGCAATGATCGGCGTGACACCTTCCAACTGCAGGTCATAAAATAAGGACGAGGCAAAGCGCGGAATATAATTCGACGGAAATTCAACGAGCATATAAGCGGATCCATGTAGCGTAAGCAAGTGCCCCGCTTTTAGATCCTCTAACAGTTCCCCGTACACGCGCACCTCCTGTCCAGCTATGACAGTGAGAGGTATCCCGTGATGATGCAGCAGGGCGTTTGTCTGATCAACAGCACCTTCCACGATCGGAGCTTCGTTCGTGTACGTCCCGTTTTGATGATGAGGCGTCGCTACAATCGTCTTAATTCCCTCGTCCACGGCTGCTTTCGCCATCGCAAGCGTATCGGCTTCATGCGCTGCTCCGTCATCCATTCCAGGTAAAATGTGGCTATGTATATCAATCATCATATTCCTCCATATGACAAAGAGAGGGATGTTATCCCTCTCCGTAATAATAGTAATACTGTGACTGCTCCATCTGGCGGTCGTTTAGAACAGCACCGATCAGATTCGCATCGACTTTCTTTAATGATTCCACTGCCCGTTCAGCGTGATCCTCTTCCGTTTTGCCGCTGCGAATGATAAGGACAACTCCATCAGTATGGCCCGCAAGTATTTGTGCGTCAGTCACGGCATTGACCGGCGGGGCATCGAAAATGACATAATCGTAGCGATCTTTCACGTGCTGCATAAACTGCTTCATACGCTGCGAGCCCAACAGCTCACTCGGGTTTGGTGGCAGTGGACCCGATGGGAGTACGTCTAAATTAGCAATCGATGTTTCAAACACCATTTCATTGAACGAACTCTGGTTCGTCAGTACATTCGTAAATCCGGCTTGGTTTGGTACTTGGAACGAGAAATGCACGGTTGGCTTACGTAAGTCCGTATCGACGAGCAGCACTTTGTTATCCTGCTGCGCGAGCACAATGCTTAAGTTGGCAACGGTTGTCGACTTTCCTTCCCCAGGTGAGGAAGACGTCACGAGAATGGAGCGGACCGGCTTATCAATGGATGCAAACTGGATATTTGTGCGGAGCGTACGATACTGCTCCGAGATCGGTGAACGCTTTTGAAACTCCGTGATGAGCGCGCGCTGTTTATCGGACATTTCTTGCTTATTCTTTTTACGCGCCATACGTTTCACGTCCCTTTCCCCGGCGAGTGTGCGATAGATCTGATTCTTCCATATCGGAAGTATTCATCGTTGAAATAGAAGCAAGCACCGGAATCCCGAGCTTTTCTTCCACATCGTCTTCTGTTTTAATCGTACGATCCAAGAAAGCGAGTAGAAACGCAAGTCCGACGGAGGCCATGAGACCAACAACGAAGGCGATCGCCATATTTAGCGTTGGATTTGGACTTACCGGTGACGGATTATCACTTAGCTCTGCAGCTGATAAGATCGAGACGTTATCAACGTTCATAATTTCAATAATGTCCTGCTGAAAGACGGACGCCATCGTATTGGCGATTTCCACGGCGCTTGCCGGGTTCGCATCTTCGACTGTGACAGTGACGACCTGCGATTCTCCTTCAGCCGATACGTTCACTTGATTTCGGAGTGTTCCGACACCTTGCTCTAAATTTAACTCGTCAATCGTCGGCTCTAAAATCCGCGGGGATGTCATTATGACGTTATACGTATTAATAAGCTCCACGTTCGTACGGATATCGTTCTGCGTAAAGACGTTTTCGCCTTCTGTCGATTGGTTGACGAGAATTTGGGTAGAGGCGCTGTACATTGGGGTTAACACAAAATACGAGACACCAGCAGCAATCGCAACTGCTGCGAGGGTAATGGAGATAATCATGATCAGGCGCTGTCTGATCGTCTGAATAATCTCCTTCAGACTAATCGTTTCTTCCATGGTGTTCCTCCTGTTACGTTCATTTATTAGACAATTACTGTTCTATATGCTAAAGGAAAAGTCAGGTAAAGTAAATCACTTCTCCCAAATTCTTTCATTCGAGACGCAAAAATGGTGCTTGTCGCATCCTGAATCTGCCAGTATACTGATAGTAATCTGAAAACGAATGGGGCGCATTTTTCATGAAAAAATTCTTACTCATCACGACCGGTATTTTCGCTGTCTTCTTGCTGGCGGTTGGCGGCTATGCCTTTTATTTGTACAGTTCTCTGCAAAGTACCGCTTCGGAGATGCACACGACGATTGATCGCGATAAGTCTGATAAACGAGAAGTGGAAGTGAATATGGATGAATCGGATCCGGTGTCGATTCTATTATTAGGCGTCGATGCGGAAGAGTCTACTACGGGACGAACGGACACGATGATGATTGTGACGGTGAACCCACAGGATGAATCGATGCGTATGGTCAGCCTTCCGCGGGATACGCGCATGGAAATCGTCGGACGTGATATGCAGGATAAGGTGAATCACGCTTACGCGTTTGGTGGCGCGGACATGGCGATGGATACGGTTGAAAACTACTTTGATATTCCTCTTGATTATTTTGTTACAGTAAACATGTCCGGCTTTAAGGATATCGTAGACGCGGTTGGTGGTGTAACCGTTGATAACAGCTTTGCATTTGATCAAAGCGGCTATACGTTTAACGAAGGAGAAGTCGATCTGGATGGCGATCAGGCGCTCGCTTATTCCCGGATGAGAAGCGAAGATCCGCGTGGCGACATGGGTCGTAACGACCGACAGCGCCAAGTCGTGAATGCGATCATTCGCGAAGGAGCACAGTTCAGTTCCATTACACGCGTCGGAGATATTCTGGATTCCGTTGGTAGCAACGTGCAGACGAATATGGAGTTTGATAAGATGCGCAAACTGCAGCAAAACTATGCCGGCGCTCGTCACAACCAGGAAACGATGGAGATCGAAGGCGACGGAGAGCGGATTGACGGCATCTGGTATTTAATCGTTTCAGACGAAGAGCGTGAGCGGATCAGCAGTGAGCTGCGGGCTCACCTTGAATTAGATGACACGTCCACCGCTTCATCAGACTAAGCGTTTTCAGGCAGGGATCCTTCGGTTCCCTGCCTTTTTTAGGACAAATCACTAGTTCGTTTACACCCATCCTTCTGTTTTCGAAGTTTTTTGTTTCTTTTTCCACTAAGGTGGATATAATAGAGAGTAGTTATTCCACCTCAGTGAACGATAGGTCTTCGTTATCGGTGTTTTACATAATTGACCATAACCCTTCAATAATCCACCTCGGTGGACGATAATAAGGGGAGTCATCTGCTGACGAAGAAACAAACTAATAAAAACAGGTTTTTCTTTCCACATTTGTGGAAAGATATACATATAGTCTTATTTCCACTCACGTGGATGGCTTTGCCCTGTTCGAAGGAGAGATGTGCATGTTTTGGAAGGCGAATCGAAAAAAGCAAGTGATGGAAGCGACGCATATTGAATGCCCAAGCTGTGAAACGGTCACAGCGGTTCAAGCATGGAATAAACTTGCGGTAGGTACTTACGGCGATGACACTCCAGATGTGCGCAAAGCAGCTCTCAACAAACAAAATTCGTTTCCGTTCCAATGTCCAACGTGCTTTAAAGGCTATTCGGCCCATCGCCTGGAGTTCGTAAAGCCGGAGGGAAAACACACCCACCTCGCAGCTAACGTCACGCAGACGAATGTAAACTAACGCAAAGGATCATCCGACTTCGCATCGGATGATCCTTTGCGTTAGTTTATTGGGTTACGAGATACGGGCGAATCGCTTCTGCCCACAGCGTATGGCCGTCTTGATTTGGCATCCGCTCTTCGGTGACGTAATCGAGCAGTTCTTCATCGTCCAGGTCCGGCCATGCTTCCCAGTGATTGATGTACACGTACCCTTCCTCTTCGGCAAAGTCTGCAAAATCGGCGACCTGTTCCGGATAGATCGACGTTTCATAAGCTGGCGGAGATGGATGCAGAACCGTGATTAAATCACTATTATCTGCCGTTGCCGCCTCTGCAATCGCATCAATCTGCTCGTGCGCGTCGTCCCCGGTGACGACAGCGAGGTTATTGTTCCAATTGAACCCTTCCAACAATAAAATGTCGGCTTCATTGTCAGCTAAGTCATCGTGGCGGTTTTGCTCGACGATCTCTTCGGTCGTAAAGCCACCAAAGGAAACGTTTGTGAACTGGAACGTTCCTTCCCCGTATGCTTCATTCAGCTCTTCTTCCAACAGCTCCGGCCAAGGCGTTAGTCCCTCGTCTTCTGCGTCCGTGGAGGAACGCGTGCCTACCGTTAACACACGCACGGCTTCTCCAGCAGACAGCCGTTCTGTGATGCGATCCGCAATCGAATTCGGAAGCTCTGACGTCAGCTGCTCCAGCTTCTCTTCGTCATAAGCGGATTCTTCTAGCTCATTCTCCTCTTCAGCTGCCTCTTCCAAGACGACTGCTGCTTCATCCGCTTCTTCGTCATCTTGTACTTCCAGCTCTTCTGCATCGATTCCGGCTGAAGCGGCCAGCTGTTCATGCGCCTGATCCGCTGTTGCTTGAAGCTGATCCTGGTAATACAGTCTTCCGACCAGCACCGTCACACCGGTTAAGACGACGACAATCAGTAATGTAATCCGTTGCACCGAACTTCCCCTCCCGTCTGAACTCACTTGTATCATTATACCCATTAAGCAAGTTTCCGTATAGTGGACTGGCAATATTTTCTTTAGATTACCGCAGAATGAGGAGAATGCAGGATCGGATGTATGTCTTCTGGCTTTGTAGGGAGCTTGACGTGAAAGTAGCCGAAGTCGTCTGTCATTGTCGTAGCAATGATCTTCCCTCCACTATGTACGAGTGCGATTGCTTGGTGTGCACACGGCTCTGTTAACAAAAAGCCTACGGCGAAATGCTCGTTATTATCATTGGTCGTCACGGTCCATTCCCATTGCATCGGTAAGTGCCTCCTTTTTCTTCCTTATTTGTCGGCGAGGAAGGGAAGGACGTTACAATTGGTTCAGGGCGCTATTCGTACGTCAGACCACTTATTTGCATCCGGTTCTTCGTTTATGAGGTATCGTATAGCTTTTATGAGGTGGATTTTCTTTATTATAAGGAACTTTTTCTTCATGACGCGAAACTGCGACCTCCAGGCAAAATAAAAACACTGTACAAGGGCGTTTACCCTAGTACAGTGTTATTCTAGTCCCGCTCGCAGTCGACCCATTCGTTGCGGATCGCGTGAACGACGACGCCGGTGCGGTCGCTGACGCCGACGCCGCGAATCAGGTTGCTGACGTAGCGTTTCACGGTTTTGACCGAGTAGTAGAGCTCTTCGGCCATTTCCGGCGTTGATTTTCCGTCCAGCAGCAGCTGCAGAATATTTAACTCCGACTTACGCAGGTCGACGTCGACCCGCTCCGGAATCAGCTTGAAGCGGTTGATCGGCTGCTGGCGCTCTTTTCTCTGTTTCACTTCTTCAGCGAGCTCGTAATTGACCTCCGGATTTAACAGAAATGGGTGGTCACAGATGACTTCCATCGCCTGCTCGGAGTGCTCTCTGAATTTTTCCAGGGAAATGAGTCCCTGCATTTCTTCTCGTAGCATCTCTTTTGCTTTGTGCATGCAGTCGTCCGGCACGATGAAGACAATTTGCTTGCCTTCCCATTCGACCTTTTTCACTCGTGCGCGCTGCTCTTTAATAAGCGTATCGGGATTTGAGCTGAAGAGAAACAGCGTATCAAACGTTGCGGCGTATTCATCATTTGCCTCATCTAAAAACTCATAAAGAACGCTTGATGGCGCTTGTATCTTCCTCAGATCGGCTGCGTATTCCTTCTCCGTGCAGATGAGCGCGATTTTCTTCAAATCTGCCTTAGCTGTTTCCATCTGTACCCCTCCACTCACGCATCCCTTGTAACGGATGAACAACAATTGTACTACTATTGTAAACATAGAACGGCCCGGATTTCCACTGTTTCGCTTTAACTTTTACGTTGACCCCCCTTTACCCAGGTAAAGGACCGAAGAAAGTCTTACGTTCAGCAGGTAGAAGCTTTCCTTTCGTTAGTAATATGAAACATAATCTGCCAGTCTTCTTCTATAAATGAACGTTTTACTGGCAGCTAATCTGCGCGCCTATACAAAAAGCCCCCGGCTTGATTAGCCGAGGGCGTATATTACCAGGAGTTGTTATCCGTCGTTTCCCACTCTTCATTGTCTTCCGTACCGTTTTGCTGACCTGACTGCGTATCGTTCTCAGCGCCGTCCTGCTGCCAGCTTTCTTCTTCCGTGTTTTCACTATTGTTCCATTCATCGTTTTCCATACCGCCGGCGTCTTCATTGCCGTCGTTTTCATTCCACTCCAGATTCGGCTCTCCGCTCGGCTCTACTTCATTGCCGTCGTCACCGCCTTCCAGCGCCTCTTCAAACTCCGGATCAATCGACGCGCGCAGACCTAAATGAACCTGCAGGCGCTGCCTTGTTTTCTCAAGCGAGAATTCATCCGGCTGGTAGTAGTAAACGCCGTCCTGCATCACGCCTTCTCCGTCGTAGCCGAACGACTCGATGTTATCGAGCTCGGACGCGTAGGCGTGCATGTCGACCATGTCGTTAAACGCCACGTTCGTATACAGGTTGTTGCCGATCGCATTGAGCAGCGAATTGAAGTTTGTAATCGAATTGAAGGAAGCCATTTCGTCTACGATCGATGCCATTACTTCTTTCTGGCGTTCTCCACGGCCGATATCTCCTTGTGGATCTGATTTCCGCATGCGCACGTAAGCAAGCGCCTCTTCCCCGTCAAGCGTCTGTTCGCCCTCTTCGATTTGAATCGTGCCGTACGTCTGGTTATCCGTTTCCTCAAAGGCCATTGGTGAATCAATCGTCACGCCGTTTAACGCATCAATGATTTCCATAAAGGCATCGAAGTTGAGTGACACGTAGTAGTCGACCGGGATCTGAAACAAGTCTTCTACTGTATCAACGGTCAAATCCACTCCACCGTAAGCGTGGGCGTGGTTGATTTTATCCTCTGCCTGTCTGCCCGGGATCGGCACGAGCGTGTCACGGGGGATGTTCACCATTTTGATCGATGGTTCATCCGGGTTGAACGTTGCAAGTACCATGGCGTCGGTTCGGCCATCGAGATCGCCGTCGCGCGTATCCAGTCCTAAGAAAAGAACCGATACCGGATGGACATCTGGTTTGACCGCATCCTCGCGCTGTTCCGATTGATCGCCTCGCTCCAGCTCCACCTGAGATTCCGATGTAACGTTTTGTATCTGGGTCGCTACATAGGCGAAGGCACTTCCCGCTGCAAGCAGCAAAATGGCGAATGTTATAATAAGCGTTTTTAAGACGGGGCGTTTCTTTTTCTTATTTCGGGTCATGCGGGATTCCACCATAGGGACACTCCTCAATATATATGTGATGCTTGAACATTCGGACAAAAAACCTCAACAATTAATTCTACTTGACATATACCCGTGAGTAAAGATGCCAATTCTGTTTTTTTCAGCGAAGGGTGCCATTTGTTATGATCTGGTAGTATAATGGGGACAGTTCATGTAAACGCACAGGAGGGGTACATATGGTGAAAGTACGTAAAGCTATTATACCGGCAGCGGGACTCGGGACGCGGTTTCTGCCGGCGACAAAGGCGCAGCCGAAGGAGATGCTGCCGATTGTCGATAAGCCGACGATTCAGTACATCGTCGAAGAAGCGATCGCATCCGGCATTGAAGACATCATTATTATCAGCGGACGCGGCAAGCGCGCGATTGAGGATCATTTCGATACGTCCTACGAGCTGGAAGAAACACTTCGCCGTAAAGAAAAGACTGAAATTCTGGAGGAAGTGCAAGCCATTTCCAACATGGCGAACATCCACTACATCCGTCAGAAGGAAGCGAAAGGCCTCGGGCATGCGATCAGCTGCGCGAAGCATTTTATCGGCGACGAGCCGTTTGCGGTTCTTTTAGGGGACGATATCGTCCGTACAGACGGCACGCCCTGCCTAAAGCAGCTGATCGAAGTGTTCGAACGATACAATTCATCTGTTGTTGGGGTGCAACCTGTCCCGGATAATGACGTCAGTAAATATGGAATCGTTGCGCCGAAGTCGACGGAAATTGAACCGGGCGTCATTCATGTCGCCGATCTCGTCGAGAAGCCGGCCGTGGAAGACGCGCCGTCGAACCATGCGATTATGGGCCGCTACGTGCTGCGACCGGAGATTTTTGAGATTCTCAGTAATCTCGCACCGGGCTCCGGAAATGAAATTCAATTAACGGATGCAATTAAAGAGCTAAACGAATCCCAGGTCGTGCTCGCCTATGAATTCAGCGGCAAGCGCTACGACGTCGGCGATAAGCTCGGCTTCGTGAAAGCGACCGTTGACTTTGCACTGGAACGTGACGACCTGCGCGACGATGTGCTGGAATACTTAAACACGCTTTCCGAGAAGGTTTAATACAGGAGGATTTTTTTATGACAAACATTGCAGTAGTTGGAACTGGATATGTCGGACTCGTTACAGGTGTCGCACTGTCTGAAATCGGACACAAGGTGACGTGTATCGATATTGATCAAGCGAAAGTGGAACGCATGCGCCGCGGGGAGTCCCCGATTTACGAACCGGGGCTCGATGAACTGATGACAAAAAACATTCAGGCCGGACGCCTGTTCTTTACCGCCAATCACGCAGAGGGATTCACCGATAAAGACGTCGTCTACATCGCCGTCGGAACGCCGGAAAAAGAAGACGGCACCGCCGATCTGCGCTTTATTAATCAGGTCGCGAAGGATATTGCGACGAACGTGAAGCAGGACGTCGTTGTCGTGACGAAGTCAACGGTGCCGGTTGGAACGAATGATCATATTCTGTCGGTCATTAAGGAGCACCTCGTGCATAATGTGGACGTACAGATGGTCTCGAACCCGGAGTTTCTGCGTGAAGGAAGCGCGATTGACGATGCGTTTCACGGCGACCGGATCGTGATCGGCGCTGACGCGGGCTACGCGGGCGACATGATCGAAGACGTGAACGAAGCGTTCGGGATTCCCGTTTACCGCACCGACGTGCGCAGTGCTGAAATGATCAAGTATGCGTCAAACGCATTCTTGGCGACGAAGATCAGCTTCGTGAACGAGATTGCGAATATTTGCGAGAAGACCGGCGCGAACATTGAAGACGTCGCATCCGGGATGGGCATGGACGGCCGTATCGGCCACCAGTTTCTCCGCGCCGGCATCGGCTACGGCGGCTCGTGCTTCCCTAAAGATACGAAGGCACTCGCACAGATCGCGGCGAACCACGATCACAGCTTTGAACTGCTGGAAGCCGTCATTCGCGTAAACAATGAACAGCATCGCTCGCTCACGAACAAAGCGAAGGAAGCGTTCGGTTCGCTGAAGGGACGCCGCATTGCGCTGCTCGGCCTTGCCTTTAAGCCAAACACCGACGACATGCGCGAGTCGCCTGCGATCGCGATCAGTCAGGAACTGCTGCTCGCAGGTGCGGAAGTCGTCGCGTACGACCCGATCGCAACCGAAAACGCGAAGCGCGTCATGCCAGAAGGCGTCACCTATGTGTCAACAGCCGAGGAAGCGCTTCGCGGCGCAGATGCCGCCTTTATCGTGACCGACTGGAGCGAAATCAAGTCGCTTGAATTGCGCGCATACGAGCAGTACTTGAAAGAGCCCTACGTATTCGACGGCCGCAACTGCTACTCTCTCGAGGACGTTGCCTCCACATCGCTGAATTACTATTCTGTAGGACGTAAAGCTGTTGTGAATGGAAAACTTGTAGAAACGGTTTGATTAGAGAGCAGCGGCCCCTGGCCGCTGCTTTTTTAGGTGGATAGGGGGGTGCCTAATCGTAACTTGGAGCCGCTATTCGTAACCGTAGCTGCTGTTATGCGAATGAATATCCGTTTTGTGCGTAGCGGAAGCTTCGTTATGCGGAACCTTTCTTCGTTTATGCGAACCTTTCCTTTATTTCTGCTTAGTCGTTGCTTTCGGCTTCAGCCGAAAGCGTCAATTCAGGTGAATGCGGGTGGCTTCGGCCGGTGCCGAAGCTTTCCTCTTGTGAGGGATCACTAATCGGAAGTGAAGGCTGCTATTCGTACCAGGTTCAAGCGTTGTGCGCACGGAGAACGGTTTTGTGCGT
Organism: Alkalicoccus luteus; assembly: GCF_012034335.1. Classification (GTDB taxonomy): domain Bacteria; phylum Bacillota; class Bacilli; order Bacillales; family Salisediminibacteriaceae; genus Alkalicoccus; species Alkalicoccus luteus_A. The sequence continues at coordinate 124,894 of NZ_JAATHJ010000008.1, read as the reverse complement.
AGTAAAAGCTTCGTTATGCGGAACCTTTCTTCTCCTGTGAGTAACTATTCTCTTTTTATGAACTACTTTCTCTTAACTTTACTTAAGATGGATTGTTATCTCTTTCCAAAGAACAGGTGTTTGGTCTATACTTAATGGTAACTTTATATGAGAGGGGCTTGTACATGCTGCTTAATCCTAGAAAAAAGCCTTACTTCTTTTATCAATATGAGGCACTGCTGAGGCGGCTGCCGAAAACACATCCCTTATATCCTCGTGTGGAAGCTGACTTTTACCGGTATCGTGCCGGATTTTCAGGCGAAAAGGAACTAGACTATTACTTCGACTACCTCCCCAGGGACATTTCCTATTTTCATCAGCTTTACGCTTCAGTACCTGACAGCAAATTTTCGGTGCAGATTGACTTACTGCTTCTCTCCCCAACATTTATCAGCATCATTGAACTTAAACATTACGCCGGTTCTCTTTATTTTTCGAGCCATTATAATCAGCTAGTCAAAACAGCTGATGGTCAATCTGACGTGATGGCCTGTCCGCTCGCTCAAGTAGATCGCCAGCGCATACAGTTAGAGCGTATCTTAAAACACGATTTAAACAAGGAGATTCCCATTCTCACACAGGTTTTCGTCACTAACCCACGCTGTGAGATAAAAAGTGACCTGCCGATTCAAAACCTCGCTCATGTTGCGAAGCTGCCTGAAATCGTTCGTCAATGGAAGACGACTTATACTGAACCGACGTTAACGAAAAGTCAGATTACCAACCTTGGGAAACGTTTAGTAAATCGATTAAAAAAGGAAGAACGGAACCTGCTTTCTCGGTATAAGCTGGACCCTTCCATATTGAAATCGGGCGTTTTATGCAACTCATGTGATGCGATTATGGCTCGGCGCCGTGGTTATTGGGTATGTGCATTCTGCTTCGAGAGAGGGAAGAATCAGCATCAGCAAGCATTTAGGGATTATGCGCTGTTACATAAGACGACTATGACTTTAACAGAAGCGATGAATTGGGCAGGCATGCGCCGCGACACCTGCGGCCGCCTGATGCAGCAGCAGTTTAAGCGAGTCCCATCCGTTTATCCAGTGACCTATCAGTTAATCGATTAGGTGATCTCTAAACGTAACTGGGCAGCGCTATTCGTATCAGGTTCATGCGTTGAGCGTACGGAGGCCGGTTTTGTGCGTAGCAAAAGCTTCATTATGCGCAACCTTTCTTCTTTTATGCGAACCTTTCCTTCCTTAATGCTTAGTCGTTGCTTTCGGCTCGTACCGAAAGCGTCCATTCAAATCAATGTGGGTGGCTTCGGCGCTGGCCGAAGCCTTCCTTTTGTGAGGGGTCGCTAATCGGAAGTGAAGGATGCTATTCGTACCAGGTTCAGGCGTTGTGCGTACGGAGAGTGGTTTTATGCGTAGCGGAAGCTTCGTTATGTGGAACCTTTCTTCTTTTATGCCAACCTTTCTTTCCTTACTGCTTAGTCGTTGCTTTCGGCTCGTGCCGAAAGCGTCCATTCAAATCAATGTGGGTGGCTTCGGCGCTGGCCGAAGCCTTCCTTTTGTGAGGGGTCGCTAATCGTAAGTGAAGGCTGCTATTCGTACCAGGTTCAGCCGTTGTGCGTACGGAGGCCGGTTTTGTGCGTAGCGGAAGCTTCGTTATGCGGAACCTTTCTTCGTTTATGCGAACCTTTCCTTTATTTCTGCTTAGTCGTTGCTTTCGGCTTCAGCCGAAAGCGTTAATTCAGGTGAATGCGGGTGGCTTCGGCCAGTGCCGAAGCTTTCCTTTCTGTGATTGACCGTTAATCGTAAGTGAAGGCTGCTAATCGTATCAGATTCATGTGCTGTGCGTACGGAGAGTGGTTTTATGCGTAGCGGAAGCTTCGTTATGCGCAACCTTTATTCTTTTATGCGTAAGACAAAGCCATAAATGCAAAAGACCCCGCTTCAGCGGGGTCCAGCACTCTATTGGTAGTAACGCTTCAGTCCGTTCACAATATTACTTGCGAGTTTATCCTGCTCGTTCAGCAGCACGCTCAGGTCGCCGCTGTTGGTCATGAAGCCTGGCTCAATAAGGACGGACGGCATGTTTGGTCCGGTGAGAACTGCCAGACTGCGGTTGACCGTTCCGCGGTTGCGGAGTCCGGTACCGTCCGTGATGCTTGACTGCAGTTCCAAGGCGAGCATGCGTGAGTCGTTCGGGTGCTTGCCTGCTGAGCTATAAAGTACTTCTGCTCCGCTTGCCGAGCTGTTCGGGAAGGCGTTGGCATGAATGCTGATGAACAGATCAGCGCCGGACTGATTCGCAGCAGCAACCCGCTGACCGCCGCTCAAGTAGCTGTCGCCGGTACGGCTCATCACGACGCGGGCCCCTTCTGCTTCCAGCCGTTGACGCACTTTCTGGCTCAGGTTCAGGGCGATTGTTTTTTCATAAATGTTCCCTTGCACGACAGCGCCTGGATCGCGGCCGCCGTGACCTGGGTCAAGGAAGATTGTTTTGCCGCTCAGGCTTCCGGATCCGGAACCGCTTGAACCGGATGAAGTACCGACTTCACGCACGTAGCTTGCGTGCACGTAGGCCCAGCCGTTGCCGCGTTTAATCGTGTACCAATTGCCGTTCTGCTCGTGGATATCGACCTGCGTGCCACGTGTCAGGCTGCCGACGATGCTGGAGCTCGTGGACGGCTCTGAGCGCACGTTTAAGCTGTTCGCAGTGACCTCGCCTTTCGTCGTGGCTGCTTCAGGCGCAGAGCCGCCGGACGACGGACCCGATCCTTCTGTATTCACGAAGGAACTGTGAATATAGCCGGAGCTGATTTTGTACCAGTCGCCGCTTTTTTCCTGCAAATCGACTTTATCTCCGCGACTTAAACTGCCAACGATGCGGTTTGAAGTCGATGGTCCGGAGCGGACGTTCAGGCTGGATGCCGTAATTTCACCCGTCGCTGCACTGCTGCTCGCCGTTTTTTCTGATGAACCGGAGCTGTCACCCGTATTAATATACGAGCCGTGCACGAACCCTTCGCTGCTCCCGACTTTTATCTTGAGCCAGTCGCCGGATGTCGCTGTGATGTCGACCTTCTGGCCGCGGCTTAAGCTCCCGACAACGCGGTGGCTTGTAGACGGTCCGGAGCGGACGCGCAAGCTTCCGGCAGTCACTTCGCCTGTACCGGAGGCAGCTTCTGCGCTGCTGGACGAGGCTGTTTTCACAAAGCCTTTATGTATGTGACCCCATCCGTTATTAAAGCGAATCTGATGCCAGTCGCCTTTTGTCGCATGAATTTCGACTTTGGCACCTTTTTGCAGGCCGCCGATGATACGTGCGTTCGACGCTGCGTCTGCGCGGACGAATAACGAGGAAGCGGTGACCTCTCCCTGTTGCGCCTGTGCGTGAGCCGTTGTCGCGCCGCGCTCTTCAAAGCTGTACACAATAGAGAATAATAAAATAAAGATAAGTGCAAGTAAACTTGTTCGTTTCACGCGTGTCCCTCCCTTGGCACATTTTTCAGATTATTTCCTTTTACTGTATCTTAGTGCTTAGCATTTGTACATAGGAACAAGTACCAAACAGAAAATGAGATTTTCTCATACTTTCTCAAGCTGTCCTGCTAGTGGCAATTCTTTTGCAATTACCACTATTTTAAAACGCATTCAATTTTATGAAAATTTCCTTTAGGATGGAAGGTCGCATGTCCAAACTTACATATGAAGGGACGGTTTACCATTATGCCTGAGAAAAAGAAGAAAGGCTTTTTTCAGAAATTTCTAGACGGCATTGAAATTGCGGGAAATAAGCTACCGCATCCGGTGACGATTTTTGCGATTCTTGCTTTGCTCGTCATTGTCGCTTCAGCTATCATTTCCGCGATCGGCGTGAGCGTCGAGCACCCCGGTGAAGAAGGCGAGATCGTTGAAGTAACGAGTCTGCTTACGACCGAAGGGATTCAATATTTATTTTCCAGCATGGTCGATAACTTCATCGGCTTCGCACCGCTCGGCGTCGTGCTGGCAACGATGCTCGGGATCGGGATTGCAGAACGCACCGGCTTAATCAGCGCCTGTCTGCGGGGCTTTGTGCTGTCGATTCCGAAAGTCCTGATCACAGCCGGCCTCGTATTCGCTGGCATTATGTCCAGTGTGGCCTCAGATGCGGGTTACGTAGTACTCCCTCCTCTCGGGGCGGTTATTTTCGCTGCACTCGGACGACATCCGCTTGCCGGTCTTGCGGCCGCGTTCGCCGGCGTTTCTGCCGGGTTCAGTGCCAACTTATTCCTGTCAGCAACAGATCCGATGCTCGGGGAGCTGACGATTTCAGCAGCCGCAATCATTGATCCGGCCTACGCGGAAGGCATGAACATCGCGATGAACTACTACTTCATCATTGCATCTGTCTTCATGCTCACGCTCGTCGGTGCCTTCGTCACAGAGCGCATCGTTGAGCCTCGCCTCGGCGAATACAAAGGCGACTACCGCGAAAGCTTGAACGGACTGGAAGCAATCGAGAAAAAAGGACTGCTCTGGGCAGCTGGATCGCTTCTCGTGACGACAATTTTGTTTGCTCTCACCATCGTTCCGGAAAACGGTGTGCTGCGGGCAGAAGACGGCGGCATCGTACAGTCACCATTTATGGATTCCCTCGTTCCGATTATTTTAATCCTGTTCTTTATACCTGGTCTTATATACGGGATTGCGACGAAGAACATTAAGAGCGATAAAGATGTCGCGAACCAGCTGTCGGAAACGATGGCGGCCATGGGGATGTTTATCGTGCTCGCCTTTACTGCCGGTCAGTTCGTCGCTTACTTTGCAGAAACGAACATCGGCCTTGTTCTCGGCGTGTACGGGGCAGAGGCGCTCGAGGCGGCGAATCTGACCGGCATCCCGCTTATTCTCGGCTTTATCGTTGTCGCAGGCTTCATTAACTTGTTCGTCGGCAGTGCGTCTGCTAAGTGGGCGATGATGGCACCGGTCTTCGTGCCGATTATGATGCAGCTCGGCTACTCGCCGGAGCTGACGCAGATGGCGTACCGTATCGCTGACTCTACAACGAACATCATTACGCCGCTGATGACGTACTTTGCGATCATCATCGCATTTGCACAGAAGTACGATAAGAAGATGGGGATCGGAACGATGATCTCCGTTATGTTCCCGTATTCGATCTTCTTCACGATTGCATGGACGATCATGCTAATCATCTGGATGACGACAGGCCTCGATTTAGGACCTGGATCTCCAATTCATTACAATCCGTAAAATAGGACGATCCCCGGCAATCCGCCGGGGATTTCTTTGTGTAAATGAGAGAGGTTTAATGTAACGGGGAGAGACTTCTTCGTTAACGGGAGGAAGATGCTCGTAAACGAGGAAATGCACCTCGTAAAATGGGAATCGCTCCTCGTAAACGCCGATCCCCGTGCGAATAGCAGCCGTCACTTACGTTTAGGCTCGGGGCGGAGGGCTTCGGCACGGGCCGAAGCCTGGGGTGAGCTGGATGATTACTTTCACGTAAATGCAGAAAAGTTCCTCGTAAAGCAGCGGGATCACCTCGTAAATGAGGAATGGCACCTCGTAAAACCGGAATCCCTCCTCGTAAACGCCAATCCCCGTGCGAATAGCGGCTTTCACTTACGTTTAAGCTTGGAGCGGATGGCTTCGGCCTGAGCCGAAGCCTGGGGTTGAGCTGGATGATCACTCTCACGTAAAGGAAACAAAGTTCCTCGTAACGAAGCGGAACCACCTCGCAAATGAGGAATGGCACCTCGTAAAACGGAAATGGCACCTCGTAAACGCCAATCCCGGTGCGAATAGCGGCTTTCACTTACGTTTAGGCTTGGAGCGGAGGGCTTCGGCCGGTGCCGAAGCCGGGGGTCGAGCTGGACAATCCTTTTTTCGTTAAATGGGAATGCTTACCCACACTTACAGAAACGATACGCAGATCAGTTGGTTTCCTACGCATAAAAGCTGTTCAGGTACGCATAACGACGGTTTCAGTACACATAACGCTCCTCACTTACGCATAAGCCTGCCACCGATTTTACCCACACCCGTCATCTTTTTCTGCCAATTATTTTCCGACAGGTGTAACCCTTTCCTTTATAGAGCGTCCAATCAGATGAACCATAGGCAGGGAGACTGTTCTGTGGTACGATGCATGGGATTTGATTAGAGAAAGGGAGTATCCCGATGAGTGAAGAACTTCAGCGGTCGCGGCGCCCGGAGAAGCGTCCATCCCGAGTAAAAAAACTGTTTAAAGTAGCCCTGCTTTTCTTTTTAATAACGTTTATTGTGACTGGCGGTGTGCTTGGATATATGGTGTATCAGGTGCAGAGTGCGACGAACAGCTCGCAGGCAGAGCTTGATCGCGGGGAGAAGTCGGACATGCGCGACGAAGCGGTCGACCCGGTTGATGACCCGGTGTCAATTTTGTTTCTTGGCCTCGACAGCCGCGAGGATGACTTGAGCGGACGCACCGATGCAATGGTGCTCGCCACGTTCAATCCAAACGATGAGTCCGTTAAAATGGTCAACATTCCACGTGACTCTTACGTGTACATGCCGGACCGTGATACAAATGACAAAATCAATCACGCCCATGCTTACGGCGGAGTGACGTCGACGATCAATACGGTTGAGCATATGCTCGATATTCCGGTCGACTATGTCGTCTCCTTAAACTTTACAGCATTCGTTGAAATCATTGATACGATCGGCGGTGTCGAAGTCGATGTGCCGATGCCGATTGCCGATACGGACAACGCGACGTACGGCACGATCGAAATTGAAGAAGGCATGCAGACGCTGAACGGCGAAGAGGCGCTTGCCTATGCGAGAATGCGCAAGCAGGATCCGCGCGGCGATTTAGGCCGCGGTGACCGGCAGAAGGACATCATTGAAGCGGTGATCCATCAGTCGGCAAGCTTCCGCACGATTACGAACTTTAATTCGCTCGTCGACAGCATGGAGCGAAATTTAAGCACGAACTTAAGCTTTGGCAACATGGTCAGCATGCATTCGTACGCGAACGACATGAATGACATCGAATCGCTCACCTTTGAAGGCGACGATTACAACGAAGGCGGCGTCTACTACTACCGCATTCGCGACGAGTCCCTCGCGGACGTTTCCGGTACGCTGAAAGAGCATTTAGAAATCACGAGCTCCACAACCGCTTCACAGGAATAAAAAATGGCCAGCCCCCATTTCGGGAGGCTGGCTTTCGTTATGCTTTATAGTAGTCCATTGTCCGCTGCAGGCCTTCGGCGAGTGCCACTTTCGGCTTCCACCCGGCTGTCTGACGAAGTTTTACAGAAGATAAATAGCTGTGGCGAATATCCCCTGTGCGAGGAGCGCCGTATTGAGGATTAAATTCTCTATTAGCGGCGTGACTAAGCTCCTTGAGCAGCTCATTGATGCTCGTCTGCGTTTCAGAGCTGACGTTGTAAACGCCGCTCACAGTTTCATGATCAAAGGCGGTGATTACCGCTTCCGCCACGTCCTCGACGTAGACGAAATCCCGCGTCTGTTCACCGTCTCCCTGAATGAGCGGCTGCTTTCCTGCCAGAAGCGCCTCACAAAAAATCGTAATCACGCCTGCTTCTGTTTCTACCGTCTGGCGCGGACCGTAAACGTTCGCAAAGCGGAGCGCTGCTGTGCGAATCGGGTACAGCCTCGCGTACGACTGGATGTACTGCTCGGCCGCAAGCTTTGACGTACCGTACGGCGACAGCGGCTCGGTCGCGGACGTTTCATCGATCGGCAGCTGCCCAGCGTGGCCGTAAACAGCGGCCGACGATGCGGAAATAAAGCGTGGCACGTCGTTTGCTTTTGCTGCTTCGAGCAGATGCACCGTGCCTAAAATGTTAATTTCCAGGTCCATATCCGGCTGCTCCAAGGACGGACCGACTTTGCTTTGCGCGGCCAGATGAATGACCCCGTCCGGCTTTGTCTCTGCAACAGCCTGCTGGACGTTTGCTTTATCGCGGATGTCGCCTTCGATTGCTTCTGCCCCGGCCGGTATGTTCGCAGCGGTGCCGGTCGTAAAGTTGTCGTAAACGACAACACGGTCCCCACGCGCGAGCAGCCGCTCGGCAACGTGGGAACCGATAAAGCCGGCTCCGCCTGTCATGAAAATTGTCTGCATATGAAAAGCCCTTTCTTCAAACGGAATCTAAAAGTTAAGCGACGATTTTTTGCGGTTGGACGCTTCGTCCTTGTTTTCCTCTTCCGGCCGTTCGATCGTGACCGATGTATCTTCTGCGCCTTCTGATTTCGACTTATCGAATACGACGAGGCACGTTTTTAAGATAATGATAATATCGAGCCAGAGGCTGTAGTTACGGATGTAATACAAGTCAAAGCGCAGCTTGTCCTCAGCATCCGTCGTATACTTCCCCATCACCTGCGCATAGCCGGTGATCCCCGGCTTCACGCGGTTGCGGTAACCGTAGTGGTAATACTTCTGCGTGAGCTCCTGAATAAAAAACTCCCGCTCCGGCCGCGGTCCGACGAGCGACATGTCACCTTTTAACACGTTAAACAGCTGTGGCAGCTCGTCTAAACGCGTCGCCCGGATCAACTTGCCGACTTTTGTAATCCGCTTATCGTCAGACGTGGCAAGCACCGGCCCCGTCGATTTTTCCGCCCCCTGAATCATCGAGCGGAATTTGTAAATCGTAAACGGCTTGTTGTACTTTCCGAGCCGCTCCTGCGAGTAAATGATGTCGGCCTTCGGATCTTCCAGCTTTACCATAATTGCAGTGGCAATGAGCGCCGGTGACGCAAGAATAATAAGAATCACCGCCGATAAAAAGTCAAACACGCGCTTTAAAAACACTTTATCCCACGTGAGCAGAAATGGACGGACGCCCATGACGAGCGTGTCATCCATCGGTGATGACGTTGCCTTCTGAAGCAGCAGCTCGTACAGCTCCGGAATCACGTAGACGACCTTGTTACGCTCCATCGCGTAATAAATGATCTGCGATTTCTTTTCCTTTGAAATATCGGTTGCGAGTACGACGAAGTCGACTTCATTTAAGTAATAGTTCAGTTCCTCAAGCGGTACGTGCTCGGATACGTGGCGCACCGCTGTCCCTTTCAGCATCGGGTGGCGGATTTTATAGAGCAGCTTAGACGCCGCTTCCCCGTCTCCGACTAAGAGCACTTTTCCAATTTTGTTTCCGCGCGTCACCTTCAGGTAGAGCACCTTGAACGTGACCATGAGAAACACCGTGAAAATACTTGCGATCAGGACGACCGATCGCGGCATCGCGAACTCACGGAATAAGTAGGACGCTGCCATCGTAAGAAACGTCATCAGCGCCGTTGCGACGAGAATTTTACGGACGATGTCACTGATCGTATGCTTTCGGTCTAAGCTGTACAGCTCATATACCGAGATGAAAAACAGCCCAATCAGCAGAATCCACGGCAGAAGCGAGAGAAACGCCTCCCAGTTTCGGTCCGGAAAGTCCAGATAGCGGATGTAAAATGCGCTGATATATGCTGCTAATATACAGAGTAAGTCCCCTAAGATGAGCAGAAATTTATGATTTCTCGTGTCATCCATGCTATACATGTCAAAACCTCTTTCTATCCCCCGTTACCGTCCATGACGCAACGCTGTTCATGATATGTTTCATTATAGTCGTTTTACGGGGCGTATGCTATCCTTTGCGGAAAATCGATACGTCATTGTAATAGACGGGATTTGGAGGGAAATGTTGCAAGGTGGATTTTAGCGGTATTCGGCAGAGGGGGGAAGCTTTCGTTTGCGGCCTATTCGTAAGTGAAAGCCGCTATTCGCACGGGGTACACCGTTTACGAGGTGCGATTCCACTTTTACGAGGAGGTAGTTCCTCTTTACGAGGGGATCCCGCTGCTTTATGAGAAACCTTGCTTCCTTTACGTGAAAGTGATCATCCACCTCACCCCCCTGGCTTCGGCTCGTGCCGAAGCTCTCCGCTACAAGCCTAGACGTAAGTGACGGTCGCTATTCGCACGGGATACACCGTTTACGATGTGTGGATCTGCTTTTACGAGGAGGTAGTTCCTCTTTACGAGGGGATTCCGCTGCTTTATGAGGAACCTTGCTTCCTTTACGTGAAAGTGATCATCCACCTCAACCCCTGGCTTCGGTCCGTGCCGAAGCCCTCCGCTCCGAGCCTATTCGTAAGTGACGGTCGCTATTCGCACGGGATACACCGTTTACGAGGTGCGGGTCCGCTTTTACGAGGTGTCTTCCCTCCTTTACGAGGAGGTTCTACCCGTTTATGAGGACGTTTCTCCTTGTTACGTAAACGTTTCTATTCGTACGGGACTCGGCTTATGAGGGAACGTCCGCTTTGATGTATACCTTATACTATAACTGCGAAATGAAAAGCACCGCGGCTCGTTGCTGCCGCGGTGCTTCGTTTTACTGAAGCTCTCTCAGGCGCTCCAGGCTGACGCTGTCCATAATCCCGCTGACCGGAAGCCCTTGGGAGGCTTGAAAGTCAGAGACCACGGATGCTGTTACCGGTCCGAACACGTCGGAGGGGTCAGCCGGAAAAGTGCCATAGCCGGCTGCGCTGAGCTTCACTTTCATGTCCCGTGCTTCCGTTGTGGAAAAGCCGCTTTGCAGAACGGTCGCTGTTTCGCGATCCAACACCTGCTGATCGCGTCTCGTGATCGAGCCGCTCTGCTCTAGGCCGAAATGAGCCTGGAAGTCCTGAACGACACTCATCGTTACAGGACCGTAGCGGGTCGACGGCCGCTGCGGAAAGCTGCCGAATCCAAGAGCAGTCAGCTGTTGTTTCACGTCACGCACACCCGGAGCGTCAGCCCCGTCTGTGTAAACGATTTCCTGCAGTCTGTTCATAGTCTGCTCGGTCACCCGGTCGATATTCCCGGTTACCGTCAGGCCCTGATCCTGCTGGAACGCTTCCACGACGCGGGTCGTAACAGGTCCATAGCGCGTGGAAGGGCGCTGCGGAAAGCTGCCGTAGCCAAGCGCCGTGAGCTGCTGCTTCAAGCCGGTGATGGCCGGATCGTCATCGCCGTCGGTCCAGAAGGAGCTGAGCTGCTGCTCGATGGCAGCGAGCGTGATCGGGTTCGCTGTCCCGGATGCTCGTAATCCAGATGCTTCTTGAAATGCCCGTACCACACCTTCTGTTACCGGCCCGTAGCGCGGTGACGGACGCTCCGGAAACGTGCCGAAGCCTAAGCTCGTCAGGCTGATTTTCATCGACCGGACGTTTTCATTATCATCGCCGTCCTTCAAGGATTGCCCCCATAGCTCGTCCATTTTCTGAAGCGTCACCGGATCGCCGTAGCCGTTGACGACTAACCCGTAGTGCTGCTGGAAATCAGCTACGACCCTTTCTGTTACCGGGCCGTAGCGCGGTGACGGACGCTCCGGAAACGTACCGAAGCCTAAGTGCGTGAGACGCTGCTTAAACGTGCGGACGTCTTCCGTATCAGACGGCGTCGCGTATGTTCCGTCAGTGATCGATGCGATCAGGCGGATCGTTTCTGTATCGGCTTCGCCGGTGACTGCAAGGCCGTAATACTGCTGCAGCTCCTCCAGTGCGGCTTGTGTCGCGGCTCCGAACGTACCGGATTCTCCCGCATCAAACCCTAGATGCTTCATCGCGTCCTGCAGGGCTTCTACACCGGAGCCGCTGTCGTTCAGCTGGTACACTTCCTGCTCTTTTGTAACCGTAAAGGAGTTCGTCTGCTTGTTCCCAAGCCGGTCTTCCGCGGTGAGTGTGAGCTCGGACTCGCCGTCCTGCAGCCGGTTACGGATGCGGAAGCTGCCGTCCGCCTGAACCGATGCGGTGCCAGATGAATAGCGGCTGCCGTTCTGGCTGAGCTCAAACGTAAGCGTTATAGCTGTGTCTGCTTCCTGCTTGTCCGAAAACCGGGAGGCGACGGCTCCACGAATCAGATTTTGATCCAGCTGCGTCGCTTCCAATGAGATCGCCGGCTTCTCTTCATACACGTCGATTGTCAGCGTGCGGCTGTAGCGGTTCTCTCCGCTGACGGCCTCCAGCTTCAGCTGATACGTTCCGGTCCCGGCACGTTTGGCAGCTCCATTTGTGTCTGTGTACCGAAGATCCCACTTCAGCTTCGCGCCGCTGCCAGGTTTGATTGTCCCGAGCTTCGTTCCGTCTTTCGTGAGCAGACTGAGTTCCGCTTTCATGCTGCTGTCGATGTTCCACTGCAGCTCCGGCTGAACGTGGCGGCTGACAAGGTTTCGGTCTGTTTTAAATTCCTTTACCGGATTCGAAATCGTCTCCACCTGGCCGCCAAATGGAATGCGCAGGTCCTCTGCGTTATCGGAGCGGAACGTGAGCCACCCTTCCATGTATCCGGATGTCGGCTTAGCAGAAGAAAGCGTCACGGTTACGTCTTTTTTCCCGCCCGCCGGCACGGTGACTTCCTTCGGCAGGCTCATCTTCATGCCGCGCATCGCCTTTTCCTCAACGCCCGTTTGAAAGGTGACAGCCGACGAGCTCGCATTTTCAAGCGTCACGACTGTCGTGCGACTGAACGTTCCGCCTGCCCGGATCGTCTTCAGGTTCATGCTTCCGTTCCGGTGTGCGCGCTGCTTTTCTTTTCCTTCTTCCGTAAACGTGTGGCTGTCCTGAACGAATGCTATCACGTCCGTCTGCAACGCTCCGGCCGGATCAATCCTGCCGGCCCCGGCATCGTTAACCGAGACGCCGTTAATCGCATCAGAAGTATTCATCATACGAGCTTTTACTTCATCAGGCGCAAGGCTCGGATCCTGTTCGAGCAAAAGGGCTGCGAGTCCTGCCGTATACGGCGAAGCAAAGCTTGTACCCGAGAAAAACGAATAGGCTTTTGTGTAACTGCCGCCGGCGGAAGATTTGGAGAGCGCCGTGTAAATCGCGGCGCCAGGTGCCGTCAGATCCGGCTTTATGTCATACGTATCGGTAAGCGGCCCTCGCGAGGAGAAATCTGCTACGACTTCCTGCCCTCGTGACAGATAGGATGCCCCGACCGTTACGGCAAGCGGGGATGTGCCCGGATTGTTCACTGTGCCCATACCATCTTCGCCGTCGTTTCCTGCAGCTGCCACAACGACGATGCCGGCATCGATCATGTTGCTGATCGCTTTTGTCAGCGGCGTATCAGCGATATTGGATTCTTGTCCGAACGACATGTTCACCACGTCCACGCCATCTTCTACAGCTTGATCCATCGCAGTCAGAATGCTGCCGGTATAGCCTTGATTAATCGTGTTCAACACCCGGTAGACGTATAAATCGACGTCCGGTGCGATTCCCTGCACGTCGCCTTTTCCGGCGATAACGGCACTCACGGCTGTTCCGTGCGTAGAGTTTACCCCGTGGCCTTCAAGCGGATCGGTTCTGCCGTCCCGGATGAAGTTGGCGCCGTCGCGGTAGGCGTGCTTTAACGCCGGATGATGGTAGTCGATCCCGGAATCGAGAACGCCCACTTTGACGCCTTTTCCGGTCAGACCGAGCTCGGCCAGTGCTTCCATCTCTGCTTCCAGCGCCTCCGTCTGCTCCTGGGAGTCGACATCTGTTTCCAGCGCCACTTCATACAGCTGGCTTAAATAAACGCCGTCTACGTACTCCAGCTTTGTAAAAGATGCAGCCTGATTGGCAGGCATCGTGATCGCAAAGCCGTAAAGCACCTTCTCCAGTTTTTCTATGTGTTCAACCGATATGTCTTCCTGCTCCAAGTATGCTTCAAACAGTGCCGAAGCTTGCTGCTGCCGGGCTTCTGTTTCTAGTGCAGAAAACGTTTCTCCGCTTTCCTCTGCCTCTTTTTCCTGAATATGTACCGGTTCCTCGGTTAAATCGACGATCACTTCGACCATCTGTCCGCTGTCTACCGGAATGTCCGGGTCCAAAAAAGCCTCAGCGGCTACAGCCGTCTGCAACGATACCAGCATCCCAATGACAATTAACACGACTGCTCCAACTGATTTCATTCTGAACACCATCCCACTTCTTTAATACGAAAAAGGCAGAGGCTTCACTATTGTGAACATCCTCTGCCTTTATTATATCGTCTATTTTCCTATAAATCACAAATTCTTTGAGATTATTTCAACTTTTTTGTTAACGGTATACCGGCACTTCAAACGGCAGATACGGATTGTCAATCTGGTCATACAGCTCTTTGATCATGCGAGTCTGCTTATAGGCCCAGCCGATATCTGTCGCGTACTGGTAAAACGAGCTTCGGTTGATGCTGATGCTGCTGTTTAACGCAGCTTCATGGAAATCAGGATCCCAGCGCATTTTGTACAGCGTGTCCTGGCCGCGGTTCAAGTAGTTATTCGAGATAAACTGGGCACCGCCCTGAATGGAAGCCTGCGGTGTGAACCAGCCTTCACGATAAGCTCTTACTGAACCACGCGTGTACGGATCGCTGTCAATCGCTTCGATTCCGAACATGTTATACGTTTTCTTCATATCGAGACGGCTCGTATCGTAACTGTCGTCCCGGCGGCTTATCCAGCTCCACGAATTGTTTGCACTGTTAAAGCGCCGTTCCAGCGTATACTTTCGTACGCTGCCATTCGACTGAGGCTGCACCGACACCCACATATTGGAATTAATCTGTCCGACTTCAAAAGAGCCGTCAGAAAGTCTGGATGTTCCGTTGCCCGTTTCCAGAAGCGCGTGGGAAATCAGGTAAATATCGTTGACTCCCTGCGATTCTGCAGCCTGCTTAAACGCATTCCCGGTGTTGTGGAGAATACCGCGATTGCGGAGAATATTGTTCAGCTGCGACGCCGGCACGCCGGACGTTTGAGACAGTACCAGGAACTGGAACATGTCGCGATGTCCTGGCTCCAGTGTGAAGCGATTCGGATCAACATATCGTCTGACGTCTGCTTCCAGTGCATTCTGCCAGCCGCCACCGTAAAGATCGGTCTGCGGACGAAGCGGCATCTGTCTGTTTAACATTTGAGAAACTGTCATTTGATAGTTGCGGTATTCAATGCTGTTGCCGATTTTCGCCATCTCATCGTTGATCTGCTGCATTGTACGTGGATCACCAATCCCGTTTACGACAAGTCCATGATGTCGCTGGAAGTCACGAACGACAGCGGCTGTCACTTCACCGTAGCGGTTTGAAGGGCTGGATGGAAAGCTGCCGAATCCTAATCGACTCAGATTCCGCTTCAGCTCGCGCACGTTTTCATGAGCGGCACCGTCAATGTAGTTGGAATTGAAAATCGAATCAATAAAGTCGGCGTCACTCTGGCTGAAACGCCCGTTTACCGTGCGGCCGTAGTAATCCTGAAATTCACGCACGACGCGCTCGGTCACACTGCCGTATCCTTCAGAAGGATTGGATGGAAAGCTGCCAAAGCCGAGCTTCGTTAGGTTCTGCTTCATTTCCACAATTTCTTCTCCCCGGTCTCCGTTTTGGTACGGATAGGAAAGGCCGTCTGTTTCCATTTGCAGATACATGCCGCTCACGTAAGCCGGCTGCTCTGTAATCGAGCTGTGGCTGATTCGGTACCAGCCATTCTCTTCACTGATCACATCAACGACGGTTCCAGTTGGGAGCTGACCGATGACCGAGAAGTTGGTACTCGGTCCGCGGCGGACGTTTAAATTTGAATTTGCCGTCACAACTGCTTTTCCGATAAAGCTCTCTCCAACCTGCGAATCCAGAAGACTCATTGTAACCGAGTCTCCGATACCGTTTACTACGAGACCGTTTGCCTCCTGGAAATCACGGACGACTGAAGACGTTACGGCTCCGTAGCGATTGGACGGACTTGTCGGGAACGTGCCGAATCCTAGCTTCGTCAGGTTCAGCTTCAGCGTCACGATATCCGCGTGAGCCTGTCCGTCCCGGTAGCGGGAGTTCAGCTCCGACTGAATCCGGTTCGCCGTCGTTTGATTCGTTATTCCGGTGATCGGCAGTCCGTAATATTCCTGAAAGTCTTCCACGACCCGCATTGTCACAGGCCCGTAGCGGACAGAAGGACTGGACGGGAACGTGCCGAAGCCAAGCGTCGTCAGATCTTTCTTCAGCTGCACGATCGCAGAGCCTTGATCTCCGTCTTCATATGGCAGGGTGAGCGTAGCGTCGTAATGTTCCGCAACCCGCTGCTCCAGCCGCTCCATCGTGCGGGAATCGGCTATGCCGCTCGTTACCAGTCCTTCGGAGGATTGAAACTCCTTCACAACTCCGGAAGTAACCGGACCGTAGCGATTGGACGGGTTAGACGGGAACGTGCCGTATCCAAGACGAGTCAGATCCAGCTTTAAGTCAACGATCGAGCTATGGGCATTGCCGTCCTGAAAAATAGTGCCTGCCTCCTGCTCAACGCGGTTCAGCGTCTGCTGATCGGTGATGCCGTTTACGGAAAGACCAAAGTAGCGCTGGAAATCCTCCACGACACTCATCGTCACCGGTCCATAGCGTTCGGACGGATCAGCCGGGAAGCTGCCGAAGCCAAGCTTTGTCAGCATCAGCTTCAAGTCCCGCACAGCCGGACCTTCATCTCCGTTCACGTACGGAAGCTCCAGTGAAGACCCTTCTACAACATCTTCCGCCATCGCATGAAGCGTCTGCATGGTCACTGAATCACCGAGACCGTTCACGACTAATCCATTATCAGCCTGAAAGTCTTTGACGACGCTTGTCGTGACCGGACCAAACCGGTCGGACGGCGATGACGGAAAGGAGCCATACTCAAGCGATGTGAGCATCATCTTAAATTCCTGAATGCCTTCGCCTTCCTGAAAATCCTGAAAGTACGTGCCGGCTTCCTCTGAAATCCGCTCGAACGTTTCCGGGTCGACTTGACAGTCTGCTTCTAAACCAAAGTAGCTTTGGAAGTCAGCGACGACGCCCATCGTAACCGGACCGAATCGCTCTGACGGATCGGACGGGAAGGTACCAAAGCCCAGCTTTGTCAGCTCCAGCTTCATCTCCCGGATTTCAGGAGCTTCGTCTCCATCTTCAAATACAAGACCTTCATCAGCTGTAGAGAAAGTGGACATGGAGGAAAAGCTTTCCTCTGCCTCTTCAGGCTCAGCCTGCTCTTCTTCTGTAAGATCCTCTTTAGCTTCTTCTGCACTCTCGCCTGCTTCGTTCTCATCAGAGGACGAATCTGCACCGTCCTGCTCGTATGTGTCTTCTTCTGCTGCTTCACCAGCACCCTCGTCAGTCTCGTCTTCACGTGCTTCTGAATCATGGTCTGATTCCTCGTCGCTGTCCGCATCTTCCTCGCGGACCTCGTCTTCTTCTGCTTCTTCCTCACGAGCTTCTGAATCAAGATCAGATTCTTCCTCGCTGTCCGCTTCTTCCTCGCGGGCTTCGTCTTCTTCTGCTTCTTCCTCACGAGCTTCTGAATCAAGATCAGATTCTTCATCGCTGTCCGCTTCTTCTTCGCGGGCCTCGTCTTCCTCTGCCTCTTCTTCTCGCGCTTCTGAGTCAAGGTCAGATTCTTCATCGCTGTCCGCTTCTTCTTCTGCTTCTTCTTCACGAGCCTCCGAATCAAGGTCGGACTCTTCTTCGCTTTCCGTATCTTCTTCGCGGGCCTCGTCTTCCTCTACTTCTTCTTCGCGGCCTTCCAAGTCGAGATCAGTTTCGTCTTCACGGGCTGCTTCCTGCTCTTCGCGGAACAGCGCCCACTCATCGGAGAGCTGTGAATACGTTTCTTCATCGACTGCTCCGTGCGGGGTCAGCTCTCTCGTTTCCTGGTAGCTCTTCACTGCCGCTGCGGTGATGATGCCATAGAAGGTCGTAAGCTCCTCCTCCTGAAAACGCTCCTCATGAGGATCCAGCTCCTTTAACAGATGCTTCAGTTCCGCTGTTTCCTCTTCGTTTTGTCCGACAAAAAGGAGGTAACCCTGATCTTCCAACAGCTCGTTCATCTTCTCCCAGGCTTCTTCCGTATATGTAGAAGCTTCTTCGAGATCGTGATCGGCCTGGAATTGATGAAGTGCTTCAGCAAGCTCTTCTTCTGTCGTATATATAGCTTCGTCTGATGGCTCTGCTTCCGGATCAAACTCATACAGCAGCAGCTGTTCACGGAATATGATCCATCGGAGTTCGTCAAATTCTTCTTCTGTAAGGTCATGGATGACATCGTCGGTTAACGTTGTGTCTTCCTGCGTATCCTCGCTGTCACTGCCTTCTGCAAGTGCAGTTCCAAACGAACTGAATAACAGCAGAAATACTAGAAAAAAGATGGTACTGCTTTTCAGTTTTTGTTTCATACTATGCCTCTCTCCTTTCTCAGAAAATTATATCGACAATTGTCATAGATTATAAAGAGACTTTTTTATGTTTTTTAACATTACTGCACTTCTATAGTGTACCTGCTTCATGGAAGGATGTCCCTCTCTCTCGAGTTATTTCTTTCTTTCATCATGTTTCTTTTGATAAGGTTTGAAAAGAAGACCGTTCTCATTCACTCAGCGACAGCTGTACAAGGAGGAAATTAGCATGAGACAAACAATGAAGAATCTTTGGCAGGCGATTACGGAAAACCGGTCTGCTGTAAATGGTGAACTTAAGCCGCCGGCACGAGCATACTCCGGGAGCAATGGCTATATTGTTTACCTTACATATGGAAGTCAGGATGACCGCTCCACCATTACGTTTGGTGTTCATTCGGATTATGCAAAAGCAATACAACTAGCATTTGAAGCAAGGCCGCAGCATACACCAATTCTTTCATTAAAATTGGATGTCGTCACGAGAATCCGGGAAAGATCTGTTCCAACCACTTTTCAGCAGCAGGATGAGCGGATCTCCTTTAAACCAGGGCGGGACGGTATCATACTGGACGACCGTCCTGACATGTTGTTTATTCCGGAAGAGGTTCAGGCATATCAAATTCTTAAGCGCGGCAGAGTTAACGAGTCCGGCCTCCGGCATGCACTGTCGTATCGACCGCAAACTGCTGCGATGGAAAGCAGCATCAAAACACCGGCGAATGTACGTGTAATTCGCACAACTTCCTATTATATTGATTCCTCCGGTTACTATTCCCTGAGCAATGGCCAACGGAAAGGCTTTCCTCTTTCTGAGGAGAAGTTGGAATATGCCGTGAAACTGGCTTCATCCAACTATTTTAAGCATGCTGTCGATGCGAATGGCCGCATTACATATGCCTACCATCCTCACACAGATTCAGAGGCCGACGGCTATAACATCTTAAGACACGCCGGCACTGCTTATTCAATGCTCGAGCTATATGAGTGGAACCGAGATCAAGACATTCTTGATGCTGCGGCACGAGCCCTGGAGTATTTGACGTCTTTTTCACATGAGCATACGATAAATGGCATCGCGGTTAACGTGATTGTGGAAGAGGATTTAATTAAACTCGGTGGTAACGGCCTAGCGATCGTTGCCTGCGCCAAATATACGCAAGTAACCGGAGACCGGAAATACGTGCCGTTTATGCAAAGCCTTGCCACGTGGATGGAAGAGCTGCAGCGGGATGCTCCGCGCTTCAGCATTCATAAGCAGGAGTACTCGACTGGCAAGGTTTGGGATTTTGAGTCGAGGTACTACCCAGGAGAAGCAATTCTTGCCATGGTGCGCCTTTACGAAACTGACGGAGACTCCCGATGGCTCGATTACGCGGAAAAAGAAACCCGCTATCTTATCGAAGTACGGGACAGAGAAGCAGATAAAGCAACGATTCCACATGACCACTGGCTTTTGTATGGTATATACAACCTTTACCAATACAGGCCGCTTGCAATTTACCGGAGCCACGCCTTTTTTATTGCAGATGCGATAACGGAGTCTCAGTTCACTGATCCTGACGAGGTGAGCAGAGAAATGCTCGGATACTTTCACATGGATAATCCGCGTCCGCGCTCAACACCTGCTGCCTGCCGAAGCGAAGGGCTCGGTGCCGCTTCCAGACTGGCAGATCAGGTAAAAGATCGCGATCGGGCACGGCGGTACCGACGATCGATTCATCAGGCAATTTCCTTTCAGCTGCAAATGCAGCTCTATCCGGAATCGGTGCTGTATTTTCCGAATAAATCACTGTCACTCGGTGCTTTCAGGGGAAATCTGCGAAACTGGGAGCTGCGCAATGACTATACACAGCACAACATTTCCAGCATTCTTTCGTACCTCCGCTTTGTCAAAGCGATGAGCACGACAGAGAAATCGTCGCTGCAGCTGATACAGACCTCTTTTGATGCTGAAAAATATCCGGTCTACCTACGCCGCTCGAACCGGCGAGTGTTTCTTGCGTGCATTCGACGTGGCGCCGATTGGACGAGGCTGGATGGCGGACGATTTGAACTGAAAAAAGGTCGTTACACGTATACGATAGAAGACGGCAAGGTACTGGATGCATTAAACAGTCCGCTTGCTGTACGCTGCATCAAGCGAAAAGAAGTCACGACCGGTCTGCTTAGAAGCCGGGAGCTCCCCGCTCCGGAAAATGCGTTATTTATGAAGGGGATCTCAAACGAGCTTGGGACTGGGCTCAAAAGCTTCTACCGGTCGTTGTGAAGTCCGGCGGCGGCTCGAAAGGCAGATCTGTCTCCGTGAACATTTCGACGTTCAGCGAATTTGAAGCGGCCTTTCAGCAGGCACTGGACACGGATCCCGATGTACTCGTTGAGCAGCATATAGATGGGGAGATCTATCGTTTCACTTGTCTTGACGGAAACGTAATTGCTGTAGGGCGGCGAAGACGTCTGCATGTGCGCGGAGACGGTTCTTCCACTATTCAGAAGCTACTTGAACAAAAAAACGAAGAGCGGCGAAGACGGAAGGTACTGGGTCATAGCGAAATTAACGTCACCCCTGCACTGGAAGCATCACTCAGACTTGATGGCTTCGACCTGCATTCCATTCCTGCTAAAGAGAAGGTCGTTTTCCTAAGTCCCGTCTCCCACGTCTCAGCAGGCGGGGAAGCAATCGATGCAACAGACGAGGTCAGTCAAGTGGTCAAGCGGATGGTCGAGGAAGCGGTACAGTCCATTCCGGGTCTAGGCATGTGCGGGGTCGATGTTATTATTGATGATGACGGGCAGCCACACATTCTGGAAATCAATAATGATCCGAACATTACGACGCATATGGAGCCGTGGGAAGGCAAGGCCATTCCTGTTGCAAAAATGATTGCGAAAGCGATGTTCCCGGAATAGGAAAAAGTTTCATACCCCGCCGGCGCCCTTTGTGGTAAAGTAGGTTCTGAATGTATTTCTTGAAAAAGGAGTCAATACTGTGGAAAAACTACTTTCAACGATTTTTGATGCTGTTAAGAAACGAACAACAATAGATGCTGTCGACACAGAACTGGAGAACGCCTACCGCACGGATGAGGGCGAGCTGATCGTGTACCTTTCTGTCGGCAACAGCTACACACGCGCGTTCGTAACGATGGGCCGCGGCAAAACCGCTGCCGAAGCGATCAATGAGGCGATCGAATCGTACCTGGAATACCGCGTGCGCCACCTGAAGCCGATATCCGTCAAGCTGGACGTTATCCGCGAGGTCGTTCCCGGCCGCAAGCAGGGCAGCCGCTTGAACGTGAAGAAAGATGAAATTCTTTACCGGCGCGGTGAAGACGGCTTTGCATTTTCCGAGGACCTGCGCATCTCATTCCTCCCGGAAGAAGTAGAGGCGTATAAAATGATCCAGGAGCGCCACCTTGTGAAAGAAAACGCGTTTCTCGCATTTGAAAAACACCCGCTGCTGTTTGATCAAAAAGCTGTGAAAACACTTTTGACGAACGAATTTATGGATGTCTATAAAGTTCGCACCCACGCTCACTATTACGATAAAAATGGCTACTTGAAGCTGTACCGCGGCCACCGGTTCTTTGACGACCTGAACCGCGACGACCTCGTCAATGCGATCACGCTGGCGAAAAACAACTACTTTAAGCAAGCTGTAAACAGCAAAGGAAAAATCGTGTACGCCTATCAGCCGCACAATGGCTCCCAGGCTTCCGGCTACAATATTCTCCGGCATGCGGGCACGACATATTCGATGCTTGAAGTCCATGAAATGATGCCGGACGACAGGCTTCTGGATGCAGCGAAGCGCGGCATTAACTTCCTCAAGAAAAAAGTAGAGGATATTGAAATCAACGGTATCAAGGCACAGGCAGTTGTTGAGAAAGGCGCTGCCAAGCTCGGCGGCAACGGACTCGCAATCGTTTGTCTTGCTAAGTATACGGAGCTCACCGGAGACCGCAAGCATCTGGAGCTGATGCAGAACCTGGCAACGTGGATGGGCGAGCTGCAGGATGAGTCAGGCAAATTCGCTGTGCACAAACAAAAAGTGGCGACTGGCGAAAACACCGGCTTTATCTCTCATTATTATCCAGGTGAAGCAATTCTTGCGATGGTTCGTCTATACAAAATTGACGGAGACGAGAAATGGCTCGATTTCGCTGAAAATGAAGCCAACTATTTGATTACTGACCGTGACAAGACAGAAACAATCGATACGATTGCACACGACCACTGGCTTCTGTACGGACTAAACGAGCTTTACCGGGAGCGACCAAAGGACATGTACTTGAAGCATTCCTTCTTTATCGCGGATGCCATGATTCACGCTCAGCGACTGGATACAAACGAGTACAGCCGTGAATGGATCGGCTCATACAAGCAGCCGGGCACTCCGCGTTCCACACCGACGGCCTGCCGCAGTGAAGGTCTCGGAGCAGCATACCGCCTGGCGATGGATCACGGCTACGAGGACAAAGCAGCTTCGTACAAAGCCGGTATTCATGAAGGCATCAAGTTCCAGCTGCAGATGCAGCTGCGGCCGGAGTCCGTCATGTACTACATGAACAAACGGCTCTGCCTCGGCGCTTTCCACGCCGGCCTGAAAAACTACGAGCTGCGTAACGACTACACGCAGCACAACATTTCCAGTCTCATTTCATATGCGGGTATCCTGGAAAAGTAAACGCATTTTTCTCCTCCTCGGCATGGCGCCGAGGAGGTTTTTTAGTGTGCCCTCCTTCAATCCGGGCCTTATTCGTAACTGAACACTGCTATTCGCATGGGGGTCCGCTTTTACGAGGTGGGATTCACCGTTTACGAGGTGCTTTTGCTTGTTTATGAAGAGCGTTTGGCTTGTTATGAGCAGGTTGGCTTCCGTTATGAGGAAGTGCGCCTCTTCCACCTCCTTCACCGGCTTCGGCTCGGGCCGATGCCCTCTGCTCAGAAATCTCTTTCTTATTCGTAACTGACTCCCGCTATTCGCACGGAGGTCCGTTTTTACGAGGTGGGATTTACCGTTTACGAGGCGCTTTTTCCTGTTTACGAGGAACCTATTGCCTGTTATGAGCAGATTGGCTTCCGTTATGAGGAAGTGCGCCGCATCTACCTCACTCACCGGCTTCGGCTCGGGCCGAAGCCTTCCGCTCAGAGATCTCTTCCTTATTCGTAACTAAACACCGCTATTCGCACGGGGTTCCGCCTTTACGAGGAGTGATTTACCGTTTACGAGGTGCTTTTGCTTGTTTACGAGGAACTTTCTGCTTGTTATGAGCAAGTTGTCTTCCGTTATGAGGAAGTGCGCCGCATCTACCTCCTTCACCGGCTTCGGCTTGGGCCGAAGCCCTCTGCTCAGAGATCCACTCCTTATTCGTAACTGAAAACCGCTATTCGCATGGCATCCGCTTTTACGAGGTGGGATTCACCGTTTACGAGGAGCTTTTGCTTGTTTATGAGGAGCTTTTTGCTTGTCACGAGCAGGTTGGCTTCCGTTATGAGGAAGTGGCTCGAAACATCAGGCAGCTTCTTTTGCTCTATTATGAAAATACTTTCGATTCTGCCCTTCTCTCCCAGGCTTTACTAACTCTTTACCCAACAAATACATGCAATCTGTTTAGCAACCGCATTTTTAGGCAATATGTATCACATCTGCTTCAATTCCTGCAGGTGGAAGGTTACCCTTTCGTTTTTTCGTTAGCAGGTTTGTCCGTGGTTATACATGCAGAATATAGGATTATTTGAAAGATTCATCAGAAAATACGTAATTGATAAAAATGTTGGTGACTCTCTCTCCAGCGTGTAGTAATATTATCTCACGGTGCAGACTACCTACCTGGGAACGTCCACAGCGATAAAGCTTTTTATCAACTTAAAGAGGTGTTGTGAATCATGAGCAAGCCGTTTACGATTACGTTTGCCGGAGATACAAGTCTTGGTGACTGGTATCTTCAAAAACCAAACAGGATCACGGAGAAGGAACGATTGGAGCGTGATCCATTCTCTTTCGCAGAGGAAACAGCTCCTATATTCAAAACGAGCAATTTCTCCATTCTTAACCTTGAGACCGTACTTGAAGAAGATCCGGACGGCTTTCAAGAAGGGAAACAGTATCCAAACTGGGACCATCCTGAACGCACCGTTAACCTGCTCAAGGACCTGAACATTAAAGCGGTGAGTCTGGCAAATAACCATACGATGGACTTTGGACCAGACGTTCTTTTAAATACAATTAGCACATTGAAATCAGCAGGCATTCAGCATTTCGGTGCTGGCTCTTCTTTGTCAGAAGCGGTCAGACCACTGAAAATTGAAGTGAAGGCAGGGCTTAAGA
Organism: Alkalicoccus luteus; assembly: GCF_012034335.1. Taxonomy (GTDB): domain Bacteria; phylum Bacillota; class Bacilli; order Bacillales; family Salisediminibacteriaceae; genus Alkalicoccus; species Alkalicoccus luteus_A. The sequence continues at coordinate 100,337 of NZ_JAATHJ010000008.1, read as the reverse complement.
AAAATAATGTATTTGTGTTTACAGGTATGAGAGCTTCTAGACGATACCGGGAAGACTATGGGTTCATGGCGAAAAAAGATTCTCCCGGAGTGAACTCGCTGAATGAAAACCGCATGCTTCGAAAGATTGAAGAAACACGGGCTGCCCATCCGGAAGCCTGCATCGTCATCTGTCCTCATTGGCAGGGCTCTGATTATAAATGGGTGAAGCCTGCTTACGAGGTAAAATGCCGTAAATTTATTGATGCTGGTGCTGACTTTGTTTTTGCGCATGGGACTCACATGGCGAATCACATTGAAAAATACGAAAACGGCGTCATCGCTTATTCGATCGGCAACTACATTTTTAACTCGCCAGGCCGCTATGACAAAATGAACGCCCCACCTTTCAGCCTGATTGTGGAACTTACAGCTGACTATGACAAACAAAGCGGATGGTCATTTACACCTGTTTTTTATCCGATCGTCACAGACAACCGGCGCACCGGCTTCAAAACCCGTTTTGCAGACAGAGGAGAAGCAGCCGAACTATTGCACACGCTTAATGAGAAGCAGTATATCGGAGATGATGAAGAGGTAATCTGTGATAAAGATCACGGTCCTGCCTATGTGCTTCCAAAAGGCCTTAAAAACATTAAATTAACATCAGATGAAGTTGCACAGCTGCTGCCGGATCCGGCGCTCAATACAGATAAAGACCTTTCAGAGAATGAGACCTTTAAAGACGAAGTGAAGCAGTTAGAAGACATTCAGGTAAAAATAGAGACTTACCTGAAAGATTATTACCAGACATTCGCACAAAATAAATCCGTGATTGAAGATAAGGACAAGCTTGAGACCCTGTCCGCCATTCTGGAGAAGCGGTTTATTTCTCACGGGTTTCTGAAAAAATTTGAGCGGAAGAAAATTCCGATGCTTAATTCCTTTTCATTCAAGGATATTATGGTGGAACAGTCAGCGCTGAGAAAGCTCGGTCATCAGAATCACGCATGGCAGCTCGATCGTAAAACAAAGGCGTTCCGTTTCGCTGATGAAATCGGTCTTCGCAGGCCGAAAAGCTCCTCTCGTATTTATACGTTTGATGAGATAAAGGACAAAGAGGCGCCGATCGTGATTAAGCCTGTTCAATCAACAGGCTCCAGAGGTGTGTATCTCATTTTCAATGACTCAAAAATATTGTCTGCCCGCAATAACAAGTATTTATCCAGCCGGGAGGAAATGATAGAGGAAATGCGCGAGCCGCTTGCGGCAGTTTATCGCGGCAATCCGACAGGCCAGCTGCTAAAGGATGAATGGATAACAGAAGAGTTAATTTTGCGCGAGGAAGGTTCTACTGCACCGCCGCTTGATTATAAATTTTACTGCTTTTACGGAGAGCTTCTGTTTGTCTTGGAAGCAGATCGTTCAGATGCTTCCGGCTTCAGCGTCTGGAATGCTGACGGAACGCTGGCTGTTACCGGCTGGCAGGATGAGAAACTGCGGGAAGGAATTGGATTCTCTCAAGAGGATGCAGACGAAGCGCTGCGGGCCAGCCTGGAGATCCCAGCACCTTTCATACGCATGGATATGCTGAAGAGTCCCGACGGCATCGTTTTTGGTGAAGCGACCCCACGTCCTGGAAAATTTCATCTGTTTAACAAAAAATACGATCAGCTGCTTGGACGAGCTTATAAAGAAGCAGAAGCCAGGTTGCAGCGTGATATGCTGAACGGAAAAGAGTTTGCGGCGTTTAAAAAACACTTTACGATAAAATAATGATGTTGAAGCCAGACCGGACATGAATCCGGTCTGGCTTTTTGAGCGGAGGCTCATCCTACACAAATAAGCAGCGGCTGCGGCCGCTGCTTTCTTAATCTTATTTACGTCCTAACCGGACGATTTTTTTCGCAATATCCAGGGCCAGCCGCACTGGATACGTCATTTTCCACGTGGTACTGTGGACAAGCTGGTCATACTTTCTTGCGATCCGCTTGTACTCTGCACTGGAGAGGCCACGGTAATTCCCTCTGGAATAGCTTTTCTTCGCCTGCTTCGTCTGAAAGCCCATACGGACAGGCTTTGTCCACTCTTCTTCAAGAATTTCGCGCACTTCCGCACGTTCCGGTCCTTCCAGCACTACTTTTTTGAAGTTATTCACTTTCTTTTTATTCGGATGGCAGACGACGATCGAAACAGAACCGTCGGCTTCATTTCGTGCGTAGCCGTGCAGGTCGCGCATGAGTGCCTCCCGCTTCACCCAGGCTCGGTATCCGACACCTTGCACCTCGCCGCGAACCGTATAAAGCTTGCCGTACAGCTCTCCTTTAGGCGGTTTCGGTACTTCCACCATCGTCGCGGAGCGGCTTTTAATCGGCGCAATCACGTTATCGAAGTCAAAATAAAGGTTTGATCTTGGATAGTCAGCCGTCTCAGGAAAGTAATAGTCGATAAACGCTTTCGCAAAATCACGCGGCGTTCCGATCATCGGAAACAAGTGGCCACCAAGTCCCGGCCGCGAATTTACTTCGATCACAGAGCCCGCTCCGGTTTCGTCATCAACGATGATATCCACACCGCTTTGAGCGAGTCCAGGAATCGCTTTCGTTGCTTCAATCGCAATCCGTTCGAGGGCCGGAGACAGCTCCTCGGTTACATCAACGGAGTCTCCTCCGTTTGAAAGGTTACTCTGGACACGCAGGTAAATGCGCTTGCCTTCTTCGAGAACCGAATCCAGCTCATAGCCTGCCTGCTCAATCATATAGAGCACTTCTTTATCAATCCGGATCATCCGGCTCGTTAAGTGCGGGTTCAGTCTGCGGAATTTGTTTTTATCCTGGATCAGCTTCCGGATCGTGCGCTGTCCGTCACCGACGACGTTTGCCGGGATCCGGTGCATCGCCCCGAGTACTTTTTCACCGAGAACGATGACGCGGAATTCTTTTTCGCCGGGGATGTGCGTTTCGATAATGACTTCTTTGTAGCCAAGCTCATCGCGTACGTACTCGATCGCCTCTTTTAACACCTGTTCTTCACGGACGTTCGCAAAGACCCCTTTGCCGCCGTTCGCGCTGACGGGCTTTAAGACGAGCGGATAGCCGAGTTCGTTACCGTATGCGAGAATGTCTTCATTCGAGGCATCCTCTAAAAACTTTGCGCCCTGAGGCGTTGGCACGTTCGCCTTTGTTAAATACTGTTTCGTTAAATCCTTGTCGTCACAAATATCGAATGCTTCATCCGTCACGAGATCGCCTTTCGATAAGGCGAAGTGGTGCTCCTTGTTTTTATGACGCAGCGAGTAACGGACTTTCAGCTTCATTTCTTCATCAAACTCACGGTAAAAGCGCAGGCGGATGCCGCGGCGCCACCCTTCCAGTGCGACGGTATACGTACTGATCCGTTTACCCTGCCCTGCTTTCGGTACGGCTCCTTCTAAGTGTGGGAGCCATTGATAGGTTGTTTCCTGTATCACGTTGGGTTCCTCCTGTCCGGGCAGCTTATCGTCTGCCGAATCGTTTCTTCAGTCTCGTGCGGATGCCGGCTGCTTCCCGGGCCGTCCGCGCTGCTGCTTTTTCTTCGAGCTTCCACTCTTCCAGCAGCTGTCGTCGTTTTATATAGGCTTCCACAAAGGAAGGACGTGTATTATCATGCCAGACGAGCTCTGCCGCGATCATCCCGCTGCTTTCTGAAACGGTTACGGTGCCTGCCTCTTCCAGCCGCTGCTTCACTGCCTGCAGCTCTTCCGGTGTTCCGAGGAGCGTCGCGTAAAGCGTCTTGTTTTTTACTACTCTGACCGTACCGTACAGCGTGAGCTCTTTCATAAAGCGTTCCAGCTCATGCTTATCCTGCTTCAGTGCTCCTTCACAGGTAAATGACTGCTGGATGGTGCCTGTCTGTTCGGGAGCCGGCGCCACTGTGATCCGTGAGGCTCCGGCTGCTTTTACGGCCGCTTCGATCGTGCCGAGGTCAAAATAGACGTGATCGGCACGGGGCGCGTCTGCAGAGGCTGGAAAATAAAAGTCGATCAGCGCTCTCGGCACATCGCGGCTCATCCCGGTGATTGGAAACAGGTGTGAGCCAAGGCCCGGCTTCGTGTTCACTTCGATCACGACTGCTTCCTCCCAGTCCGGGTCCACCATTAAGTCTACACCACAATGGGGCAGTCCGGGAACCGCTTCTGCGGCACGGATCGCGGTTTCTTTTATTTTTTCTGAGAGCAGGTCGGTCACGTCGACCGGATCGCCTCCTGCTGAAATGTTGCTGACGCGTTTGACGACAATCGTTTCCCCGGCTTTCGGCACGGTTCTAAGCGTCCAATCTGAAGCGTGCATCGTCGTGTAAAAGTGGCGGTCGAGCTTGATCGGGCGGTGATACAAGTGCGGCACCTCCCGCCTGTCTTCGTTCTTTTGCTCAATCAGTCTGGCGATGGAGCGCTTTCCGTCCCCCGTGACACTCGCCGGACGGCGCTGCACGGCGCCGAGCACTTTTCCATCAAGCACCATCACGCGGCATTCTTCTCCCTCGACAAACTGCTCGACGATCACGTGCTTTAAACCTAACTCCTGCCTTACATAAGTAACGGCTTTCTGAAACGACGCCTCATCGCGAATGTTCACGATGACACCTTTGCCGCCGGAGGCGTTCGTCGGCTTTAACACAAGCGGAAAGCCTTTATCTTTGGCGTACGCGATAACTGCTTCATCCGTTGCTGCTTCCGTGAACGTTTTTCCGTGAGGGACCGGAACGCCGTGCGCCCGCATTGCCTCGTTCGTCCGCGATTTATCGTCACAGATCGCCTCTGCTTCATCGGTGATCAAGTCGCCTTTTGATCCTTGAAACTGATGCACGTTTGAGCCATCTGAGAGCTGATAGCGCAGCTGAAATTCGCCGTCCTCTCCGCGGATGGACCAGAACGTCAGCTCGAGTCCCCGGCGCCAGCCTTCAAGAGCGATCGTATAGAGACTTATTTTTTTATCCTTCGCCGCAAGCGGAACCGCATCAGTTAAGTGCGAGAGCCATACCGGCTTCGTTTGTATCATCTCGTTACGTCCCCCTCTTTGAGAACAGTTTCAGTTTTCCAGGAAGTCCGGCAGTCGTTCTCAGCAGCTTCAGCGTCTGTTCCGTCCGGCGTCTTGCGGCAGCTGTCCGGCCTATGAGCGTCGTTACCTCTGCCTGATCGCGCAGTAGATCTTCCCGGCTGTCGTACACGCGGAAGGCAGGCGTGATAAACGCCGGGCCCCTGCCGGCTTCTTTAGCGCCAGGAAGCGACGCTCCGAATGCCTCTGCTTCGTCTCCAGCTGCGAATACGTGCCAGCGGTCTGTCCCTTTCGGCTTCAGCCAGCCGTAAAGCCGGCGTTCCATCGCTTCTACATAGATCTGATGCCGTGCCGCTGCATCCAGCGGCTTCTCCAGCACCCAGTGTATCCCTTCCGGTTCTTCTGCCGGACATACTGGCACTTCAGAAGCGGATGCCGCCCCAGTTTCCAGCGCCATCAGGCTGTCCTGAAGGTGAAAATACGCGTGGGATGCACGAGTATGCTGTTTCGATTCTGGAAAATAGTAATCGACAATTGCCTTTGGAATGTCGCGACCTTTCCCGTGCATCGGAAACACCATCAGGGCGATTTGAGCAGTGGGGTTCACTTCGAGCACAACGGGCCCTCGCTCATTTGAATGAATGATATCGACCCCGCCGTGCGGAAACTCGGGAAACGCCTTCAGAGCACGGACGGCGGTCTGCTTCATGTCATCGGGAAGCTGATCCAGTACGTCCACCGGATCGCCCCCGAGTGAGACATTGCTTTGCGTGCGAAGCGCGACGACCTGACCTGCAGAGGGGCGGCTGTCCAGCTTTAATCCCTGTCCTTGCAGAACCGCTTCCGCAGCGGCATCGAGTTTGATCAACGCCGTCGCAAGCCGCGGATTGCCGCGCCGTTCGTCGTTTTTACGCGCAACGAGCTCCTCGACCGTCGCATGGCCATCGCCAGTTACCGATGCCGGATCCCGCCGGACCGCTCCTGCTACGTGTTCACCGACAACGTACAGCCGGTACTCCGGCCCTTCGATGTGCTCTTCGAGAAGAACGGGCTCCCCAGGGTGCTCCTGTTGCAGCTCCCGGTATACTCCGGCGAGCTCGTCTGCGGAAAGGTTCGTCCGAACACCGCGTCCGAAACTGCCGTCATTGACTTTCAGCACGAACGGACCTGCAAGCTTTGCTGCTTCGACTGCAAGATCTGCTTCTGTTTCCAGCAGACTGCCGCGCGGAGCGGGAACGTCGGCCTGATGCAGGTACTGCTTTGTTAGCGTTTTGTCGGCTCCTGCTTCAACTGCATCACGCGAAACGCCGTCACCGCGTGACCGGAAAAAGCGGACCGTCCGTTTACTATCGGACAGCGTAAACAGCCTGCCGGGGCGGTGCGCATACCAGAAGGGAACATCAGCAAACTCATCGCTTCTATGAGCATGAAACTGCAGGGTCAGTCCGCGCCGCCAGCCTTCCAGCGCGATCAAGTACCCGCATAGAAGCGGTCCTTGCGCCTGATGAACGACAGCTGCAGGAAGGTGGGGCGGCCATTGTGCCGGGTTCATAGCAAATTCCTCCAATGTATGTAACGCTCTCCGTTCAGTAAATCATGCATAAGCACTTCTTCGGCCTCGAGAAACGCTTCCCCGAGCGCTCTGTCGGTTGCGGCGTCGAACTGATCGTAGTTGCCGGGCTTCGGCGTGCATTCGCCAAATAAAAGGCCGTCGGTCGTCTGCAGAAAATCAAACCGGCAAAACGGGGCCGGAATAGCTTTTCCGAGCCTGGAGGCGGCTTCAAGGGCCCGTAGATCCGGTCCGTCGCCATCCATGAGCTGACCGGTATACTTGCCCGTCTCAATTGGCTCACCTTCCGGCGTCCACCAGCAGTAGGCCGTTTCCGGACTACGGGTAATCTCCAGGAGAAGAACGGTTTTCCCGTAAAACGTGTAGCACTTCATATCGCGTGCCGGTTCTTTCGTTTCTTTATCAGCATAGTAGACTTTTTCAACGCTCCAGCTGTCCTCGGCAACGCGCCCGCTCGCTAAATCCTGCTCCAGTTCGCGGCGGAGTGCTTCCATAGAGGGGAGCACCTCAGACGTCTTGACGTTTAAAATGTCATCTTCGGCTCGCAGCACGTAAACCCCGCGCCCGCCTGCCCCGTCAGCCGGTTTTACGACGGTTCCGGGGGCGAGCGTCAGCTGTTCGAGCGGTACGGACGTTGCGAGCACCTCCGGCACGGCAATATCGAGCGAACGAGCAAGCTTATAAGCCTTCTCCTTATCGTCCACTGTCCATTCCGGCAGAGCGTGACCCTTTTGCAGCCGCCTCGTCCTTGCCGTCAGCTGGCCGCGAAAGGAGGAGAGCGGCTCCAGGGAGGGAATGTCCCGGTGCTCAATTCCGCGTGCAAACCGCTCCGGCAGTTGCGCAGCTGTAAAAGCAGGAAGCAGCAGCTGACGCATCTGGTCTTCTGCTGCTGTTCCTTCTCTGGCGACCTGACGGAGCGCTTCCAGCATCGCTTCTCTGCTGAAGCGGTCATGCAGCTGCTTCTTTACCGCAAGCTCCTGCGCGAGCTCCATCAGCGTGCCTTCCCGGTACGACTCCCGCACCGTCTCACGGACGCGGGCAAGATCGTTCGTTTCATCCGGCAGCGCTTTGGGCGCAGGTGCTTTCTGCTTATATACCTGCTCACGCAGTTTTTGATTTTCCTGCTCAAGGTGCGTCATTTTACTGCCTAATACACGCGCCCGGAGACGCGAAAGCGGAGACTGACTCACAAAATCCCTCCTTTACTGCTTCCATTCAGGCGCCGCACCGGTCAGCCGGCGAACAGCTTCTTCTACGGCCGATTTATCAGCCACTTGGCCGGTCACGATCGCTTGTTGGGCTTCCATAAGCGGAACAAAGCGCTGTTTTTCCAGCAGGGCTTCCGTATCGGAAAAGCGGACTTCACCGGCACGGATTTTCTCTCCGTAGACGAGCATTTCCACTGCGCCGTTGTTGATCAGCTTTCTCCAGCGTGGATGCACGTGCGTAAATGGCGAGCTGTCGTAGCGGTAAAGCAGCACAAAGCCGACTCGTTTTTTCTCTGCTTCAGCGGCTTTCAGCTCGTCAGCAGCGAGCGCATCTTCGGAACGAAAATCAGCCGCAAATACGACATCAAAGGTTCGCCAGCCGTCTTCTTTTGATTCCCGCTCTGGACGCATCGGTTCCGGTACGGAAAACGGGCGCTCCGTCTGCTCCGGATCGTAGTAGAGCGTGTCTGCATGTTTATGATGGTAGTCGTGGGCCATCTCATATTCGCGGCGAGCGCCCATTTTGTAGTTAGGCAGCCCGAACGCTTCGTTGCCTGTGAGCGACTGATCGGACTGGCGCTGGAAGGAAAGCGGGCCGGTCGCAAGCTCCACGACAGACTGCTCGCCGAACAGGCGTCGGCAGCGGAAAATAAATTCAGAGTCTGCTGCAAAGCGCACACGGTCCCATGAGCCAAGCTTTTCAAGCACCTGCTCTCTGCGGAACATAAACGATGACATGTTGTTAAACAGGTATTCCCCGGGGCGAGCGCGGCGGTGCAGTGACAGATCTTCAAACATACGCGCCTGCTGCGACATGTTGGCTACGACGTCCTCGTGCTCCAGCAGATGCAGCACCTGCTTTTCGATTTTTTCCGGGTGTGACCAGTCATCGGCGTCGTTCACCGTGACAAACGTACCGGTCGCCTGCTTCAGTGCCAGGTTACGCGCGGCATACGGGCCGCCGTTCTGCTTCACCTGCAGCACCTTCACCCGCTTATCTTCTTTTGCAAAAGCTTCTGCTGCTTCGACCGTGCCATCGGCAGAAGCATCGTCAATGATAAGAATTTCCAGGTTCGTCCACGTCTGTGCCTGCAGCGAGTGAATCGCTGTCTTGAGCGTTGCTTCAGCATGATACACCGGTACGAGCACGGTTACCTTCGTGTTATCAAGCGCCGGCTGGTTGACGAGCTGCTTTTTCGCGCGCGGCTCGAGGGCGTCATATGCGGACAGCTGGTTGCGAACAGCCGGATCGAGCTGAATTTTCATCAGACCTGCGTCACTAAGCACCTTGTTCAAATATGGAATCCGGGCTTCCGTCTCTTTTATGGTGTTTGCACGAGCGAGATACAGATCCGGGTGCGGCTTTTTCTTGATCAGCGCATCGAGCACTGCTTCAGCCCGGTCGCGTGTTCCAAGCTGCATCATGGCCTCTGCAGCCAGAATGGACGCGCGGCGGATTTTTTCCTCCGATTCTTCGGTCTGCAGCATATCGAGCAGGTAATCCAGTGCTTTTTCTGCTCCTTCTTTCGTGTACTGATTCACGTGCCAGAGCGCCAGCTCAAATGCCGCATAGCGCTTCAGTGCAGGACGCTTTGCCTTCTCATGAAGGGCTTCCAGATCATGAAGCGCCCGCTCGGTGAAGCCGAGATTGTTTAGCTTCCACTTGAGCGTTTCCACTTTCGCTGTCGGGAGGCCGAGAAACGGAACGACCTGCTTCAGTTTGTCCTTCTGCTCTTTTGTCATCTTGGCACTCACGCTTTTTTTCATCGTCTGCAGTTTATTCATGAATCGGGTCACCTGCTTTCATGGAATGGCGCGGCATCAGGAGCTCCGCGGTTTCAGTCTCGTCTTCTTTTGCACGTTGTACTTTTCCTTGTAGCGGGCGATAGCCTCTTTCGGATCACCGTCGTACAAAATCTTGCCCTGGTCCATCCAGATCGCACGCGTGCAGATCTTCTCCACGAAGCCCATACTGTGCGAAACGATAATGACGCACTTCGCCATCTCGATCATTTCCTGGATTTTTTCGCTCGCTTTCTGCTTGAAGGCAATGTCACCGGTTGAGAGCGCTTCATCAAGGATGAAAATATCCGGCTTGAGTGTAGCCGCTATGCTGAAGCCGAGCCTCGCCTGCATCCCGCTTGAGTAGTTCTTGACCGGCTTGTCAATCGCCCGGCGGATGCCGGAAAAGTCGACGATCTGATCGTAGTCTTCATCGATCTTCTTCTTCGGAATACCGAGCAGCATCCCGTTTAAATAAATGTTATCCCGGCCAGTCAGCTGCGTGTTAAAGCCGGTGCCGTAACCGAGCAGCGATGTTGTTTCGCCGTGCAGCTCCAGCTTTCCTTCATCAGGTGTGAGAATATTCGTCATCAGCTTGCAAAGCGTGCTTTTGCCCGCTCCGTTATGACCGATAATGCCGACAACTTCGCCTTCTTTGATCGTGAATGAATTCTCTTTTAAGGCCCAGAATTCCTCTTTATTGACGTCATAACGTACACCGATATTGTCAGCCCGCACAATCGTCTGGTCTTTGATCGTCGTCTGCGTTTTTTCGATGTCGAGCCTTTTTTGCGCACGCGGCTTCCGCTCCGGTACCGATTCCTTGTACAGGTTCGTGACGCGCTTCGGATCCCCGTCTGCGCGGATGACGCCTTTATCGAGCCAAATGAGCCGGTCACAGTTCCGGCGCGCATATTTCAAGCTGTGCGTTACCAAAATGACCATCTTCGCTTTTTCGACGAGCTCTTTCATCTTTTCTGCCGCCCGCTGTCCGAAAGCTGCATCACCGGTGTTGAGCGCTTCATCGAGAATTAATATTTCCGGCTCCAGGTGAGCGGCGACGCTGAATCCGAGGCGTGCCTTCATTCCGCTGGAGTATGTTTTAGTAGGGCGGTCGAGAAACTTGCCGAGGCCTGAAAATTCATGAATATCATCGATGAATTCGTTGATGCGGTGTTTGGAGATGCCGAGCATCATCCCGTTTAAATACGCATTTTCCCTGCCGGTAAGCTCTTTATCAAAGCCCATTCCCATGGAAAACAGAGCAGAAACGCGTCCGTTCACCGTCAGCTCTCCTTCATCTTTTTCCAGAATGCCGGAGAGCATTTTGCATATGGTCGTTTTTCCGGAGCCGTTTGACCCGATGATGCCGAGTATTTCGCCTTTATAGCCTTTGAAGCTTACATTCCGAAGCGGCCAGAATTCTTCACCGGCATCGGGATCTTTTTCCCGCTTTAAAAAACGGAGGGCAAAGGATTTATAGTCGTCGGTGCGGTTGCCGGAATGAAACTTCACGCCGAGATCGTTCGCTTCGATCACGACTTCGCGGTTTTCCGGCGCCTGGTTGTCACTCATACTGTCACACCCTCACTTAAAGTGCTTTAATGATTTTGTACTCGTTGCGGCTGTAGTAATACAGGAATGCATAGACGAGCAGCGCGGACACGCCGAGGATTATCGACAGTGCAAAAAAGTTCGGCGACTGCTGGTACATGAGCACGTCCCGGTACGAGTTGACGATGTGGGCGATTGGATTAATATCGACCACCCACTGATACTCGTCCGGAAGACGCCCGCCCTCCCAGATAATCGGGGACGAGTAGAATAAAATTCGCGTTACGTGCGTGAGCAGGTTTTCAATATCCCGGATAAAAACGGATATGTACGCGAGAAACAGACCGATCGCAAGCAGAAATACGAGCTGTACGATAATAATAATTGGCAGATAAATCGCCTGCCAGCCTGGCATGACGCCAAAGACGACGAGAAAGATCGCCACGATGACGAGTCCGAACGAAAAGTTAACCATCTGTGAAAACGTTTTGGTAATCGGAAATATCGACTTTGGCAAGTACACCTGGTTAATGATCGAGGAGTAGCGCAAAATCGATCGCGCCGAGCTGTTTATAACGGTATTCGTCCAGCGCCACGATACGAGTCCGATGACGAGGAAGACAGCGAAGTTTTCGCCACCTCGTCCGAGAATAAAGCTGATCAGGAAGTAGTAAACGACCACGCCGAGAAGCGGGTCGAGCAGCCACCAGAAGTAGCCGAGATAGCTGTTCCGGTGCTCTGCTTTCAGGCCGGATTTGATCAGATAAACGATCAGATCCTTTCGTTTCATGATTTCATCCATGTATTGTCGCATCACGTTACTTGACACCGCCGTTTCCTGACGTTGACGCACGTCGGTATTTTTTCCATTTGTTACACGCATAGTGCATAAAATAGTAGCTGCTTGCGAGCAGATTTAATTTTTCTATGTTCCGGTAAACTTTCCAGTTCTGCTTCGCCATCTTTTTCTTATCGCTCGAAATCGATGCTTCCTGTCTGCGGTAGACGGCAAGCGGCTCACTGATGCCATAGGCGGTAAAGCCTCTGCGGCAGAGCTCCAGCCAGAGCACGTAGTCCTGCCGGGTGCGGATATCCACCATTTTAAGCGGGCCGGTCTGCTCCAGATCGACCATCACCGTCAGGCAGCCGATCATGTTCTGCTTTAACAGATCGCTGTAGCCGACGCGGGCCGGGATCAGATCGCCAAGCCCCAGGTCCGTGCCGTCGCTTGCAATGACGTAATACTGTGAAAAAGTGAAAGCTGCACCGTACTTCTGCATCCAGGCGAGCTGCCGCTCTGTTTTATGCGGCAGCCACTGGTCGTCGCTGTCTAAGAAAGCGGCATAGGTGCCGGCGGCCTGCTCAAGCGCGGTATTTCTCGCGACGGCTGCTCCGCTGTTTACAGGGAGCTCGATCAGACGGATGCGGCTGTCTTCAGCGGAATAGCTGCGGATGATTTCTCTCGTTTCATCCGTTGAACAGTCGTCCACAATCAGCATTTCCCAGTTCGTATACGTCTGTTTCTGTACAGATTCAATCGTTTCACCGATCACGCCCGCTGCGTTATATGCCGGGGTGATGACGGAGACGAGTGGTTGGTTAATTGTCACTGGATTCACCTGCTTCAATTCCGTTAAGTCTATCATATAAAGCCGTCAGTTTCTTTTCCTCATGACCCCAGTGCAGGTGCCTCTGGACGGCTTCCCTGCCGCGTTCCCCCATCGCTTTTGCTTCCTCCGGGTGTTCACGCAGATAATCCACTGCATCGCGGATCTCTTCCCTGCTGTCCGGGTTCACGCAAATGCCGCACTGATATGTATCCATGAACGCCTGCCATTTCGGGTAATCCGAACAAATAACAGGCAGTCCGGCGGCCATGTATTCGAAAAACTTCGTCAGCTCTTTTTTCATGTAATGGTCACTTGGCGGGAAAAGCGCGATGCCTGCGAGCCATCCGCTTTGGGCGTAAGCCGCATCAATCTCTGCTTTCGGCACGTAGCTTCCGGCCCCGTGCAGATGAAGACGCGCCTCGTGTGCTCCTGCGCGCTGCTTCATCTCAGCTGCGAGGCTTTCCGGACAGTAGCCGTAAAGATGAACTTGGAGCGACTTATCCAGTGCGGGTAGTGCTGCATGCTGCATCGCTCCCCGGTCCTTCGTTACGTTCCCCGTATAGAGGAGCCCGTCTGCCTGCTGAAACGAGCGGTCAATGTCCGTCAGCTTCTCCTGTAAAATCGGATAATTTAATACGCAAAGACCTTGCGGGTATTTTTCCAAGTAGTATTTCTCGGCAAGAATAAGCTCCATCCGCCGCGTGCAAACCGCTTCGACCTTTTTATAGACCGATGCAATGAATTTGCGGACCGGGCGGGTGAAGTACTGTCGCTGTACGATGCCGGTTTCATAATCTTCGTGAATGTCGTAAATGACGTGATTTCGTTTGTTTTTCAGCAGCCAGCCGACAGGCAGAAGCTCCGGATCGTGAATATGGTAGACGTCCGCCTTCTGTTTCTTTGCGCGGAAATAGGCACGAATCGTTCCGAAAAGCAGGCCTTTCCAGCGGTTCGTGTATTTCGGGAGCGGCTCAAACGGCACATCTCCCTCCTCGGTATTAGTCGGTACCGGGGCAAGAAGGGTTACGTCATAGCCTGCCCGTTTTAAAGAGGCACACTGTTTATAGTAAATTCGCGGATCTAATGGATGGTGCAGCGTCGTCATATGCAGCACCTTAACTGTATGTCTCATAGAAAACTCCCACGTTTAAAGTACAGCTCTGTTCGCTGCAAACTTTCCAACGTCATATTATATCATAGGAAAAGGAATTTTCCTGCCTTTAGCAGGAGAATGTAACCGAAATGATACGTGCTTATGTTACAAGTTCATTACAATGGAGAATCGCAAGAAAAGTCGCATGTATTAATTTGTCGAATGTAATAAACTTACTATCGTAGCTGAAATATATCCCGTATTTCTGCCTGCGCGCAACAATGAATCCAGCCTAGACACACAAGACATTCACAGCACTTTGATAAACGAACGAAAGGAGCGGATCGATTGAAGAAACATCTGGCAAAAAAAGCCGGCATCACCGGACTTGCTTCCCTGCTGTTTATGACTTCCGCCCTGCCTGCATCTGCCGGCTCGGCCGAAGAAGTGATGAACGATTTGTTTCCGGACCAGGAAACAGCAGAAGCAGACGTCACCCCGGCCCTGTTCAACCAGCAGCTTGAAGAAGAGCTACATATTTCATTTGAAGAGACTCCGGATGAAGCTGCACTGGGATTGTTTGACGAGAACGGGCTTGTAGGCGAGATGGCGGTAACCGAAGACGAAGAAGGGTTCAGCTGGTCATTTGACCTGACTGAAGAAGAAGAAACGGTCGAGCTCGAACTTGAAGACGGCCGGTACTACATCGGCTCCATGGAAGACGAGGACGTTCGTTACGGCTCATTCATTCACTTCAGTGAACAGCCGGAGCTGTTACTTAATGAAGAAGAGACAGGCACAGGCACCGCGTTTTCTGAGCTGGAAGCTTACGGGCTTCACGCCGGACACCTTGAGCTCACAGCTGAGGCAGACGCTTTTGACGCACTCACCGTCGACATAGCAGAAGACGGCAGCTTCTCAGCAGAACTCCCGGAAACAGACGAAGATACGACCGTCACATTCCGCCTTCTTGATCCTGCCGGCAATGAAACGACAGCAGAAGCGGTGTGGGCAGCCGCAGTAGAAGAGGAAGAAGAGTCCAACGAAGAAGACGGCCTTGAGGAAGACGAAAGCTCCGAAGAGGACGCTGCTTCTGAAGATCGATTGGAAGACTCCAACGAAGAAGACGGCCTTGAGGAAGACGAAAGCTCCGAAGAGGACGCATCTTCTGAAGACGGGCTGGAAGACTCCAACGAAGAAGATGGCCTTGAAGAAGACGAAAGCTCTGAAGAGGACCCTGCTTCTGAAGACGGATTAGAAGACTCCAACGAAGAAGACGGCCTTGAGGAAGACGAAAGCTCTGAAGAGGACCCTGCTTCTGAAGACGGATTAGAAGACTCCAACGGAGAAGACGGCCTTGAGGAAGACGAAAGCTCCGAAGAGGACGTCACTTCTGAAGATGGATTGGAAGACTCAAACGGAGAAGACGGCCTTGAGGAAGACGAAAGCTCCGAAGAGGACGTTACTTCCGAAGACGGGCTGGAAGACTCCAACGAAGAAGACGGCCTTGAAGAAGACGAAAGCTCCGAAGAGGACGTTACTTCCGAAGACGGGCTGGAAGACTCCAACGAAGAAGACGGCCTTGAAGAAGTGGAAGAAGAAACGTTTTCCGCATTCTCAATGTTCTCGATGGAGAATGATTCAACTTCTACGAGCATCGGCGAATTCTATGATGGTGCTTCGGGTGAATATATTCGCAGCATGAAGCTGGATTTAACTGCTCTCGGATTTGGCAGCTTTCCTTCTTCTCCTTCTGACCGATTCGGTCCGGTAACAATGGGCGTTACAGAGGATTTCCAGCAGGCCTACGGACTAGAAGTCACTGGCCTTCCGACTGACGAGATGCTCAGCATCATTGAAGCTGAATTAAATGGCAGCTACGGAGCTCTTGATCAGACATCCACATCAATCGGCGAATTCTACGACGGGGCTTCGGGTGAATATATTCGCAGCATGAAGCTGGACTTAACTGCTTTAGGCTTTGGAACGTTCCCAACCTTTCCATCAGACCGTTTTGGTCCGGTAACGATGGGTGTCGTCGAAGATTTCCAGCAGGCTTTCGGCCTTCCAGTAACCGGTCTTCCGACTGATGAAATGCTTCGTATGATGGAAGCAGAACTGAATGACGGGGTCGGCGGTCTGGATTACACTGTCACGTCAATCGGTGAATTTTATGATGGTGCTGCCGGGGAATATATTCGCGGCATGAAAGTAGAGCTTACAGCATTAGGATTTGGTACATTCCCATCGTCACCTTCTGACCGCTTCGGTCCGGTAACGATGGGCGTCGTCGAAGATTTCCAGCGGGCTTACGGTTTACCAGTGACTGGACTTCCTACTGATGAGATGTTGAACCTGATGAGCGCTGAGCTGCAAGGCAGCTTTTACGACGGCGCTTCCGGCGAATACATTCGTGAACTGAAGCTTGATTTAACAAAGCTTGGATTCGGAAGCTTCCCTTCTTCTCCTTCTGACCGCTTCGGTCCGGTAACGATGGGCGTTGTGGAAGACTTTCAGCGGGCTTACGGCCTTTCTGTAACAGGTATTCCGGATCAGGCAACCTTGAATGCGATTGAGCAGGCATTACAGACTGCATTTTATGATGGCGCATCCGGGGAACACATTCGCGAACTAAAGTTTGACCTGACAAACCTCGGATTCGGCACATTCCCATCCTCACCTTCTGACCGCTTCGGTCCGGTAACAATGGGTGTCGTCGAAGATTTTCAGCGAGCTTACGGACTTTCTGTAACGGGGATTCCGGATCAGGCTACGCTGAACGCGATTCAGGAAGCGTTGAGCACAGCGTTTTACGATGGAGCTTCCGGTGAGCATATCCGTGAACTGAAGCTTGATCTGACTAAACTCGGATTTGGAACATTCCCTTCTTCCCCTTCTGACCGGTTCGGTCCGGTGACTATGGGTGTTGTAGAGGACTTCCAGCAGTATTACGGCCTCAGCGTGACAGGTATCCCTAACCAGAACACGCTCGACAGCGTATCCAGCATTTTGAATTCTGCTTACTCAAACGGCAAAAGCGGGGATCATATCAGAGAGCTGAAGCTTAATTTGACGAAGCTCGGATATGGCAACTTCCCTTCTAATCCGTCTGGGTCTTATGGATCCGTAACGGCAGGAGTCGTTCGCGATTTTCAGTCATCCAATGGTCTCGTTGTGAACGGGATCGGCGATGATCCGACGCTTGAAACGATCTCCACGATGCTTGAAGATGTTTCAATGACAGGAGTTGTAACCGCAACTTCCCTGAACGTCCGCAGCGGCCCTGGTACAAATCACGGCGTTGTCGGTTCCCTGGCGAATGGAACGGTCGTTACGATCGTCGGTGAACAAAACGGCTGGTACCAGATCAGCTTCAACGGCGGCACTGCTTTCGTATCCGGCAGCTTTATCGACACAAGCACTGCTCCGGATCCTGGCGGAGATTTCAACGGCTCACACCAGGTTGCCTATACGAACGGTTCTTCTTTAAACGTTCGCTCCGGTCCTGGAACGTCACACGGTATTTTAGACAACCTAGGCTCGAACACGCGAGTTGAAATTTTGTCGACACACAGCTCCGGGTCTGCCAACAGCTGGCACCAGATCCGCTATGATGGCAATAAAACCGGTTATGTCTCTGCCGGGTATGTTCAGCTGGCTACGAAAACACCAGCAAGCTCCGGACCGCTTGCCGGCCGAACGGTCATTATTGATGCCGGCCACGGCGCTCAGGACCCGGGCGGTATTGGCGGCGGCATGCGGGAAAAGGATGTCGTACTCGATATCAGTCTCCGTGCGGAAGAACTGCTTCGTGCAGCAGGTGCTGAAGTGATTATGATTCGCCGCACCGATATCTTCCTGTCTCTAAGCCAGCGGGCGTTTATCGCGAACCGCTCCGGCGCAGATGCATTTCTGAGTGTTCACACGAACGTATTCAATGGTTCGGCCAGAGGAACGGAAACGTTCTGGCACAGCCGCTTCCAGGCATCAAACAGCGAGCGTCTCGCTCACGTGATGCAGGACAATACGGTTGCGAAGATGGGGACCCATTACCGCCGAGTCGATCACGGAAATTACCACGTGATTCGCGAGACACAGATTCCAAGCGCACTGCTTGAAATCGGCTTTAAGGATTACGCCCCTGATGCGGAAAAGCTGCGCTCTGACGCATATCGCCAGCGTGCAGCAGAGGCAATTCGAGACGGGTTCATTCAGTATTTCCGTTAAGCTTTCATAAAAAGAGCTCCCAGCCTCAATCTAAAGTGTACCCTTTGTAAAGGACATTTAAAAAAAGCCTAGGCAGCCTTCATAAGATGATCTCTGTACTGAACAGGGGTCATCTTATTTCTATTCCACTGGTATCTATAGTGATTGTAGTAGGTCATATATCGTTTCATTTCTTTTTTTACTTCATCTAGAGTTGAACATTCTTTAATAGAGGCTTCATCCTTAAGGTGGCCAAAGAAAGATTCCTGAGGGGCGTTATCCCAACAGTTTCCTCTTCTTGACATTGACTGATGATACCCCATCTTCTTCACTAACTTTTGAAAGGCAGGATGGGTGTAATGAACGCCTTGATCCGAGTGAATAAAAGCATCCTTTGCTTTCTTGAAGGTTCTATTCTTCTTTAACTTTAAAAGTGTGTCTGTAGCTAAGTCCATCGTTAGGCGGTCTAACACATGATAAGCCAAAGCTTGTCCAGAGGTACCATCTATTATGGTTGATAAGTAAGCCTTTTGATTTTTACCGTAAAATAAATAGGTGATATCTGTTAAGAGGACTTTTCCTGGAACACCTTGCCTAAACTCCCGATTCAATAAGTTTGGCATTGTCCGATGTTCATGTGTAGCTTTCATCATTCGTCTATAAGGGTTGGCCTTCCTAATAGGACAAATAATGTTGTATTTCTTCATGATTCGTCGGATCCGCTTCAAATTGTAGACAACACTAAATTGACCCGCCAATGTCATTTTAATTTGACGTGCCCCCTTCTTACGACCTTTAAAGTGGAAAGCTTTTAGGATGATCTTCTTCACTTTTTGATCGGCTTTCTCTCGTTGTTTCCTGTGTTCCTGTGACTTTAATGAAAAGTAATGATAGTACCCGCTTCTTGAGACACCCGCTAATTCACAAAGATAGGTAACCATCTGTTTCAGTTGATACTTTTCAATCACGGTACGAATGAGGATATACTTCTGGCTAGGGGGAAGGACTATTTCTTCATCCCCCTTTCCGCGAACCGAATCTTTTTTAAAAGTTCGTTTTCCCCCTTTAGTAAGTTAATTTGAGCTTCTAAGCGAGCATTCTTTTCCTCCATGGAAAGCTCCTTTTCCTTTGTACGCCCTGAATTTTCAGCTCTCGTGTCACGTAGTCCCATTAATCCGTCTTGATTGTAAGCTTTTTGCCACCTTTTACTCGCTGATTTAACCCTTTCTGTTCCCAAAACTTCAACGTCAAATCCGCATCCTTCAAATATGTCTCTGGCAAACCTCCCTTTCTCTTTTTCCGCTATAAATATGTGTTTAAATTCATCTGTATAAGTGATGCTTTTTGAACTAACAGATCTAACGTACTTATTTGATGATAATCGCTTAATCTCGTTTTTAGTAAAGTCCTTTTTACTCATTATGTACTCCCATCTCATCATGTATTTCTCTAGTAGTAATGTTATTTATTATACAAAAAAGCACCCTATAGGTAGACTTTTTTTAAGTGTCTACTCTATAGGGTACATTTTACTCCGGCGGGAGCTGTTTTTTATTTTTGCTCTGTTAAAGCCTGGTGCTAAGATGAAAGAAGTATGCCTGTGGCTCATTTTTCTTTGCTTGCTACGGAGAAATCCTTCAGCTAACCCTTCTTTCGTCCGGGACGTTCTTCACGCTTTTGTTTTCCACAGGCGTCTTGAAAAGCGTTTTTCATTTTTGGGATATAGGAGTCAGAGAAAAAAACCATCGATGGCTTTTGTTTTGCAAAGCAAGAGCGAAGCGGAAATCGGCGGACACCTGTGAGCCGGGAAGGTCCCGCAGCGTAGCGAGGAAGCGGAGGACCTCGTCCACGACAAGCTTGCCGAGCTGCAGTGACGCGGCCTTCTACCAACAATGAATCGTAACAGAGCCACTCCTGCAATGACAACCTGCACCATGAAAGATGAACATCACGAACGCTGTGGAACGAAGGCGAGGACACCCAAAGGATCAGCGCAGTGCGAGAGTCCATGTTGGCGACACGCTCTTTCGCCAATAGTAGTCGAGAACAAGCCTTGGGTAAGCCTTCGCCGAGAGTGAAACAGCTTGATGTACGTTGGTTGAACGAGCTATTTTCAAGGTAGTCTTATTTTTTCATATGTCCATACAGCGTCCACCTCGATCGCAGCTCAAACGGATGGCCAGCCGGCAGAGCGTCGGCTTCCTGGATGTCGAGCCACACCTGAAGGGGCTCCTGCAGCTGCTGCTCGCTCTGTACGTGTGCAGAGGCAATCGTCTCCCACAGACCCGGCTGATCGTTATAGTCGTTCCATGGGTAGACGACGTGCAGATACGAGCGGTCTTTCGTATCGATTTTCGTCAGCATGTAGCGGGTTCCCGCATCGTTTTCGTAAAAGCGCCATGTGTTCAGGTTCTCATGACTGAAGAGCGCATCTGTTGCGGGAAACGGATAGTAGCATTCGTATGGAAAAACACCACCCGCTTCCAGAAACGTTTCCCTAAGCCAGCTCCGCTTTCGCTCTCCATCCGTGATCTGCTGCCATGGTGTATAGCCGTTTGCAAGCCTGCTTACATCATCGGCTGCTGCAATTTGCAAGGTCGCCTGCTGATTCAGACCGATATTGGCGAGCACTTTTCTGGCTGGCGTGTTTTGTTCTTCCGTGTTGCCGCCGACCCAGTGAATGTGAGGTTGGGCGAGTGCTTCCTCTTTAACGTGGCTCATGAGCGTTGTCGCAAACGATCGGCCCCGGTAGCGCCTGTCACTCCGTAAACGTCCCAGCATTGCGTAGCGCCCTGCAAAGACCGTATAGCCGGCCGTGCTGATCAGCCGGTCATCTGTAAACAAGCCGTACATTTCACTCCGTCCGCCTGTCAGCCGGTAAAATATTCGGGCGACATAATCATCTTCTATGCCGGTATCCATGCTTCGGTAAAGGTCAATGTCTTCTCCTGTCAAGGTTCGGATCGAATAATCAGTCATACATAGCTGCCTCCCTGCTTCAAAAAGTATCTCTGTTTAGTATAGCGGATTCAGGAAATGACAGGAAGAAATACGATGTGCCGGTCGCACAAGCACGCTTTTTCTCCGCACCACACGGATCATCCTACGCTGTACATTGCACTGCAGTCAGAGATACCATCTACAACTCGGCATGTCCTTCGCCACTTGCGAATTGGTTGCAACGTAACGTTACACCTGCTTCATAAAAGCGAAACCTCCTGTCTGCAGATTCTTTGCAGCATGCTTGATAAAACTGTTTTAAAATTAATTCGCGAAAAGTTTCCGTTTTATGTTTAATAACCCCTGTCCCGGGGAACACCTCTACTAAGAGTTGAAACCACCACTTTCATCTCTCCCCCCTATCATTTTTGATAGAAAAAATGCCGGCAATACTTAGTTATTCTGGCGAAGGAATAAGGCAGCCTGCACCTCCGTCCCAAGGTGTATGGCTGCCTTTTCCTTTTATATGTTTATGTAGAAGAAGGCCCCTCAGCTGCTGATAGCGCTGAGAGGCCTTCTTTTTTAATTTTAGTGGCGGCGTGTGCCGAGGTATCGCTGGCTCCAGTAGCTCGAGCTCAGGCTTGCGATCGTAACGCCTGTGGAGCTTCCGGCGTGAATAAACTGGCCATTACCGATGTAGATCCCGTTGTGGGACGGACCGGACGTATACGTTTCAAAAAAGACGATGTCGCCGACGCGGCGGTTTGAGCTTGATACGTGTGAACCGGCTGCATGCTGCTGCGCAGCGGTACGAGGCAGGTTTTTGCCGTTCTGCTTAAACACGTACTGGATAAAGCCGCTGCAGTCGAATCCGGCAGTCGTCGTACCGCCCCAGCGGTACGGCACTCCGATCAGCGCCGAAGCGTCTGCGATCAGGTTAGTGACGTTAAAGCCTCCGCCAGAGCTTCCTGGAGTTGCGTTCCCCTGGTGGATCGAGGAAACCTCCTCCAGCTTGTTCCACGTGGAGGTCGTGACAATGCCGTCGGCCGTCAGTCCCCAGCGCTGCTGGAACTGAGTAACGGCACGTTTTGTGACATCCCCGAAATAGCCGGTCGATGTACCGGAGAAAAATCCGGCTGCTTTCAGGCGGTCCTGAAGCTCACGCACGTTATCGTTACGGGCGCCGTGCTGAAGCACTGTATTAGAAGACGAGCCGCTTGAGGCGTTGCTGCCGCCGCTGCTTCCTGACGAGCTTCTCGGACTCGCATTTTCAAGCGCCCGGAACGTCTGCGGTCCTGCCACACCGTCCACGCCGATTCCCGCAGCCCTCTGAAAATCGCGGACCGCCTGCTGCGTCTGTGGTCCGAACGTTGATGAAATTGGCCCGCTGTAATAGTTCAGGTCGGTCAGAGTTCTCTGAAGTGAACGAACTGACTCACCCGTTGAGCCAGAGCGAAGCGTTGCGGTACTTGTCGAGCTTCCGGAGCTGGAAGAACCGGACGATGCGTTACCCGATGAACCGGAGCTTCTTGGACTAGCATTCTCAAGAGCACCAAACGTCTGCGGGCCGGCAATACCGTCTACTCCGATACCTGCGGCACGCTGAAAATCGCGAACAGCCTGCTGTGTAGCCGAGTTATAGCTTCCGTTTACGCTGCCGCTGAAGTAGTTCAGCTCCTTCAGCCGGTTTTGCAGGCTGCGCACCTGTTCGCCGGATGAGCCGGATCTTAAAATCGTCGAGCTGCTTCCGGATGACGAACTGCCTGAAGAAGAGGAGCCTGATGAGGCGTTCACTTCCCGATTCAGCTGGCCAAGCGTCTGTGGTCCGGCAATACCGTCTACGGACAGATTGCGGGCGCGCTGAAAATCACGGACGGCGTCTCTTGTGGAGTTACCGTAGCTTCCCGTCGTCTGCGACTGTTTATAAAAGCCAATTTTGCCGAGATTGATCTGCAACTGCTCCACCGCACTGCCTGATGATCCCGGACGCAGCACCTGCGACGCATTCATCTGCGCAGCTGACGCACTGGAAATGCTCTTCTGGGAGGATGAGCCTGACGAGCTGCTGGAGCTGTTAGAACTGCTGTTGGAGCTGGAAGAGCTTGACGTTCCTAGTGCTCCGAACGTCTGCGGACCGGCAATCCCGTCTACCTGCAAGTTGTTAGCGCGCTGAAAATCTCTGACTGCTTGTCTGGTAAGAGGCCCAAAGACGCCATCTACGGTGTATGTATAGTGGCCCTTTTCTTTAAGCTTTTCCTGCAGCGTGCTGACATCACTGTTCGACATCCCCACACGGAGCGTCTGATCTCCAAAAGCTGCTTCTGTGACGGCTGGGGCGGCAAACATAACACCGGTAGCTGCGACTGTTGAGACGACGGCTGTTCTGACACTGCTCATTTCCACTTTCATTCGGCAATCCTCCTTCAGCTATTACGAAAATTCCATCAGTTGAGCGACATAAATTGGCATAGAACTCGATCAAAATATATATGAAAAGATAAAACCTCTTCTATTATCGGTGATTTAGACCAGGTCTTAACAGTTCCAAACGTCCCATTTTCAGAATATTTATGAGGTCCTAAAAACAGGAAGTTTGTTGCTGATTTTGAGGTTTGATTATGATGGTTAAGAGGGTATGAGCCCGCAGAAACGCCCACGGCACAGTCGTTTTTAAACACAAATAACCCCCTGCGTCAAAAGGGGTTAAGACGCAGGGGGAGAAAAACAGCTGAGTTTACTCAGCGTCTTCTTCCATTTCGTTTTCTTCCATGTTATCTTCTGCAGGATCTTCTTCGTTCATGGCGTCATCTTCCTCCATGTTGTCCTCTGCAGGGTCGTTCTCCATGTTGTCTTCTTCATTCATTGCGTTGTTTTCTTCTGCAGGATCGTTTTCCATGTCGTCCTCTACATCTGCGTTATCCTCGACCGGAGTCGTGTTGTTTTCAGCTGGATCGTTTTCAAGTCCGTTGTCTGCATCATTGCCGCCGCATGCTGCGAGCATCCCAACTGCAAATACGCTTGTAAGAATAGATAGGCTTAACTTTTTCTTCATTGTTAATTCCTCCTGAGTTTGGATCTTGATTATAACGCTCATCCGCCGCATGTCCTGCGTGGACTGACGTTATCATACCGTGCAGAAGGACCTGCTTCAATAGATTCTGTGTTTTTTGCAAACTGTTCCACGATCTGCGACAATGTTGTGAAAAAATGCACGTCCAATCGTGGGAAAGTATACGAATAATCGTATGCTGAGGAAGCAATGGTAGAAGTCCCGTCTTCCTGTTTTTGATAAAGTTAACGTTTTGCAGGCGGAAGTTGAACGTTTTGCCGCTGCAAATGATGCTTTTTTCGTTATAACAGTCTTAAGTTGATGCTCGTAAACATTTCCCATCCGAGGTTAACGCTTTTGCAGCCAAAGTTGAAGCTTTACTAGCTTCATTTCGGGAGCGAGGTTAATGCTTTTTGCGGCAAAAGTTAAACACTTTCCCAAAGCCCGGAGCCAGCTCCCGCATCTATCGAGGTGACCCGCTGCTATGTTTTTACCCGCGCAGCGGAAATCACCGGACAGCCCTTTCCGAACAAACTAAAAAGCCCCTCCACAAAAGGAGAGGCTAAAGGTTTTACATATCCGCGTCGTTATCTTCCATGCCGTCGTTTTCCATGCCGTTATTCTCCATTGGCTCGTTTTCGATCTCATTTCCTTCCATATCTCCGCAGGCGGCAAGTGCTCCGACTGAAAACATAGATGCAAGTGCTGTAACCATCAGTTTCTTTTTCATGTTTACCACTCCTTTGTAGAATTTAAGAAAAATTTATCTCAACGGGCTGTTAACAACCCGGTGAATGAATCATCATGTTTCGTCTGCTTCATTGACCGGTTCGTTGAGACCTTCGTTCATGTCAGCATCGTCATCAATCATCGGATCTTCATTGACGTTTTCCGACTCCAGATTTTCGGCTCCGTCACCACAGGCAGCCAGAGTAAGCAGAGCTGCTGCAGCAAAGGATACAAAAGACACAAGCTTCATATGCGTTCCCTCATTTTCTTAGGAAGGACTCGATTTTAGTAATCTTCGTTGTCCTCATCGTTCATATCGTCGTTCATGTCATCGTCCATATCATCATTCATGTCGTCATCCATATCATTGTCCATGTCGTCATTAATGTCATCATTTTCCATACCGTCATTGTTCATATCATTTTCCATATCATCATTCATACCGTCATTTTCCATGTTATCTTCAGCATCATCTTCCATGCCATTGTCTTCCATGTTGTTATCCATGTCATTGTCCATGCCGTCATCTTCCATGTCGTTCTCCATGCCGTTGTTTTCCATGCCATTGTTGTTGCCGGCAGGATCGTTGGCTGGGTCGTTCTCAGCGTTGTCTCCGCACGCTGCGAGTGTACCGATTACGAACATACTGGATAGTGCACTGATCATCATTTTCTTCTTCATTATAAATTCCTCCTTGGAATAATTGCATTTTTTATCACAGGCGCCGGTTCTTCTCTCCCGAGCGCTCTGTTCTGTCTATTACCTTCCCTCCCTTCTGTAAAACGTATCTAACCGGGATTGGACAATCTCCCACATTCCTCTCATAAAGTACCAAAGTCTCAGGAAAGCGGGAACAGGTGCTCTTCCAGCCAGTCTCGTTTCCCATTTTTGCCTGCTTTCCTCCTCGTTTGTGTTCGGTTTACGATACGTTTCTCCGGATTCCGTTTACCGGACTTTCTTCCTTCGACGGTTGTTAAGCAGCACGCAAAAAGCCGGGGGATGGCTCCCCGGCTTCTGTCACGTTTATTCAGCTGTCTCCTAACGCAAACATAAGCTCTGCTTCTGCAACGAGCTTACCGTCTACTTTAGCCTGGGCTTTTCCTTTGCCGACCGGCCCGCGCAGCCGTGTGATTTCGACTTCCAGCTCCAGCTGATCACCCGGCTTTACCTGTCCTTTAAACCGGCAGCTGTCGATCCCTGCAAAGAAGGCCAGCTTGCCGCGGTTTTCTTCTTTCTTTAAAATAGCTACCGCTCCGACCTGAGCGAGCGCTTCAATGATGAGTACGCCGGGCATCACCGGATAGTCCGGAAAATGACCGTTAAAAAATTCCTCGTTAGCGGTAACGTTTTTCAGGCCGACTGCCCGTTTTCCTTCTTCGACCTCCAGAATCCGGTCGATAAGCAGAAAAGGGTAGCGGTGCGGAATAATTTCTTTGATTTCTTCTGTTGAAAGCATCTGTATCCATCCTTTCGGTTCATTAGACGCATAAAAGGGTGTCAGCTGCCGCCGTCACCCTCTGTGTCTCCGTAAATAATATCATAAATATGCTGCCACGTTTCCGGCTCAAAAATCTCCATCGGATCGGTCCCTTCGCCGATGATCGTATAGCCGATCATCGCACCGACCACGCCGGATACGGCAATTAAAACGAGTGCGAGCACGATACGCAGCCAGATCGGCACCCAGCGGATCGGCCGCCAGAACCATCCGCTTCGCTGCTTTTTCTCTTTCGCCGCAGGCTCTGCCGGCTTATCGTGCTGTTCTTCCTCTTTTCCGCTGGACGTGCGGTATTTGGTTTCATCATTCATACGTATCGATGCTCCCTGTCTTTCAAGCTGTTCCTGTTAACGCAGGTTCGTGACCATTCCCATCATCTGATCGGTCATGTTTGCAGCACTCGCGTTGAACTGATAGTGGCGCTGCGCGGCAACCATATCACTCATTTGCTTTGCCGTATCGACGTTTGCCATTTCAAGCGCCTGCTGCTGGACGACCTGTGCCCCGTTTCCGTCAGCCAGAACGTCCGCTTCAGCTGCCCCAAGCTCCTCTAAATCCGGGAAAGAAACGATGCCTCCGCCCTGCTGTTCCAGCAGCTGCGGTTTTGTGATTTCGACTGTCTGCAGGGCACCAGCTGCGATTTCTGTGCCATCTTCATCCGTTACAAAGATACCACCCGTTTCATCAATCCGCAACCCGGCATAGTTTTCAGGAATCGCTGCAGGAGCTCCGTCTGCTCCGAGAATATACTCGCCTTCTCCATTCACGAGCTGATTCGTTCCGTCTTCCGCCGGACTCAGGTAAAACGCGCCGTCCCGCGTAAATCGGCGCGTGCCGTCTTCAGCTGCTGCAAGCTCAAAGAAAAACCCTGGTTCGGTAATGGCCGCATCCAGATCCCTGCCTGTCTGCTGAAGCGTTCCCTGCTCAAAGCGAATGGCCGTCTGAGCGACACCGGCTCCGCTGCCGCGTCTGATGCCTGCAGGAGTATCCCGCCCTTCTTCATACGGACCGACGCGCTGATTTTGCACCTGGCGGAACATCAGATCGGCAAAGGAAGTATCTCTGCGCTTAAAGCCGGTCGTGTCGGCGTTTGCCAGGTTATGACCGACGTTGTCCAGCTTGTACTGGACCTGTCCCATCGTCACCGCTGAATTTATCATCGACTGGTTCATGAAATCCCTGCCTTTCGCTACTGAACGCGGCCGATGTCGTTAACGGCGCGCTCCAGGCTCTGATCATAGGCCTGCAGCATTTTTTGATTTGCTTCAAACGTTCGCATCGTGTTCATCATTTCCGTCATCGTCTGTCTTGAGTCGACGTTGGACCGTTCAATGAAGCCCTGTTCGAGCGTGTACGGTGCTTCCTCGTTCCCGACCGCGGTCACAGCTGCTTCTTCCCCTTCATACGCAAACAGTCCCTCGCCTTCTTTGACGAGCTGGGCCGCCTCCGGAATCACCACGATACTCAGCTGTGCGATCTCATTTTCATCCGCATCGAGCACATGGCCTTCGGGCGTCACTGTGATCTGTTCGCTGCTGGCTTCTATTTCATTTCCGTCCGTATCGAGAATGTAGTGACCGGAAGGAGTCGTTAGAAACCCTTCTGCATCAACCGTAAAGCTGCCGCTCCGCGTATAGCGTGCCCCATCTTCCGACACTGTTTCGAACATAAGCGCAGCTCCTTCTGGAAGCGCTCCTTCAAGCAGCGCCACATCGAGGCTGTTTCCCGTTTCCTGCACGTCACCCTGCCGGAAATTCGGCGTTCGTTCCTGCATATATACGCCGGTTGAGAGCGCTCCGATCTGGCCGTGCGGGCCGTTTCCTCCTCTTGCTTCGAGAAGCATGTTCGGGAATGTCCGCATCGAAGCCTGATCGGCTTTATATCCGGGCGTTTCGGCATTGGCCATGTTATTGGTCAGCATTTCCTGGCGGCGCTGCTGGGCAATCATCCCGGCCCCCGCCGTGTAAAGTCCTCTTAGCATCGTGACAGATTCCTCCTTATTGGATCAGCGGTTGCGGCGGACTTTATCGAGGTTCTCAAGTAAAATTCCGGTGCCTTTTGCGACACACTGCATTGGCTCCTCTGCGACAAAAACCGGTACGAGCAGCTCATCACTCAGCAGCTCATCGATGCCGTGCAAATAGGCTCCTCCGCCTGTGATCGTGATCCCTCTGTCTATAATATCGGCAGAAAGTTCAGGCGGTGTAATTTCCAGGACCGTTCTTGCTGCCTGAACGATGTGGGAAACGGATTCTGACATCGCCTGTTTTACTTCCTGCGCTGTAACCATAATCGTTTTCGGAAGCCCGGTGACCATGTCACGGCCGCGGATTTCCATATCTCCATCGCGTCCCTGCGGGGAAACGGTGCCGATTTCTTTTTTAATCAGCTCTGCCGTGCGCTCCCCGATCATGAGCTTATGCTTCTTCTTAATGTGAGTTAAAATGTCCTGATCGAAACGGTCGCCTGCTACGCGGATCGATTCCGCTGTGACGATATCCCCCATTGACAGCACCGCTACATCCGTCGTACCGCCTCCGATATCGACGACCATGTTTCCGCTTGGCTGCCAGATGTCCATCCCGGCGCCGACTGCGGCTACTTTCGGTTCTGCTTCCATATAAATCTGCTTGCCGCCGCTTTTTTCAGCAGCCTCCCGGATCGCCTTCTGCTCGACCGAAGTGATGTTTGTCGGACAGCAGATTAAAATCCGCGGCTTGGAAAACCAGCCACGCATGTTAATTTTTTGCAAAAAGTGGCGCAGCATCGCTTCTGTCGTATCAAAATCCGCGATAACACCGTCTTTTAACGGACGAATCGCGACAATGTTTCCAGGCGTGCGGCCTACCATGTTAAATGCTTCTTCTCCGACTGCGAGCACCTGCCCGGAACCGGTTTCAATTGCAACGACGGACGGTTCATCGAGAACGATGCCCCGGCCTTTCACATGTATTAATACGTTAGCAGTTCCTAAATCGATCCCGATATCTCGTCCAAACATGTAGCTAAGCCTCCTAATAAATATGTACTCCCGCTCTATAGACAGGACGTGTATGCAGGCACACAAATCCGCTCATTCTATCATTTTACCATAAGACGGGAATCGACAGCTATTTCTTTTACCGAAAATACCCGGGTCTTTTGTTCCGTCTGCAGCTGCCTGTATTGGAATTGGCACCTATGCCAAAAGATGGATTTTCAGAAAATTTCGTTATTTATATGAAAGATCGGGTACTAGTAAACCGTTCGTGTTTGATAACCTATAAAGGAGTGAAGACAATGTTCCAACGTTTTGACAAGCTGCAAATTGATCTTCCGATGCCAGACAAAGCAGACCCGAAAGCCGCGGCAGCCGTTCAGGAACTGATGGGCGGACGTTTTGGCGAAATGTCGACTTTGATGAACTACATGACTCAGTCCTTTAACTTCCGGCGCAAAAAGAAGCTGAAGCCGTTTTATGATTTGATCAGCAGTATTTCCGGTGAGGAGCTCGGACACGTAGAGCTCGTTTCCGCAACGATTAACTCTCTCATGGAAGGCGCGACGGATGATAGTCCGGACCCGGATGCTCCGCTCGCAAACGGCCTTGACGGGCCGAACCTCCACCACTTTATCGTTAACGCACAGACCAGCATTCCCGGAAACTCCATGAACATTCCCTGGCAGGGTGACTACGTATTTAACAGCGGCACGCTCGTGCTGGACCTTCTCCACAACTTCTTCCTGGAGTGCGGAGCCCGTACACATAAAATGCGCGTGTATGAGATGACGAGCCACCCGGTCGCGCGGGAAATGATTGGCTACCTGCTCGTACGCGGCGGTGTGCATACGCTCGCTTACGCAAAAGCCCTTGAAGAGCTGACCGGCGTAGACGTGAAGAAGATGATGCCGATCCCGGATCTCGACAACAGTAAATATGCAGAAGCCGAGGCATTTGAAATGCAGGGACTTCATCGTAAGCTGTTTACGTTCAGCCCGGATGACTACCGCGACATCGATAAAATCTGGGTCGGGAACCATCCGGATGACGGCAAGCCGCTGGAAGTGGAAATTGGCATGCCGGAGGGTGGCGAAAAGCCGGACTTCGAAGCGAAGACAGAAGAATTCGCACCAGGCTATGACGTTGATTATTTCTATGACATCGCGAAAAAGCTGCAGGATCGCATGTAAACGCACGAAAAAGAAGCCAGACGGAGGTGATGCACCTCGTCTGGCTCTTTTTGTGCTGTTCCTGGCAATATTTCCGGGGAAATGAAAAGCCCGGGCACCTGGCCCGGGCTCTAAAGAATAAGTGCGGTATGAATGATATTACGCCTTAAAACTGACCGTTTCCTCTGACGCTTCAACCGTAGCCGCTGCTTCTTCCTGTACTTCTTCCATGTCTCCCACTCGTTCAATGTCTGCACCGAGAGCGAGAAGCTTTTCCGTAAAGCCAACGTAGCCGCGGTCGATATGCTTCAGCTCCGTCACGCGCGTCCGGCCTTCTGCGACCAAACCTGTGAGAACGAGTGCAGCACCTGCGCGGAGGTCCGTAGAGGCTACTTCTGCTCCCTGCAGCGCAACCGGTCCGTTTACGATTGACGTACGGCCTTCGATTTTAATATCTCCGTTCATGCGGCGGAATTCTTCCACGTGCATGAAGCGGTTCTCAAATACCGTTTCCGTGATCACGCTGTTGCCTTCTGCGATCAGCATCATCGCCATCATCTGCGACTGCATATCAGTCGGGAAGCCCGGATGCGGCATTGTTTTAATGTCGACTGCCTTCAGCTTATCCGGTCCGATCACGCGAAGACCGGTTCCTTCTTCTTCGATGTGAACCCCCATCTCTGTCATCTTTGCAATGACCGGACGAAGGTGTTCCGGCAGAACGTTTTCGATCAGCACGTTGCCGCCTGTGATAGCAGCGGCTGCCATGTACGTTCCTGCTTCGATACGGTCCGGAATGATCGTATGATTCGCTCCGTGAAGTTCTTCTACCCCGTCAATCCGGATCGTGCCTGTTCCTGCACCGCGAACCTTTGCTCCCATCGCGTTCAGGTACGTCGCAAGGCAGACAATTTCCGGCTCTTCTGCTGCGTTTTCAATGATCGTCGTGCCCTCAGCCATAGAAGCTGCCATCATGATGTTTTCCGTTGCGCCAACGCTGGGGAAGTCAAGGTACACTTTGTCGCCTTTGAGTCGTCCGTCCACTTTCGCTTCAATGAAACCATTGCCGATTTCCACTTCCGCTCCCATTGCTTCGAAGCCTTTCAGATGCTGGTCAATTGGACGGGATCCGATTGCGCATCCGCCTGGAAGTGCAATGCGGGCGTGGCCTTCACGTGCGAGAAGCGGCCCCATAACGAGAAAGGATGCGCGCATTTTCCGCACGTATTCAAACGGTGCTTCCACTGCGAGGTCGCGTTCTGCGTTTACCTGAATGTGGTTCGTTCCATTATAGTCGACATCAGCGTTCAGATTGCGGAGCACCTCACTGATCGTATACACATCTGCAAGTGCCGGAACGTCGTAAATGTTGCTCGTTCCCTTGCTGGCAAGAATGGATGCTGCGATAACCGGCAGTACAGCGTTTTTGGCTCCTTCAATTCGCACGGAACCGCTCAGACGCTGGCCGCCTTGTACAATAATTTTTTCCAATGCTTTCCCCTCCGTATCCATGTTGCGTTTTACAACTGGTAGTCGTGTCGCTTCTTATTAATTACAACGTTTAAAGACAGTGTCTGGTTCATTTTAAAGCTGATTTTTTTCTGCGCGTTGTTTGAGCAATGCTGTACCCCTGTACAACAATGCATTGTTCCGGCATCATAGTAGCTGATGCAGCCGGCATGCTCCCCGGTTCATGATGGTGCCGTACGTTTATATGTACGGGTCTCAAGTCGGCCGGTCAAAACATATAGCGCAGGGATGTTGCCCAGTTCAGGTAGTTCAGAATAAATCCGGTTACCAGATGGGTCAGTGCAAGCGTCGTAAGAATCATCAATGTTTTCACTTTGATCCCGTCAGGATCTTTGACAAACACATCAAATCGAAAGGACTGGATACACCACCAGACGATGACAAGCACCATCAGACTGATTAAAATGCTGAACAGTGACTGCTGTCCCAGTGATTCAAACATCATCTCATACCCTCCGAATACGCTCTGCTGTGCGTTTTCTTGTGAAAGTCTGCACGAACCCCAGACTGGCACAACCTCTATCATAACGAAAAAATGTCTTGGCGAAAACCGCTTATAAGCATAAATCGCGAGAAAATGCTAGGTATTTGGAACGATTTTCGGACACATTTACCAATTTTGCTGATAGTTGCACAGAAAAGCCAGAAAACAGCGCTATTTTGCCTAAAAAGCACTTAATACTCTCATTCACTATTTCCAGCAAATTTAACCCTCTTTTTGTTATTAA
Organism: Alkalicoccus luteus; assembly: GCF_012034335.1. Classification (GTDB taxonomy): domain Bacteria; phylum Bacillota; class Bacilli; order Bacillales; family Salisediminibacteriaceae; genus Alkalicoccus; species Alkalicoccus luteus_A. The sequence goes on along the minus strand of NZ_JAATHJ010000008.1, from coordinate 67,680 downwards.
AATGTAATATTTGCTGAAAGAAGCCGCTGTATGAGGCAAAGGAAGCGTTTCATCCTGATTCTGCATCTCATTAGACGAGTTATGGTTCGAGACGTTTCACTTTATCGGATATTTTACGGGAAGTTTGGAATATTTTCTTTCACAGGGGAAGGGGACGGTCAGCGGTTATTCTTCTGGCGAATCTCAGCGCCCGCTGCTTTGCCGGAAAGTTATTATTTCCGGCGTTGAACTTATTAAACGGAGCTGTAATCTTATCATTTGGAGGCTCAAACTTTTCAATCTGGACGGGAAACGTATTACGGTTATCATTCGGCGTTCGCTATACAGAAAATCTTTTCATTTCCTCTCATGAAGTTATCATTCTCCAGGGCAAGTTATCATATCCCAGCGCATAGAAAAAACCGGACACCTGGTAAGGCGTCCGGTTTTCAGAGTGTTGATAGCATGATTATAGGTGAATAACGTTGAATCTGCCTGTATCTGCGGACACTCGCTTTCCGGAGGGAACGGGCACACGCTAACCGCTTCCTCCTGCTTTCGGAAGCGCTGGATCTTCGCCACGTTCTGATCCTCCAGGAGTCGAGGTCCTTCGATGTCGGCAGCTGGCTGTGCGTTTCAAATGCCTGGTTATGACTGCACAATCGGCTTCCATACAGATAGAACCTTCCTAATGAGACGTTTCGATGTTGAATAGGAGTGCTAGTACTTCCCAGAATTCATGATAAAAGTTATAAAATAGTCGCGTCTGCCTATTATGACATTATTCTCTAAGAATCAGAGCCGTTTTCCCGATGTGTCCGGCGTGCCCGTGGAAGCCGCGCAGCCTGAAGATTCCGTGCCGTTCAGATCTGCTAACGGCATCAACGCATACGAGGGTCACCCTGAGAAATAGCTGAAGACCAGCCCACGGCAAGTTTCCTCCGGTAAACAGAGAGGAAATACAACTAAACGAATAAACATGGCAGCTAATAGACTTTTTCAACAGCCTAAAAAACCGGACACCTGGTAAGGCGTCCGGTCTTCTTTTTAACCCTGGGCGACGTCGAGTCGGTTCAACGCGCGCTTTAATGCCAGCTCGGCGCGGCGGAAATCAATGTTTTCCTTTTTCGCCTCTTGGAGTCGGCGCTCGGCGCGTTCCTTCGCGGCGCGGGCCCGGGTAATATCAATGTCAGACGGCAGCTCTGCGGATTCAGCAAGCACGTTGACCTCATCGCCGCGGACTTCCATGAAGCCGCCGCTCAGTGCGATGAGCTGGACCTTGCCATCCTGCTTGAGGCGGACTGGTCCGATATCGAGCGGAGTCACGAGCGGAAGGTGGCGCGGCAGGATGCCGAGCTCGCCTTCGATCGTTCTCACGCTGATCATGTTCACTTCTCCGTCAAATACGGTGCCGTCTGGAGTGACGACGTTCGCTTGCATCGTACTCACCGGTCACCCTCCTTCTCGAAAGGCCGCCTTCTGCCGTTAAGCAGAAGCGGGCGCTTCGATTTGCTGATGGCATCGTGCCGGCAGCTCGTGCCGGACGTGAGGCCGTGTATTAGGACATCTGCTTCGCTTTTTCGACAACCTCTTCGATACGGCCGACGAGACGGAAGGCATCTTCCGGAATATCGTCATACTTACCTTCGAGGATTTCCTGGAAGCCTTTAATTGTTTCTTTAACCGGTACGTAAGAACCTTTCTGCCCGGTGAACTGCTCGGCTACGTGGAAGTTCTGCGACAGGAAGAACTGGATACGGCGCGCACGGGATACAGTCAGCTTGTCTTCTTCAGACAGCTCGTCCATACCGAGGATTGCGATAATATCCTGAAGCTCCTTGTACTTTTGCAGCGTTTCCTGAACTTCACGTGCCACCGCATAGTGCTCGTCGCCGACGATTTCCGGGGAAAGTGCTCGGGACGTCGATGCGAGTGGATCCACCGCCGGGTAAATACCCATCTCGGAAAGCTTACGCTCCAGGTTCGTCGTTGCATCAAGGTGTGCGAACGTCGTTGCTGGTGCAGGGTCTGTGTAGTCATCGGCAGGGACGTAGATCGCCTGGATCGATGTAACAGAACCTTTCTTCGTCGACGTGATTCGCTCCTGCAGCTGACCCATCTCCGTAGAGAGTGTCGGCTGATACCCTACCGCGGAAGGCATACGTCCAAGGAGGGCGGATACTTCCATACCGGCTTGAGTAAAGCGGAAGATGTTGTCGATAAAGAGCAGTACGTCTTTTCCTTCGTTATCACGGAAATGCTCTGCCATTGTGAGACCGGTCAGGGCTACACGCATACGTGCACCCGGCGGCTCGTTCATCTGGCCGAAAACCATCGCCGTCTGGTTGATAACGCCGGAATCCTTCATTTCGAAGTAGAGGTCGTTCCCTTCACGGGTACGCTCCCCTACGCCGGCAAATACGGAAATACCTTCGTGCTCCTGAGCGATGTTGTTGATAAGCTCCTGGATCAGAACGGTCTTCCCTACTCCGGCACCGCCGAACAGACCGATCTTACCACCCTTTACGTATGGGGCAAGCAGGTCAACGACTTTGATACCTGTTTCAAGAATTACCGTTTCCGTCTGTAGCTCATCGTAAGCAGGAGCTTGACGGTGAATCGGGTTGCGCGGTACGTCTGCTGCGATTTCTTCATCGAGGTCGATGTTTTCACCGAGTACGTTGAAGACGCGGCCGAGCGTAGCGTCCCCGACTGGTACGGAAATGGCTCTTCCCGTGTCGAGTACTTCTGTTCCGCGGACGAGTCCGTCTGTAGAGGACATCGCAACCGTGCGGACTGTATCGTCTCCGAGGTGCAGCGCAACTTCCAGCGTCAGTTCAATGCTGACTTCGCCTTCTGTCTGCGCCTGCTCGGAAATCGTGATGGCGTTATAAATTTCAGGCAGGTGGCCTCGTTCAAACTGAACGTCTACTACCGGACCGGTAACCTGCGTGACGCGTCCTTTCATCATGGTCTTTCCTCCTCCACCTTAGCTGTCTTAGCTTTGTGCTGCGGCTCCGCCGACGATCTCGTTGATTTCCTGCGTGATCGCTGCCTGACGGGCGCGGTTGTAGCTGAGTGTCAGTTCGCTGATGCGGTTGTCTGCGTTATCCGTTGCAGAGCGCATTGCGGACATTCGGGCGCCGAACTCACTGGCCTTTGCATCAAGCAGGGAGCCGTAAATCAGGCTTTCTGCGTAGTGCGGGAGCAGCTTTTCGAGAATCGTTTCGGCATCCGGCTCGTACAGGTAGGAAAGGCGTCCGGAAGATTCCTCTTTCGGCTCCTCAGCCTCCTCTACAAGGCTTGTCAGCGGAAGCAGCTTCGCTTCTGTTACCTTCTGGCTGATCGCACTGATAAAGTGGTTGTAGTGAATGAACACTTCGTCAAACACTTCATCGGTAAACATCTGCACCGTTGTTTCCGCTATATTTTTAATCTCCGCATATTCCGGCTGGTCAGCGAGACCGACGATTTCCTGGACAATCGGCATGTTGCGCTTCTTAAAGAAGTCGCGGCCGACTTTTCCGATGACAACGAGACCGTACTCATCCTCGGAGTTATGACGCTCCTGGATCAGCTGGTACGTTTCACGGAGAAGTCCGCTGTTGTACGCGCCGCAAAGTCCGCGGTCGGACGTGATGACAATGTAGCCGGTTTTGCGGATTTCCTGTCTCTCCTGAAGCATCGGGTGGGACACGTCTTCGGAGCCCTTGGCGATGCTTGCGACTACCTCACGGATTTTCGACTGGTACGGCTGAAACTGTTCAGCTTTCCCCTGGGCACGATTAAGCTTGGCAGCGGAGACCATTTCCATGGCTTTCGTAATCTGCTTCGTCTTTTTCGTGGAGCCGATCCGTGTTTTAATATCCTTCAGAGATGCCAACGTTCTTCACCACCTTTACTGCGGAAAAGCCGGGGAGGAATGCCTCCCCCGCTGTCTTTACATTAGTTTGAGGACTGGAACGTCTTCTTGAATTCGTCAATCGCACCTGTCATCGCTTCGTCATCTGCGAGCGCGCCGGTGTCCTTGATGTGAGACAGAAGATCTTTTTTATTGTGCTCGAGGAACGTGTACAGCTCCGCTTCAAAGCGGCGTACATCTTCCACCTCGATGTCGTCGAGATGTCCTCGCGTCAGTGCGAATAGAATGAAGACCTGCTTTTCAACCGGAAGCGGCTGGTTGAGGCCCTGCTTGAGCACTTCTACCGTACGGGCACCGCGGTCGAGCTTCGACTTTGTCGAGGCATCGAGGTCGGAACCGAACTGAGCGAAAGCTTCAAGCTCACGGTAAGAGGCAAGGTCGAGACGGAGTGTACCGGCTACCTTCTTCATCGCCTTAATCTGGGCGGAACCACCTACACGTGAAACGGAAAGACCTGCGTCAACGGCCGGGCGTACCCCGGAGAAGAAGAGGTTGGACTGCAGGAAGATCTGACCGTCCGTGATCGAGATCACGTTTGTCGGAATGTAGGCTCCGATATCGCCTGCCTGTGTTTCAATGAACGGCAGTGCAGTCAGAGAGCCTGCTCCTTTGTCGTCGCTGAGCTTTGCAGCACGCTCAAGCAGACGAGAGTGAAGATAGAAAACGTCCCCTGGGAATGCTTCACGACCCGGCGGGCGGCGGAGCAGGAGGGAAAGCTCACGGTAGGCTGCTGCCTGCTTCGTGAGGTCATCGTAAATAACAAGCACGTGCTTGCCGTTGTACATGAATTCTTCACCCATGGAAACCCCGGCGTACGGCGCGAGGTAAAGAAGCGGTGCCGGCTGGGAAGCACTTGCTGTGACGACGATCGTGTAATCGAGTGCGCCGTGCTGGCGAAGTGTTTCTACCACGCCTGCAACCGTTGATTCCTTCTGACCAATTGCGACATAAATACAGATCATGTCCTCTTCTTTCTGGTTGATGATCGTATCCATGGCAATCGCTGTTTTACCAGTCTGACGGTCCCCGATGATCAGCTCACGCTGGCCGCGGCCGATCGGAATGAGGGAATCGATTGCTTTTACGCCCGTCTGAAGCGGCTCATGTACAGACTTACGGTCCATAACACCAGGAGCAGCGCTTTCAATCGGACGTGTTTTAGATGTTGCTACCGGGCCTTTGCCGTCAAGCGGCTGACCGAGCGGGTTTACAACGCGTCCGAGGAGCTCTTCCCCTACCGGTACTTCCATGATTCGTCCTGTACGTTTGACTTCGTCTCCTTCACGAATATCAACATACGGTCCGAGAATGATAATACCTACGTTGTTCTCCTCGAGGTTCTGGGCCATACCCATGACACCATTGGAAAACTCGAGCAGTTCTCCGGCCATAACGTTCTCCAGGCCGTGAGCAACGGCGATCCCGTCCCCGACACGGATGACGGTACCGACATCATTTACTTCCATTTCAGATTCATAGCCTGCAATCTGCTGCTTCAGCAGCGAACTGATTTCATCGGCTCTGATGCTCATATATCGTTCACCCCTATCTACTGATGCCTGCAGTCATGCGTTCATGAATGCGTGCAAGCTGATTCGCGACAGTGCCATCATACACAGTATCTCCGATGCGTACGCGCAGCCCGCCGATGACGTCTTTGTCCGTAATGTTATGGATCGTCAGCTTCTGCTTGCCGGAACGCTTTGCAAATACGTCTGCAACTGCGTTCTTTTCAGCTTCACTGAGCGGCTTTGCTGAATGTACGACCGCTTCGGCAACGCCCTGCGCTTCATATGTAAGCGCCTTGAAGTTGTCCGCAATGGCTGAAAACAGCGATTCGCGCTGGTTGTCCACGAGAACCTTCAGCAGGTTCACTACCTGCTGGCTGACTTTGCCGGAAAAGGCCTGGTCGAGGATCTCTTTTTTACGGATGTTCGTCATCTTTGGATGGCGGAACACTTCGTCAAGAAGGTTCGTGTCCTGCGTAACCTGTGCTACGGTATCAAGATCTTCCAGAGTCGTGTCCAGCGTCCCCTGCTCCTGCGCCAGTTCAAACAGCGCAGTGGCATAACGCACACCGATTGGATGTCTCATCATAGGTCTTCGCCAACTTCTTTAAGTGTTTCCTGAATGAGTTTCTCCTGTTCCCGTTCATCCAGTTCTTTCTCGATTACCTTGGATGCGACAAGGACAGACAGGGTGGAAACTTGCTCACGAAGCGCGGAGATAGCCTGTGCTTTTTCTGTGTTGATTTCCTGTTTCGCGTTTTCTTTCATTCGTTCTGATTCACGGCGTGCGTTCTGCATGATGTCCGCAGCCTGGTTTTCACTTGATTTCTTCGCGTTTTCCACGATTTCTTTCGCTTCTTCACGCGCTGTCTGAATGGCGTCACGCTGCTCCTGCAGGTACTTTTCAGACTCTTCGCGGTTCTTTTCTGCCGTAGCGATCTGGTCAGCTACATGTTTTTCCCGCTTTTCCATCATTCCCATAACAGGACCGAAGGCAAATTTCTTTAGCAGGAGAAGCAGAACGAAAAATGCTGCTATTTGATAAAGCGCATTAATCCATTCAATTTCATTGATATCAAACAACAGGGTCGCCTCCTTTTTCCTAAGCTGTCTTGTGGGAAAAGGGAATCCAGACGCGCTGGATCCCTCTATCTACATAAGGAATGGCGAAGCGAGTTAAAACTTCTCCGCCAGATTGAATGTGTTAAACCTACATTTGACCAAGGAGCAGGAAGGAGATAACGATCGCAAAGATCGGAAGGGCCTCTACGAGCGGGATACCAATGAACATAACTGTCTGAAGCGGACCGCGGAGCTCAGGCTGACGAGTAACACCCTGAAGCGTGTTTGCAACAACGATAGCAACCCCGATACCACCTGCGATAGCTGCAAGTCCAGCTGCTAGACCAATACCAATACCAATAAGACCAATTTCAATCATTCTGAAAATCCTCCTTAGAATTATGTGTGATAGATGTATGAAGAATACGCCCTTGCAGGGTCATTATTCACGAAAATTAGTGTTCCTCGTTTACTTTGTGAGCCATGTACACCATCGTCAGCATGACAAAGATGAAGGCCTGAAGGGAACCAATAAAGACACTGAATGCCTGGAAAATAACGAGCGGCAGAAACGCACCGAACACCCAGAACAAACTTGACGTACCAAGGCCGACGAGCATGACGATGATAACTTCTTTCGCATAAATGTTTGCGAAAAGTCGCATACCAAGCGTGACCGTGTTGGAAAACTCCTCAATCAGCTTAAATGGTAATAAGAAGCCGACGGGACGGAGGTAATCCTTCCCGTATTCTTTCGGTCCTTTCAGCTTAATGCCGTAATAATGCGTAAGCAGAATTACGAACAGGGCCAGTGAAAGGGTCAGAACCGGATTTGATGTCGGGGAATTCCACCAGACGTAGTGCTCTCCGGCAGTCGCAAGCTCAAACGGAACACCCATCATGTTCGCTACGAACACGTAAAGGATGAGCGTGATGCCCAGCATAAAGAAATTTTTGCCGCGTTCCCAGTCCATCGTACTGCTGATGATGTTTTTGATAAACTGCACGAGATACTCAATGGCATTCTGCGCGCCGGTCGGATACATCTCAATGCGTCGTGTCATAAAGAATACGACGAAAAAGACGATGGCCATCGCTGCGGTAATCAGCAGAATGTTCGGCACGTTGACCGTCATCCATGGAATACCAAACAGATCGACCGTTAAGAATTGATTATCCAATCGTAAATTCACCTCTCTTTGATGCATTTCAGACGGTTCCGCTTTGCAAAAGCCGCACTACTGGAAATGTTTTTTTTGGAAAATGGGATCAATCAGAAGAATGACATACGTAACTGCGAGGCCTGCAATTACACCAATCATATCGAAATACTGGGGAAAAGCTTGCGCAATAACTAATGCGATGATGACACCAACCATCCTGCCGAGCGTTCCGATAGAAAACCTGTACCTGCCCGAAGCGTGCGAATCAAGAACCCGCTTCGTCTGGAAATATGTACTGATGAGATTCAACAGGCTTACTGCCGTGCCGAATGCCATTCCAAGGAAAAACGTCGAAAACGACGTCACCGCAGCAGTCATGAGCAACAGGACGATGATAACCGCCGTGTAAATTGTGTAGCGTCTGGCAAGGTTATACATCATGGTCATCGTTGTCCTCCGTAAATCTCATCACTGTGGTGTAAATGCCGTACATCGCTGTGATCAGTCCCGCCAGAAGCAGGGTGATCAGAAATACGCTGCCGGTCCCTAGCCATTGATCAAGCCATCTGCCACCAAAGACACCTAACAATACCGCTCCTATAATGTAGGAAGATATCGTCGACATAAGCGCAAAGGCTTTCAAAACGGATCGATAAGGTGATCGCTTTGGCTCGTTCGGCATACCGCATGACTCCCCGCTCACAAAAAATGGGTTGTTCACCCGATACCCTTAGTCATCGTACAACACGCCCCCCTGTCTGTCAATACAGTGAAAACGTCAACAACGCCGACGTATCAAGGGCTTGTGCAATGTCCGACCGCCTCTTCAGAACCCACCGGATTCCGTCCTTAACCTTTTTCGCACGCCTCCTATTATACATAAGATTGTGAAAAATGTCTTTTATATGTGGGAGAAAATTAAATGTGAATTTTTTGTGAAGAATCAGGCTCTCCGCCTGTGATAGCAGGAAGTTTGTCCGCTTACAGGAAAATCCATTCGGTAAATGAGCGGAAATGTCGTTTACGATTTAGCAAAGAGGGTATGTAAAGTGCTTTTTGGAAGAAGAACACGGTTTGTGGACGCAGCAGCAGTCGCTCATGTTGGCGGCGCAGAAAAAGTTGAACGCTTGCATGCCGAAGTTAATCATTTGCCGGGAGCAAATGATGCTTTTTTCGTTATAACAGTCTTAAGTTGATGCTCGTAAACAGTTACCTGCCAATGATAAAGCTTTCAAAGGGAAAGTTGAAGCTTTCACACGCAAGGTTAATGATTTGCCAGGAAAAGTTGAACACTTTGATTAACCGTTTCTCCTGTCAAAAAAAAGCAGAAGCCCTCGTACAGAGCTTCTGCCTTGCGACTTTTACTTTGTTCCGAACAAGCGGTCGCCGGCGTCGCCGAGACCTGGAACAATATAGCCTTTTTCATTCAGCTTTTCATCAAGCGCTGCGAGGAAGATATCGACGTCAGGGTGGGCTTCCTTCATTGCTTCGACGCCTTCTGGTGCAGCGACGAGACACATGAGCTTGATGTTTTGAGCGCCGCGCTTTTTCATGACGTTGATCGCTTCAATGGCAGACCCGCCTGTAGCCAGCATCGGGTCGACGACGATGAAGTCACGCTCGCTCGTGTCTTTCGGAAGCTTCACGTAATATTCGACGGGCTTCAGTGTTTCCGGATCACGGTAAAGACCGACGTGGCCGACTTTAGCAGCTGGAATAAGTTCCAGCATGCCGTCCACCATGCCGAGACCGGCGCGGAGAATCGGCACGATGCCGAGCTTCTTTCCGGCAATCGTATGGCACGTTGCTTCAGCGACAGGCGTCTGAACCTGCACTTCCTGCAGCGGCAGCTCACGGGTGATTTCGAACGCCATCAGACCGGCGATCTCATTCGTCAGCTCGCGAAACTCCTTCGTGCCTGTTTTTTCGTTACGGATGTAAGAAAGTTTATGTTGAATCAGCGGGTGGTCGAACACGTATACTTTTGCCATCACTATCACGCTCCTCAGCTTCGTTTCCTTTGCGTATTCTACCGTACCAGGCCCCTCTCTGCAAGACGGGATTTAGCCGGCAGGAATGGCAGGACGACGCAGGCACGCCAGATCATTATGCTTTACGCAGCGCGCCCGAAGCCGTTTTTTCTCTTTCTGCCCGCAAAAAGGGGCCGCCCTCCGCAATGGATGGACAGCCCCAAAACAGGGCTTCGCGCCTATTCGTCTTCGTACATTGGGAAGGCAGCAGTCAGCTTCGCCACGCGGCTGCGTGCGTCCTTGAGCACTGCTTCGTTTTCCGGATCCTTCAGTACAGAAGCGATGATTTCGCCCACTTCTGTCAGCTCCTGCTCTTTGAAGCCACGGGAGGTAACCGCTGCAGTACCGATTCGAATACCGCTTGTGACAAACGGGCTCTCCGGATCGAATGGAATTGCGTTTTTGTTAGTCGTTACCGCGACTTCATCAAGTGCTTTTTCTGCTACTTTTCCTGTCAGGTTCAAGCTGCGCAGATCGAGCAGGACAAGGTGGTTGTCAGTGCCTCCGGAAACGAGATCAATCCCGTTGTCCGTGAGCGCTTTGCCTAGTGCCACCGCGTTTTTCTTCACTTGCTGGGAATACGTTTTAAAGTCATCACGAAGCGCTTCCCCGAATGCGACAGCCTTCGCGCTGATCACGTGCATGAGCGGTCCGCCCTGCAGTCCAGGGAAAATCGCTTTATCGAGCTTCTTGCCGTACTCTTCTTTCGCAAGAATCATGCCGCCTCGGGGTCCGCGAAGGGTTTTGTGCGTTGTCGTCGTCACAAAGTCCGCATACGGCACCGGGTTCATGTGGTCACCAGTTGCCACAAGTCCTGCGATGTGGGCCATGTCGACCATCAGGTAAGCATCGACTTCGTCTGCGATTTCTTTAAACACGCTGAAGTCAATTTCACGCGGATAGGCGCTTGCACCGGCAACGATCATCTTCGGCTTGTGCTCTTTCGCCAGCTCGCGCACCGTATCGTAGTTGATTTTACCGGTGTCCGGCTCGACGCCGTAGCCGACAAACTCATACTGCTTTCCACTGAAGTTAACCGGGCTGCCGTGCGTCAAGTGTCCGCCGTGGTTCAGGTCCATGCCGAGCACTTTGTCGCCGTGCTCAAGAAAGGCAAAGTAAACAGCCATGTTCGCCTGGGCACCGGAGTGCGGCTGCACGTTGGCGTATTCTGCACCAAACAGCTGCTTGGCGCGGTCGCGTGCGATGTTCTCCACCGTATCCACGTGCTCACAGCCGCCGTAGTAGCGCTTTGCCGGATATCCTTCTGCATATTTGTTAGTCAGCACAGATCCCTGCGCCTCCATCACTGCACGTGATACAAAGTTCTCGGATGCGATCAGCTCGATGTTATCGCGCTGACGCTTCAATTCCAGCTCCATTGCCTCAAAAAGTTCCGCGTCCTGTGCCTTTACATGACTAAGTGCCTGCTTATCAATCGTTGTCATTATACATGGACCCTCCCTAAGCTCTTCGTAATTAGCTTCATACTGCCCTTCATTTTAACGCCTGCAACTGAAATAAGCAAAGGAATTTACACTCGTCGGACAAATGAACACGCTTTCATTCTGTTTTTCCGCAAAAATATCGCTTCTCAGGTGATATCACACGCAAAAAAGAAGCGAAAAGACGGATGTCTATTCGCTCTTCTAACTCAAACATTCGTTTTTTGTCTACTCCTCGATGAATGTCCGCTTCCGGTAGACAGCGACCGTCAGTACAGCTGCTGCAACAGTCCAACCCGTAATGACAAGCAGGTATCCGGATACGTCAGCGAGGCCGCCTCCCCGGCCGACGGCGGCCGCAATGTATTCCAGCTGAAAGTTCGGTAAGTATTCCAGCCAGGCGGCGATGTCATACTGTTGGAAAAACTCGATGAACAAGCCGCCCATTCCGAGGATGAAAATAACCGGCAGAATCAGGACGGATGCTTCCACGAGCGTCCGGGCGAGCAGGCCGAGCAGCAGACCGACCATTAAATAGAACACGAGTGAAATCGCAAGACCGGCGTACACGTACACTCCTTCCGGCACATAGCCGGTGATCTGCATACAGATGACGAGCGTGGCCGCAGTCAATGCGGCAGCTACCGCGCTTTTTCCCGTTAAAATCTCCGTGGACGTCGCAGGCGAAAGCATGAGAGAACGCAGCGTCTTCTTTTCTTTTTCTTCGGCGATCAGCGCCGTCTGAACAAAGCAGGTGACCGAAGCAAACGTCAGGTTAATGACGAGGTAATGCACGACAAGGGGAATATCGTCCTGGCGTCCAAACATGAGGGCAAAGAGAAATGGCATCACGGCTGTTGTCAGCACGAACATGTTCTTGGAGAGCTCCTTCATGTCCTTTGCAGCGATGGAGTAGGTTCTGACGATGGAAAAATTCATACGAGCTCCCTCCCCGTTGTTTGAATAAAAATGTCTCCGAGCGTGGGCAGATTCGTTTTTACTTCAGCCACCCGGCCGCTGCCGATCCAGTCGGCAAGCTTTGCCGCATCATCCTTCGTCTGCTGCAGGCTGTAAGCCGAGCCGTCCTTCAGTTCGACAGAGATCGTGCCATCGGCGTACGCCTGACGAAGCAGCTTCGGCTTGTCGCTCAGCTGCACCCGTCCGTCATCCAGAAAGGCAACACGGTCGCAGAGCGTTTCCGCTTCCTGCATGTCGTGCGTCGTTAAAAAGATCGTCGTTCCTCGCTCCCTCATTTCCTTCAGTCCGCGGTGAATCCGGCTTGAGCTTGCGGGGTCGAGCGCCGCAGTCGGTTCATCGAGAAACAACAGCTCCGGTTCGTGCAGCACAGCTCGTGCAAACAGCACCCGCTGCGTCATGCCTTTCGAAAGCTTGGAGGCCAGCTTCTTATGATCCCCCTGCATTCCAGTCAGCTCCAGCACCTCATCGATCCGCTTTTTTGGCTGTTTGACGCCGTACAGCTTTGCAAACAGCGCCAGGTTTTCCTGCACCGTCAGCCGCTGGTAGAGACCGCTCGCCTCCGTCATGATTCCGATCCGCTGTAAATTTTCCCGCCGCTTCATTTGCAGCGCCGGCTTTCCGAATACTTCTGCTTCCCCGTCCGTAATTGGCATTTGTCCAGTTAACAGATGAATGGTCGTCGTCTTTCCGGCTCCGCTCGGTCCGAGAAAGCCGTAAATTTCACCGCTTCCAATCTCTACATCCAGTCCGTCGAGCGCTTTTTCCTGCCCGAAGTATTTGCTGACCTGATGCATGTAAATGATACTCATGTGCATTTCCTCCTTGGCTGGTTGATGCTTTCAGCGTAAAAGGAAAGCGGTGCTGCTGCAGTAAAAAGCCGCTGAACAGAGCAGCCCGCAGGCTGACATGAGCAAATCACAGGCCGAAAACCGCGCGCAGTTCGTCGAGTTTCTGCTTGGAAAGCGGCACTTCCGTTTTCACTTTGTTCGCGAGCTGCAGACTGTAGCTGTTGCGCGTCCACGTGATCACTTCTCGGACTTTCTGCAGGTTCACGATGTAGGAACGGTGGCAGCGGAAAAAGCCGAATGACTTAAGTTTTTCCTCGAGTTCCTGCAGGGTATAGGCGCACGGATAGGCTTCGTTATTAATGCATATGTACGAGCGGCTGTCCCGGCTTTCGATATAGTCAATTTCCGGCGGATCAAACAAAACCATCTTATCCTCGAGCTTTGCCGGAATTTTAGAGAAGCGGACTTCCTCTGCAGGGTCGTCACTCTCCTGATCGCCGGTATCGATCGGTACTTCTTTCAATTCCAGTTCATTCAGCCTGTAAATCGTATCCGCCGCGGTAACGGCACTTTCCATGACAGAAGTGAGCAGCAGCACCGCACTCCCGCTATCGGCCAGCTTTCGCAGCTGCGCGCGGATGATTTTTCTAGATTCCGTATCTACGTTTTGCTCCATTTCTTCTATAATATAGACCGAAGCCTGCTGAAACAGCATTTTCGACGCACAAATGCGGCGCTGTACGGAATAGGAAAGCCGGTCAATTCGTTCCCGGTAGCAGTCGAGCAGCTGCATTGCTTCAGCTGCTGCTTTCACTGGGAGATCGGACTGATGCAGCCGTTTATAGAAGGTGAGCTGATCTTTTACCGTGAGCTTCGGGTACAGCCCTTCCTCACGCAGCATAAGCGACGTTTTTCCGGCAGGTATCTCGGATTCTCTCTCGTTTAACACTGCTTCTTTCGACACGATTGCCTGAATCAGCTCCAGCTGATGTTCGCTTGCGGCGTGGCAGGCGGTGATCGCTCCGTTTTGCAGCGGAACCGTCAGCTCCGGCAGCCTTCGTCCTGCACCGGCACGTGGAATAAAGTGAAGCTCAGCCATAACGTTCTCCTCTCCCCGTCATCATTTCCCGGGAAATAGTCGTTTATTTCCTTATTCTACCGCACAGCTAAAAAATGTGCATCGTCGTTTTGCATCCGCAAACAGGAACGTATGTTCTTATTTAGAATTAACAGTATGATTGCGATTGTTTTCAGGCATAAAACAAACCCCCTCAAGTCGTTTTCACTTGAGGGGGTGCTGCTTATTGATAAGAGGCGCGTGCCCCGCCAATCAGCTTCGGGCGGGTGCGCGCAAACGTGACGTGGGCTTCCCCGATCGAGGTTACCGAGGTGCGCACCGGCACGGCAACTTCCTTTAAATGCATACCGATAAACGTATCGCCTATATCGATGCCTGCGTGAGCGCGGACTCCTTCGACGACGACCGGTTCCTTCATCTTCTCATACGCAAGGGCGGCCATGGAGCCGCCTGCTTCGGGTACCGGAACGACAGTAACCGGATCGAGGCGGTACCGCTCCGCTGCCTCTGCTTCGAGTGTGAGAGCACGGTTGATGTGCTCGCAGCCTTGAAACACGAGGTGAACGCCGTACTTTGTCTGAAATGCCGAAAAAGCGTCCCACAGCTCACGCGCTACGTCTGTTGTTCCAGCTTTGCCAATCTTTTTTCCGCGCACTTCACTCGTACTCGTTCCAACGACCAGCAGCTGGCCGGGCTTAAGCTCTGCCTGCTGTTGCAGTTCTTCCAGTGCCAGCGTGACGTCATGCTTCAGCTTTTCTTCCACGGCCGATCCCCTCCTAACGGTTTTCGTATTTCATCATCTTCTCGACGCGCCGCTCGTGGCGGCCGCCTTCAAATTCCGTAGAGAGCCAGACTTTAACGATTTCCTGAGCGATCCCTGGTCCGACGACGCGCTCTCCCATCGCCAGTACGTTCGTGTCATTGTGCTCGCGCGTTGCTTTTGCAGAAAACAAGTCGTGCACGAGCGCACAGCGGATCCCCTTCACTTTGTTCGCCGAAATCGACATACCGATTCCCGTTCCGCAAATAATAATGCCGCGGTCCGCTTCTCCGGAGGCGACCATTTCCGCAGCCGGAATGCCGTAATCGGCATAGTCTACGGAATCAGCAGAATGATTGCCGACATCCTTCACTTCATGCCCGAGCTCTTCAATCACCGGCACGAGCTGTTCCTTCAATGCGTATCCTGCGTGGTCAGATCCAACTACAATTTTCACGTTTGTCACGTCTCCTTTTGCGCTAGCTTTTTGATTAGTTTATCGACTGCTTCTTCAATCTCTTCATACGTCGCATTGTAAATCGCTTCGTCTCCGCCGAACGGGTCGCGGACGTCCATCGACGGCAGATCCCATTCGAGACGGTCGATCGCACGTTGGTGCGGTTCAAGCGCCTGAAGCAGTTCTTCTTCCATCTTCTTCTGCTTATCGGACTGCATCGCTTTTTCATGATTGTATTTATCCACAGCCGACTGATTGTCAGCTACAAAAGCAGCACGCTTCATTTCGATCTGGGCGAGATGATCGCGCAGCTCATCGATTTTATCGAGGGCTTCCTGATCGTCGAGTACATACTCTTTCAGCGTGTAGACGTGCTCCGCCCGCTCCGGGAACTGCTCGATGACGACCTGCTTGTGCGACTCTGTCATCGTCAGCACGAGGTCCGCCCAGCTGAGAAGATCTTCTGTCAGCGACTGCGACTGATGGCTTTCCATCAGATTGTGACGCGCGAGCGCCTGTTTTGCCCCTTCTGAAATCGGCATGCCGTCCATGGCGTGCACACCGGCTGATTTCGCCTGCATGTCTTCATTCTCTCTTTTTTCCATAAATACGGCTTCTGCCATCGGGCTTCTGCACGTATTTCCGGTGCAGACAAATAACACTCTCTCCATCCTGTCACTTCCTTTAATCTGTCTTAATACTAGTCTCATACCCGACGCCGTCCGTCGTAAATCTCTCTTCTATTTTATCACATTTTCCGGTTTTCAGCCGTTATCCACATGTGGATAGCAGCACAAAAAAGCAGAACCCCGGTGCTTCGGGATGCTGCTTCGTGTTAAAGCATGCGATTTTCTGTGAGAACCCGTCCTCCGGCTGCTTTCACGAGCCGGTTCATTACCGCAAAACCGAGATCTTCTCCTGTGATCACCTGCATAAAAATCTGATCGACCTCGGTTTGTTTGAACGTGCGCAGTGCATGGTACAGCTCGCGCGCCACCGTTTCCGGATCTCCATCCGGGAGCACATATTCCCGCTCTGCTCCGCTTTCTCCGGCGAGATCCTTCGTCAAAATGACGCCGACCCGCTCTCCTCGTTCACGGCTTGCACTGATCTGTTCTCGCATAAACGCTGCACTTCCGTCCAGCAGCGTAAGCGGTGCTTCCGGAGCATAGTGGCGGTACTTCATCCCGGGCGATTTCGGCTGGCTGTCCCCGGCAAGCGCCGGATCCACGCCGACTGCGCCGATGACGTTTTCTATTTCTTTCTGCGTCACGCCTCCGGGCCGCAAAATGAGCGGCGGCTCCACCGTACAGTCGATCACCGTTGATTCCAGGCCGACTCCGGTTGGTCCCCCGTCGAGAACGCCGGCGATGCGGCCGTCTAAATCTTCCGCCACGTGCACGGCTCGCGTTGGGCTCGGTCTGCCGGATCGATTGGCACTCGGAGCTGCGACCGGACAGCCCGAGGCGCGGATCACTGCCCTTGCTGCCGGGTGATCCGGAAGACGAATGCCGACCGTCGGCAATCCGGCTGTGACCTTTGTGGATAACGTTCCGTTATGCGGCAAAATAATGGTGAGTGCACCCGGCCAGAACGCCTGCATCAGTTTTTCCGCTGTTTCCGTTACTGCCGCTGCAGCGAGCAGCGCGTCCTGCTCGTCTGCAATGTGCACGATCAGCGGGTTATCTGCCGGCCGTCCCTTGGCTTGAAATACCGCTTCGACTGCCGCATCCGACCTGGCGTCGGCCCCGAGCCCATAGACCGTTTCAGTAGGAAAAGCAATGAGTTTTCCATCGCGGAGCATGGCGCCCGCTTCATCGACTGCCGATTGAAATGCTTTGTCCCCAACATTATCCACAGACCAGTGGACAGTGTGTTGATAATCCATCAGTTATCCACTCCCTTCGATTTATTTAACGTTGTGTTCGTCGTACAAGTCTCTTTTATCTGTGGATAAATTTAACTTATCCACAGAAATTGGGTATAACTTCCGCATATTCCGTGGATAACTTTGTGGAATACCGGAAAAGTTATCCACGGATACGAACAGGCTGCCGAATGACAGATATGATTCGCTCCCGATCGTTGATGTCGCGAAGCACCGTGACGTCCGCTTCCGGAAGCGCATGTTTCATGAGCGACGCGACTGCTTCTCCCTGACCGTCGCCAATCTCAAACGCTGCTATCCCGTCTGCTGTCAGCATTTCCGGGAGCGAGGCGGCAAGCTTCCGGTATATGACCAGACCGTCCTCCCCCGCAAACAGCGCCCCCTCCGGCTCATGCTCGGTGACGTTACGCTTCATAGACTGCCGGTCTCCTTCCGGAATGTAAGGCGGATTGGAGACGAGCACATCAAACGTTCTTCCGGCTACCGGGCTGACGAGGTCACCGAGCAGAAACGTGACGTCTGCCTGAAGCGATGCCGCGTTTCGCTCGGCTGTCGCAAGCGCCCGTTCAGATATATCAACTGCCGTGACAGAAGACTCCGGCAGCTCCAGTGCCAGTGTAATGGCAATGATTCCGCTCCCCGTACCGATATCGACAATGGAAGCATCCGGCTTCCGGCACTGTTCCAGCATGTGCTGCACGAGCTCCTCTGTTTCCGGCCGCGGAATCAGCACATCCGGGTTGACGTGAAAACGACGGCCGTAAAACTGTTCACTTCCGGTGATATGCTGCACGGGCACGCCGGATGCGGCCGTGCGCACATCCTCCATGTACCGTTCCAAAAGGGACTCATCGATCTGGCTGCGCATTTCTGCGAGCAGGCGCGCCCGGCTGTAGCCGGTATGATGCTGCAGTAAAATCGAGGCAATTTCCGTTTCTTCTCCGGCTTCTTCCAAAAAAGAAGAAGCCCGGGAGAGGGCTTCAAACATCATCGTCATGGACATCTCCTTAGTTCGCGTTCTCCATCATGCGGGACTGCTCTTCGATGATAAGTGGATCGATCACTTCATCCAGTCCGCCTTCCAAAATCTGATCCAGCTTCTGCAGCGTCAGTCCAATGCGGTGATCCGTCACGCGGCTCTGCGGGAAATTGTACGTGCGGATCCGCTCGGAGCGGTCGCCGGAGCCAACAGCGGATTTCCGGTGCTCATCGTACTCCGCCTGCGCTTCTTTCTGAAACTTATCATAAATACGGGCACGAAGGACTTTCATGGCCTTTTCTTTGTTTTTAATCTGCGATTTTTCATCCTGACAGGAGACGACGACACCTGTCGGCATATGCGTCAGCCGAACGGCAGACATCGTCGTGTTCACGGACTGTCCGCCCGGTCCGCTTGAAGCGAACGTATCGACGCGAATGTCCTTATCATGAATATCGACTTCCACTTCCTCTGCTTCGGGGAGCACGGCAACGGTCGCTGTCGACGTGTGAATCCGTCCGCCGGATTCCGTCGTCGGCACGCGCTGGACGCGGTGAGCGCCATTTTCGTACTTCAGCCGGGAGAAGGCCCCTTTTCCGTTTACCATAAAGATAATTTCCTTATAGCCGCCGATGCCGGTTCCGTTTGCTTCAATCACTTCTGTCTTCCAGCCCTGCTGGTCGGCGTAGCGCGAGTACATGCGGTACAAGTCCCCTGCAAACAGAGCCGCTTCGTCGCCGCCGGCGGCGCCTCGGACTTCCACGATGACGTTTTTATCGTCGTTTGGATCTTTCGGAAGCAGGAGCACGCGCATCTTTTCTTCCAGCTCCGGAATCTCATCGCCAAGTTCATCCATTTCCATCTTTACCATTTCGCGCATCTCATCATCGAGACTGTCCTGCAGCATTTCCTTTGCTTCGTCGTACTGCTGCTTAATATCTTTATAGCGGCGGTACGTTTCCACCGTTTCCTGCATGTCGGACTGTTCCTTGGAATAATCGCGCAGTTTTTTATTATCGCTGATGACGTCCGGGTCCATCAAGAGCTCTGTCAGCTGATTGTACCGGTCCTCTACTGCTTGCAGACGATCAAACACGTCGCTTCACCTCACCTTAAATTCGCGTCACCTCGTCCATCGGGCAGACGAAGGCACTTTCTATCCTTTTCACAGTATAGGCGTAAACCCCGCGAAAATCAACGGGCAGAGCCGGATTCGAAGCGGGCGCTTGCGTGTTTACGAAAAGTGGGCCGGGGGGTATAGAGAAACCAGTATGCAAGGAGGGATAGCATGAAAGTAGTGATTATCGGCGGAGACGCAGCCGGCATGAGTGCGGCGATGCAAGTCGTACATAAACGGGAGGATGCTTCGATCACCGTATTGGAGCGAGGCGGTATTTATTCCTACGGCCAGTGCGGGCTTCCCTATTATTTAGGCGGGACCGTTGACGAGGCGGAGGACCTGATTGCCCGTCCGGTTTCCTTTTTCCGTGACAAAGGAATCGATGCGAAAACGTATCACGAGGTGACGAAGGTCGAGTCGGACAAGCAGCTCGTCCATGCGTTTGATCATGAGAGCAGCAGCGAGGTGTTGTTCAACTACGACGTGCTGCTCTGTGCAAGCGGCGGCAGTCCGGTGCGTCTCCCTGTAGACGGCGCTGATCTGGAGGGGATTCATACGCTGAAGACGATCCCGGATGCGAAAGCGATTAAAGACGACCTCGGGCAGACAGAGCAGATTACGATCATCGGCGCCGGCTACATTGGACTGGAGGTAGCGGAAAATTACCTTGAGCAGGGTAAAAAGGTTCGCCTTATTAACCGCTCCGATAAGCTCGGCAGCAACTTCGATGAAACCGTGAGCGAGGCGCTGCGCAAAGAAGCAGAAAAGCACGGCATTGAGCTGCACCTGCACGAGGACGTCACGCGCTTTGAAGGAGAAAACGGCCGTGTTGCGCGTGTCGTGACGACAAAAGGCTCCTACGATGCGGACGGCGTCATCGTTGCGGTCGGCATTTCGCCAAACACGTCGTATCTGGAAGGAACCGGCGTCCATCTCCACTACTCCGGAGCCGCGATTGTCGATCCGTACATGCGCACGAACGTGGCCAACATTTATGCAGCCGGCGACTGCGCCACCCAATATCACCGGGTAAAGGAGCAGCACGACTACGTTCCGCTCGGCACGCACGCCAACAAGCAGGGCCGGGTTGCCGGCGCCAACATTTCCGGTGAGCGGAAAACGTTTCAGGGCATTGTCGGAACGGCCATCATGCGCTTTTTCGATCTCACAGCCGGCCGGACCGGCATCGGCGTGAGTGAAGCGAAGGAAACCGGCTACGCCTGCAGCGTGAAAGTGATCGAGACGCATCCGTATGCCGATTATTTCCCGGGCGCCAATAAAATGAAGCTGCAGCTCGTAAAGGATGACGCCAGCGGAAGGCTCCTCGGCATCCAGGCCGTCGGCACGACCGGCGTTGACAAGCGGATCGACGCCGCGTCGGTCATGATTTACAACAACATGACGACGACCGATATTCAAAACCTGGATTTAAGCTATGCCCCGCCGTATAACTCGACGTGGGACCCCGTACAAAAAGGCGCCAGAGCCTTTAAATAACGATTAAAGCCCGCACATTGATGTGCGGGCTTTTCAGAGTGTGAATAAAGTCATTTTAAGTGAATAACGTTGCATCTGCCTGTATCTGCGGACAATCGCTTTCCGGAGGGAACGGCCTCGGCTTTCGCCTCGTTCTGATCCTCGCGGAGTCGAGTTCCTCCGATTTGGCAGCTGGCAGTCCGGTTGAAACGCCTGGTGATGGTTCATACAAGCTTGTTCCATGTGGATGGAACCTTTCGTTAGGCAACGCTTCGATGTCGAATAGGGAGGTACGTCAACGTATCCACCAAAAAAGCCGCAGCGTCAGCGATCGGGACGTTTTTTCTCCATCAAACAAATCCATTTTCCCTTCGTGTCCGGCGTGCCCGTGGAAGCCGCGCCATCCTACGTGCCTTTCTTCCCTTCATACAGGGGTCCCCCTGAGAAATAGCTGAAGCCCAGCCCACGGCAGGCTCGGTAAACAGAGGGGCAATACAATCAATCGAAAAAACATGTAAGTTGAAAGGCTTTTGCATGCATGTATACACGCATGCATAGAAGACTGGTGCTATTCCTTCAATTTCAGCTGCAAGAGTGGGAGTTGATCTTGTGAAAATAGACTGCAGCTGAAATAAGCTATTTTATTCTTACTAGAGGCCGGGCGGCGGCCCGGTTTATTTAACATCAATCAGATCACAACGCCGCCGTCCACGGCGAGAATTTCGCCGGTAATGAACGATGCTTCGTCTGAGGCGAGGAACAGATAGGCGTTTGCGATGTCACGGCTTTCGGCGAGCCGGTTCATGACGGACTTCTCTTCCATAAAGGTAAGCACCTTATCCGGCATTTTTTCAGTCATCGGAGTTTTCACGAATCCGGGAGCGACTGCATTGACGCGCACATTAAAGCGGCCGAGCTCCTTGGCCCACGTTTTCGTCATGCCGTTCACGCCCCATTTCGCGGCTGCGTAATTTGTCTGGCCGAAGTTGCCGTAGCTGCCGACGACGGAAGACGCATTTAAAATGACGCCGCTTCCCTGCTCCTTCATGATGGCAGCGGCTGCCTGACCCGTGTTGAAGACCCCTTTTAAGTTCACGTCGATCACGCGGTCCCACTGATCTTCCTCCATTTTCAGCAGCTGCGCGTCTGCGGTGATGCCGGCGTTGCTGACGACGATATCGACAGAGCCAAATTCCTGCTGGCACTGTTCGAGCATTGCCTTCACGGAATCACGGTCCGTGACGTTGACCGTGCAGGCAGAAGCACGTCCGCCTGCCTGTTTAATCGTATCCACCGTCTGCTTCACATCGTCCTCGTTCATATCTGCCACGACGACAGAGGCTCCTTCTTCTGCAAACCGGATGGCGGTTGCCGCTCCAATTCCTCGTCCTGCTCCTGTGATGACAGCTGCTTTATTGTTTAATCGCATGTGTATCTCTCCTTCAATAGTGGTTTACAGCAGGCCGATTGCGTATACCGCAATGGCAACAACTGCTGAGAAAACTGGAATCAGGGCGCCGACGACGAATATATCTTTATAGGAATCCTTATGCGTCATGCCGGTGATCGCGAGCAGCGTGAGCACGGCTCCGTTATGCGGGAGCACATCCAGGCCGCCGGAGGCAATCGAAGCAATCCGGTGAAAGGCTTCCGGTTCCATATTCGTCGCAATGGCAATTTCATAATAGCGGTCGCCGAGCGCGTTCAGCGCAATCGTCATCCCGCCCGAGGCAGAACCGGTCGCCCCGGCGAGCACGTTGATCGCCACTGCCTGGGAAAAGAGCGGGTTGCCCGGCACGCTCAAGACAAGCTGCGTCAGCCGGTCAAAGCCCGGCACCGCCTGCACGACTGCACCGAAGCCGACTGCAGCACTCGTGTTGACGATCGCAATCACCGAGCCGCCTGCCCCGGCGTTAACAGCCGCAGAAAAGCCGCGGAATTTATGGATATTAAACGCCATGATGAGAAAAATACCGATCAAGAGAGCCACGACAATGTCGAGACCGAACAGGTTTAATGAGAGAACGACTGCTGCAAGCGGCACGAGCGACAGCACCGTAAACAGCTTCGGCGGAATTTTTTCCTCATCCTCCTGATTAAACACCTTTTTATCCTTCGGCTCCGTATATACTTCACCGGCAGCACGCAGCTTTCCTTCCCGCCAGCGTAAATACAAGTAGCCGCCGACGGCCATGACGATTGCGGCTGAAATACCCATAATCGGGGCAGCCATCGCATCCGTCTGGTAGTAGTCACGCGGAATCAGGTTTTGAATCTGCGGCGTCCCCGGAATAGCCGTCATCGTAAAGGTGAAGGCACCGAGTGCGACCGTAGGCGGAATGAGCCGGCGCGGAATATTGGCGTCCCGAAACATCGCAAGCGCAAGCGGGTACACTGCAAATACAACGACGAACAAGCTGACTCCGCCGTATGTCAGTACGGCGGCTGATACGATGACACCCAGAATCGCCCGCTTCGTACCGATGACCTTCGTGAGCGCTTCTGCAACGGAGCGCGCCATTCCAGTGTCCTCCATCAGCTTCCCGAAAATAGCACCGAGCATGAAGACCGGAAACCAGTCGCGCGCAAAGCCGACGAAACCGTCCATATACGTATTCGTATAGGCATCCAGCAGATCCAGTCCGCCGGTTAATGCTACGACCCCTGCTGCGATTGGGGCTACCCAGATAATCGACCATCCGGCGTATGCAAGCCCCATAATAAGTAACAGTCCTAGAAAAATCCCTAGCATGATTGTCCCTCCCCCTTAGTTCACTGCCGGCTGCATAGCCTCCTGAAGGCCCATGCGCTCGCGGTTGAAAATCGTTTTATCCATCGTTTTCAGCTCCGGCGAGATGACCGGCCGGAAGTTCATCTGTGCAAGAACATCGGTTTCCATGTCGATCCCCGGTGCGATTTCGGTCAGCATCAGCCCGTCTTTCGTCAGCTCAAACACCGCCCGTTCGGTCACGTACATGATCGGCCGCTCCAGCTCGGCAGCGTACGTGCCGCTGAACGTCGTCTGCTCCACCTGCTCGACGAACTTCTGAACTTTTCCCTCCTGCAGGATACGAAGTTCGCCGTCTTCCACATCTACTTTCAGTCCGCCTGCGGTAAACGTACCGCAGAAGACGACCTTCTGTGCGTTTTGCGAAATATTGATAAAGCCGCCCGCTCCGGTTACCTTCGAGCCGAACTTGCTCACGTTTACGTTTCCTTCCTGGTCGAGCTGCGCTAGTCCGAGAAAGGCAATATCGAGGCCGCCGCCGTCATAAAAATCAAACTGGTACGGCTGGTCGATGATCGCATCCGGATTATTTGCTGCACCGAAGCTCAGTCCGCCTGCCGGCATACCGCCGATCGGTCCGGATTCCACCGTCAGACGCATGTCGCTGAGTACGCCTTCTTCACTTGCTACAGCTGCCACTCCTTCCGGCACGCCAATGCCAAGGTTCGTGATCGCTGCCGGGATCAGCTCCATCGCAGCACGGCGCGCGATAATTTTACGTTCATTGAGCGGCAGCGGCTCGAGTGAATCAAGCGAGCGTTTAATCTCGCCCGAGTAAGACGGGTTGTACTGCTCGGCAAATGTCTGCATGTGATGCTCCGGCGCTGCTTCTACGACTGCATCGACGAGGATGCCCGGTATTTTGACGAGCTTCGGATCAAGCGTGCCGCGCTCGACCACCTTTTCCACCTGCAGCAGCACGATGCCGCCGCTGTTTTTAGCTGCCTGCGCAATCGAAAGTGCCTCCAGGCTGCCGGCTTCTTTCGTCATGACAGCATTTCCCTCTTCATCTGCATACGTCGCGCGAATAAGGCCGACGTGGATCGGGAACGTTTTATAAAATAAATATTCCCTGCCGCCGATTTCTATCAGCTCGACGAGTTCTTCCGTCGTGACATTGTTAATCCGCCCTCCGCCTTTACGCGGGTCGACAAACGTGCGCAGACCGACGTGCGAGATCGTGCCCGGCTTTCCGGCGGCCGTATCCCGGAACATGTGCGTGATGATCCCTTGCGGCAGGTTGTAAGCCTCCACTTTATCGGCAATCGCAAGTTCCGCCATCTTCGGCGCGAGGCCCCAGTGCCCTCCGACAACCCGCTTTAAAAACCCAGGATGGCCGAAATGGTTAAGCCCCTTTTCTTTGCCATCTCCCTGACCAGCGGCATACATGAGTGTCAGATCTGCCGGTGCCTTTTCTTCTAAAAAGCGTTCTTCAATGGCAATCGCCAGTCCTTCCGGTACTCCGGTGCCGACAAATCCTCCTGTCGCTACCGTTGATCCGCTTTCAATCATACCCGCTGCTTCACGGGCGCTCTTTACTTTTGACATGAGAGTCCCTCCTAAAACGTTCTGCTGTTTTACTATTGCAAATTCCATGCCAAGTTCTGATCGACAAAAATTGCGCTGCAGCAGGCTTTTTTGGAAAGCGCTTTCAATTTGAGTGTCGTTCATGTACAGATTTACGAACACGAAAAGAAACTGACTTTCGCTATATGTAAGCGTATTCAAACACGTTTTTCAGGATTTATGTACATCTGTACGAAAATTCGAACAGTCGCTTTGCTTTCGATGCATGGGTAATGTTCTCCGAAAAAAAAGAACGCGCGGAAATAGTTTCCGGCGCGTTCTCCTTACACTTTTTCATAGCGTTTCAGCTTTTCATACAGCGACGTACGGCTGATACCGAGCAGACCGGCAGCGAGTGATTTATTTCCATTCGCGTACCGGATTGCCTGCTCGACTGCTTTTTGTTCGGCTTCCTGAAGCACCTGCTGCAGGGCAGCCGGCTGCTCCATCGCCTTACTGCCGCGGAGCGACGGCGGCAGATGCTCCGGCTTCAATGTTCTGCTGCCGCGCGCGATCGTGACAGAGCGTTCGAGCACGTTTTCCAGCTCGCGCGTATTTCCCGGCCAGCTGTACGTGCGGAGCAGCCTCCAGACGTCTTCTTCGACATCAGCAACCGTTGTTCCGGTTCGCTCCGAGGCACGAGCGAGAAAATGTGGCACGAGTTCTTCTAAATCATCCGTTCTTTCACGGAGCGGCGGAATCAGGATGGAAAAGACGTTCAGCCGGTAGTACAGATCGAGCCGGAACTGCTCGTCTTCAATCATACTCTCCAGATCGCGGTTCGTCGCCGCGATAACGCGGATGTCCACGCTTCGCGACGCCGTCGCTCCAACCGGTTCCACTTCCCGCTCCTGCAGCACCCGAAGCAGCTTCACCTGCAGATGAAGCGGCAACTCCCCGATTTCATCAAGAAAAATCGTACCGCCGTCTGCTGCTTCAAACTTGCCTTTTTTCCCGCCGCGTTTGGCACCGGTAAACGAGCCCTCCACGTAGCCGAACAGCTCGGACTCGATCAGGTCGCCAGGGATCGCAGCGCAGTTTACTTTTACAAACGGTCCCGGCGACCGCGGACCTGCCAGGTGGATCGCGTGGGCAAACAGCTCTTTACCCGTTCCACTTTCGCCTTGGAGCAGCACGCTGCTGTCGGTTGCGGCCGCCCGTTTCGCCATTTCCTTCGTCCGGTTCCAGGCGGTGCTCCGGCCGAGCAGCTGGTGAAACTGATAGCTCGCCCGGTTCGTCTCACGCCATTCACCTTTATAGGAATCAAGCTCGCGCTCCAGCTTTTCAATTCGGCGCTTCAGTGCTTTAAATCCGCCTAAGTTTTTAAACAATACTTTGCCGACTGCACCGTCGAGCTCGCCGTCTTTATAAAGCGGCAGGCGGTTGGCAACCATATAGTCGCCGTTTATCTTCTGAATATCGGCAATTTCCGGCTTGCCGGTTTCCGCGACGATGTGCATGCGCGTGTTTTCAATGATGTCAGCGACGTGCCGGCCGACCATATCCTCTTCCTTCATGCCGATAAACTGGGCGTACTCCTTGTTCACCATCGTAATGATACCATTGCGGTCTACCATGATAATGCCGTCGGAGGAAAGTTCAATTACCATTTCCATCTGTTCTGCTTTGTCTTTCCAGACGTCGTCTGCCGGCGCTTCATCAGAGCGTACCTGCAGCAAAAATGCTCCGCCGGCTGGTTCCGTCACGACATGATACGTCTGACCGTTCTGCTCGACGGAAACCGGCATATGATCTGCATCGCCGCGAACGTAAGCAAGCAGCTCTTTGCCACCGGGAATCTCCTCCGGCCGCGCTGCTTCTGTCCCGGCGGCAGCGAGAATATCGCCGCTCCCGGAAACCAGGCAGAGCATGCCCTGATCGGGACAGAGCGCGTTCAGAATCTCCGCTCGTTCTGCAGCTGCCAGCCTGTCTGCTTCCTGCAGCCAGTCCTCAGCATGCACGACGCCGGCGAGGCCTCCTGTTTGATCTGCTACAGGCAGGACCGGGGGAAGCCAGCGCCAGCCAGCAGGAACATCGTTCTCCCGCAGCATCACTTCAGGCTTCTCCATCACCGCTTCTACCGGCGTATCCGGTCCGAGGCCGTTCATCATCGAGCTCATGAGCGTATCGGCAGAAATCCAGCCGGCCGCTTTTCCTTCGGCGTCTACGACCGGAACGGCTTCATCCTTCAGCCGATACAGGCCCGCGGCTGCTTCCTGAATCGTATCTGTCGTTTTAAGAACGAGATTTGGCTGCTTTAAAATGTGGTGAACGTGAATCCGGCTCAGCATATCGGTCTCTCCTTCATGCGGGTTACTGCTCTGAACGTTCGACGAGGAGTGCTGTTCCCTGTCCGCCGCCGATGCAAAGTGCTGCCATGCCACGGCTCTTCCCGCTTCGTTTTAATTCGTACAGCAGCGTCGTCAGCACGCGCGCTCCGGATGCTCCGATCGGGTGTCCGAGTGCAATGGCGCCACCGTTAACGTTCACTTTTGCCGGATCGAGCTTTAAATCATCGACGACTGCAAGCGACTGGGCTGCAAATGCTTCGTTTGCTTCCACAACGTCAAGATCATCGATGGCCCAGCCGGCACGCTCCAACGCCTGTTTCGCAGCAGGAACCGGCCCGTAGCCCATAATATCCGGGTCAAGTGCTGCATTGCCGTACGCTTTTAAGACAGCGAGC
Source organism: Alkalicoccus luteus (assembly GCF_012034335.1). Lineage (GTDB taxonomy): Bacteria > Bacillota > Bacilli > Bacillales > Salisediminibacteriaceae > Alkalicoccus > Alkalicoccus luteus_A. Next base: position 40,010 of record NZ_JAATHJ010000008.1, on the reverse strand, counting down.
GGCTTTACGCCGAGCTCGTTTGCCTTCTCTTCTGACATGACGACGAGCATCGCTGCCCCATCGTTAATGCCGGAAGCGTTTCCTGCTGTCACGGTGCCGCCTTCTTTTTTGAAGGCCGGCTTCAGCTTAGCCAGCTTTTCGATCGTCACGTTCGGCTTCGGAAACTCGTCGTCTGCTACTGTTGTTACTTCTCCGCGACGGCCTGGTACGTCGACCGGCACAATTTCATCCCGGAAGCGTCCTTCTTCCACGGCACGGCCCGCACGCTGCTGGCTTTCCAGCGCAAAGTCATCCTGCCGTTCACGGGAGATGCCCCATCGTTCTGCGATGTTTTCAGCCGTAATGCCCATATGCACCGGCTTAAAGGCGTCCATCAGTCCGTCTTTGAGCATTGTATCGACGAGTTTGCCGTCGCCCATGCGCTGGCCCCACCTGGCTCCGGGCATCACGTAAGGCGCGTTGCTCATGCTTTCTGTGCCCCCGGCGAGAATAATATCGGCATCGCCGAGCATAATAAACTGGGCCGCCATGCTCACCGACCGGAGCCCGGATCCGCAGAGCTTATTGATTGTCGTCGCCGGTACCGTGTCCGGAATTCCGGCCTTTATCGCCGTCTGCCGTGCTACGTTTTGTCCAAGTCCTGCAGACAAGACGTTCCCGATATAGACATCCTCAATCTGATCAGGCTGAATGCCTGCCCGCTGGACCGCTTCCTTTGCGGCATGTGCCCCGAGTTCAACGGCTGATACTCCGGAAAGGGCACCTCCAAAATTTCCGACCGGCGTTCGTGCTGCGCTTGCAATAACAACATTTCGCATGTGTATGTCCTCCTTTTATTTTACGTATGCGCTTTCTTTATCATGCAATAAACGTGCCACTCCCGTAAAGTGTTCATTTTTCCGTACAGATAGAATAAGCGTCAGTTAGAGCCGGGCACATGCAGCAAAAAAGCCAGCTGTGCGCAAAGACGCAAGCTGACTTTTCGGTCACTGATCGGTGTTACGGGCCAGGTTAATGGCTGGAACGTGGGTCGTTTTCGGTCTGCCGGGCACGTCGTGGCAGTGGCGGCAGCGCGGCTCGTACTGCTCGGAGGCACCGACGAGGATGATCGGATCATCGTAGGAGGCCGGATTGCCGTTAATCAGACGCTGCGTGCGGCTTGCAGGCGAGCCGCAGGAAAGGCAGATTGCCTGCAGCTTCGTCACTGATTCAGCGAGTGAAAGCAGCATCGGCATGCAGCCGAACGGTTCGCCCCGGAAATCCTGATCCAGTCCGGCGCAGATGACGCGCTTGTTGTCATCCGCCAGCGTCTGCACGACGTCGACGATGGCCGGGTCGAAAAACTGAATTTCATCGATTGCCACTACCTGCGTATCTTTTTTAAGCAGGGTGTAAATATCTTCGGAATCCGTCACCGGATACGCGTACACTTTTGACCCGTTGTGCGAGACGACTTCGGTTTCACTGTAGCGGTCGTCAAGCTGCGGCTTGAAAACCTGTATCTTCTGGCGGCCGAAGCTTGCGCGGCGGACCCGGCGGATCAGCTCCTCCGATTTTCCGGAAAACATGCTGCCGCAGACGACTTCAATCCAGCCTTCTTTACTGGTCAGATGCATAGGCGACGCTCCCTGTTCACGTTTTTGTATGTAGGACGGTCAAATTATCATAAAAAAAACACGGCATCCGCGACGCATCCGGTAAGAGCCTGAGCTCCAACGGGTAATCCAGCGTCGGTTCCGCACGTGTTCTGACAGAGTCGGGCCGGAATGATCCGGCCGTTTCTCTGAATGAGTCTGCTTACATTCCGTACTTCTTCTTGAACTTGTCTACGCGTCCGCCTGCATCAGCAAACTTCTGCTTGCCAGTGTAGAACGGGTGGGAATCAGAAGAAACTTCGACAGTGTAAAGCGGGTATGTGTTCCCGTCTTCCCACTCGATTTCCTGATTCGTGCTCGCTGTAGATCCACTCAAGAACATGAAGCCAGTACTGGAATCTTTGAATACGACTTTACGGTATTCCGGGTGAATTCCTTGTTTCATGTCTTTTCAACTCCTTCCGCCCTGAATCTCTCGAAACAGAGTAAGTCTGTGCACTAACTTCTTCACACATAGATGGAGTATAACAAGCAGACAGGCGGAATGCAAGTCCTATTTCATCCGGCTGCGGCACCGGATTATTTGTCGGAGGACTTCGGCTTGGATGCCCGCTTCAGCGAATCGAACAGCTCTTCGTTCGTTTTTGTTTCCTTGACCTTTTTCAGGAACTTTTCCATGAAGTCCGGCTGGTCGTTCAGCGTGCGGCGGATCGCCCACAGGTTCTCAATCTGCTCTTTCGGCAGAAGCAGCTCTTCACGACGCGTGCTGGAGCGGCGAATGTCGATCGCCGGATAAATGCGGCGCTCGGCAAGCTTTCGGTCGAGATGCAGCTCCATGTTGCCGGTCCCTTTAAATTCTTCATAAATGACGTCATCCATGCGTGAGCCGGTTTCGACGAGCGCTGTTGCGAGAATCGTCAGGCTGCCGCCTTCTTCAATGTTCCGGGCGGCTCCAAAAAAGCGCTTCGGACGGTGGAAGCTCGCCGGGTCGATCCCGCCGGAAAGCGTCCGCCCGCTTGGCGGTACGACGAGGTTATAGGCGCGTGCCAGGCGCGTGATGCTGTCCATGAGAATGACGACGTCCTTCTTCGCTTCGACAAGCCGCATTGCACGGTCGAGTACGAGCTCGGCTACTTTGATGTGGTTTTCCGGCACTTCATCAAACGTGGAGCTGACGACTTCCCCTTTCACCGAGCGTTCCATATCCGTCACTTCTTCCGGGCGCTCGTCGATGAGCAGCACGATGATTTCCATGTCCGGATGATTGACGGCGATGCTGTTGGCGACTTCTTTTAAGAGAAGCGTTTTACCGGCTTTCGGAGGCGCGACAATCAGTCCGCGCTGACCGTAGCCGACTGGAGAAATCATATCGAGTACGCGTGAGGCGACCATTTTCGGCTCGTGCTCCAGCTTCATCTTATGGTCCGGGTAAAGCGGCGTCAGCTGTGGAAAATGCGGGCGCTCGGATGCTTTGTCCGGGTCTTCCCCATTCACAGCTGCGACCTGCAGCAGACCGTAGTAGCGTTCGTTTTCCTTCGGTTTTCTTACTTTACCGGAGACTTTATCGCCGTTACGGAGCCTGAAGCGGCGGATCTGCGAGGCGGAAATGTATATGTCCTGAGGGCTCGGCTTGTATGTATTAGACCGCAGAAAGCCAAAGCCTTCCGACTGGATAATTTCCAGGATCCCCTCCATAAACATCAGGTCTTCGTTCTCAGCCTGTTTTTTAAAAATAGCAAAAATCAGCTCTTTTTTCGTCAGCTGGCTGTAGTAGGAAACTTTATGTTCCTTCGCTAGCGCATAAAGCTCTTTCAGCTTCATATGCTCCATTTCATTTAATGTTACACCCATTTATGTCACCAAACCTTTTCTTCGTTTTCAAGCTGAACGGCGCTCCCAAAAATCCAGCAGGAAGCGTCCGGCAGCGATCGTTTACTGTCGGTACGAGATGAGACTTATTTATCTAATCATAAACCAGCTGGACTGACAAGGGAGGACGGTATGCGGAAGTACGAGGAAAACGGGCTGTACGCTTCGTAAATGGTACGAAGCGGACGCTGCAGCCGGGGCAACACGGCGGCTACCCCCGGATAACGAAGTCAGGCTTTTTATCAAGACGGTGGTCGCCTTCCACGAAGCGGACCGTTCCTGACTTGGCCCGCATAACGAGCGAGTGGGTGGCGCCTGTCTGCGCCTTGTAGCGGACACCTTTTAACAGCTCGCCGTCCGTTACGCCGGTAGCGGCAAAAATAGCATCTTCACCGGATACGAGGTCATCCATGTGAAGCACCCGGTTCACGTCGCCGATACCCATCCGGTGGCAACGTTCCACTTCCTCATCGGAGCTCGGCAGTAGTCTTCCCTGAATCTCTCCGCCGAGACACTTGAGACCAATTGCTGCAAGCACCCCTTCCGGAGCACCGCCGGAGCCGAGCATGAGGTCAACGCCGGTATCGTCGAATGCCGTGTTGATCGCTGCAGCAACGTCCCCGTCTCCCATCAGCTTGATCCGCGCACCGGCGCTGCGGATATCAGAGACGAGCGTTTGATGACGTTCGCGGTCGAGAATGGCGACGACGATGTCTTCCACGTCTTTGCCTTTGGCCGCGGCAACCGCCTGAATGTTTTGTTCGACGGACGCATCCAGGCTGATTTTGCCGACGCAGTCCGGTCCGACTGCAATTTTATCCATATACATATCAGGGGCGTGCAGGAGGTGCCCTTTATCAGCTACTCCGAGAACCGCAAGCGCATTCCAGCCGCCGCTTGCGACGATGTTCGTCCCTTCAAGCGGATCGACAGCGACGTCCACGCGCGGGCCATAGCCGTTGCCGAGGCGTTCACCAATGTAGAGCATCGGTGCTTCGTCCATTTCGCCTTCGCCGATGACGACTGTGCCTTTCATTGGAATCGTGTCGAATACGTCACGCATCGCTTCTGTTGCCGCGTTGTCGGCCTCATCCTTCTGGCCGCGGCCCATCCAGCGCGCCGACGCAAGGGCCGCTGCTTCCGTAACCCGGACCAGCTCCATCGATAAACTGCGCTCCATCCTGCATTCCTCCCGTTATGAATTTTTAATTTCTTCTTCCTCTTCCATCGAAAGCTTTTCCCGCCATACGTTTGCTCCAAGCGCATTCAGCTTCTCTTCAAGGTTGGCATAGCCGCGGTCAATGTGGTGCACGTCCGTGATTTCCGTCACGCCGTCTGCAATCAGGCCGGCAGCGACGAGTGCTGCTCCAGCCCGCAGATCGGTCGCCCGGACGCGGGCTCCCTGCAAACGGGAGGCTCCGCTGACAAGCGCGGCCCGGCCTTCCACTTTGATATCCGCGCCCATGCGCCGAAGTTCGTCCGTATGCTTAAAGCGGGCGCTGTAAATCGTATCTGTGACCATGCTCGACCCGTCAGCCTGCGTCATCAGTGCCGTCACCGGCTGCTGCAGGTCGGTCGCGAACCCAGGATAGACGAGCGTCTTAATATCAACCGGCTTCAGATGATCTGTCCGTTCGATATGAACCGCATCCTCGCTTTCTGTGATATGTACGCCCATTTCGCGCAGCTTCGACATGAGCGCCTCCAAGTGAAGCGGAATAATATTATCGACCGTCACACCGCGCCCCATTGCTGCTGCAAAAATCATATACGTACCGGCTTCAATGCGGTCAGGAATGATCGAATGACGGCATCCGTGAAGCTCCTTTACCCCTTCGATACGGATGACGTTCGTTCCTGCTCCTTTTATTTCTGCTCCCATGTTCGTTAACAGCGTCGCAACATCGATGATCTCCGGCTCCTTCGCCGCGTTCTCGATCACCGTGCGTCCTTCGGCTTTAACAGCTGCAAGCATGATGTTAATGGTGGCGCCGACGCTTACGACGTCCAGGTAGATTCGCGCTCCGGTCAGCTTTTCAGCCTGCAGGTAAATCGCTCCCTGCTCGTTTGTTACTTTTGCACCGAGCGCTTCGAACCCTTTAATATGCTGGTCAATCGGCCGCGGACCGAGGTTACATCCGCCGGGGAGACCAATAACCGCCTTCCCGAATCGTCCCAGCATCGCTCCCATCATATAATAGGAGGCACGCAGTTTTTTCACACGGCCGTTCGGCAGCGGCATCGCGATCATCCGCTCCGGGTTGATGGAAAGTGCTCCATTTATAAATTCTGTTTCCGCTCCTGCTTCCTGAAGCAGATCTGCGAGTATGCCTACATCTGAAATAGCAGGCAGATTGTCAATGACGACGGTGGAGTCTGCCAGCATGGCTGCCGGAATCAGGGCAACAGCGCTGTTTTTAGCACCACTGACCGAGACACTGCCTTCGAGCAGGTGACCGCCTTCAATTAATAGTTTATCCATCACGTGGTTCCTTCCTTGAACGAAAATGAGATGATTCATGCTGCGTACCCGGGGCTGTTTTCGTACGGAGAAAAACGGGCGGACGCCAGGTCCGCCTCTGTCAGTTTGCTTTATCAGGCGTTCTGGCTTTTCTGCCAGTCGCTGAGGAATTTTTCAATGCCGATGTCGGTGAGTGGATGCTTCGTCAGCTGCTCGACCACTTTCCACGGAAGCGTCGCAATATGCGCGCCGCGCAGAGCCGATTCTGTCACGTGCTGCGGATGGCGGATCGAAGCTGCGATGATTTCCGTTTCGATGCCGTGCAAATCAAACATGTCGGAGATTGTGCCAATCAGCTCCAGACCGTCGTGTCCGATGTCATCGAGCCTGCCGAGAAACGGCGATACGTAGCTCGCGCCTGCCCGAGCAGCAAGCAGCGCCTGATTCGCGGAAAAGACGAGCGTCACATTTGTTTTGATCCCGAGGCTGCTGAACGTCCGAACAGCTTTCAGACCTTCCAGTGTCATCGGCACCTTCACGGTAATGTTCGGTGCGATTTCCGCAAGTTCTTTCCCTTCCCGGATCATGCCGTCCGCGTCTGTCGCGATTACTTCCGCACTGACAGACTCCTCGACGAAGCTCGTAATTTCCCGGAGCCTTTCATGAAAGTCTGCCCCTTCTTTGGCGACGAGAGACGGATTCGTGGTCACCCCTGCCAGAATGCCAAGCTCCTGAGCCTGGCGGATTTCATCTGTATTCGCTGAATCAATAAAAAATTTCACTGCTGTCTTCCTCCTCCGCTGCGGATTGGCCGGACGCTGCCGGCGAATGATAACGCTTTCTCTCATGATGGAAAAGAAGGAGTCAGCGCACTGCTGACCTCCTTCTCCTTTTGCTTACTGCGCCTGGCCGGAAGAACCGAACTCGCGCATTTTACCAATCACGGTTTCCTTGATCGCTTCACGGGCCGGCCCGAGGTATTTACGCGGGTCGATCATGTCCGGATTCGCATCGAGCGTTTCGCGGACTGCTTTCGCAGAAGAAATCTGGCTTTCCGTGTTCACATTGATTTTAGCTGTGCCGAATGAAATCGCCTTTTTGATGTCCTTTGTCGGGATACCAGTTCCGCCGTGCAGAACGAGCGGCACTTCCGTCATTGTGGAGATTTCCTCCATGCGGTCAAAGCCGAGGTTCGGCTCGCCTTTATATGGGCCGTGTACGGAACCAAGAGCTGGTGCGAAGCAGTCTACGTTCGTTTCACGGATCAGCTGGTCACACTCGGACGGGATCGCATACGCCGCTTCAGCGTCGTCTACAATCAGGTCGTCTTCCTGTCCGCCGATGCGGCCGAGCTCTGCTTCAACAGAAACGCCGAGCAGGTGTGCCACTTCGACAACCTTCTTCGTAAGCGCAATATTTTCCTCAAGCGGGTGGTGGGAGCCGTCGATCATCACGGATGTGAAGCCGGCATACATTGCTTCCACGCACTTCTCAAAGCTGGAGCCGTGGTCCAGGTGAATCGCAACCGGAACAGTCGTTCCGTAGCTTTCCATAAGTCCCTCGACAATCGCTACGACAGATTTAAATCCGCCCATGTAGCGGGCTGCACCCTCGGATACACCGAGAATAACCGGTGATTTTTCTTCTTCTGCCGCCTGCAGGATCGCCTGCGTAAACTCAAGGTTGTTCAGGTTGAACTGACCTACCCCGTAAGAATTGGCTTTTGCTGTTTCCAGCATCTCTTTCATCGATACTAAAGGCATGTGCTAAAGTCCTCCTTCTGAATGGTCACGTGCTTCTTTCAGCTTTTCTGAAAGATGCAGGGTAAAGCATACAAATAAAAGCGATCGTGCAAGATCGCGGCTTTTATTTGTATGATTCGGACGTTTTACCAGCTGCACCCCGGAAAAACTCACGCCCTCATTATAGCACATTCCATTCTCATTTCACGGGTTTCAACCGATTATTTTCAACGACAGCGCTTACAGTTTCGCCTTTTCCTCAAAAAAGCGGCGCACGCTCTGCCGGACGATATCGATATCAAACGGTTTGGAAAATTGCTGGGAGGCACCAAGGTCTGCTGCTTCTCTCATCAGCTCCATTTCTCCATACGCCGTCATCATAAATACTTCTGTCGGAATGCTTCTTGCCCGCATTTCACGGAGAATTTCAATGCCGTCCATACCCGGTATCTTCATATCGAGCAACACGAGATCCGGTTTTTCGGACTGAATCATGTCGAGTGCGGCCTGCCCATTGGACGCCTCGAACGTTTCATAGCCGTCTTTTTCCAGCACTTCCTTCAGCAGGAGGCGGATGCCAATTTGATCATCCACTACCAGCAGTTTCTGGCCCATACGTATTCTCCTTCCTTCATACTCCCCTATTTTCTTCCTTCAATTACCTTTTGTTACCATAATAGTGAATCTTAACGAAAAGATCAATCATTGTTTTTAAAAGCCGCTGTTGTCTGGTTTTAAACGCCTTTGTTCAGGCAACAGATAGAAAGAAGTGAATAGCGCATGATACGCTTAAGCTGATCGGATACGAAAGGATGATACGTCATGAAAAAAATGTTTGATACGCAAGTGAGCGGCCTGCTGAACAAGCTGGAGCTGCTGGAGGAGGATGTCGAAGACGCTGCAAGAATGACGGCGCAGAGTCTGATCGGTGACGGACACCTCTACGTGGCATCGAGTGCTGATCTCGGCGGGATCGTTTCCCAGGCGGTTCACGGAGCAGATGCCGTGACCGGTGCCGAACGTTTTGAAGCAGAAACGCAGCTGACCGACCTCGATACCGTCTGGGTGTTCACATCCAGCCGCACGGAAACGCTGGAAGCAGAAACGCGAGCTGCGGAGGCAGGCGCCGTACTTGTCACCGCCTCACCCGAAGCGGTTGAGGAAGCGGACAGTATCCGCTCGTTTTCGCTTCCGACAGGCGTCACTCGTCCGCTGCTGCCGACCGAATCCGGCGCACGTACCGGAGAGCCGCATCTGCTCGTGTCGCTTCACCTTTACTACATGCTTTACTTCCAGCTGCAGGAAATCATGGAAGAGCACGGTGATTGAACGCTGAACCTGTCTCATAAAGCGTTAAAGCAAACCCCGCACTCGGTTTCGAGCGCGGGGCTTTTGTCCATGCGTGATCGTTTTCGCAGTGAATGAAGACAGGAAAAGGCCCGGCAGCCGCCGGGCCTTTCTTTTGACAACCGGTCAGCTGTCGGAAGCTGCGCGGATGAATTCACGGAAAAGCGGCTGCGGCCTTGTCGGACGCGATACGAATTCCGGATGGAACTGGGAAGCAACGAAAAACGGATGATCGGTAATTTCGATGACTTCGACGAGCCGGCCGTCCGGACTCGTGCCGGAGAAGGCGAAGCCTTTCTCAACCATTTCTTCACGGTATTTGTTGTTGAACTCGTAGCGGTGACGGTGCCGTTCGTATACGACCGGCTCCCCGTATGCGTAGAAGGCCTTCGTATCAGGTGTCAGCTTGCACGGATAGAGGCCGAGGCGGAGCGTGCCGCCGAGGTCCTCCACGTCCTTCTGCTCGGGAAGCAGGTCGATAATTGGATCCGGTGTCGCCGGATCGAGCTCTGCGGAGTGTGCTTCGCTGTAGCCGAGTACGTTTCTGGCAAATTCAACTGTTGCGAGCTGCATGCCGAGGCAGATACCGAGAAACGGAATGCCGTTCACGCGTGCGTGCTCAATCGCTGCGATCTTTCCTTCGACGCCGCGATCGCCGAAGCCGCCTGGCACGAGAATGCCGTCTGCGTCAGCGGTCTGCTCGGCGATTGTTTCACGTGAAACTTCTTCCGAGTTAACCCATTTGATTGATACGTCTGCATCAAACTGAAAGCCTGCATGCTTCAGTGCTTCTGCAACCGACAGATACGCATCCGGCAGCTCCACGTATTTTCCGACGAGAGCAATCGTGATGCTGCGGGACAGGTTTTTCACCCGGTCGACGAGCGCATTCCACTCGGTCATGTCTGCCTCCTGGCAGTTCAGGCTCAAATGGTCGCAGACGAACTGATCAAGCTTCTGCTCCTGCAGGTGAAGCGGCACTTCGTAGAGCGTGTCAGCGTCACGTGCTTCGATTACAGCCCGCTTATCAATATCGCAGAACAACGCAATTTTATCTTTCATTTCTGTCGGGACCGGGCGCTCGGTGCGCACGACGATCACGTTCGGCTGAATACCGAGGCTGCGGAGCTCCTTTACGCTGTGCTGAGTCGGCTTTGATTTCATTTCCCCGGCTGCTGCAAGATACGGGATGAGCGTGCAGTGAATGTAAAGAACATTTTCGGCACCGAGGTCGCTCTTCACCTGTCGAATCGCTTCGAGAAACGGAAGGCTCTCAATATCTCCGACCGTACCGCCGATTTCCGTGATGACGATGTCCGGATTGCCTTCTGAAGCAGCCTGCTTGATGCGGCCCTTGATTTCGTTTGTGATATGCGGAATTACTTGCACGGTGCCGCCGAGATAGTCGCCGTGGCGCTCTTTTTTAAGGACAGAGGAGTAGACCTTTCCTGTCGTTACGTTGCTGTATTTACCGAGGTTGATGTCGATGAAACGCTCATAGTGACCGAGGTCGAGGTCCGTTTCCGCTCCGTCATCTGTAACAAACACTTCCCCGTGCTGATACGGGCTCATCGTTCCTGGGTCGACGTTAATGTATGGATCAAATTTCTGAATCGTGACCTTCATGCCGCGGTTTTTTAAGAGTCTTCCGAGTGATGCCGCTGTGATGCCTTTTCCAAGCGAGGAAACGACACCGCCTGTTACGAAAATATACTTTGTCATTCTGCTCATCTCCTTTATCGTGCATGCCGAATGCCTTCCGGCGCTGCTTTACGTCCGGGCTGTGTGTGCAAAAAAGAAAAGCGCCCCCTCTCAGAAAGAGGGGGCGCGTACATGTCTGTTCCGCTACTCCGTTTTAGGGAGCCCAAACATGATTCTATCCGGGGCATGATCAAAAGTCAAGGCGGATTTGAGAGCTCTCGCAAAATCGGGCGAAAGCCCTCCGTGTGGAGACGATTTGCACGCGTCAGACGCACCTCGCCGTGATCGGACCGGGCCATGCGAGGAACGATGTAACTAGTTAGTCTGTTTCGCCTTCCCATCCGGCGAACAAACGTGACGATTTGAAAAAGCGGACAGAGCCGTTTCGGAGCTGGATCCGGTCCGTTATGCGGGAGACGGATCAGCAGAAACGTTCAAGTCATCTATTTTCTGGACGAAAGTTATTAAATGCGCGCGGCATCTTATTATATTAGGCCTCAAACTTTTCAAACACCATGCCCAACTTATTATTCTGAGGCTGAATTTTATCAAAGCTTTCAAACGGCGTTCGCAATAGCGAAAATCTTATCAAACTGATGCCGGAAGTTTTCAATCAGGAGGCTGACGTTATTATTTCAACACTGAGGTCGATGTTTCTTCACCACATGCTCCGACATCTTATGGAACGGAGCACGGAAACGCAGAAAGCCGGACTCGACTCTTTTAGAGTGCGAAAGTTGACCATTTTGTCTGGGAAGCTGATTAGTTGACTGAACAGGATGAACGTTTATTCTGTATAGCAGTTCTAAGTTGAAGCTCGTAAACATATGACAGAGGTGCTTCACGCTTTTGGAACGAAAGTTGACGATATGACAGACGAGGTTACCGTTTTTGCGGAGAAAGTTGAACATTTCCGAAACGCTCGTCCCTCCTCCACTATTTCACCGCAGCCGGAATGCGTTCATGCATCACAAAAGAAGCCGCACCGGGCTGATGCCCGGGACGGCCTTCCATTATTGTTAATTGGTTTCTTCCTCTTCGTCCGTATCGGTTTCGTCGTCTTCTTCCACGACTGGTTCACCGGTATCGAATTCGTCGGCTTCGTCTGTGTCGGAGTCCTCTTCGTTAGCGAGCTCGTCCAGCTCATCCTCGATGTCCTCAAACTCGTCGTATTCTTCCAGTTCGTCCTCAAGTGCTTCTTCTGCGTCAGCCTTCCGCTTTTTCGGCATCATTTGTGACAGCTCTTCTTCTGTCTGCTCAAACGGGTACCAGGATCGGAGCGCCCAGCGGTTGTCACCGAGATTAACGAAACGGCCGTCCAGCGACATCGCCGTATACAAATGCGCAATGCGCTCCTGCATCCGTTCCTTTGACAGTCCCTGAATTTCGGCCACTCGGTTGATCAGCACGCTGTAGTCTTCCGGACTGTTCTTTTCGGTAAGCAGCTCAAACGTCACTTCGATCATGGAGATTTCTTTCAGCTGTTCTTCTGTGTAATCTTTTAACGCCATAAGTGAGGCACACCCTTTCCCTTCATCCTGTATCCATAATCAGAAGCCGGACAGCTCCCATTATACGCATAAATTCATACCTTCCATTATAAACATACTGCCGCCTGTTTTTCCAGCGGATGCGTAAAATTATTTTTACAGGTTGCGGCGGTACTGACCGCCTACTTCGTAGAGGGCGGAGGTGATCTGCCCAAGACTGGCAGAGCGGACAGTCCGCATCAGCTCGGCGAAAATATTGCCTCCTGACAGTGCCGTACGCTTCAGCCGCTCCAGCGCCTCATCGGACTCTGCCGCGTGACGCTCCTGGAAATCTTTGAGCCGCGTGATCTGGCCTTCTTTTTCCTCGCGGGATGCGCGCGCCAGTTCCATATCGAAGTCTTCTTCAGACGGCGGGTTCGGATTCAGGTACGTGTTCACGCCGATAATCGGCAGGTCGCCGTTGTGCTTTTTTGTTTCGTAGAGGAGTGATTCCTCCTGGATTTTTCCGCGTTGGTACTGCGTCTCCATCGCGCCGAGGACGCCGCCTCGGTCACTCATCCGCTCCATTTCAAGCAGAACTGCTTCTTCGACGAGGTCGGTCAGCTCTTCAATAATGTACGATCCCTGCAGCGAATTTTCGTTTTTCGCAAGGCCCATCTCTTTTGTGATGATGAGCTGGATCGCCATTGCCCGGCGCACGCTTTCCTCCGTTGGCGTCGTCACTGCTTCGTCGTAGGCGTTTGTATGGAGCGAGTTACAGTTGTCGTAAATCGCCATCAGTGCCTGCAGTGTCGTGCGGATATCGTTAAAATCCACTTCTTGGGCGTGCAGGGAACGGCCTGATGTCTGAATGTGATACTTCAGCTTCTGGCTGCGTTCATTGGCACCGTATTTCTTCTTCATCGCTGTCGCCCAGATGCGGCGAGCGACGCGACCGATGACGGCGTACTCCGGATCGAGACCGTTGCTGAAGAAAAAGGACAGGTTCGGCGCAAAGTCGTTTACGTTCATGCCGCGGCTTAAGTAGTACTCGACATACGTGAAGCCGTTGGAGAGCGTAAATGCGAGCTGGCTGATCGGGTTCGCTCCGGCTTCGGCGATATGATACCCGCTGATCGAGACGGAATAGTAGTTGCGCACCTGATGATCGATAAAGTACTGCTGAATATCTCCCATCATCCGCAGCGCAAATTCCGTCGAGAAGATGCACGTGTTCTGGCCCTGGTCTTCTTTCAGGATGTCGGCCTGAACGGTGCCGCGCACGACTTGGAGCGTCTGCTCCTGAATCTGGGCATGCTCGTCTTCCGTTGGCTTGCGGCCTTCGCGCTCGGTGAAAAGCTCCACCTGCTGATCAACTACTGTATTCATAAACATCGCCAGAATGATCGGCGCAGGGCCGTTGATCGTCATCGATACCGACGTGGACGGTGCCGTCAGATCAAATCCTTCATAAAGCTGCTTCATATCATCGAGCGTACAGATGCTGACGCCGGATTCACCGACCTTCCCGTAAATGTCAGGACGGTAGTCCGGATCCTCGCCGTAAAGTGTTACGGAATCGAAGGCGGTGCTGAGCCGCTTTGCGTCGTCGCCTTCCGACAAATAATGAAAACGGCGGTTCGTGCGGGCCGGGCTGCCTTCACCCGCAAACTGACGCTTCGGGTCCTCCCCTTTTCGCTTAAACGGGAATACGCCTGCAGTGTATGGGAAAACACCTGGCACATTTTCGCTGCGGACCCAGCGGATGATGTCCCCGTAGTTTTCGTACTTTGGCAGCGCGACCTTCGGAATGTCGAGTCCGGAAAGCGAACGCGTTTTCAGCTCTGTCACGATTTCTTTGTCACGAACTTTTGTCGTCAACGTATCCTGAGCGTAGGCCTCTTTCGTCTTTTCCCACGTCTCAATCGTCTTTTTCACGTCCGGAAGCAGCTTCTCTTCTGTTTGCTGCTTCAGCCTGGCAACGTCTTCCACCGATGCTCCTGTTTCTTCGAGCAGCTGCAGCGTGCCTTCCAGCTGAAACAGGCTGCGCGCGAAGCCGGCCTGTTCTTCTGTTTCTTCGTGATACCCTTTGACCGTCTGGGCGATTTCACGCAGGTAGTGTACCTGCTCGGCCGGAATAACAGCGCTGCGAAGCTGAATTTCGTCATGCTCGCCGAGATCGGTTTCCCAGTCTTTGCCGCAGCTTGCGTTAATCACCTTTACGAGCTCAAAGAACAGACGGTTCGTGCCCGGATCGTTAAACTGGCTGGCGACTGTTCCGTACACCGGCATACGTTCCGGATCTTCGTCAAAGCGGAGATGGCTGCGCTGATACTGCTTGCGCACTTCCCGCCGTGCATCCTCGGAGCCTTTGCGGTCAAATTTATTGATGGCGATGATGTCAGCAAAGTCGATCATGTCGATTTTCTCCAGCTGGGACGGTGCACCGAACTCACTCGTCATAACGTACATCGATACGTCTGACACGTCCGTCACTGCCGCGTCCCCCTGACCGATCCCGCTCGTTTCCACGATGATCAGGTCATAGCCGGCGAGCCTGACAACCGGAATGGCTTCTTCCACTGCCTTAGAGAGCTCCTGCCGGCTGTCGCGTGTTGCCAGCGAGCGCATATAAACGCGGTCATGGTGAATCGCGTTCATGCGGATGCGGTCGCCGAGCAGGGCGCCGCCGGTTTTCTTCTTTGTCGGATCAACGGAGAGCACAGCTGCGCGTTTATCAGGAAACGCTCGCAGAAAGCGGCGGATCAATTCATCGGTGAGCGAGCTTTTTCCAGCTCCGCCGGTACCGGTGATTCCGAGCACTGGTGCATCCGCAGCCGCTTTTTCGCTTATCGCTTCCAGCACGCCGCTTTCTTCGTCGTTCAGTGCTTCGCCGAACGCCTTTTTCTCAGCGCTCGTAATAAATTTGGCAAGCGCACGGCGGTCGGAGTCGATCACGTGCTCCAGTCCAAGTCCTGTGGCCGGTGTTTCAAAGTCACACGCCTCCATCATTTGATCGATCATGCCCTGCAGACCGAAGCGGCGGCCGTCTTCCGGTGAGAAGATGCGCGTGATGCCGTAGTCGTGCAGCTCACGGACTTCGGCAGGAATAATCACCCCGCCGCCTCCGCCGAACAGCTTAATATGGCCGGCGCCCAGACGTTCAAGCTCATCGTGCAAATACTTGAAATATTCCACGTGACC
The DNA here is from genome assembly GCF_012034335.1 of Alkalicoccus luteus. Classification (GTDB taxonomy): domain Bacteria; phylum Bacillota; class Bacilli; order Bacillales; family Salisediminibacteriaceae; genus Alkalicoccus; species Alkalicoccus luteus_A. The sequence continues at coordinate 24,622 of NZ_JAATHJ010000008.1, read as the reverse complement.
GCCCTGATAGGACGAGATCGCAATCCCCTGCACGTCTTCCTGCACGGCTGCCTGGGCTACTTCTCCGACGGAACGGTTATGTCCGAGATGAATCACCTCGGCTCCGGATGCCTGCAGCATACGGCGCATGATATTGATGGACGCGTCGTGCCCATCAAACAGAGCGGATGCTGTCACAAAGCGGACCGGATGCTTCGGCACGTACTTTTCCTGCTGCTGAACCGGTTGTTGAGACGTCTTTTCCATACGCTATTCCTCCTTCTGCGGCACCGGCTGTTTATCCGGCGCCTGTTCGTTGACTCCAAATCCGTAAATCAGCTGACGGAGCTGGTACTCAATGTATTCATCTACGCTGTATTCCTTCTGCACGGCCCAGCGTCGGAAAGTCCACATTTGCCCGACGACGAGGATGTGGTGGGCAGCGAGCGACAGCTGCCTGTCATCCATCGTTAAAAACCCTTCTTCCCGTGCATGAATCAGCTCTTTTTCAAATACGTTCTTGATGCGGATCTCCTTTTCCAGTACGTAACGAAGCGCTTCACCGGAGAGCGACTTTGTCTCCTGATACATGACAAGCACCTCATCCTGAAGGTCATCGACGACGCGGAAATACGATTCGATCACCTGCCGGAGCCGCTCCAGCCCGCGCAGGTTGCTGTCCAGCAGCTTTTCCCATTTGCTTACGACCTCATCGTAAACGGAATCACAAACGAGAAAGAGGATGTCTTCCTTCGATCCGATGTACTCATACAGCGTACCGATGCTGAATCCGGAAGCGTTGGCGACCTCCCTCGTCGTTGCTTTATGATAGCCTTTTTCGTTAAATAAACCGACGGCTGCCTTGACGATCTGCGCTCTGCGCCGTGAGATGAGCCGTTCGTCCTTTACGAGCGACGGCACCTGCTTTTTCCCCATCGGATCACTCCCCTTTCCTCTCCTGAAGCCGTTTATAAATACGGTCTGCCAGCTCATACGGATCCTGCGTATCCGGCTTCTGCATCACTTCTTTCAGTACCGGCTCCATTTCTTTTTCGAGCCGTTCCAGCACGCGCCGGCGTACGTCTGTTTCCAGCTGACGCGCCCGCCTGTCCTGCTTTTCCCCTGACTGCTTCAGCCACTCGTGGTGCTGCTCCAGTGCTTCAATCACTGCTTTTGTGCCTTCGCCTGTCGTCGAAACGGTTTCGCTGATCGTTTTGTAGGACGGGGCTCCGGAAATGTGGAGCAGATCTTCAAGCTCTGCTTTCAGCTGATTGACGCCGGGCAGATCGGCCTTGTTAATGATAAACAAGTCGGCAATTTCCATGATTCCGGCTTTAAACGCCTGAATGATGTCGCCGCCTGACGGATACAGCACGAGCGCGACCGTATCGGCTGTTTTCATAATATCGAGCTCTGACTGACCGACGCCGACAGTTTCCACGACGACCCGGTCGTAGCCTGCGGCATCGAGAAGCCGCACCGTATCCTGGCACGCTTCCGAGAGCCCGCCGAGACTTCCGCGCGTTCCCATGCTGCGGATGAAGACGCCGCTGTCGGCATCGTGGTCGTGCATGCGGATCCGGTCGCCGAGCAGCGCGCCTCCTGAAAAGGGGCTCGTCGGATCAACCGCAACGACCGCTACCTTTTCACCTTTCTTGCGCCAGTGCTTTAACAGCTGATTGACGAGCGAGCTTTTTCCGGCGCCGGGTGACCCGGTGATGCCGACGACCTGCGCCCGGCCGGTATGCGGATGGATTTCCTGCATCAGCTCCCGCTGGTCCGGATGCCGGTCTTCTACAATGGAGATGGCGCGGCCGACCTGCCGTTCCCGGCCATCCAGCAGCGCCTCCAGATTCACCTTCACCGGCTTCCCTCCTGACTGCGTTAGTCTGCGAGCAGCATCTTCGAAATAACGAGCCGCTGCACTTCGTTTGTACCTTCGTAAATCTGCGTGATTTTCGCATCGCGCATGTAGCGCTCTACCGGATAGTCCTTCGTAAAGCCGTAGCCGCCGTGCACCTGCACTGCTTCTACCGTTACTTCCATGGCAGTATCACCGGCCATGAGCTTCGACATCGCCGACTGAAGGCCGTACGATACGCCTTCTGACTCCCGCCACGCAGCCTGATATGTGAGCAGACGCGATGCTTCGATCTTCGTCGCCATGTCCGCGAGCTTGAAGCTGATCCCCTGCATCTGCCCGATCGGCTTGCCGAACTGCTTGCGCTCTTTTGCGTACGCCGTTGCGTGGTCGAGCGCGCCCTGCGCAATGCCGACTGCCTGTGCGGCAATACCGTTACGGCCGCCGTCGAGGGTCATCATCGCAATTTTAAAGCCTTCTCCTTCTTCGCCGAGCCTGTTTGCTGCCGGAACGCGGACATTGTCCATGATCACTTCAAGCGTCGGCGAGGAACGGATTCCGAGCTTCTTCTCCTTCTTGCCCATCGTAAAGCCGTCCATGCCTTTTTCGAGAATGAAGGCCGTGCAGCCTTTATGCTTTTTCTCCGGATCGGTCAGGGCAAACACAAGGTAGACGTCTGCTGCACCGCCGTTTGTTATCCAGACTTTGGAACCGTTCAGTACGTAGTCGTCGCCATCCCGCTTTGCCGTCGTTTTCATCGCCGCTGCATCACTTCCGGATCCCGGCTCGGACAGACAGTAGGCTCCGAGCAGCTTGCCTTCTGCCATCGGCTTTAAGTAGCGCTGTTTCTGATCTTCTGTGCCAAACGTGTACACCGGCCAGCCGGCGAGTGATACGTGGGCGGACAGCGTGACGCCGGTGGAAGCACAAATACGCGACAATTCTTCCACGGCAATGACGTAGCTCAAGTAGTCGGCACCGATTCCGCCGTACTCTTCCGGCCATGGAATGCCTGTCAGTCCAAGCTCTGCCATCTGATCAAACAAGCTGCGGTCGAACCGTTCCTCTTCATCCCGCTCAGCTGCTGTCGGCTCTACTTCGTTTACGGCAAAGTCACGTACCATCTTTCTGATCATTTCCTGCTCATCTGTTAATTGAAACTGCATGTCTTTCGCTCCTTTATGATTCGTTCTGTCGGCAATTACCCTCGTAGCAGGTGGTTGCTGACGACGATTTTTTGAATTTCGTTGGTGCCTTCGTAAATCTGTGTTACTTTCGCGTCACGGAAATACCGTTCAACCGGATAGTCTTCCGTAAAGCCGTAGCCGCCGTGAATCTGCACCGCCTCGATCGCCGCTTTCATCGCGGTATCAGAAGCGAACATTTTTGCCATCGAGGCCTCTTTTCCAGCTGGGTGGCCGTTCGTGCGCAGGGAAGCTGCACGGTACGTCAGCAGCCTGGCCGCCTCTACGCTCGTTGCCATGTCGGCAAGCTTAAAGCCGATGCCCTGCATCTGCCCGATCGGCTTGCCGAACTGCTTGCGCTCCTTCGCATAAGCTGTTGAGGCGTCAAGCGCTGCTTCTGCAATGCCGAGCGCCTGGGCCGCAATGCCGATCCGGCCGGCGTCCAGATTGGCCATGGCAATTTTAAAGCCGTCGCCCTCTTCTCCGAGCCGGTTTGCCTTCGGAATGCGGCAGTCTTCAAACGTGATCGGGCATGTGCTCGAGCCTTTCAGTCCCATCTTCTTTTCCTTCGGCTGCACGGTAAAGCCCGGGGTATCTTTTTCTACGACGAACGCGCTGATGCTTTTGCTGCCCGGATCCTTGGAGGTGCGGGCAAAGACGATATACGTATCGGCGTAGCCGCCGTTTGTAATCCACATTTTCGATCCGTTCAGAATGTAGTCGTCCCCGTCTGCAATCGCAGTCGTTTTCATCCCGGATACGTCACTTCCTGCTCCGGCTTCGGATACGGCGAAAGCGCCTAAATATTCCCCGGATGCGAGCTTTGGCACCCAGCGCGCTTTCTGCTCTTCTGTTCCGAAGTAGAGAATCGGGTTCGTTCCGACGGAGGTATGCACCGATAAAATAACGCCTACGGTCGCGCTGACGCGGGAAAGCTCATGAATCGCGAGAATGTAGGACGTGTAGTCCATCTCCATGCCTCCGTACTGCTCCGGGATCGGCATGCCCATCAGGCCGAGTTCACCCATCTGTCGGACGATCTCCTCCGGGAACCGGTCTTCCTGCTCCATTTTTTCAATGGCCGGCGCCACTTTCTCCTGGGCGAACTGGCGCACCATGCGTCTTGTCATTTCCTGTTCTTCTGTAAAGGTTAAATTCATGCTGTCGTCATCCTTCCAATCAGTCGTACACGTAGAAACCGCGTCCTGTTTTCTTTCCTAGCCAGCCTGCCTTTACGTATTTACGCAGCAGCGGACACGGCCGGTACTTATCATCACCGAAGCCTTCATGAAGCGTCTCCATAATGTATAGACACGTATCGAGTCCGATGAAATCAGCGAGCGTGAGTGGCCCCATCGGGTGATTCATACCAAGCTTCATTACGTTATCAATCTCTTCAGGGCCGGCGACACCTTCATAAACCGTATAAATAGCTTCGTTTAACATCGGCATTAAAATCCGGTTGGATACAAACCCCGGAAAGTCATTCACTTCCACTGCCGTTTTTTTGAGCTTGCCCGTCATTTCTGCAACCGCCTCATATACCTCATCGGACGTCTGCAGACCGCGGATGACTTCCACGAGCTTCATCACCGGCACCGGGTTCATAAAGTGCATGCCGATTACCTGATCCGCCCGCTTCGTCTCTGCCGCAATTTCCGTGATCGGGAGCGACGACGTATTCGTTGCCAGAATCGCGTGCTTTGGCGCTCTTGAATCGAGTTGCCGGAAAATGTTCTTTTTTATTTCCATGTTTTCTACGGCTGCTTCGATGACCATATCGACATCTTCTGCATTTGCGAGATCCGTGGAAATCTGGATCCTTCGTAAAATCCGCTCTTTATCGGCATCCGAGATACGTTCCTTTTCCACGTCGCGCGACAGCCGCTTTTCAATTCCCTTCAAGCCTTTCTCAGCAGCTTCTTCACTGACATCATGCATGTAGACGTCGTAGCCGCCTGCTGCACATACCTGGGCGATGCCGGCGCCCATTTGCCCTGCACCGACCACCATTACCTTCTCTATGTTCATGCGATTACGCCTCCGTTCCGCTGACTTCGATCATGACGGCATCTCCCTGGCCGCCCCCGCTGCAAATTGCAGCGATGCCGCGTCCGCCGCCGCGACGCTTCAGTTCATACGCGAGCGTCAAAATGATTCTCGTTCCGCTTGCGCCGATCGGATGGCCGATCGCAACGGCACCGCCGTTCACGTTCAGCTTTTCCGGATCAAGTCCGGCGATCTGACCGCTTGCAAGCGAAACAGCCGCAAATGCTTCGTTCACTTCAAACAAATCAATATCGTCCACACTCATGCCTGTTTTCTCAAGCAGCTTATTGATGACAAGTCCCGGTGTTTTCGGGAAATTCTCCGGCTCAACAGCCAGCTGTGTATGACCGGTGATCACGGCAAGCGGCTTCAGACCCTGCTTTTCGGCGTTCGCTTCTGTCGTCAGCACGACAGCTGCGGCTCCGTCATTGACACCAGGTGCATTGCCTGCCGTAATCGTGCCGTCGCTTCCAAAAACCGGCTTCAGCTTAGCCAGACGCTCCACCGTTGTATCGCTGCGCGGTGCTTCGTCGTGCTCGACTACGAGCGGATCGCCTTTACGCTGCGGTACTTCGACCGGGACGATCTCGTCGTTTTTACCGGCATCCCGGGCAGCCGCAGCCTTCTGGTGGCTACGGAACGCCCATTCATCCTGCTGCTCACGCGTCAAATCATGCTCGGCTGCTGTTTTATTGCCGTATGTGCCCATATGCGCCCCGGTAAACGAGCACGTCAGCCCGTCGTGAATCATCATATCGTGGAACTTCTGCTCGCCCATTTTAAAGCCGAACCGCGCTCCTTTTACGAAAAACGGCGCCTGGCTCATCGATTCCATGCCGCCGGCAACGATCGTTTCGTGTTCACCTGCGCGAAGCAGGATATCCGCGAGGGTAATGCTTCGCATCCCGGAAGCACATACCTTATTAACCGTTTCGGTTTCCGTTTCCCACGGCAGTCCGGCTTCGTGAAGCGCCTGCCTCGACGGAAGCTGACCTTGTCCGCCCTGAAGCACCGAGCCCATGATGACGTGATCGACTGCCGAGGCTTCCGTACCGCCCCGCTTCATTGCTTCTTTAATCGCCATACCGCCGAGCTGGGAAGCTGTAAATCCGGACAGCGCCCCTCCCAGCTTACCAACCGGGGTCCGTGCACCACTGACAATAACTGTTCTACTCATCTAACATCCTCCTTCAGCTTATGTAGATCATGCGGCGTATTCTGATGCTTTCCGCAGTCGAATGAACGCTCGCTCAGGTCCCCGCAAAAATAAAAGCGCTTACATACTTTCTATTGTAAAACATTTTGCAGAAACTGTCTCCCGTTTCCCGGATATTCTTTCCGTTTTTCGTTCCGTACCTCTTCTGCCTTGTGAAAATGGACGAAGGGCTGTCCCGCATTCGGAACAGCCCTTCGCGTGCCTACGTGTTAAACGGCTGCTGGTTCTTCTTTTTTCACGATCGAGCGTTCGAGAATTTCCGCGACGTCGAGCGTCTGCACGTCTTCGTCGACTTCTTTTGCCTTCGTGCCGTCGCTCATCATCGTGAGGCAGTACGGACACGCGCTGCCGATCATCGAAGAGGAGGTGGCGAGCGCCTGCTCAGTGCGGGCGACGTTGACTCGCGTTCCAGTGTCCTCTTCCATCCACATCATGCCGCCGCCTGCTCCGCAGCACATGCCGTTCTCACGGTTGCGCTCCATTTCGACGAGCTTCACGCCCGGGATCGCCTTCAAAATTTCACGCGGCGGATCGTAGACGTCGTTGTAGCGGCCGAGGTAGCAGGAATCATGGTACACGATCTGCTCGTTCACTTCGTACGTCGGCTTGATGCGTCCTTCCTGAATCCACTGGAATAAGAGCTCGCTGTGGTGGAATATTTCCGCCTCAAGTCCAAAATCCGGATACTCGTTTTTAAACGTATTGTACGTATGCGGATCGATCGTGACGATCTTTTTAATGTTATTCTTTTCAAACTCCTGGATGTTCGCTGCCGCGAGCTCCTGGAACAGGAATTCGTTTCCGATACGGCGCGGCGTGTCACCGGAGTTTTTCTCTTTGTTGCCGAGGATGGCGAATTTGATGCCGGCTTCGTTCATGATTTTTGCGAACGACTGCGCGACCTTCATACTTCTGTTATCGTACGACCCCATGGAGCCGACGAAGAAGAGGTACTCAAACTCTTCCTCCCGCTTTTTCATTTCACGGACGGTTGGAACGTCGATGTCCTCGCGTCCTTCGCGCCAGTTTTCCCGCTCTTTACGGTTGATGCCCCACGGGTTGCCCTGCTTTTCGATATTTTTCATCGTACGCTGGGTATCCGGGTCCATCTTTCCTTCTGTCAAGACGAGGTAGCGGCGCATGTCGATAATTTTATCGACGTGCTCGTTTGCTACCGGGCACTGATCCTCACAGTTGCGGCATGTCGTACAGCCCCAGAGCTCTTCTTCTGTGATGACGTCGCCAATCAGGCTTACGTCGTACGGGTTGATGTCCATGCCTTTCAACTCTTCTTCACTTGCACCGGCAAGCTGGTTTCCGCGCGTGTGACCGAAGGCGTAAGCCGGCATCCACGGCGACTGCGACGTTACCGCAGCTCCTTTTTCCGTTAAGTGATCCCTCATCTTCAGAATTAAATCCATCGGTGAAAGCATTTTTCCGGTGCCGGTCGCCGGACACATATTTGTACAGCGTCCGCATTCCACACAGGCATAGAGATCCATCAGCTGCTTCTGATCAAAGTCTTCAATCTGGTTTTTCCCGAATTTCTCTGCTTCTTCATCTTCAAAGTCGATCGCTTCCAGCTGACCGCGCTTATGTGTCGGCCCGAGCCAGACGTTCGCAGGTCCTGCGATCAGGTGCGCGTGCTTCGACTGCGGAATGTAAACAAGGAAGATGAGCAGGAACAACAGGTGCGCCCACCAGAAGATGAAGAATCCGGCGCCGGCCGCTCCGGCTCCGATCGGTGCGAATGCAGCTGCAATCCCCGAAGCGATCGGTTCCGCTGCAGTCAGGTTTTTATCGAGCCAGATAAACTCCATCCCTTTGGCGAACAGCTTCGATACCATCAGGCCGCCGATAAATATCAGCACGAGTCCGGCTTTAAAGTTGCGCTTCAGACGAACGAGCTTTTCCACGTAGCGGCGGTGGAATGCCCATACAACCGCGACGAGAATCATCAGGACGACAATTTCCTGGAAAAACGTAAAAAACGGATAGACTGGTCCGAGCGGAAGGTGACTTCCCGGATTCAGCCCCTTCCAGATAACGTCGATCGCACTGAACTGCACGAGCAGGAAGCCATAGAAAAACATGACATGAATGATCCCGCTCTTCTTATCCTTCAATAGTTTTTTCTGACCAAATACCTGCTTGATGAGCGCGTCGCGCCGCTCTTTCATCGACATGATGAATTCCGGCTTCTTCCCCATTTTGATATAGGCGGTACGTGTCCGGACCAGTGAAGCAAACAGGTAGACAGCATAAGCGGTTACAAGCAGAAACATGATCCAGTTAATGACGATTGGATCCATATGGAGCAGCCCCTTTCAAATAAAGTAATCAGATAATGTCTGAAAACAGTATAGCACAATTTGGAACTGAATGAGCATTCATTCATAAAATTTTCGCAGGAAATTGACTTGTACGATTATTATAGCACAATATCCCTTTTTGGAAAGCGCTTTCTTTTCCATTTTTGACCTGTCTCGTTAGATTAATGTACTTTAAAAACGGGAAGATAACGAAAGCAGTCACAACGAGGGGGATGTAAGATGAGAAAACTTCGCTGGGGCCTCGCAGCTATGCTGGCCTGGATATCGCTCGATTTATACATTGGAAAAAAGCGTCATAAGCGCCGCAGCGGCGAACCTGCTCCGCCTGTGAAAACAAGTGGGAACGCTGCATTTTTTAATCAGGGAGATGAACTATTTACGCACATGCTTCAAAAAATGAAGCAGGCGGATACGTGTATTCACATGCACTTTTATATCTTTCGCGATGACGATGTCGGCCGGGAATTTCTCGATGTCCTCATGCAAAAAGCATCGGAGGGGCTTGACGTCCGGCTGTTGCTCGACTGGGTCGGCGCCCGACTGCCGCTTCGTACGAGACGGGAGCTCAAAAAATCCGGCGTGCTCTTTTCCTACGCGCAGAAACCGAGGCTCCCGTTTTTATTTTACTCCATTAATGAGCGGAATCACCGGAAAGTGACGGTGATCGACAATAAACACGCGTATATCGGCGGCTTTAACGCCGGCAATGAATACGCAGGCAGCGACCCGCGCATCGGTATTTGGCGCGACTATCATCTGTATGTGACCGGTGCTGCGATTCCGGCGTTAAGCCGGCAGTTCGCCCGCGACTGGCAGACCGATACGCGTGAACCACTGACAATCCCGGATCCCGTCGAAGCGGACAGCGATCCGACTCCACTCGAGTTCCGCTCCACGGATGGTGCCCATGTAACGGATCATTTGAAAGAGCTGTTTGCAGAAGCTGAAACGTCCGTGTTTATCGGCACTCCCTACTACATTCCGGGAGCTGATATGCATCGCGAAGTGATTCGACTTGCTCAACGCGGCATCAAGGTCCGTATTCTCATTCCGAAGCACCCGGATCATCCGCTCGTAAAGGACGCAGCCTTTCCTTATTTCCGGGAGCTTCTTGATGCCGGCGTGGAAGTACGGCAGTTTGCAGAAGGATTTTATCATGCCAAAGTGATTCTAATCGACGATCATGTGATTGACATTACGACAGCTAACTTTGATATGAGAAGCTTCTATATTAATCACGAAGCTTCCTGCACGATTCGCGACCGCAGCTGGATTACATCCATCAGACCCGGACTCGACTCCGACTTTTATGAGTATGGCGAGCCGATTACGTACCATCTTCTAAGCAGCCGGACGTGGCCCGACCGTCTGCGCGAAAAAACAGCTACGCTCATATCTTCGTGGATGTAAATGCGTTTATAAAGGCGAGGATGGGGTAAATATTATTAACACCATGAATCGGCACCAAGATTACATGATTAGTTGCTGCTGTCCTTCCGGGCGGCAGCAATTTCTCGTTTCAGCAGATCAGTGAGGATGATTCTCTTTCTCATATACCGAGGAGGGTACCGCATGACTGTCTCATCAACTGCTCTTAATCAGCCGTTTCGACGCCCTCGCCTGCTTGCCCATAAGGAGCTTGTTTTCGCCATTGCCGGCGGTCTGTTTTTTCTGGCCGGTCTTGCAGCCGGTCCAGTGGAACTTGCAGTCTTTTTCTATATTCTCTCTTATGGAGTAGGCGGCTATTTTAAGGCTCGCGAAGGGTTGACCGACCTGATACACGACCGCTCGCTGAACGTGGAAATTCTCATGATTCTTGCTGCCCTTGGCGCCGCCTCGATCGGCTACTGGAGTGAAGGCGCCATCCTTATTTTTATTTTCGCCATGAGCGGTGCTCTGGAAACGTACACGCTCCAGAAAAGTGAGAAAGATCTTTCCGAACTGGTAAAGCTTGCACCGGAACAGGCGGTACTTGTGACAAATGGGAAAACCGTCACTGTCCCCGTCGATTCGCTCCGCCGGGGGGACGTGGTCCTCGTCCGCAACGGGGAACGCATTCCGGCCGATGGTATCGTCCGGCGCGGCGCCTCTGCGGTCGATGAATCGGCGATCACCGGTGAACCGGTCCCGGTTGAAAAGCTGGACGGAAGTGACGTATTTAATGGAACGATGAACGGCAGCGGGACGCTGGAAGTGGAAGTCACCCGCGAAAACAAAGATTCGCTGTTTCAAAAAATGATCGCTCTCGTCGATGAAGCGAAAACGAGCCGTCCGCCGGCCCAGCGCTTTATTGAACGGATCGAAGGCCCTTACGTCATTACGGTTTTAATCGCCACCGCACTGCTCATTGCCCTCCCCCCGCTTCTCTGGCAGGCACCGTTTGAAGCGACCTTTTACCGGGCGATGGTCATGCTAGTCGTTGCTTCCCCATGCGCCGTCGTTGCCTCCATTATGCCTGCGCTGCTCTCCGCGATTTCCACCGGGGCCCGCTTCGGCCTGCTGACCAAGGGCGGTATTCCGCTCGAACAGCTGGTGAAAACAAATGTGATCGCCGTTGACAAGACTGGGACGCTAACGAAAGGAAGTCCACGCGTAACAAACGTTTACGCGCTGAACGGCTCAGAGGAGCAGGCTCTTGCCGCCGTTGCCGGAACGGAAGCGGAATCGTCCCATCCGCTCGCCCGCGCTGTCACATCGTATGCTTCGCGTAAGGGGATTCAGCTCCGCTCTCCGCTTACGACGACAAGTCATACAGGGAAAGGCATTGAAGCAGCGTTTGAGGATGGAATCTGGCAGATCGGCAACGAAACATGGGCCCGTGCAGACAGCTGGCCTGAAGAAGCGCGCAGGCAGCATCGTGCCTGGACGAGCACCGGACATACCGTCATTTTCGCGCTTCAGGATAACACGCCGAGGCTGATGATCGCCTTAAAAGATGAAGTTCGTCCTGAGGCAGCTGCGTTCGTAAAAGAGATGACAAAATATGGAATCGAAACGGTGATGATCACCGGGGATAATGAAGAAACCGCGAAGGCGATCGCTTCGGAAACGGGCATCCGTTCCTGGGTTTCCCGCTGCATGCCGGAGCAGAAGGTCACCGAGATCGAACGGCTGAGGCGGGAAAAGGGTGCCGTTGTCATGATCGGTGACGGCGTGAACGATGCGCCGGCAATGGCAAAAGCCGATATCGGCATCGCCATGGGATCCGGGACTGATGTCGCCGTTGATACCGCGGATATGGTGCTCATGAAAAGCGACCTCTCAAAAATCATGCTTGCTGTCCGCCTCTCATCAAGACTGCGGCGGATCGTGATTCAAAATCTCGTCTTCTCCAGTGCCGTCATTCTGTTTCTGTTAACCGCCAATTTTGCCCAGTCGCTGACGCTTCCGCTCGGCGTAATCGGACACGAAGGCAGCACGATTCTCGTCATCCTGAACGGCCTGCGGCTGCTGAGAGCCTAGATATAGAAGGAAAGCCCTGTCATTACCTGACAGGGCTTTCCCAGGCTGTTGAAAAAGTCTTTCAACTTACATATTTATTCGTTTGATTGTATTTCCCCTCTGCTTACCGAGCCTGCCGTGGGCTGGCCTTCAGCTATTTCTCAGGGCGACCCTGTATGAAGGGAAGAAAGGCACGGCTTCACTCGGACACAGGCTTCTCGCGAGAAGCCTTCAAGACCCAGTCCGGCTCCGCTCGTGCGTTGATGCCGTTCGCAGATCTGAACGGCACTGGATCTTCAGACTGCGCTGATCCCACGGGCGTCCCCGCCGGACACATCGGGGAAACGGCTCTGATTCATGGAGAACAACGTCACGACAGGCAGGTGCGACCGCTTTTTTTACCTTTTATACTGAATTGTAGGAAGAATTGGCATCCCTATTCAACATCGAAACGTCGCATAGGGAAGGTTCAATCTGTGTGGAAGCCGATCGTGCAGGCCTAACCACACATATGAACCGTACTGCCAGCTACCGACGTCGAAGGAACTCGACTCCGGGAGGATCAGAACGAGGCGAAGATCCAGCGATTCCGACAGCAGGAGGAAGCGGTTAGCTGAGCCCGTTCCCTCCGGAAAGCGAGTGTCCGCAGATACAGGCAGATGCAAGATTATTCCTCCATAAAGACTTTATCAACAGCCTGAAAAGCTACTTGTTTTCGTACAGATAAAAGGGATGAAGCACTTCTGGATTGCCGGCGTGTTCCATGCTGATGGTGCTGCTTTCGCTGCTGAGCGCTTGATAAAGCCAGGCTGCATCGTGTCCGTATGCGGCTGCGTCCTCCGGGTCCGAGGCGTAGACGATCCGGTCGATTTTTGCCCAGTAAGCCGCCGCGAGACACATCGGACACGGATAACAGCTCGTGTACAAAACCGCACCGGGAAGCTCCGGTGAACCGATGCGCCGGCACGCTCTGCGAACCGCCTCCACTTCGGCATGAGAGGTCGGATCGTGCGTCTGGTCAATATCGTTGACTGCTTCCGCAAGCATCACGCCGTCCTGCACGATGACGGCGCCAAACGGCTGTCCGCGCCCGGAAAGTACGTTTTCGCGAGCAAGTGCGGTAGCCCGGTTAATCCACTGACTGTCCTGCTCGTTCATGCTTTCTCCTCCTGTTTAACAAAAGGCGCCCTCGGATCGACTTCGTGCGGGATAATGCCGCGTACCCGCACCGACCGCTTGCCTTTTTCCTTCTGGTATTCCTCGTACATCTGCTTCGGCAGGTCGTCAAACTCCGCCTGGCCCTCAATGGAGAGTCCGTAATAGACATCTTTTATCCCGCTCCAGTAAACAGCACCGAGACACATCGGACAAGGCTCGCAGTTCGTATACAGCACACAGCCGCTTAAATCCGTTGATCCAAGCTCTTTTCCGGCCTTTTGCAGCGCCCGTATTTCGCCATGTGCCGTCGGATCCTGTTCCGCCGGTCCGTCGTTTACGGCTGACGCGATTTCCTCTCCGTCTTTTACGACTACCGCAGCGAACGGCGGCATCCCGTCCTCCACGTTCTGTACAGCCATCTCCACACATTTCTGCATCCATGCATCGTGGGTCATGCGCTCACGCTCCTTATGAGTCTATCTATCCCCACTATCCCACCGTTTTCCGTTCCTTAAACAGTTTGTTTCTCTGACCTTTCATCCTGCCGCATACAAAAAAGCCTTCTGCGTCGCGGAGACACGGAAGGCGGTTTGTCTTTCTAGCCAAAGAAAGAAGTGGAAACCCACTGAAATATTTTATATCCGAAGTAGATGCCGAAGATTCCCATAATGCCCGGCAGTGCGGGTGGAGCAGGAATCGGAAGACGGATCCATGCGAAAACAAATCCAACAATCAGTCCAGCCAGCGTAGCCAGTATGACGTCCTGCATGCTGTCACTCTCCTTGCGTTCATTTTATACCTTGTACAGCTTACCAGAAAGAGGTACGTACATCTAGTGCTTTTTATGAATTACCGAAAATAAGTTCATTAGACTCAGAAAAAATGTTCTTCAAGCTGCAAAAAAACCGCACCGGATCTGCTGCCGGTGCGGAATGTCTTTACATTTTTTCCGGTGCGGAAACGCCGATGTCGCTCAGGGCGTTGTGAAGCGTGATACGGACGGCTTCCACGAGTGCAAGCCGCGCTTTCGTGAGCTGCTCATCGTCGGTGAGCACCTTTTCTGCGTTATAGAAACTGTGCAGCGTCTGGGCCAGATCGTAGACGTAGTTCGTCATCCGATGCGGCGCGTGGCGCTTCGCCGCATCTGCAACGGCTTCCGGATACTCGCCGATTTTCTTCATCAGATCCTGATCCTTCTCGCTCGTCAGCACAGACAGATCCGCTTCGTGATCCGGCTTCAGGCCTTTTTCATCTGCCTGGCGAAGCATGCTGCAAATGCGGGCATGCGCATACTGTACGTAGTAAACCGGGTTCTCATTGGATTCCGATTTTGCGAGCGTCAGGTCAAAGTCGAGGTGCGTCTCTGCAGCTCTCATGGCAAAGAAGTAGCGCGTCGCATCGATGCCGACCTCTTCCATCAGCTCGCGCATCGTCACTGCGTTACCTGTTCGCTTGCTCATCTTCACCTTTTCTCCGTTTTCAAACAGGTTTACCATCTGAATGATCTGAACCGTCAGCTGATCCTTCTCGTAGCCGAGCGCCTGAATCGCTGCCTGCATACGTGGAATGTAGCCGTGATGGTCGGCTCCCCAGATGTTAATCAGCTCCTCAAAGCCGCGGTTCAGCTTATCCTGATGATAGGCAATATCCGGCGTCAGGTACGTGTACGTTCCGTCCTGCTTAATAAGAACGCGGTCTTTATCGTCTCCGTATTCTGTGGAGCGGAACCAGAGGGCACCGTCTTTTTCATACGTTTCACCGTTTGCGGAAAGTTTGTCGAGCACCGGCTGGATTTTTTCCTCTTCGTACAGTGAGGATTCCGAAAACCAATTGTCGAACCTCACACGAAAGTCGGCGAGGTCATCTTTCAGCTTATCTGTTTCCCGCTTCAGTCCGTAGTCGCGGAAGAAAGCACGACGCTTATCGGTGTCCGCATCCTTAAACCTGTCTCCGTAGGATTCCACGATTTCTTTGGCGAAGCCGATGATGTCCGCTCCGTGATAGCCATCCTCCGGCATCGACGCGTCTTGCCCGATTTCCTGCAGGTAGCGTGCTTCAAGCGACAAAACAAGGTTGTCGATTTGGTTGCCGGCGTCATTGATGTAGTATTCACGCGATACATCGTAGCCTGCTTTTGTCAAAATATTGGAAAGTGTGTCGCCGACGGCTGCTCCGCGGGCGTGTCCCAAATGCAGCGTGCCGGTCGGATTCGCCGAAACGAACTCCACCTGCACCTTCTTTCCGGCACCGATATCCGTCGTTCCAAACGATTCGTTCATCGTCAGCGCCGTTTTCACGATGTCCGACAGATAGTCTTTTTTCATGAAAAAGTTGATGAAGCCCGGTCCGGCGATATCCAGCTTGTCGATTGCCGCTGCTTCATAGTTGATGTTTGCTGCGATATCATCCGCAATCGCTCGCGGTGCTTTTTTGGCGACGCGGGCAAGCTGCATTGCCAGGTTCGTCGCAAAATCGCCGTGCTCTTTATCCTTCGGCGTCTCAATGACGACGTCGGGAATTTCTTCAGCGGAGGCCAGTCCGGCTGCGGTGACGGCATGCTTTAACTCCTGCTTCAGCGTTTCTTTTATCTGTTCTACCTGGCTCATGGCGTTCCCTCCTCAAACGTTACCTTCATTGTATATGTGCCCGTTTCGGATCCTTGCAGTGTCAGCACGTAGACGAGCCGGATGACGCCGGCTCCCGCGGCTGCATCCCAGTCGCATGTGAGCTCTTTTGTTTTCGTCATCATATGCATCGGACCCGCCTGACTGTTGTACGTGCCTTCCGTACTCGCGCCCTCTATAAAGCGCTGGTTCATCGTCACGTCTCCTTCGCGCCGGACAGAAAGACGCCCGTCACGGTACTGCATCGTCTGATCCGTTCCGGCCTCATTTTCCTCGCGCGGCTCGCGGAACTTCAGCACGACCATATCCCCGCGCCAAAGCACCTCGCCTGATGCTTCCATCGTGTGCCGTTCGCGCTGTTTTCCATCTTTAATGTCTGTTCGGATACTGATGTCCACCGGCATGCGGTTTTGTGTCATAGTGTTTCACCCGATCCTTTCTTGATAACCAGACTATTATAACGGAAAAAAGTAAGGTTCATCAAGGGCGCGTCGGGAACCCGAGCATCATTTCGCGGATCAGCTTGGAAGCTGCAACAGACGTTTGATCAGCCGGGTCATAAGCTGGCAGCACTTCGACGAGGTCACAGCCGATCACGTTCACGTCAGACTCGGAAATGAGGCGCACCGCTTCGATAAGCTCTGCCGACGTAATTCCGCCGGCTTCCGGCGTGCCGGTGCCTGGTGCGAAGGCAGGATCGAGCACATCGATGTCAATCGTGACGTATACGTTTCGTCCGGCAAGCTCAGGAAGCTTCTGCTTCAGCGGTTCCGCTACGTGAAAGCGGCTCATGTGCATGCCGGATGACGCAGCGTACTCAAATTCCTCCCGCATCCCGGAGCGGATCCCGAACGAGTAAACGTTCTCCGGTCCGATCAGCTCACACGCTTTGCGGATCGGCGTCGAATGAGACAGTTCTTCTCCTTCATATTCTTCACGCAGGTCGGCATGGGCGTCGATATGGATCACCGCAAGATTGTCGAACGCTTCATGCGCGGACTGCATCACCGGCCAGGAAACGAGATGCTCGCCGCCAAGTCCGATTGGAAAGCGCCCGTCGCGGAACAAGCCCGCCGTATACTGCTTCATCAGCTCCAGCGATTTAGCGGCGTTCCCGAACGGGAGCAGCATATCACCGGCGTCGTGCACGCGGATATGTTCCAGGTGCCGGTCCAGATAGACGCTGTATTCTTCCAGGCCAATAGACGCCTCGCGAATGCGCTGCGGGCCGAACCGGGAACCGGGCCGGAAACTTACCGTATAGTCCATTGGCATGCCATACAGTACGATCTCCGCCTCGTCATATGACTTGTCCGCCATGATGAATTTTCCGGAGGAGTAGCCATCATCAAACAGATTCATTTATTTGCCCTCCGTAATGTCCTGAACGAACTTTGGCAGTGCAAAGGCAGCTGTATGGATCTGCCTCGTGTAATAGTTCGTTTCAAAAGGATGGAAGCGGTCGTCTTCTATTTCGAGCGGATCGTACACTTTCGAGCCGAGCGTGAACGTCCAGAGTCCGCTCGGATATGTCGGGATGTTGGCTGTATACATGCGCGTTACCGGAAATGTTGCTTTAATGTCACGGAAGGCATCTGCCACGAGCTGACGCTGAAACCACGGGTTATCGGTCTGGGCGACGAAAATACCGTCGTCCTTCAGTGCGCGGCTGATGCCTTCGTAAAAGCCTTTCGTAAACAAGTTTACCGCAGGTCCGACAGGTTCTGTCGAATCGACCATGATGACGTCATATTCATTCGTGCTCTCGGCAATGTGCATGAAGCCGTCCGCCACCTTTACATCTACACGCGGATCGCTCAGCGCGCCGGCGATCGACGGCAGGTACTGCTTGGAATACTCGATGACTTTGCCGTCAATTTCTACGAGCGTCGCTTTCTGCACTTCCGGATGCTTGAGAATTTCGCGGATGACGCCGCCGTCGCCGCCGCCGACGACGAGGACGTTTTCCGGATTCGGGTGCGTGTGAAGCGGTACGTGCGCCACCATTTCGTGGTAAACAAATTCGTCTTTTTCTGTCGTCATGACCATGCCGTCAAGCAGCAGCATGTTGCCGAATTCTTTCGTCTCTACCATATCGAGCTGTTGAAAATCTGTCTTTTCACTGACATACGTGCGTGTAATTTCGGCCGTGATGCCGAAATGCTCTGTCTGTTTTTCCGTAAACCAAATGCTCATAAATAACGTCACTCCGTTCTTTTAAGTTCGTTTCTTAACGTAGCGGAAAAACGCTGAAATCGCAAGTGTTTTCAGGTCGTTATCTTTTGAAAGGACCCGGACGGCGGGATTGTTGTTTTTGGACGGGCTTGTGCAGCTTTTGCGGAGCGTTAAGTGGCTTTATTCGTTATAACGGCCTGTTACGTTGCCTGAATCGCTTTTATCCGCCGCTGAGTAACGTTCAGGCAGTGCTGTATTCCTTTTCCTCGGTGCTGTGCAGCTTTTGCCACATGGAATCACCGTTCTTGTCGAAAATTTCTTTGTTCTTCCGTCATAAAAAAATCCGCCCCGGCTGCTAGCCGGGACGGTTCCTTCTTGTTTATGATTCTCCAAGCTCCTGCAGCCTCAGTTCGATACGGCGGATTTTGCCGGATGTCGTTTTTGGCAGTTCATCCATGAATTCGATGCGGCGCGGATATTTATACGGCGCGGTCATCTGCTTCGTGTGATCCTGCAACTCTTGGATCAGCTCGTCTTCCGGCTTGTCGGCTTTTTCCCGAAGCACGATGAAAGCTTTGACGACGTGGCCGCGGGTTTCATCCGGCGAGGCGACGACGGCACATTCGCGGACGGCGGGATGCTTCAGGAGCGCATCTTCCACTTCAAACGGTCCGATCGTGTAGCCGGAGCTGATGATGATATCGTCGCTGCGGCCTTTGAACCAGAAGTAGCCGTCTTCATCCTTTACCGCCTGGTCACCGGTGATATACCAGTCGCCGCGGAACGCTGCCTGCGTCCGCTCCGGATCGAGGTAATATTCACGGAAGAGTGCCGGACAGTCTTTGTGCACGGCAATATCCCCGACCTCGCCGGCTGGTGCCGGACTTCCGGATTCGTCGACGAGGTCGACCTGGTTGCCCGGCGTCGGCCGTCCCATCGAGCCGGGCTTCACTTCCATCCCCTGCACGTTGCAGACGAGCAGCGTGTTTTCGGTCTGGCCGTAGCCGTCGCGGACTTCGATCCGGAAGGCTTCACGGAAGGCGTCGATCACCGGACGGTTCAGCGGTTCTCCTGCTGAGACCGCACTCTTCATCGCCGACAGGTCATACGAGCCGAGCTTGTCGAGCTTCGCCATAATCCGGTATTCGGTCGGCGTGCAGCAAAGGACGTTTATTTTTTCGTCCTCCATCATCTGTAAATACGTTTCCGCATCAAACGGTCCGTGGTAGACGTAGGCGGTTGCTCCGAGCGTAATGGTGGAGAGGAACGGGCTCCAGATCCACTTCTGCCAGCCTGGTGCAGCCGTTGCCCAGACGACGTCGCCTTCGCGGACGCCGAGCCATTCTCTCGCAGCGGTCCGCACGTGGGCGTAGCCCCATCCGTGTGTGTGCACCACACCTTTCGGATTGCCGGTCGTACCGGACGTGTAGGAAAGAAATGCCATGTCATCACGCGTCGTTTCCAGCTTCAGTGCTTCCGCAGACTCCTGTTCAGCAAGTGATTCAAGCCGCTCCCAGCCGCTCTCTTCACCGCCGACGATCAGCTTGTGCAGCTTCTCTTCCGTTTCCATGCTGTTCACTTCGCCGGTGCTTTCGTGGTAAGCGATCACGGCTTTTGCACCGGAGTGCTCCACCCGGTACTGCAGGTCTTTTTTGCGCAGCATGTCCGAGCACGGAACAGCAACGATTCCTGCCCTCAGGCAGCCAAGATACGTCATGTACGCTTCCGGAATCCGCGGCAGCAGAACGAGTACTTTATCCCCTTTCCGCAGACCGAGCGACTGCATCGCCCGTGCGAACTGGTTTGTCCGCTCCGTCAGTTCCTTGTACGTCACGTCCCGCCGGTTCCCCGCCTGGTCGCGCCAGCGGACGGCAAGCGTCGTGCTGTCCTGGTGGCGGTCCACCTCTTCGGAAATATTGTATTGTTCTGGTGCTATCAGTTCAGTCGTTTGCATACATGCCCCTCCTCATGGTGATACCCCACAGTCTGTCTATGGGAGAATTAAATAAAAGATGCTTGAAAAGAAAATAATGACCGCAACGGCAGCGGCCGCTGCTTTCGTCGTGGAAAACTGCTGTGTTGTCATTAAGACATGAATCCCGGCGAGCGTCATCCAGGCGACGCCGGCCGCTGTCAGCACTGCCGCAGCCGGTCCGCCGGCAAGCCCGGTCATGAGCGGCACCGCGAGCAGTCCGGGCACCAGCATGACAGAACTCATCCGGCTGACGTCCCGCACGCGGCCGGGTCCTCCAAACCCCCGTGCCCCTGCCCAGAGAAGCAGTCCGAGTCCGAGCCGCGAAAGCCATGCGGTGAAGAGTCCGAACATGATAAAGATAAGCGGGGCTAATCCATACTGTAAAAACGCTGCGTCAAAGTCGGCAATGAACGACAGGTTGGCAAGAATGCCGGCAATGCCGTACAGCAGGCCGACCGTCAACACGAGCAGCCGGACGAGCACGGCACTGTTTTCCTTTTCTAAAAATGTCTGATACGCGTCCTGCTGCATAAGCAGCATGCGTGCTACGGTCATCAAAGCGGCCTCCTGACTACTGCCCTACATATTCCATGGGAACAATGCCCATACAGCTACTGCAGAAAATAAAATAACGGTGATCGCCGCTCCGAGCTGGCTGTTGTACCGCTTTGGATTGACGTTTGACCAGCCGTGGATCCGTTCAATCAGACGCTTATCGGCGTCAGGCGTTAAGTGTCTGGACAGGGACGGCATTCTGTTCGTCACGTAGGAAACGATGATGAGCAGAACAAAGCTGATCGGAATTGCCAGCATCGCACCGGATAAGCCCATTCCGTCTGTCACGCCGTGGCCGGTGATGACGACAGATGGAAAGACGAACGGGGAAACGATGATGTAAAGAAACCCGCCGATAACCGATGCTGCGATAGCACCGTACTTGTTTGCTTCCTTCCACCAGACACCGACGATGATAAGCGGTGCGTTCGTTACCCCGGCGAGTCCGAACGCCCACAAAATACTGACGACGAGGAAGGCCGGAGGATTAATGGCAAGCAGGATGCTGACAATACCACCGGTGAAAATAGCAGCATAGCCGAGCTTCACGCGCATCTTCGTCGGAATGGACGGCTTCAGCGTTGTAATGATGTCCTGTGACAGCAGAGCGCCGATTGCGAGCAGGTTTCCGCTTATTGTCGACAGTCCGGCTGCGATCGCCCCTGCAATAACAAGTGCGGTTACCCATTCCGGATTGTAAACGAGGTTCAAAATGAGCGTTAGTTTATCCGCGTCAGCAGACGAAATCGATACTCCCTGTGTCTGTGTCGCGTATACACCGACAAAGCCCATCGCGTACGTGGCAGAAAACACCAGCCCGATAATAAACGTAAACCAGACCATCGCATTACGCGCCGACTTCAGGTTGGATGCTGTGTAAATCCGCATGGCTAAATGCGGCAGTCCTAGCGAGCCGATTGTAAGTCCGATCAGACTGACGTACCATTTCGGCGAGAACTGGTAGTCAAAGAATCCCGGCATCGCGTCGACCATCGCCGGCACCATATCTGCATAGAGTAGCGGCGGGAAAAACCAGCCGCTTCCGCCGACGGCTTTCATGATCGCACCGAGCGGAATAATGAACATGAGCGCGATGATCACCATCTGAATCGCGGCATTGTTCGATGCTCCCGCCATGCCGCCAAGCGTCACGTAGCCGACGATCAGCAGTCCGCCGACGAGAAGACCTGGCAGATACGGGATACCAAACGCCATTTCAAACGCAAGGGCGACCCCGATCATCTGCCCGAGCGCATACATGAGCGAGACGAGAATCATAAACAACGCGGCAATGATGGAGGCACTCACGCCGTAACGCTCACGGATGAAGTGCGTCGGCGAAAAAGCTCCCATTCGCCGCAGGCTCGTACCGTAAATAATCGTAATAAGAGGAATCGATAAGATCAGCTGGATCCAGAGCATGATAAACGGCACCTGCAGCTCTAAAATCAGCGCTGTAATACCGAGAAACGTCGCGAGGCTCATGTATGTAGAAGCCATGGCCAGTCCGTTTGTGACCGGTCCGATCGTGGAGCCTGCAACGTAGAGGTCTGCGACTGACTGACTCTTTTTATTCGAAATGAAGCTGACGATATAAAACAAGACAAACATCGCGACGATGGCGACGATCCCAAGTATTGGATTACTTAACTGCCATGCTGTCTCTTCCATCTTCCATTTCCCCCATTCCTTCTGATCTCTGTTCCAGCTCCTCAATCTCCTCTTCGTTCGCCTTCTCTATTTCCGCATCTATCTTATTGCCGAAATGATTGGCGAGTATGGCGAGAAACAGAATGCCAAACCAGCCGGACAAAATTGGAATGATGTACATAATCGGAAAGCCGAACAGCATTCCCTCTACCGGAAATATGGAAAAGAAGAGCGCGACATTACCGGCAGCGACGAGCAGCAGCGTCATGATGACCGTAAACCTGACCTCCATACGATACGCTTTCAAGCGGAGTCCCCCATTCATAGTTGAAATTCTGACTGACCGTTCAGTCGAAGTAACTCAGTTTTCCTCCTTTCCCAAATTCTGTTCTAGTACATGTCTTAAATTGTAATCGCTTTCAATAAAAAGTGTCAATATGTTTTCAATTTTTCGACAGTTTATTTTTTGTCGTTTTACGACCTGGTATAAGTCATTCGTCTTATTTTATTGAAAGCGTTTTCTTTTTGTTAGAATATTGCTTATAATGGAAACAGCACTCATTCTGAGCGGGTGTTCAGATCCCGCATGGAGGTTAGTTACATATGGCAGAGATCCGCAGTGTGACAGTCGGAGGTTTACTTGCAGAAAAAGCCGCAGCCCATCCGGATCACGAGGCCGTCGTGTATCCCGACCGCGGCCTGCGCTTGTCGTACGAGCAGTTTTACGAGCGGGCACGCCGCACCGCCCGTGGATTTATGGGAATCGGCATGAAAAAAGGCGATCATGCTGCTGTCTGGGCGACCAATCGTCCGGAGTGGATAGAAGCCCAGTTCGCGACCGGCCTGATGGGATCGGTGCTCGTTACGGTAAACACGAGCTATCAGAAAGCCGAACTGCAGTATTTGCTGCAGCAGTCTGAAAGCTCCACGCTGATTTTAATGGAGTCGTATAAAGGAACGTCCTACATTGATATTTTGTATGACATTGCGCCCGAGCTGAAGGATGCAGAGCCGGGCAATCTCCAGTCCGAAAAGCTTCCCCATCTCAAGCGCGTGATCGTGCTTGGTGACAACCGCTATCCGGGCACGTATTCCTGGGAGGAAGTCGCAGGCGCCGCTGAAAGCGTGAGCGAAGCGGAGCTTGATCAGCAGCTTGCGTCACTCGATCCGTCCGACGTTATTAACATGCAATATACGTCCGGGACGACCGGATTTCCGAAGGGTGTCATGCTGACCCACTCAAACATCGTGAACAACGGCTTGAACATTGCCGAATGCATGAAGCTGACGAAGGATGACCGCATGTGTATTCCTGTGCCGTTTTTCCACTGCTTCGGCTGCGTGCTCGGTATTCTTGCTGCAGTGAATGCCGGGTCTACGATCGTGCCGGTGCAGGAGTTTGATCCGGAACAGGTGCTTGATGCGGTATCGAAAGAGCGCTGTACGGCGCTTCACGGAGTCCCGACGATGTTTATTGCCGAGCTGAATCACCCGGACTTTGCCTCCTATGACCTGACGTCACTGCGAACGGGCATTATGGCCGGCTCCAACTGTCCAATTGAAGTCATGAAGGCAGTCGTCAACGACATGGGGGCATCTGATATTACGATCGCCTACGGCCAGACGGAATCATCGCCGGTGATCACGCAGACACGGACGGATGACCCGCTCGACGTCCGCGTCTCCACTGTCGGACGGACGCTGCCGAACGTAGAGGCGAAAGTCGTACGCCCGGGCACGCGCGAAGAAGTGCCAAACGGCGAGCAGGGTGAGCTGATAACGCGCGGCTACCATGTCATGCGCGGCTATTACAATAACGCTGAAGAAACAGAAAATGCGATTGACAGCGACGGCTGGCTCTACACCGGGGACCTCGCTGTACAGGACGAGCACGGCTATTTCAGCATCACGGGACGCCTCAAGGATATGATTATCCGCGGCGGCGAAAATATATATCCTCGGGAAATCGAGGAGTTTCTTTATCAGCACCCGAAAATTCTCGACGTCCAGATCGTCGGCGTGCCGGATGAAAAGTACGGCGAAGAGATTGTCGCCTGGATTCGCTTAAAGGAAGGCGAATCCGCTGAGGCGGAGG
Organism: Alkalicoccus luteus; assembly: GCF_012034335.1. GTDB lineage: Bacteria > Bacillota > Bacilli > Bacillales > Salisediminibacteriaceae > Alkalicoccus > Alkalicoccus luteus_A. The sequence continues at coordinate 327 of NZ_JAATHJ010000008.1, read as the reverse complement.
AAATCCGCGACTATTGCCGCGGCAGCATTTCCCACTTTAAAATCCCGCGCTTCATCACCTTCTGCGAGGAATATCCGATGACGGCATCGGGTAAAATCCAGAAATATAAGCTGAAACAAGAAAGCATTGCCCTGAAAGAAGAACAAAGCCGGTAACAGCAGCTCAAAAAAGCGGATCCCGATGAGAGGGGATCTGCTTTTCAGGCTGTTGAAAAAGTCTTTCAACTTACATATTTATTCGTTTGATTGTATTTCCCCTCTGCTTACCGAGCCTGCCGTGGGCTGGCCTTCAGCTATTTCTCAGGGCGACCCTGTATGAAGGGAAGAA
>NZ_JAATHJ010000089.1 GCF_012034335.1 Alkalicoccus luteus | reverse complement strand
CGCAGTCTGAAGATTCAGTGCCGTTCAGATCTGCGAACGGCATCAACGCACGAGCGGAGCCGGACTGGGTCTTAAAGGCTTCTTGTAAGAAGCCTGTGTCCGAGTGAAGCCGTGCCTTTCTTCCCTTAATACAGGGTCACCCCGAGAAATAGCTGAAGACAAGCCCATGGCAGGCTCGGTAAACAGAGGGGAAATACAATCAATCGAATAATCATGTAAGCTGATTGACTTTGTCAACAATCGAGTAGGAGGAGGGATTATCCCTCCGTCCTCTCACACCACCGTGCGTACGGGTCCGTACACGGCGGTTCAATAAGTTGAGTGATGCGCGTCATGCATCTTGCGGTAAAACGA
>NZ_JAATHJ010000088.1 GCF_012034335.1 Alkalicoccus luteus | reverse complement strand
CGGCACGGAATCTTCAGACTGCGCTGATTCCACAGGCGTCCCCGCCGGACACATCGGGGAAACGGCTCTGCTTGTTGGAGAACAACGTCACAACAGACAGACACGACTGTTTTTTTACGTTTATCATGAATTCGATGAAGGACTGGCGTCCCTATTTAACATCGTAACGTCTGATCTGGAGGGCTATCCATATGGAACCGGATCGTGCAGGCATAACCAGGCACGTGAAACGAACTGCCAGCTGCCGACATCGTAGGATCTCGACTCCGGGAGGAGCAGAACGAGGCGAAGATCCAGCGCTTCCGACAGCAGGAGGAATCGGTTAGCTGAGGCCGTTCCCTCCGGAAAGCGAGCGTCCGCAGATACAGGCAGATGCAACGTTATTCACTTAAAATGACTTTAT
>NZ_JAATHJ010000087.1 GCF_012034335.1 Alkalicoccus luteus | reverse complement strand
ACATAGTTGTATCATCTTAAAAACAAGCATACAATCTGCAAATCTTAGACAAAGCAAAACCCCCGCCAAACGCCAATCTGCACGGGGGTTTCGAGATACAACATGAGCCAATTATACACCCAACCCGACCTCTTCTTGCAAGAACGTATCCCACACAAGCCATACTGCAAAGATTTCAAAGAAGCACCTATGCTGGTGCGCTCTTACGCTGCCGCCATCAAACGCCGCTACATCCAAGTCAATCCGCCGCATCTGCGTGTGTTTATGCTCTTTGACTTGGATTACGAAGGGGCGGGGTTGGCTTGGGAAGACAATAATCTGCCTATGCCTGCTTGGGCGGCAATCAACAGGGAAAACGGCGGCGCACACCTTGCCTATGCGCTTTCCGCGCCTGTGCTGACGGCGGAAT
>NZ_JAATHJ010000086.1 GCF_012034335.1 Alkalicoccus luteus | reverse complement strand
TAGGAATTCGCCTGGAGATCGAGGATATTGGGAGGAGGCTTCAACCCTAGCGCCCCAAAGGTTCGCCGCTGTTTCTGGGTCACTTCCGTACACTGAAACAGGTCTCCATCTTTTGTAGAAAAATGTCCAACATGGAGCCGATTCATTTCCTTGCGAATCTGGGTCCAGGTTTCTCCGGTCTGCAACTCGGCAATACGGACAAGCAACAGGGCCAGCCAGCTGATCACCACATGGGCGCGAATCCGCTCTTCGAGCCGATGATACATGGGACGCAGTTGTAACGTGGTTTTTAAGGTGCGAAACGCGTCCTCCACTTCCAACAGCTGCTTGTAACCAAGCGCCACGTCTTCGATCGACAAGGTATCATCCGACGTGCGGATGAGGTACTTTCCGTCATATTTGCTCGCGT
>NZ_JAATHJ010000085.1 GCF_012034335.1 Alkalicoccus luteus | reverse complement strand
GGTGGTGTTGGTTTTGTCGCTTACACACAGGTTCGGCGATTTTTTTCTGTTTCCTTCTATAAATTTTTTCTACACATAAAAAAGGGGCTGTCCCGTCGATAATATCGACTTATGGGACAGCCCCTTCAGAGTGTTGATAACGTTATTTCAGGTGAATCACCTTGCACCTGCCTGCATCTGCGGACACTCGCTTTCCGGAGGGAACGGCCTCAGCTAACCGCTTCCTTCTGCTATCGGAAGCGCTGGATCTTCGCCTCGTTCTGATCCTCCAGGAGTCGAGGTCCTCTGATGTCGGCAGCTGGCAGTGCGTTTCACGTACCTGGTTAGGTCCGCACGATCGGCTTCCATACAGATAGAACCTTCCCGATGAGACGTTTCAATGTTGAATAGAGGGGTCCGTACTTCCTAGAAATC
>NZ_JAATHJ010000084.1 GCF_012034335.1 Alkalicoccus luteus | reverse complement strand
GGCCTCGGCCTCGCCATCACCATGGTATCGGCCGGCGTCGTTGCCGCTCTCGGTATTCGGCACGTCGAACGCCATTGGAGCGGCTTCAGCCGCTTCGCACATCGCGCGCCCTACGTCTCGGCAGCCTTGATCGCCCTGGTCGGGCTCTACACCGGCTGGATCGGGCTGCATGAGTTCGCGTCGTGATGTCCGCGGCCTCGGTATCGGCCCCGGACTGAGGTCTTTTCAGTTTTGGAACCAATTGCTTGCAGCCGTTTTTTTAACAAAAGATCGGAACGGATTCCCAGCTCGCGACTCATTCCATCGCAACTCAGATGGGGTAACGAGCTCGTGCCGCGTTTCAACTATTTCGCCCGAGAAGCCGCAGCCACGCTCCTGAGGATGGCAAAGACGACAACAGATCCGGCCGTGGCGTCCGGC
>NZ_JAATHJ010000083.1 GCF_012034335.1 Alkalicoccus luteus | reverse complement strand
ACAAATGATTGGGGTGAAGTCGTAACAAGGTATCCGTACCGGAAGGTGCGGATGGATCACCTCCTTTCTAAGGAGCATCAAGCTCAATCGATTCCTTCTGTCTCGTTCTTTTGTTTAGTTTTGAGAGATCAATGCTCTCTCTTTTTTTATTTTAAATACTCTTTTCATTTGAAATGGGCCTGTAGCTCAGCTGGTTAGAGCGCACGCCTGATAAGCGTGAGGTCGGTGGTTCGAGTCCACTCAGGCCCACCATTTTAAATGCTTTGGGGCCTTAGCTCAGCTGGGAGAGCGCCTGCCTTGCACGCAGGAGGTCAGCGGTTCGATCCCGCTAGGCTCCACCATTAGAAATGCATGCCCTTTGAAAACCGGATAACGCAATGAAAACGAATCACCGGATTGAATCAATGATCAGAATACCTGGTTGGAGAGGAATCCGAGTGTCTTAGAAGAAATGCCGAGAACGACGAATCACTGGTATG
>NZ_JAATHJ010000082.1 GCF_012034335.1 Alkalicoccus luteus | reverse complement strand
TGTTTCCATTTGTAATAGCCGCTTTTCGAAACCTGCAAAATACGGCACATCTTCTCGATGGCATACTCGTTTTCATGGCGTTGAATATGCGCGAAGATCACGGCTTTGGCTGCGTGAAGATGTGCATCGCTTTTTTTAAGATCTCATTCTCCTCTTCCAGGTCGCGCATCTTTTTTTCATACGCTCGCTTCACAGCTTCCATCTCACCTGGAGTCGACAGAATGTCACCGGATCGCTCTCGTGCGACTTTCAATCGATACGCCTTCACCCATTTTCCGACGGTGGCGCGGTGTTTCCCAATTTCCTCTGCCAGATCCCGTTGACTATGTCCCTCTTCTTCCACTAACTTGGCGATGTATTCCTTATATTCTGGCGATACATGATAGCTCAATCTATTCACGTCCTTCCCAGATTTTGAACTCCGTGATCGTGCGTTACCTTTGAGTCTACCTGTCACGCCTATCATCGTCCACTTTAGAGACTAACACCA
>NZ_JAATHJ010000081.1 GCF_012034335.1 Alkalicoccus luteus | reverse complement strand
GGAGCCAGCCGCCGAAGGTGGGACAAATGATTGGGGTGAAGTCGTAACAAGGTATCCGTACCGGAAGGTGCGGATGGATCACCTCCTTTCTAAGGAGCATCAAGCTCAATCGATTCCTTCTGTCTCGCTCTTTTGTTTAGTTTTGAGAGGACCGCCTCTCTAGTTGCGTTCGTCAGGCAGTGCCTGTCACGACGCAGCGTGCCCTTTGAAAACCGGATAACGCAATGAAAACGAATCACCGGATTGAATCAATGATCAGAATACCTGGTTAGAGAGGAATCCGAGTGTCTTAGAAGAAATGCCGAGAACGACGAATCACTGGTATGCCAGATCCCTTTTTTAGGCATTGGGGTCTGATGCTGGATGGGCGTGAAGCCTGGTCAGCACGTATCAGATGGTTAAGCGACCAAGGGCGCACGGTGAATGCCTTGGCACTAGGAGCCGATGAAGGACGGGACGAACACCGATATGCTTCGGGGAGCTGTAAGTGAGCTGTGATCCGAAGATTTC
>NZ_JAATHJ010000080.1 GCF_012034335.1 Alkalicoccus luteus | reverse complement strand
ACTCGCCGATCATGGGGATTTTCCCACGCTGCTTCCTCCATTATCCTCACATCCTTTCTGCTTTCTTTCAGCATGCCAGAGGCGTGATAGGGAAAACAGGCACAGATTCTTTGACGCTTACGTTTTATTCGTTATAACGTGGTCTTCAGTCAAGAAAAGAGACGGTGAGAAAAGTGACAGTTAATTTTGGAGCCGACTCCCTTCGAGGTTCTGGAGAGCGGTGTCTCATTTTGCTTCTCGTGGACCCGTTTCAAATGCGCTTATGACGCGACATCATCCGCCTTGTCGTGTTTGGCTTGATGATAGGTTTCTTCAAACGCCTGCGGCGAAACGTGTCCAATCGTCGAGTGACGCCGCTTTCGGTTATAATAGCCGGCAATGTAGCGTGTAACGGCATGGGAAGCTTCTGCTTTCGTACGGAATCGGGTGCGATGTACGAGTTCTTTTTTTAACGAGGCGTGGAACGATTCGATACAGGCGTTATCGAACGGATCGCCTTTGCGGCTCATGCTTAAGG
>NZ_JAATHJ010000007.1 GCF_012034335.1 Alkalicoccus luteus | reverse complement strand
CAATCGGTCGTTCCGCCGCTTTCACCTCCGTGGCCTCGAGAAGGTCACCCTGGAGGTCGGGCTGCTCGCCGCAGCCCACAACCTCCTGAAAGTGGCCGGGAGCCGCTCGGCTTTCTGCTGTTTTTTTTATCATTTTCTCATTTCATTCCAAAAAAAGCGGAACCGGACACATCCGGCACCGCTTTTTTTGTTTCATAAAGGGCTTTTGAGACAGCCCCTTCTTTCGCTATTTGTAGAAAGGTAGGCGGTTAAACGCTGCATACAGCTCATATTTTCTCGGTAAAGCAGTATTGCCGGGATGCTTTGGAAAAAATGGAGAAACAGACTCTAAACCGGACTGCTGCACCGTTTCATAAAGCCGGTCTATCACGGAGGAGAGGGACTCGTCGTTTCGGCTGTTCTGAACACACCATACAATCATTTGTGCAAGTGCTTCTGACTGGGACGGGGACACCAGTTGTTCAACGTCGTGTAAGTCCACAGCGCCTTTCCCAATCAACAACGTGTTTTTACCTTTAGCCTGAACCTTCTTCTTAGGATGCCAGCGGTTTTGAATGGATGAGGCAGGAATGGATCTGTCGCGGTTTTTCGGAAATTCATGATCTGCAGGACGAGAACGTTCAGCCGGCAGGGAAGCTGCTATTGCTTTCGCTTCTTTCGTCCGGTCTTTAGGAACGTATTCGTCCATCACAATTACCTCATCAGCGGGTTCGAAATAATCTCCGGATCCGCCGAGCACCAAAATAGACGAGATGCCATGTGTTTCGTAAAGCGGTCTGATCCGGTCTGTGAATGGTGTGATTGGTTCCTTGTCCGGACTCACAAGCCGCTGCATACGGGCATCCCGGATCATGAAGTTAGTCGCACTTGTATCTTCATCAATCAGAAACAAGCGGGACCCAGCCTGCATGGCTTCTGCCATATTTGCAGCCTGTGATGTACTTCCGCTGGCGTCTTCGGTAGAGAAATTGGTCGTTTGTTTTTTGCCTGGAAGCGTGTTGATAAATGCGGATATATCGACGTTCCAGACGCTGCGTCTGTCTTCTGCTCTTATTTTAACTGCGCTCTCATCTGTCCAGACTAATTCACGACCGTCTTCTGCTTCATGATTGTAGACGCCCCGCTCCAACGCCTGCAGCAAGGTGCTTTTTCCATGGTAGCCACCGCCAGCAATCAGCGTGACGCCTTTCTTAATGAGCATTCCTCTGACTTTTCCGCGGTGAGGGAGCTCAAGTTCCACCACCTGGGAAGAAGGGCTTTGAAATGGAACGGCGTTTTTCATTGGAGCGGATGAAATGCCTGACGCCCGGGGAAGGACAGAGCCATTTGCAATAAATGCACACCCCTGCAGGGTCTCTATTTGCCTCCGCCCTTCATCCTGATCATCCTGCAGTTGAATCGTCTTTTCAATATCTGCTCTTGTAATAGCGGTGACCGCCTTCAGTGCGGTTTCTGGCAGTTGTTTAGTCAGTAATTCTGCTGCTTTCTTACCGAGAATTTTACGGCCTGCTGCGGGTATACCGGTTGAAAGACGGAATTCGATCGAATCAGACAGAAAAGAGACGGATGCCCGATCGATTACCTCAGGTCCAGGTGCATCGATCATAATCATCCCGCTTTTTCCTGTGCCGGTTATAGTCTTCTGCTTATGAGCGGTTTTACTGCAAGCCTTTGTGAATAGATGTTTTAAGCTGATCGTGCGGGAAGGTGTTGAAAAATCTTCCCGGCGCAGCCTGCTCGTTTGCATAGGAATTCGGACACGGACTCTCGACGGAGCGGCGAAAGGATCTCCCTGTACGTAATCAATGGCGAGTTCGACACCATCATCCGCCCGATACGTCCCTGCAATTTGCTTGAGTTTGGCATAAGATTGATGGTCAAGCTGTTGAAGCTTCTTTTCCAATTCGTTCATATGTTTCATCTGAAAGACCTCCTCGGAATGAAATCAACCGGATTCTTTATGTTTCTCTCATCCCCTGTGTTTTCTTATTTTTGATCATGTATAATGGAAGTAAGCAGTCTTGGAAAACCTGCTTAAGCATTCACTGAATTACCCGAATGAACCTGACCATAAACGCGGAGGAACAGCATGAAGAAACTTCGGATTATCTGGCAAAATCTTTTTGTCCTCGTTTCTGCAGTCCTGGCATTGTTTTTAGTTTTGACAGCGGCTGCTGTATTTTTATGGCAGTCTACAGAAGAAGGAAGGCTTCCTGCTAAGACAGCAGTCGTTCTTCACGCGATCAATCATAATCTCGTCGATTTAGATATCAATATTAAGCCGCCCCGGATTGTAACAGGGGACAGCCCCGGAGGCAGCCTGCTGCGGGAAGACTTTTATATTCCTGTTCAGGGGGAAGCCCAGATTCCGGTTCGCATGTACCGTCCACAGGGAGAAGGGCCGTTTCCGGTGATTATGTACTACCACGGCGGAGCTTTTATGGAGGGCTACGGAGGTCTGGATACTCATAATAATATTCTTCGTTCACTTGCTTCCAGAACTGACAGCGTCGTGATCGCCCCAGCTTACCGGCTCGCTCCGGATCATATATTTCCCGCTGCCATAGAAGACAGCTATACTGCGCTTCAATGGGCATTTGCAAATGCGGAATCTTACCGGGGAGACAGCAGCACCATTTCTGTTATGGGTGACAGTGCAGGAGGGAATATTGCGACGGTCGTTTCACAGATGGCCAGAGACCGGGACGGCCCTGACATTACTGCACAGGTGCTGCTGTACCCGCTCACGACGTTCCAGGACATCCCTCTCGCCTCCAGAGATGTTTATGACAGCGGTTATTATCTGCTGTCGAGATCTGTCATGTACAAAGCAAGAGACACGTATACTCCGGAAGAATGGATGTGGAACCATCCGTACACCTCTCCGCTGCATGCTGATGATTTAAGCGGCTTGCCTCCTGCCCTTGTGCTCACGGCGGAGTTTGATCCGCTTCGGGACGAAGGGGAAGAGTATGCCCGAAAGCTCAGCGAAGCCGGTGTTCCGGTTAAAGCGTCAAGATACAGAGGCGTCATGCATGGTTTCGTATCGTTCTATGAAGTGATGCAGACGGGCAGAAACGGACTTCAGGAAGCTTCGGCATTTTTAAATCAGGCCAATCATGATGCACTCGTATTCAGAGACCAGTATGAACTTCAGGTCAGACAGCCGCCTCAGGGCATTGACCGGGTCAGGGAACAGACAGAAGCATTTGCGATCGCTGCATATCTGCTGGGGAGAACTGGAGCGGATCTTCTGACAACACAACATATCGGGGGGCGAACATGGATCGAATAGACGATCGTTTTTTTCGAATGGGAATCCGCATTTTTGCGGTTTCCCTGCTCATATTTGTTATTGTATACAGCGCTTATTATCTTTATGTCTACATGAACTGGGGACTTCGTGAAGGTGTAGGCTATTTATTTCTCTCGGACGGCATTTTCCTGCTGCTTTTGCCGGTAGCTGTGCTTCTGTTCTTTCTGCACAGGGCAGGATGGTGGATGGCTATGATCGTGTTTACATATTTTCTGACGGCAAAACTAGTCGGCATTGCTGCTAATTTCTTTTTGCTCCAGGCTGGTATTATTATTGATCAGGACGGAGGACTGCGGTGGGGAATTGAACTATTCTATCTGTTTATATATGTAGGAATACTGCTGGGTCTCTCGTTAAAACCTGTGAAAACCGAATTAGGTGTATATACGAACAGAATGAAAATTCCTGCTTTCTGGAAAATATTCCCTCCTGCCATCGTGTTATACGGTCTGCAGTTTTATGCTGCATTTCAATTGATGAATTAGAAAGGTGATATACAGACGATGAATCTGCAAATTAACAGCAACGTAGAGGCGATTCAAATTTCCGGAATACGCCAGTTTTTTAATAAAGTACAGCAAGTACCGGATGCGGTTCAGCTTACAATTGGGCAGCCTGATTTCCCGACTCCGGACCATATTAAGAAAGCTGCTGTAAGAGCGATCGGTGAAAATAAAACAAGTTATACTGCTAATGCAGGAACGCTGGGGCTGAGGAAAGCAGCTTGTAACTGGGTGCAATCGCACTACTCTTTGACATATGAACCGGATTCAGAAGTGATCGTAACGGCGGGGGCCTCCCAGGCCATTGATACGGCAATGAGGACCATTCTGCAGCCTGGAGATGAAGTGATCCTGCCGGCTCCTGTTTATCCGGCTTATGAACCGATTATCCGCCAGTGCGGCGCAGTGCCCGTTTATGCTGACACGAGGGAGACCGGGTTTAAGCTGACGCCCGCTCATGTTGAAGCACTATACAGCCCGAGAACGAAAGCGGTTCTGCTGCCATACCCGTCAAATCCTACCGGAGCGGTGTTGACAAAAGCTGAAATGGAGGGTCTTTACAACGTCCTGCTTAATAAAGAATGTTATGTTGTTACGGATGAAATTTACAGTGAATTAACGTTTGACGGATCTCATATCTCGATTGGAACCTATCCAGGCATGAAGCAAAAAACAATTGTAATAAACGGTTTGAGCAAATCTCACTCTATGACAGGCTGGCGTATCGGATTTCTGTTTGCTCCGTCACACTTAGCAAAGCACCTACTTAAAGTACACCAGTATACGATCAGCTGTGCGAGCTCTATTTCTCAGGCTGCTGCAGAGCAGGCATTGACGGAAGGGCTGGAAGATCCTGAAGCTATGCGGGAGGTCTATATGGAGCGTCGTGATTATTTGTTTGATAGGCTGCAAGCGATGGGTATGGAAGTTCAGAAGCCTGGAGGAGCTTTTTATTTATTCCCGTCTATTCAAAAATCCGGACTTAATGCAGATGAATTCGCGGAGAGGCTGCTCTTCGAAGAACGTGCGGCAGTAGTACCGGGAAGCGCTTTTTCTGCATACGGAGACACGTTTATTCGTCTCTCAAGCGCGTATGCCATGCCTGAACTGCGGGAAGCGGCGAACAGGTTGGAACGGTTTTGGAGCAAGGTCACCGCTGACCGCTGATTCATGTAAGAACATAAGCAGCAGTCATTTAGTCAGCTTGTTCATGAATTGACAAAAGCGGAAGATCAGCGGTTTCATCAATTCCTTTAAACGGCTGTTTCGCTTGAACGATCATTAATGATTTCGCTCTCAGCTGTATTAATTTTAAATCAGAATGTTTGTTGTTTATTAATATAGGTAAGAACTGAAACCCTTGCGCGCAAAGGAGAGAGAAATACACAATTTAGGAAACTAACCTTTGAGGATGGTCATGAATAATGGTAAAATAAGCTTGTAAACGCTTCACAACTTTACAGCGTCAGGAATACATATTTATTTTCACTGGAGGTAGCAGACATGGGAAGTGATTCAATCAACCACAGTCGTGGGTGGACGCAGTTTTACGGTCCGAACCTCGGGTATATGCTGGAACAGTTTGAACTGTATCAGGAGGACCCGGATGAGGTAGAGGAAGAACTGCGGCAGTTTTTTAGAAGGTGGGGGGCGTACCGGGAATCTCCTGTTAACGGTCAGTCAGCTGTCCAGACGGCAGAAGCAGGACCTGAAACTTACTACAAAGCTGTAAACGCGATGAAACTTGCCGAATCGATCCGCAGAAACGGCCATTTAATGGCGGACATTGTGCCGGTAAGACTGGATGAGCAGAAAGAGATATTTAGCTATGATGAATTCGATCTGACAGAGGAGGACCTGCGCTCAGTGCCGCAGGAGCTGCTCTCTCCACACTACCATGAACAGCTTTCCGACGGGCTGGAAGCCGTGGAGCACCTTAAAAAAACGTACACACAGAGACTGGCATTTGAGTTCAAGCAGGTTCATGATATTGAGGAACGCCGCTGGCTGTTCCAGAAAGTGGAGTCCGGCGACTATGTTCCAGAACTGACAAATGACGTGCGCACACAGCTGCTGCAAAGGTTGAACCAGGTAGAGGGCTTCGAGCACTTTATTCATAAAACGTTTAAAGGACAGAAGCGCTTTTCAATTGAAGGACTTGACACGATGGTGCCGATGCTGGATGAAGCCGTCAGTGAAGCAGTAGCAGACGGTGCTGAAAAAATGATGATCGGGATGGCGCACCGGGGCAGATTGAACGTGCTGGCACATGTTCTCGGGAAGCCGTACGAACTGATCTTCAGTGAATTTCATGATGCACCGAATAAAGATCTTGTTCCATCAGAAGGTTCCGTCGGGATTAACTACGGCTGGACTGGTGATGTCAAATACCACCTTGGAGCAGACCGTGAAATTCACGAGGATAAAGCAGATGCCACGATAACGCTTGCCAACAATCCGAGCCACCTGGAATTCGTGGATCCTGTCGTAGAAGGGTTGACTAGAGCTGCACAGGATGATCGTTCAAAACCAGGCAAGCCGGTGCAGGACATGGATAAAGCAATGCCGATTTTGATACACGGGGATGCAGCATTTCCCGGCCAGGGTATTGTGGCGGAGACGCTGAACCTGAGCAGGCTGAACGGCTATGCTACGGGGGGAACCATTCATATCATTGCCAATAACTTAATTGGTTTTACGACAGTCAGCGATGATTCCCGTTCAACTACTTATGCGAGTGATCCTGCAAAAGGGTATGAAATTCCAGTTATTCACGTGAACGCGGACGACGTTGAAGCATGTGTGGCAGCTATGCACCTTGCCTATTTGTACCGCAAGGAATTTCATAAAGACATTGTCATCGATCTGATTGGTTACCGCAGATACGGGCATAATGAGATGGATGAACCGCTTGCGACTCAGCCTCAGCTTTATAAAAAAGTAAAGCAGCATCCAACTGTCTTTCATATTTATGGTGAACATTTAGTCGATCAAAACGTTGTTACTAAAGACGATTTCGATAACATGCGCGACGCATTTCTCGCGGAGCTTACCGAGCATTTCGAAAACATAAAGGGTAACAAGCGTGAGCATATTGATGGAGATATGAATCCGCCGGAATATGTAGAGGACAGGCTCGAAGGAATTGAGACCGCGGTGCCTGAAGATGAGTTGAAAAAGATTAACGAAGAGCTTCTTGAATATCCGGACGACTTTAACATCTTTCCTAAGCTCGAAAAAATTCTTAGCCGCCGTACAGAGTCGATGGAGCCTGAAGGAAAAATTGACTGGGGACACGCGGAAACGCTTGCCTTTGCATCGATCATCACAGATGGTACGCCGATCCGCCTGACTGGGCAGGATTCAGAGCGGGGAACGTTCTCTCAGCGTCACCTCGTGCTGCATGATTATGAACAGGAAGGTGTTCATTATCCGCTCCACGCTTTGTCGGATGCAAAAGCGTCATTTACCGTTCACAACAGTCCGTTATCTGAAGCTGCATGCGTTGGATTTGAATACGGCTATAATGTTCAGTCTCCGGAAACATTAACGATATGGGAAGCACAGTATGGAGACTTCTCCAATGGTGCGCAAGTATTGTTCGATCAGTTTATTTCAAGCGGAAGAGCGAAGTGGGGGCAAAAATCCGGTCTCGTTCTTTTACTGCCACACGGCTATGAAGGACAGGGACCTGAACATTCCAGCGCACGAATGGAGCGTTTCCTAACGCTTGCAGCAGAGAACAACTGGCACGTGACGAATTTGACGAGAGCGAGCCAATATTTCCATCTGCTCCGCAGACAGGCCAAAATGCTGAAAGAAGAAGTAATCAGACCACTCGTTCTGATGGCACCGAAAAGCCTGCTTCGTAACGAAAATGTAGCTTCCTCTCTTGAAAAGTTTACTGAAGGCAGCTTTCAGCCTGTACTGACAGTAGAAGGACTCGCAGAAAAAGCTAAGAAAGTAAAGCGGGTCGTATTTGCCTCAGGCAAAGTGGCTGTTGACATGGAAGAGCATCTGGCAGAGCTTGAAGCGAAGCCGGAATGGCTGCAGATCATTAAGGTTGAAGAGCTGTATCCGTTTCCTCGCCGCCAGATCAAAGAAATTATCGATGCGTATGAAAACCTAGATGAAATTATGTGGGTCCAGGAAGAACCACAAAATATGGGGGCGTGGCATTATATTGTACCGCACCTGCAAAGCTTGACGAACAATGAAATTCCTGTGGAATTCGTCGGCCGCCGCCGCCGTTCCAGTACGGCAGAAGGCGACCCTAAAGTACACAAACTTGAACAAAATCGCATTATTGAAGAAGCAACGAGCCGAGAATCCGAAGGGAGTAATGATTGATGCTGGAAGTAAAAGTACCAGAGTTAGCTGAGTCAGTCACGGAAGGAACAGTTGCCGAATGGCTGAAACAGCCGGGCGACTACGTTGAGAAAGGTGACGATATCGTAGAACTTGAAACGGATAAAGTGAACGTGGAAATTTCTGCAGAAGAATCCGGTGTTCTTAAGGAGACCAAAGCAGAAGAGGGCGATACGGTAAAAGTAGGCGACACCATAGCAGTGATTGATACGGAGGCTTCAGAGGGCGGCGGATCAGCCGAACCAGCTGAAAAAAAGGAAGAAAAAGCAGAACCGAAAGAAGAGAAAAAAGCAACCGAACAGAAGGAAGCGCCTAAGGAAACTTCCGATTCCGCTGACTCGGAAGAGCGTGTGATTGCTTCTCCCGCTGCGCGTAAATATGCGCGTGAGAAAGGAATTGATCTCCATGCGGTAAGCTCACGTGACCCGCTGGGCCGCGTCCGTAAAGAAGATATTGACGCACATCAATCCGCCGGCAGCAAAGCTTCCTCTGAGAAGAAGGAAAGCAGCGCCCCTGCAGCGGATGGAAATCCTATGAAGCCTGTTCAACGGGAAAAAATGTCCCGACGCAGACAGACAATAGCGAAGCGTCTCGTCGAAGCTCAGCAGACGGCGGCTATGCTGACGACCTTTAATGAAGTTGACATGACAAACCTCCTCGCCCTTCGTAAACGCTGGAAGGAACGGTTTCAGGAAAATAACGACGTAAAACTCGGATTTATGTCATTCTTCACAAAAGCAGTGATCGGGGCGTTAAAGCAGTATCCATACGTTAACGCTGAGATTGACGGCGACGAGGTCGTACTAAAGGACTTTTATGATATTGGTGTAGCAGTGTCAACAGATGATGGTCTTGTCGTGCCTGTTGTTCGTGATGCAGATCGACTCGGCTTTGCCGGTATCGAAAAAGAAATCGGATCTTTAGCTACTAAAGCACAAAATAAGAAGCTGAAGCTCGATGACCTTCAGGGAGGAACGTTTACGATCACAAATGGCGGAGTTTTCGGCTCTCTCTGGTCCACGCCGATCCTGAACGCACCGCAGGTTGGTATCCTCGGCATGCATAAAACACAAATGCGTCCGGTTGCGATTGATAACGAACGATTTGAAAACCGGCCAATGATGTATATTGCTCTCTCCTACGATCACCGGATCATTGATGGGAAAGATGCTGTTGGATTCCTCGTGAAAGTTAAAGAACTGATTGAAGACCCTGAGCAGCTGCTTCTTGAAGGCTGATCACTAACGATTGCACCATGCCCACTATCGGATTCCGATAATGGGCATGGTGTTTTTTTGAAGCTGTTCAGGATCACCTCTGTAACCGATTGATGACTGGCATCTGTATGAATTGCAAACAAGCGGGTAGCCGGCCATAATAAGAGGCAGAGGTGATGACCGAATGGAGAAAGTGGATGTACTCGTAATCGGTTCAGGATTTGGAGGAGCCACAGCTGCAGCGCTTCTGGCAACGGAGGGTCGCAGAGTCGCACTCGTGGAAGCTGCAGCTGAATGGGGCGGCAGCGCCGGTAAGTTTCAACGTAAACAGTTCCGTTTTCCAGTGGGAGCTACTCTTGGAATGGGATATGAACGTGACGGTATTCACGATAAAATTAACCGCCGCCTCGCGATTGATATTGATAAGCGTCCGCTGCATACCGTTATGAACGTATCGGTAGCTGATAGAATATATCCGTATTATCAGAATCGGGATCAGTTTTTGCGCATGTGGGATGCAAAACTTCCGCACGCAGCGGCGTCGATCCGTTCATTTTTCAAGGAAGTGTGGCATATAGCTGGACTGCTGCGAAGGCACATGATTCATTTTCCGGTATTACCGCCTGTGACGTTTCCGGAGCTTGGCGCCTTGATAAAAGGGTTCCATCCAGCCGTAATACGCTGTGTCCCTCTGCTGCAAAAGCCGCTTGGCGCAATCATAGAGAAGCACGGGCTTCAGCATGAGTCTGATTTTATGCATTTTTTAAACGGAGTTTTGCTGGACAGCATGCAGACAGATGCAGAGTCATGTTCTGCTTTGCTTGGCTGCACGGCGCTTGATATATATCATCGAGGTGCCTGGTACATCGAAGGCGGTCTTTACCGGCAAATAGAAGCTTTAGTGCACTCGCTTAAAGCCAATGGAGGCATTGCAAAAAAAGGAAGGCGGATTGTAAGCATTGTCCGGAAAGAATCAGGAATATGGGAAGCGGAAGATCATAAAGGAGGGCACTGGCAGGCAAGCGATATCGTCGTGAATACTACTGCTGAAGATACTGCATCGTTTTTAACAGAAGCTGATCGCAAACATCTGAGCATACGCTTGCGTCAAAAGGCAGGCTCTCAGTTTCAGTGGGGGGCGTTTACTATGTACCTGGCGCTGAAAGATACATTGCCTGAAGACACTCCGCTTTTTCACCAGTTTCTGCTTCATCCCGATCAGCCGGCTGAAGCAGGGAATCATTTTTTTGTATCTATTTCAGCTCCATATGACGCTAACCGGGCTCCTGAAGGCTGGAGAACGGTTACAGTGTCCACACATATTGATACGAGCAGCTGGAAAGATAAAACATCATACGATCAACAAGCAGCAGCAATAAAAAATGCTGTGCTCACCACACTCGAAAATAAATTTCCCGGGTTCACTAAGGACGCGGCACACCTTTTTACTGCCGGACCGCTTGCGTGGCAGCACTATACACGCAGGTCAAATGGAAAAGTAGGCGGTTTTCCGCAAACGCCTGAAAATGCGCTGCATCGGGCCATTTCCCACAGAAGTGGTGTAAAGGGTATTTGGATATGCGGTGATAATGTTTTTCCTGGCGCAGGCTCAATCGGCGCTTCCAGTTCAGGTGTTCACTGTGCAAGGTCGATCATCGGCCGCAAGCTTCTTTAACATCAAGTTGAGTCGGGAGTGACTATTATTGACAGATGACGACAAGCGTACCGATCAGGATGACGCTGAACAGAATGGCAAGAAAGAAGAACTGTTTTACGACGGCGAGCAGTATTTAACAAAGGAAGAATTTTTTAACCCGTCGGATCCGGTGGAACCAGAGCCTAAAAAGAAAATGAAGCGGGGCTTAAAGATTTCGATCGCCTCCGTTGCGGCCGTGGCATTGTTAGCAAACGTTCTGGCGGTTTGGCCGCAGCTGATTAATATACCTGCCTTCCATTTTTTAAGCAATGCTTATGAGTTAAGAGGTGATGAGGAGGTACAGGACTATCAGCGATCGATAGTAGTCATTCGTTCCGGAGACGCAAAAGGTACAGGATTTGTATTTGATGACGGCAGAATCATGACGAATCAGCACGTCGTGGATCAAAATGCGCCCATATCTGTTCATTTTGAAGATGGCACCTCTTATCAGGCTGACATCGAGCTGGAGAATGAGGACTTCGATACAGCTGTACTGGAGGCAGATTTTACTGCGGAAGAGCATCCAGCTCTCGAGTTCGGAAGCGGATTTCAGCAGGGGGAAGAGATTACTATTATAGGAAATCCGAGGTTTTTTAACTTTGTACCAAACTCCGGCATTACAGCAGGTTATTTGGATACAGCACAGCCGGAACCAGTGATTGCCCTTGACGCACCTGTTTACAGAGGAAGCAGCGGCAGTCCGGTCATTAATCATCAAGGGGAAGTAATCGGCGTTGTTTATGCGACTACAACCAGGGACGGTGAACGATTTGGTTTGGCGGTCGATATGAATATTATTCATGAGAGAGTCCTAAGGTGACTTGCATTTTTCCTCGTATGTTGAGATAATGGCAGATGGTCAAAAAAGATTGGTACTACTGGCAACGGTAGATTAGTAAAGAAAAGAGGGTTAACATGAATAAAGAGTCTATATACAGCTATACGCTTCCAGCTCTTGAAGACTGGTTTACCGGACGCGGCCACAAACCTTTCCGGGCTAAACAGCTGTGGGACTGGCTTTACCGCAAACGGATCGACGACTTTAATGAAATCACTAATATGAAAAAAGACGTGCTTGAGGAACTAAAAGAAAATTTTACGCTTCAGACACTTGATGTCCATTCCAAACAAGTCTCTAAAGACGGAACGATGAAGTTTTTGTTCAGACTGAAGGACGGCAACTTGATTGAAACGGTTTTGATGCGGTTTGATTACGGTTCCTCTGTATGTGTCACCACTCAAATCGGCTGCAATATCGGGTGCAGCTTTTGTGCCAGCGGACTTCTTACAAAGAGCCGTGACTTGAGCGCAGGTGAAATAGTCGAGCAGATTATGCACGTGCAAAAAGCGATGGATGAGGAGCAGAAAGAAGAGCGGGTCAGTCATATCGTTGTCATGGGAATCGGTGAGCCGTTCGATAACTACGATAATCTGATGGCATTCTTACGAGTTGTAAACAACGACAGCGGCCTTGCTATCGGTGCTCGACACATTACCGTATCCACGAGCGGGATTATTAAGCGGATTTATGATTTTGCAAACGAAAATCTGCAAGTAAACCTTGCTGTATCGCTGCACGCGCCCAATAACGAGCTGCGTACAAAAATCATGAAAATCAATAAAGCACAGCCGATCGAGAAGTTGATGGAAGCTGTCGATTACTATTTAGAAAAGACGAACCGCCGTATCACATTTGAATATATCCTCCTCGACGGCGTGAATGATGGCAAAGAAGAAGCGCTTGAACTGGCTGAGCTGATTAAAGATAAAAAGAAGCTGTCCTATGTTAATCTGATTCCGTACAACCCGGTGGATGAACATATTCAGTACGAGCAAAGCCGCAAAAGCAACATCCTCACTTTTTTCGATACGCTGATGAAAGCGGGCATTCAATGCGGAGTCAGGCATGAGCAGGGCTCTGATATCGACGCTGCCTGCGGACAGCTGCGCAGCAAGCAGATGAAAAAAGACCGCGAGAAGAAAAAGCAAGTACAGTAAGCATCCTGAACAGACCGTCTCAGACGGTCTGTTTTCGGGCTGTTGATAAAGTCAATTTGTTTACATATTTATTCGATTGATTGTATTTCCCCTCTGTTTACCGAGCCTGCCGTGGGCTTGCCCTTCAGCTATTTCTCAGGGTAAACCCCTGTATGAAGGGAAGAGAGGCACGTAGGATGGCGCGGCTTTACTCGGACTCAGGCTTCTCGCGAGAAGCCTTTAAGACCCGGTCCGGCTCCGCTCGCGCTTTTCATGCCGTTCAAAATCGAACGGCTATGAGGCTTCACTCGGACTCAGGCTTCTCACGAGAAGCCTTCAAGACCCGGTCCGGCTCCGCTCGTGCATTGATGCCGTTCGCAGATCTGAACGGCACGGAATCTTCAGGCTGCGCTGATTCCACGGGCACGCCGGACACAAAGGGGAAATGGATTTGTTTGATGGAGAAAAACGTCCCGATCACTAGACGCTGCGGCTTTTTTTGGTGGATACGTTGACGTTCATCCCGATTCAACATCGAAGCGGTGCCTACCTAAAGGTTCCCTCTATATGGAGCAAGCTCGTGTGCATCATCACCATGGTTTCAACCGTACAGCCAGCTGCTAAATTGGAGGAAACTCGACTCCGAGAGGATCAGAACGAGGCGAAGATCCAGCGCTTCTGAAGAAAGGAAGAAGCGGTTAGCTGAGGCCGTTCCCTCCGGAAAGCGAGTATCCGCAGATGCAGGCAGATGCAAAGTAATTCACCTGAAATTACTTTATCAACACTCTGTGAACAGACCGTCTCAGACGGTCTGTTTTATTGGTTGTGCATACTGATTGTTCGCATTAAAAAATTCGTATGCTGATTAAGCAGGAAAAGCTGCAAGCATGAGCTGTTCCCTATTTGAGATGATAAGAGACTGGAAGAGACCCCCTTTTAAAAGACGCTTCCGGAAATATCTGCTAAACTAATAAGGTAGACAATACGTTTTGAGACGTCAGGAGTGAAGAGAAATGAAAGCAGTTTTGTTTGATCTGGACGGTACGATGCTTCCAATTGATACGGAAACGTTTGTGAAAGCGTACATGAAGAAGCTCGCACCGGCTGTTCAGCATCTCGTACACCCGGAGCAGTTCGTGAAAGCTTTATGGAAGGGAACAGGTGCAATGCAGCAGAATCTTGATCCTCATAAATCGAATGAGCAGGTTTTTATGGAGACTTTTATACCAGAAGCCGGAGTGTCTCATAATGAGATCGCCCCTGTACTTCATGCTTTTTATGAAGACGAATTTGCATCCCTGAGGCCGCAGGATCTGCCGGCTACGAAGGCTGCTGATATCGTTGATGCAGCAGCAAAAAAAGGTTATTTAACAGCAGCTGCGACAAATCCGGTCTTTCCGGAAGCCGCTGTCCGGCACCGACTGCACTGGGCTGGGATTGACCGCAGCTCGCTCGACTTTATTACATCCTACGAGAACAGTTCGTTTACAAAGCCGCACACAGAATATTATGAGGAGCTTTGCAGCAAAATGGGCGTTGCGCCTGAAGAATGCATCATGGTAGGAAATGATGTGCAGGAGGATATTGTCGCAGGGAGCATTGGCATGAAGACATATCTGGTAACTGGATTTGTAATTGACCGGGGCAGCCCGGCGTACAAACCTGATGCTGCCGGAACGCTTGAAGACCTGTTACAAGATATTCAGTCCGGTTCGGGATTGTTCAGCTCACATTTTCGTTAATTCAGCAGGATTACCTGCTGTTTTTTTAATCAGTAAATTAGTAGTCGTGGTACACTGGTGATAGAAGTCTGACAACTGAAAGGGGTTAATGAAAGATGAATAAACTTGCTGTACTGACTAGTGGGGGAGATGCGCCGGGAATGAATGCTGCAGTCAGAGCTGCAGTCCGCGCAGGCATTTATTACAATTACGAAGTATACGGAGTCAAGCGTGGTTTTGAAGGATTGATAAACGGCGACCTGGAAAAGCTGAATGCTTCTTCAGTGGCTGATATTATACATAAAGGCGGTACGTTCCTGAAAACAGCCCGTTCACAGGCATTTATGACGCCGGAAGGCAGAAAGAAAGCAGTTGACATGCTGACTTCCATGGACATCCGTGCTGTCATCGTCATAGGCGGTGACGGCTCATTCCGCGGCGCAGAAGCACTGAGCCGTGAAGGTATTCAAACAATTGGCATTCCTGCTACGATCGATAATGATCTGGCTTATACCGATTTCACTATAGGTTTTGATACAGCAGTCAACACGGTGCTTCAGGCAGTTACGAATATCCGGGACACATCCAGCAGTCATGAAAAAACGACGATTATCGAAGTCATGGGCAGAAACTGCGGGGATCTGGCTCTTTATGCTGGTGCTGCGGGCGGAGCAGAGAGCATTATTGTGCCGGAGAAGCCCTTTACGATAAAAGAGATAGGAGAAAAAATTCGCCGAGGTCGATCCAGGGGAAAGCTTCACCACATCTTAATGCTTGCTGAAGGTGCAGGAAGTGCAGTGGATATTCAGCGCAAGCTGGAGTCAGAAACAGGAGAAAAATCCAGGATCACAGTGCTCGGTTTTATTCAAAGAGGCGGAGACCCGACTGCATCTGACCGCCTCCTCGCAAGCAGAATGGGGTTAAAAGCGGTGGAAGCGTGCAAAAATGGAACGGATAGTTCTTTAATAGGTATTCGTAACAATGATTTAACTATCACGAAAATCGATGAAGCATTATCGTATAAGAAGAGAGATGACGGCGAGCTGACCAGACTGACAGAAATCCTTTCTACTTGATCAGAGTTGGAGCTTTGGCAGCTTTTTAACACCTATTGATTCTATCTGCATGTTTATGATTACCTCCAAGCGTGAATACTGTATGTATTCATCAATTAAAGGGAGCTGTCAAACATGAATGAAAAGAAACTATCGTACTTTAAAGACAAGCTGTTAAAACGGCGGGAAGAAATTTTGAACAATTCATCAGAATCAGAAGAAAGCGAAGAGCTTTCCAACTACGATAATCATCCAGCTGATCAGGGTACAGAATTAGCCGAGCGTCACACGGATGCAGCTTTAGAACAGCAGCAGCGTGATGAAATGGCTGAGATAGATGAATCACTGAACATGATTGAGAACGGCACATACGGAACGTGTATCGTGAGCGGAGAACAAATACCCGAGGAGCGTCTGGAGATTATGCCGCACGCAAAGACCACGGTTGAACATGCAGAACAGCGCGATTCACGCAATCGTCCGGTAGAAGAGGAAGTCACAGATCCGCTTCATGATTCTTCTGCCAGAGGGTCGCTGCGATCGGAGTTTGCTGAAGAGGCATATGACCACGGAAGTTCTGATTCAGATCAGGATAAATAAGATGGATTGGTGTTTAGCTGCCGGAACATCTGCTGAAACATAAGAATCAGCTTTAAAAAAGACTATGGCATCAGCCATAGTCTTCCGTTTTTTGAACGCGTTTCTTTTTCCAAACAGAAAAAATAATCAGGAAAAGAATATATAATATGATAGCAGCAATTATCAGATTTGAATATTCAATCATGGCGTTATACCGCGTGACGGCAATTAATGATACAAGCATCACTGTAATAAGAATAGCATACTTAGGAACAGGGACATTTTTAAGGCTCGGTACCGGAATGCGGCTCACCATTAAAATGCAGAGAAGCATATACAATGCAGAAATAGCTGCCTGCGGAATTGCGAAATTGAAAAAAGTCAGTAAAGCGATAATGCCGCCTGCAGCTGTAATAGGGACACCTGTAAAATAATTTTTCTGGCTGCTGTCAGAATCTATGTTAAACCGAGCCAGGCGGATCGCTCCAAAGATAGGGAAAATACCAGTAAGAATTAACCCGGTCCAGCCGAGATCACTGAAAGTTGTGCCATATACGAGCATAGCAGGGGCTACGCCAAACGTAACAATATCGGCGAGAGAGTCCAATTCTTTACCGAATGTGGATTCAACTCCAAGCTTTCGTGCTGTCCATCCGTCCATACTGTCAAGCATCATACCGATGATTATGAACACGGCTGCGTTCTGGTAATCGCCTTTCGCTGCGGCTCCTATCGATAAAAATCCAAAAAATAAATTTGCGAGCGTTATGCCGTTCGGCAGATGACGAATCAAACCGTCTACCTCCTTTCAACCGTAAATGTGAAAAGTACTGAAACTCCATAATGACCGGTAGTAGTCATTATACACGATCAGGAGTCCTCACGGTAAAGAAGTTTAGTCGGCAAATGGATAATGCTGTGATAGGATAGAATAAACAGCATGTTGGAGGGATACTATGAATAATACAATGAAATTATTTACACTTAATTCGAATCGTGAACTGGCTGAAGAAATTGCCGATGAGCTCGGGATGTCACTGGGAACATCTTCAATCACACGTTTCAGCGATGGTGAGGTTCAGATTAATATTGAAGAAACGGTCAGGGGGTACGATACATATTTAATCCAGTCTACCTCAGAGCCCGGAAGTGAATATATTATGGAGCTGCTCATCATGATTGATGCGCTAAAACGTGCTTCAGCGCAATCGATCAACGTCGTTATTCCATATTACGGCTATTCCCGGCAGGATAGAAAAGCGCGCTCCAGGGAACCGATTACTGCTAAGCTTATCGCCAATCTTCTGGAAGCTGCCGGAACGACTCGTATCTTAACAGTTGACCTGCACGCTGCTCAAGTTCAGGGTTTCTTCAACATCCCGGTCGATGAACTGAGGGCAAATAACTTGTTGTCGGATTATTTTGCAGCTAAAAATCTTCAGGATATTGTTATTGTAGCACCTGAAAATGCAGGAACTGCTAGAGCGCGGCGACTGGCGGAACAGCTGGATGCGCCGATTGCATTTATAGACAAACAGCGGAAGAACGCTCCGGACTCCGTGCACGGCATCAACATCATTGGGGATATTCAAAATAAGTCGGCCATTATTATCGATGACATGATCGATACCGCCCGCACGATTACTTCAGGTGCTCAAGCCCTGATCGAGCTTGGAGCAGCTGATGTTTATGCGTGTGCCACTCATGGCGTATTATCGGAGCCCGCCGTTACAAGGATACGGGAATCCGCGCTCAAAGAAGTAGTGCTGACGAATTCCGTACGTATTCCGAAACAGAAACGGGATGAGAAAATAACAGTGCTCACTGTAGGTCCGCTTGTGGCAGAAGGAATCAGAAGAGTACAGGAAAACGAATCTGTCAGTACGTTGTTTGACTGATAGTCAGGAGGCCGTGGATGCCAAAATCAAAATGGTTTTTATTTTTATACAGTGTTGTTTTAATCCTTCTCGCAATTAATCTGGCAGTAGAGGTTCCATTTGTTTTCAGACCGTTTGCGATTGCGTTTTCTTCGCTGGCTCCTGTCATTATTGTTGGAGGAGTGCTTTATTATATTCTTCGTCCGCTCGTTCGGCTGCTTGAAAAATGGATGCCGACAGTTGTCTCTATTTTGCTTATTTTTCTAGCTTTTCTAGGAGCCGGAGCAGGTATTGTGGCGTTCGTCGGTCCGATCTTAGTTAATCAGACAGAAAATTTGATCGATAACTTCCCTAATATCGCAACCGGAGTAGAGAACTGGATCAATGACCTGCTTACAAATGAATGGGTAACGATGATTCAAAATGAACCTATTCTGGAGGATTTCGACCCATCGGTAATCACAGATAACTTAACTGAGTTTGCCAGCCAGTTTGGGGGTAACCTGCTCAGTGCGGTTGGTATGGCTTTCAGCGTTATAATCGTGCTTGTTCTTTTACCATTTGTTCTCTTTTTTCTGCTGAAGGACGGCGGAAAGTTTCCGGAAAGTGTACTCAGCAAGCTTCCTTCAGATTCACAGGATGAAGGCCAGAAAATCATGAGTGACATGGACAGTACGCTAAGCGCCTACATTCAAGGTCAGGCAATTGTCAGTGTCTGCGTTGGTATACTTTCTTATATCGTTTACCTGATAACTGGTCTTGATTATGCTGTAGTACTGGCACTGATCGCGATGTTTACAAATTTGATTCCGTTTGTCGGGCCATTTATCGGTACGATACCAGCAGTCATTGTCGCGTTATTTGATTCGCCTATCACTGCACTTTGGGTCGTGCTGGGAATAATTATCATCCAGCAGATTGAAAGCAACTTAATTTCTCCTAACGTGATGGGGCACAAGCTGAAAGTACATCCGCTGACGATTATTCTGCTGCTTCTTATTGCAGGTAATCTGGCAGGACTGATTGGATTAATCCTTGCGATTCCAACGTATGCAATTTCAAAAGTTATCGTTCAAAATGTCTATCGTCTTCTAAAACTTAAATATCCAGGACTAAATTAACTCATGCATGTATAAGGACAGGAGGCGGGGCTATGTGGGCAGTCTGGAAAGAATATGCGCTTGAAATCAAGGAAGAGTGGTCGCGGGATGACGTACCGCTTCTCGCAGCGGCACAGGCTTATTATTACGTTCTTTCCGTTATCCCGCTCATGATCCTTCTTTTGGCTGTTCTGCCTTATTTTCAGTTGGATCCGGATCAGGTTTTATCCTATGCGGAAGAATTTCTGCCTGAGGCGGCAGTGGATGTGTTTGAAGATACGATTGTTGACGCTGTGTCTGAACCAAACGGGGGGCTGTTAACTGTCGGAATTCTAGGCACGATCTGGTCAGCTTCCAACGGAATGAATGCATTCATTCAAGCGATTAACACAGCTTTTAATGTGACGAAAAAACGCTCTTTTCTTAAGCATCGCGGCCTTTCCATTCTGCTTACGCTGCTGCTGCTTCTTAGTCTGATCACAACACTGTTTCTGCCTATTTTTGGAGAGGCTATCCTTGACGCTGTTCAGCAGGTAGTGAATATGCCGCCGCAGGCAGAAATGCTCATTCAGGCTGGAAGATGGATTGTAGCGATTCTCGTGGTCATAACGATTCTTACGGCGCTTTATACGGTTGCTCCTAATATGAAGATTCCGTTTAAAAGTGTCATTCCGGGAGCTGTTGCTGCGACAATCGGCTGGATGGCCGCTTCCTATGGTTTTTCGATCTACATCAGCAATTTCGGTAACTTTTCTGCAACATACGGCAGCTTAGGCGGAATGATCATTTTAATGCTCTGGATGTTTTTAACAGGAATCATTTTGCTTATAGGGGCAGAGATTAATGCGATTCACTTCAGAAGGCAGCAGGGCAGATAAAAAGCCGTTTGCTGAAATAAAGTAAAGCCACCGCCGGAATTACGAGGCGGTGGCTTTACTGTTTACACTGCTGAATGGAGAATGCGGTTAGCTAAAACGCCTGCAACGACTTGCTCTTCAAGATCAGTAAGTTCAGTGATCGGCAGACGGACTGATCCCGCAGAAACACCGATCATTTGCAGTGCTGATTTCACGGGAGCAGGGCTTGGGGCGCAGAACATTGCATCCATAAGTGGTACGAGCTGTCTGTGCAGGTTTCTCGCTTCCCGGTGGTGGCCCTCATCAAACAAATCGAGCATTTCTTTCATAGCCGAACCTGCAACGTGTGAAGCGACCGATACGATACCGGAAGCACCGATTGCATATGCAGGAAGCGTCAGACTGTCATCGCCGCTGTACAGAGTAAATGCTTCGGGAGCGCCAGTCAGAACCGCATTCATATGATCGAGGTCCCCGCTCGCATCTTTAATGGATACGATGTTTTCTGCATCCTGAGCCAGGCGAATGGTCGTTTCTGCCTCCAGATGAACACCGGTTCTGCCGGGAACGTTATACAGCATAACCGGTAATGATGTAGCGTCAGCGACCGCCATAAAATGCTGATACATACCTTCCTGATTCGGCTTATTATAGTAAGGAGCCGTTAACATAACAGCATCCGCTCCAGCCTGTTCTGCAAGCTGCGTCAGCTGACAGGCTGCGTACGTGCTGTTCGTTCCTGTGCCGGCGATAACAGGCACCTGTCCTGCTGCTGCATCTACCGTATTTTTAAACAGCGCCGCTTTCTCTTCATGACTTAGAGTTGGAGCTTCTCCTGTTGTACCGCCTGCTACAATAGCATCGGAACCTGTGTCAATTAAATGCTGGACGAGATCCCGCAGTTTCTGGAGATCGATATGCCCATTTTCATCAAAAGGTGTGACCATTGCGGTAATAATTCTGCCAAAATTCATTGTATCCCTCTATTCAATGTAGTTTGAATAGAGCTAAATCATTGGCCGAAAAGTTAAAAAAGCAGCAGGCGGAGGGCCTGCTGCTGAAAATAATCCTTCCAGCGTGAGATAGCCCTTCACACAGCAATTGCTGTATGACAGTGCTGAACCTGTTCGGTGTCAGCCCCAGCCTTGCCTCCGGGAAAGGATCAGGCTTCGGCGCCGCTTCCTTTCAGCTGCTTTCAAAGAATCCCCTGATTC
Organism: Alkalicoccus luteus; assembly: GCF_012034335.1. Classification (GTDB taxonomy): domain Bacteria; phylum Bacillota; class Bacilli; order Bacillales; family Salisediminibacteriaceae; genus Alkalicoccus; species Alkalicoccus luteus_A. The sequence goes on along the minus strand of NZ_JAATHJ010000007.1, from coordinate 127,334 downwards.
TCCGGCAGCTTACTCTTAAAAGGCGCACCTCTAAACTCACTTCAAATGTTGAAGTAATAGTATAACTGTTGACAGCGTAACAGAGTGCAGCAACAGTTGCAAGCAGTAGAATAAATTTGTCACACCAGCTATGCTGATTTAAAATAGCGATAGCCTGAAAGCATTGAAAGGAGCACCCAAATGGCAAACTATATCATCATCGGCGGAGGAATACTCGGTGCTTCCGCCGCCTATCACCTGAGCCGAATCGGCTGTAAGGTTACTCTGTTTGACGCTGGCCACAAAGGGCGGGCAGCGGACGCTGCAGCTGGAATCATAGCTCCCTGGGTATCTCAGCGCCGCAACAAAAACTGGTATGCAATTGCGAGGGGGGGAGCTGTCTATTATCCGGAACTTATTGATAAGCTGCGTGACAGTGGTCAGAAGGATCCTGGCTATCAAAAAGTCGGCTCGCTTCATCTTCATGATTTAGATGAAAGGCTTCATCATAAATATAGTCACCTGCAAAGACGCAGAGAAAACGCTCCGGAAATGGGGCAAATCACCCTGCTGAATCAAACGGAAACGAGGCAGTACTTCCCGGAAGCGCACGAAAGATTCAGTTCCGTCTATGTGGGAGGTTCAGCAAGAGTAAACGGTGCAGAATTGAGGGAGGCGCTTCTCGCAGCAGCTGTCAATGAAGGACTGACTATTGTTCATGAGAACGCATCGATTCAGGTAGATAATGGACGGCCAGCTGTCGTAGCCGGGACACAAAAGCTGCATCCTGATAAACTGATCGTCACCGCCGGTGCATGGACCCGGCCGCTGCTGGAGCAGGCAGGTTTTGAAAGCAGAAGCACCGTTCAAAAAGGTCAGATTGTCCACATGAGAATCCGGGAAGAAAACAAATGCCGCCCTGTCGTCATGCCGCACGGGGAATATTACCTGATTCATTTCGGCGGCGGCAAAGTCGCGTTTGGAGCATCTAAAGAAGACATCACAGATTTTAATACGGACGTATCTGTCGGAAGCCAGGCAGAACTGCTGCAGGCACTTCTTCATGTGGCACCAGGGATGAAAAACGCTGAAATTACCGGTATACGCACCGGGCTCAGACCATTTACTCCCGGTTTTCTCCCTGTCTTTGGTGAATTAAAAGGCGCGTCCGATGTGATTGTTGCAGATGGACTTGGAGCCTCTGGTTTAACGTCCGGGCCGTATTTAGGGAGAGAACTGGCACACCTTGCAGCAGAACGTCCGATGGAGCTTGATCCGGCTGACTATCCGCTTGAAAAAGCCGCTGCAGATACGATTTTAGATTAAAGTGCTTCGAAAACGGATATAGAAGGAAAAGGAGCTACTTCATGAACTATCAAACGTTACTTAAAGCCGCTGCAGTCTTTGCGGCGGCTGCTCTTCTGATTTATATAAATGCAACATATTTAAATTTTGAAGCAGAGCAGCTGCAGGACTTTTTTCTGTCATTCGGGCTGCTTGGTCCTGCGGTGTTTATTCTGATGTTCGCAATGAGGCCGTTTCTTCTTTTTCCCGCTTCGGTTATGGCGGTAGCCGGCGGATTAGCATTCGGTCCGATAATTGGACCGGCTGCTACTTATGCAGGCTCCCTTGCAGGAGCACTGCTGTCGTTTTTGTTTATTCGTAAGATCGGCAGTAAAAAAAAGCAGAAGCTTTCCGGAGCCAAGCGAGAGGTAATTAAAAAAAGAATCGAAGAGAACGGAATGTTTTATATCATATCGCTGCGAATTCTGCCTGTTATCAATTTTGATCTGGTTACGTATCTTGCCGCCGTTTCTTCTATTAAATTGAAGACATTTCTTGGTGCCACGATGATCGGAATTATTCCGGGAACATTGGCATTCAACTTGCTCGGAGCCTCACTCGCTGACCTCAGTGCAGGTATGATCGCTGCTACGGCCGCAGTATTTGCTATTGCACTTATCATTCCTTATGTCGTTAAACGAATGCTTAAAAAGAAAAACATGGACCTTGAAGAACTAACATGACAGCTTATGAAGAAGGTGGTTCTATGGAACACTTCCAGGTAGTAGTGATTGGCGGAGGTGTCGGAGGGCTGACGCTTGCCCTCCGGCTTGCGCAGCAAAATACGAAAGTTCTGGTTATCGAAAAGGATAAAAATCCGGGAAAGATTTACAAAGGAGAGCTGCTTCAGCCGAAATCACTCCTTCATTTCAGGGAGATGGGAATAGATCACCGGATAGTAAAAGCGAGTCATCCTCTGCCAACGATTCATACCTATGAAATGAAAGAAGCAGCTGACGGCACGGTTGAAGAAAGTATGTATATTCCGCTTCACTATGACAGGCTCCCGGTTGCTTTTCCGGAAGCCCGGATGATCCCTCACGAAAAACTTAAAAATATTATTTTAGAAGAAGCAGGGAAACACGAATCGTTTCATTACTGGAATCCTGCAGCATTTCAGAAATTCACCTCCATGGACAGTAAAGCAAAACAGTTCAACAGGGCACTGGTTAAAAAAGATGGAGAAGAATTTGAGATTCAGGCTGATTTTTTTGTCGGAGCAGAAGGAAGATCATCCCTGATGCGTAAAGCGATGGATCAGCAGCTTGTTACAACCCAGTATAACCATCACTTTCTGACCGTTACCTTTCCGAGGCCTGCAAACTTTACGGAAGCAAGAATGTACGCCTCACATAAATCATTTATTGGATTATTTCCACTCCCCGATAATGAAGTGAGGTGCGTGCTGCTGATTAAACCGGGCGATTATAACAAAATGAAAAAAGAAGGGCTTCATACATTTTATGATCCGATTATTCAATTTGAGCCGGAGCTGAAAGACTGTGTAACGCAGATTGAATCCTGGAAAAAAATTCAGCTGATGATTCCGGTCCGGCATAATATCCACGAATACGTACAGGGAAATGCGGCGATCATTGGAGATGCAGCCCACGCTGTCCATCCAATGGCAGGCGAAGGCATGAATCTGGCTATTCAGGATGGTGCTATTCTGGGAGATTTACTGAACTGGATGTTCGAAACGAATAATCTTGAGCCTAAGCATCTGCGTATGTTTGAGAAAGTAAGAAAAAAACGAGCAGACCGGCTGTCGCTGCTCAGCCATTTTTCTGCTCTCGGGTATGCCTGGTCATTTAAGTGGTATCAGTGGGGGAGAATGTTTGCGCTGAAGCGCTTCGAACGGCATCCGATTTTACATTACAAGCACATGCTGAATATTTCAGGTGTGGGCTGGTGGATGTACACACCGATGGATGCTGCCCGGTTTTTAGGTCCTTCATCGATGTACATGAAGTCAAGGTTTAAAAAGCGGAGTCAAAAAGCTGTTTTTACCGATCAAGATGATTATCCGTGGCGCAAACTCACTCACGGCAGCGATGGGACGTAACGTACATGGTATTTATCAATCCTTTCCTTTCATAAAACTTAACGTAAAAAGCCGGCATGAAATATTTTGCCGGTTTTTTGGTGCCCGCTGCCATTCTGAAAGGGAGGTTGGTCAGCGAATTTAAAAAGAAAACGTTCGTTTACTCAGTCGCACATGAATGAAGAGTTGTGCTAAACTATATGTACGAACATATGCTTGTATATGGTAAAAGGAGGCTGTCAAATGGCACTTACAGTCATCGGCGGACGATCGGGAACCGGTAAAACGGAAAGGTTACTGCAGCATCTGGTCAGCTGCATTAAAAGGGATCCAGCAGGCCCTCCGATCATCCTGCTCGTACCTGAACAAATGACATTTCAGATGGAGCGCGAACTGCTGAAACGTGCAGGAAGAGCACTGACGCGTGTACGCGTATTCAGCTTTACACGGCTGGCTTATCATATTCTTGAACTTGAAGGCGGCATGATTCATCCGCAGCTGAGCAAAGCAGGCATTCATGGTCTGCTGAAGTCGAATGCAGCTGAGTCAGGCGAACAGCTGAAGCTGTTCCGGACATCCTATGAAGCTTCCGGTTTTATTGATCAAGTAGAAGAAATGATGACGGAATGCAGGCGGTATTCAATCACATGCTCCAGTCTGGAAACGCTGTCCTCAAAGCTTATTCAAAAACCGGAACGATCAGCTCTTGAAGAAAAACTGATGGCCAAGCTGCATGATTTCACGTTAATCCAGCGGAAGACGGAAGAACAGCTGGAAGGGCGATTTATTGAGTCGGAAGACTTGCTGAGACTTGCAGCAGAAAAACTCCAAAACAGGAAAACAGCAGAAAACTGGCATGTATTTGCCGATGGCTTTCATGAGTTGACGCCGGTAGAGTTGGAACTGTTCACCGCGATTGTTGCCCAGACTGACGTACGCAGTGCTATTGTTGCTGATGAGAGCAACTGGGAAGAACCGGATCCTCTTGATTTGTTTTTCAGATCACATCAGCTCGTACATAAATTAAAGGCAGCTGCTGAAGAGGAAGGAGTTTCGTTTTCGATCGAATTTGCCTCCGGGGGAAGGCGTTCCGGGAAGCCTGCTCTTCAGCATCTTGAAGCATCTGTCTTTCGCTATCCTCCGAAAACAGCGGAAGATGCTGATGGTATAGAAATCTGGGAAGCGGTAAGCCGCAGAGCGGAATGCGAAGCAAGTGCCCGTCAAATAGCCCGGCTGGTTAAAGCAGGAAAACGGTATAAAGATATAGCCCTTATCACGAGGGATCTTGAGCTCTACGGTCCCGTTCTGGAAACAGCTTTTCAGCAGGAACACATCCCTTACTTCCTTGATCGGAAGCGGCCTGCCAAGGAACATCCGCTTTCTGAACTGATCAAATCTGCGCTGGAGACTATCGAATTTAACTGGCCTTATGAAAGTTTTTTTCGAATGGTCAAAACCGGACTGTTTTTTCCGGAGGACGTGACGCGCTCAGAAATCGATCAGTTTGAGAATTACTTGCTGGCTAGAGGGATCAAAAGCTGGCGCTGGCGGGAAGCTGTCAGTTGGGATGATCCTGTTGAAACGGCAGAGGGGACTCCTGAGCGTACGATGGAAGATATCCGGCAAATAGCGCTGCAGCAGATGACCGTTTTTGAAGAAGACATGCTTCAAGCTGAGTCGCTTTCGGATTTCGTCGAGGCAGTCTATCAATTACTCACTGTATTAAATGTGCCCGACAGACTAGCTGCATGGCATCATTCACGAACAGCAGAAGGCAAGCCGGAACAGGCCGAGGAGCATCAGCAGATTTGGCGGGAGATCGTCAGGCTGCTGGACGATCTGCATGCAGTTGGAGATGGCCGAAAGACAGAGCTGCACGTATTTAGAGAAACGATGGAAACTGCTCTTGATGCATTAACCTATTCGATCATTCCTCCGGCATTTGATCAGGTGCTGATCGGGGATGCAGAGATTTCCAGAGTGCCGCAAGTCGATGTATTATTTGTGATTGGCGTTAATGAGAATATCTTTCCAAAGAAGCTGGAAGAGCATTCCTTCTTTCAGGAAGAAGAACGTGAACTGCTGGAACAATCAGGGGTCGAGTTAGCTCCCGGCGTTAATTCACAGCTCCTGCATGAAAATTTTCTTTTTTACCGAGCTGTTGCCCAGCCATCAGAAAAATTATACTGTGCGTATGCGATTGCAGATGACGCAGGTAAAAGGCTTCAGCCATCTTTGTTCATCGATCAGCTGAAAGAGAGAGTACCTGCAGCCCCTCACTATGTAAAGGGGACCGTTCCAGAGGATGAGAGCAGTCCGGCTGAAACCTTCATTACGACACCAGATCGGACCGCAGGACTGCTGGCGCTGCAGCTGCAGCGTTATAAAGAAGGGTATTCACTTGATCCGGTCTGGTGGTCAGCCTATAACTGGCTGGCTCAGCACCAGAATGATGCACGTTTTGAGATGCTGCTTGGGAGTCTGCATCATGAAAACAAGCCTGTCAGCCTCTCTCAGGGGGCAGCTGCTGCTCTGTACGGGCAAAAATTAAAAGCGAGCGTTTCCAGATTCGAACAATTTAACGCTTGTCCGTTTTCTCAGTATGCACGCTACGGCTTAAAGCTCCGTGAACGTGCGCGCTATAAACTGGAAGCACCGGATATTGGCATGCTATTTCACGATGCGCTGAAAGAAGTATCCGAACAGTTGCAACAGCGCTCAAAAGATCCAGAGAACCTTAGTCAGGAAGAAATTGTTCATCAGGCGGAGCAGACCGTAGAAAAACTGGCCCCCGCCATTCAAAGGGACATATTGCGCAGTTCGGAAAGGTATGCCTATATTCTTCATAAACTAAAAGGTGTCGTGGCTCAAGCGGCGGTGATGCTCAATGAACAGTCGAAACGGTCTCACTTTATTCCGGCAGGCTCGGAAGTCGGCTTTGGTTCAGGTAAAGAGCTGCCGCCTTTGATGATTACACTTGATTCCGGAGCGCTGGTAGAAGTCTCCGGGAGGATTGACCGGGTCGACAGAGCTGATACGGATAAGGGCACTTACCTCCGTGTCATTGATTATAAATCGAGCGATAAAGACATTAAGCTGGAGGATGTCTATTACGGTCTTGCTCTGCAAATGCTCGTCTACCTGGACGTGGTCACCAGCTTTGCAGTTAACTGGCTCAACGTGGAAGCTGATCCGGCCGGCGTCCTGTACTTCCATGTCCACAACCCGATGCTTAGAAGCGATCATAAAATGACGCTGGAGCAGATCGAAAAAGAGCTGTTAAAAGCGTTTAAAATGAAGGGACTCCTGTCTGCTGAAGAAGGAGCAGTGGATGCTCATGACCATACCCTTCAAGAGGGGGCATCTGATATTGCGCCGCTGTATGTAAAAAAAGACGGCTCCCAGGGGGCAAGGTCGAAAACGATTGCCGCTGAGCATTTCGAGCTGCTCCGCGATTATATCCGAGGCAGCATGAAGCGCTATGCTGAAAAGATCATGGATGGCGATACATCACTGAAGCCTTACCGGAAAAAGAAGGAAGTACCGTGTACGTATTGTGCCTACCGTTCATTCTGCCAATTTGATCAATCGCTTCCCGGCAACAGCTACAGAGTCCTTTCGGAAAAAAAGCAGGACGACATTATTGAGCTGATGAAAGAGGAAGGAGACAATAGCCATGACAGCTAAAAAATGGACTGCTTCTCAGCAGCAGGCGATCGACCAACGGGAAGGACCTATTCTCGTAGCAGCAGCTGCAGGCAGCGGAAAGACAGCCGTTCTCGTTGAGCGGATTATTCAGCAGCTCGTAAACGGAGAGCTTGAAATCACTGATATTCTCGTCGTGACTTTTACGAATGCCGCAGCTGCAGAAATGCGCCAGCGGATCAGCAAAGGACTGGAAAATGAGTTAAAAAAACGGCCGAATTCACCTCTTTTGCGAAGGCAGCTGAACCTGCTTCCGAGAGCCAGTATTTCTACGCTGCATGCCTTTTGTAAAAGCGTTTTGCAGACTTACTACTATGAGGCTGGCGTCGATCCGCGGTTTCGGCTTTTAGATCAAACGGAAGCGCAGCTGACAGAAGATGAGGTGATGGAGGAACTGTTTGAAGATGCATACCGGGACGATGACCGATTCTACAGGCTCGTAGACTATTTCACCGGTGACAAAGACGATGAAGCGTTAAAGCGGCTGATCTTGGATTTGTATCATTTCTCCCGTGCTAATCCGTATCCGGAGCAGTGGCTTACGAATATGGTCGACGTCTATCGGTCTGACTCTGGCAATCCTGAATGGCTTGATGACGCCCGGCAGTTTGTAAAAGACCGCTTCCAGTCGCTGCACGGATTGTATGAACGTATGATGGTCCTTTGCCGGGATGAAGACGGTCCGCGAGCGTATCTGCCGGTATTGGAGGAAGAGGCTGCGGCGATTGACCGGATTCTTGCAGCAGCGGACCGGGAGAGCATGAGACTTCTTGCAAGCCCTTCGTTTAAGCGGCTGCCGGCGGTAAAAAAAGCAGATAAAGAGCTTCTAGATGCTGACAAACAAAACGTTGTGAAATCCGGCCGTGACACGGTAAAAGATGAATGGAAGAAGATTTATGAACAGTTTTTAAAAGAGGAAACAGAATTCGTACTCGATGACATGGCGGCTGCAGGGCCGCTGCTTGAGCTGCTGGCTGAGTATACAGAAAGCTTTGCAGAGCGCTATGAAGCGAGAAAGCGCTCAGTCAATGTTCTTGATTTTCATGATTTGGAGCACTACTGCCTGAAGCTGTTCGGTGAAGAAACCGATGCGGTCCGCTCTTATCAAAGACGATTTAAGGAAGTTCTGGTTGACGAGTATCAGGACACGAATTTCGTTCAGGAGGAACTGCTGCTGCGAATTGCCAGTGCGGACTCGATGTTTATGGTCGGTGATGTCAAACAGTCCATCTATCGTTTCCGTCTTGCAGAACCTGGTCTTTTCTTGAGTAAGTTCCACCGGTACGAAAAGGAAGGTGCCGGAACTCGGATTGACCTTGCAGCAAACTTCCGCAGCAGGCATGAAATCCTGGGAGCGGTGAATGATTTGTTTCGAAAATTAATGAGTGAGCGTCTCGGAGAGCTTGATTATGACGAACGGTCTTTTTTAAGGCAAGGGTCAGCGGATCAGCTGAATCTGGATCAGATGGAGCCTGAGCTCGTGATGTGCAGCCGAGAAGGCGATGGGGATGAAGAGGACGCGGAAGCTGCGAGATTAGAAGCGAGGGCTGCAGCGGTGAAAATACGCCGTATGATCGACAGCGGCTTCATGATTGCAGATAAAGAATTAGGCGTTCAGCGCCCGATCCGGTACAGCGATATAGCTGTGCTGATGCGATCGATGCCCTGGGCTGAAACCTACGTCGAAGAATTTAGTCTTTATAACGTTCCGCTCTATGCAGATCTGTCTACCGGCTATTTTGATGCAGTGGAAATTCGGGTTATGCTGAGTTTGCTGCAAATTATTGATAATCCTTACCAGGATATACCGCTGGCATCAGTTTTACGTTCTCCGATCGGCGGTCTGGACGAAGAGGAGCTGGCTCTTATCCGCGGCTGTTATCCGGAAGGCTCTTTCTTTACGGCCTTGAAAATATACGCAGGTAGATATACGGACAGCCGGGCAGCCAGCTTTATAACTGAACTGAAAAACTGGCGCAGCGATGCTGTAGAAAAAAGCCTTGCCTCGTTTATTTGGCAGCTCTACAATGATACGGGCTATTTAGAATACTGCGGGGGGCTTCCCGGAGGCAGACAGCGCCGGGCTAATCTGACAGCTCTTTATGACAGAGCCGTTCAGTATGAAGCGACTTCCTTCCGAGGGCTGTTCCGTTTTCTGCGCTTTATCGAACGGATGAAAGAAAGAGGAGAAGATTTAGGCAAGGCGGGGGCAGCTGGTGAATCAGAGGATGTTGTCCGCTTAATGACCGTGCATAAAAGCAAAGGACTTGAATTTCCAGTTGTTATTCTGGCTGGTTTAAATAAAGGATTCAATTTTCAGGATTTAAATCAGGCTTATTTAAAACATAAAGAAATGGGACTGGCTGTAAGACTGATCGACCCGGAAAGACGGACATCGTATCCAACTCTTTTTTACTACGTTATGCGTGAAAAGCTAAGGCGGGAGCAGCTGGCAGAAGAAATGCGTGTTCTCTATGTCTCCATGACAAGAGCAGAACAAAAGCTTATCTGCACGTTGAGCGTGAACGATACAGAAAAAGCAGTAGATGCCTGGAAGATGAGCGTGGAAGGGAGCAGAGTCTCAGAGGCTTCCTTGCTTAGAAGCGGCTCACCAGCGGATTGGCTCGTCCCTGTTTTGATGACGTATCGCGATAATTTAACGCAGTTTGCACCGGAAGCGCCGCTTCATGAAGCAGAGTCCGGTACTCGCTGGATCATTTCTGTAGAAAGTGTTCAGACCCTGCCAGCACCAGAGACGGAGAATGGAGACGAGGAACGAAAGAAGCTTCTTCAGTACGTACGAAAACTGGAGCCGTTTGCAGAGCCGGAAAAAGCAATACAGGATCTATTAGAGTGGCAGTACAGTCATACTGCAGCTGTTCGCACTCCGGTAAAGCATTCCGTTACGGAGCTGAAGCGGATGCAGGAGCCGGATCCGTACGCGCGTCGTATAACGGGTGACGTCCAGGAGCTTGTTGAAAAGCCGTCGTTTGCTTCAGCTGAAAAACGGTCCGGTGCGGATACCGGTACGGCGGTGCACACCGTCATGCAGTTTATTCACTACGCTGATTTTGACAAAGACAGTATTAAGCGGGAAATAGAAAGGCTCGTGCAGGAGGAGAAACTGACCAAAGCAGAGGCTGATGCAGTGCCGCCTGAGTGGATCGAACGTTTTTTCAATAGTGATACTGGCTTGTCATTAAAAAAGGCTAAACACGTTTATCGCGAGCTCCCGTTTAATATTAGCATCCCGGCATCCACCTTTTATCCGGATTGGACCGGACCTGAGGAAAATTTGTTTATCCAGGGGATTATAGATTGTGTGTATCAAAACGAAAATGGCGAGTGGGTTATCCTCGATTATAAAACCGATCGTGCGCATGATGCTGAAAGCTTAAGGGAGCGGTACCGTTTTCAATTAAAGATGTACCAACAAGCACTGGAAGAAGCGTGGGGACTCAATCGCACGGAAGCCGTAATTATTGCGATGCGTACCGGAGAACGTATACGTCTGGAGGACAAATAAATGCGTATCCTGCATACAGCAGATTGGCATATCGGCCGTTCCATTGAGGGGCGGGACCGAATCAACGAGCACGAAGCGATGATGGAAGAAATCCAGCAGATTTGCCGAGACGAAGCGATTGATGCGGTAGTTATGGCCGGTGATGTATTCGATTCCGTTAATCCTCCTGCGAAAGGCGAAATGCTTTATTATGATGGAATGGAGATACTGAGCGAGGGAGGGCGCCGGCCGATCATCGTAGCAGCAGGAAATCACGACAGTCCGGACCGGCTGGAGGCGACGAGCTCGGTGATGAAACGACTGAACGTTCACACACGTGCTTTTCCTGGCAAAGAACCTGTGACTGTTCAGACAGATAAAGGAGTGCTGCAGGCGGTAATGATGCCTTACCCGTCAGAAGCGAGGTTGAAGCGCAGACTATCTGAAGAGCTGAACGAATTTGATTTGCGGGAGCAATACGATAAGGCTGTAAGCGAACTGTACCAAGCTCAGCTGCGTCAGCTTGATCCCCGGGCTCCGATTATCGGAGTTTCTCATTTATTCGCAGCAGGAGGAGCGGAGACGGATTCCGAACGTCCGATTCAACTGGGCGGAGCTTACACGGTTAAAGGCACGAGCCTCCCAGCTGTGGATTATCACGCATTGGGACATTTGCACCGGAGCCAGGCGGTCAAGACGGCGCCGGCCCCCTCCTATTATTCCGGTTCTCCAATGGGCTTTAGCTTTTCAGAAAGAGCCGATATCAAATCTGTGTCAATTGTGACGCTCGGAGATGAGGCATCTCCACAGGTCAAAACGGTACCGCTCTCCTGCGGCAGGCCGCTCGTCAGATGGAGGGCGGAAGCTGGCGCGCAGCAGGTGCTTCAATGGATGGATGAAAAGCGAGACGCTGGTGCCTGGCTGGAAATTGAAGTACATACGGATCAGCCGCTGTCAGCTGAAACCGTTCATCATATGAAGAAAGCGTATGATGGCCTCTTATCCATCATTCCGATTTTCCCCGACAGAGAACGGGACGTGGACATCAGGCGGCGAGAACGTCCAATAGAGGATCTATTTACAGAATTTTATAAAAAACAACTCGGTGGTGCGGAGCCGTCTTCTGAACTCAAAGAGCTGTTTTTGCAAATGGTGGAGGTGGACGATCATGAGGCCGCTCAAACTGACGATTAAAGGCTTACACAGCTTTCGTGCTGAACAGTACGTTGATTTTGAGGCGCTCGCAGGCAGCGGAGTATTTGGAATATTCGGCCCGACCGGAAGCGGAAAATCCAGTATACTGGATGCCTTAACCCTTGCATTATATGCAAAGGTGGAGCGTGCGCAGAAGTTTGATGGCATCATGAATCAGCATGAAAAAGAGATATACGTTCGATTTGATTTTATGCTCGGAAACGATGCTTACGCAGTAGAACGAAATTTGAAAAAAGATAAGGACGGTGCTGTCAGACAGACGTCCGCCCGTTTTATGTGCAATTCTCTGGTAGAAGCGGAAAAGGCGAAAGACGTGAACGAGGCAGTTGGAGAGCTGCTTGGTCTCTCCTCAGAGGATTTCACTAGAGCTGTCGTGCTTCCTCAGGGGAAATTTGCAGAGTTTTTATCTTTAAAGGGGCAAGACCGCAGGAAAATGCTGCAGCGATTGTTTCAGCTTGAAAGATACGGAGACGAATTGAATCGTAAAGTTTCTGCTTCCAGAAAACAAATCGATGCATCATTAAAACAGCTGGAAAGTGAAAAGGACGGACTTGGGGCGGCCGATGAGCATGCAGTAGAAGAAGCAGCCGGCGCTCTGCGTGAAGCCGAAGATGAGAAAAATCTGCTGACGAGGCTCCATAAGAAAGCAGATGAGCTCGCAGGAAAACTGGCTGATCGATGGAACAAACAGCATAAACTTGATGAAGCAAAACATGAGCTGAATCTGCTGCAACAAAAAGAAGATGAGATGCAGGAGAAGAAAGACTGGTTGGAGCGTGCCCGGCTTGCATCACGTTTAAAGCCCTTTGCTGATGAGTGGACAGAAGCGAATCAAGCACAACAGAGCATCGAGGAATTTTACAAACAAGCTGAGATCGGTTTACAGGAAGCGGAAAGAAAACGGATCGAGCTGATTACGCACGCAGAGCAAAAGAAAAAAGAGCTTGAGCAGCTGAAAAGAGAAAAAGAGACAGTCATTTTAAAACTTGAAGCTCTGCAGAATACAGACCTCGAGAAATCACAGCACGAGAAACAGCTCCGAGAGATAAACGATGAGCTCGAAGCCGGTCTTAAGCTCGAGCAGAAAGAGGAAAAGGAACTTCAGGCTGCAGATGTAAAGTTTCGGCAGGCCAAACAGCTTCAGGAACAGCTCGAACGTGACGTACAAGTATACGATGAACAGCTTAAGCCTTTAGCTGAGTTGAGAGCTGCCTGTGAAGAGGCTGAGTCAGTCAGACAGCTGGAAAAAAAAGCAAATGAAAAAGCACAAACGCTGGAGGAATCAGAAAAGAGGCGCTCTCTGACAGCCGCAGCTGCAACAGATCAGGAATCAAACCAGCTCGCAGCTCAGAACCAGCTGAAATTAACCGGGAGTCAGCTGATGGCCGCCTACAATAAGGTTTCTGAGATCGTTCATCATATTCATACACACTTTGTGAGCAGTCAGGAAAAACAATGGATCACAACTCACCGGGAGCTCGTGGAACGAGGAAGTCCATGTCCTATATGCGGACATTCGTCTCTTGCAGCCTCAAACAAAACGTCTTCACGACAAACAGAAGATTTTCCGATGCAGAAGCTCTTGAAAATCCGCTCTGATATAGAAGTAAGAATCGAGAGTTCCCCCGTCTTACTCCCGGAAACGAAATACCAGGAAGAAGAACCGGATCTTTCCCACATTGAAGAAAAAATGCAGGCCTGGCAGAGATTAATTTCTGTCTGGCAGCAGCAAATGAAGGAGCATCAGAACGTTTCCCAGGCATATCGCGATTTGATCCAGCGTCTTCAAGCTGAAGATCAATCTGTAAAAGAGGCTCAAGCAGCTTATTCGTCAGCTCGCGATGAATTTCAAATGAAGCAGAAGAAGTGGCGGCAAAACTTCCGCGAATACAGCCTGGACACTGTCGCAGAGGAATACCAGACGCTTTCTGAATTAAAAGAGAAGCGGGATTATACGGCTGAGCGTATTCGAAAAAGCTATGATATTATCTCCAGTCTGCAAACAAAAAGATGGCAGATCTCCGAAAAGAAAACAGCGTCATCGACGAAAATCCATCAGCTTCGTGACAAAGAAAGAGATCTTCATGAGCGTATAGCTGTCTGCAAAGACCGGATAAAGGCTGTGGCAGGCGATGAACCACTTCAGGATAAATTGCTGCAGGAAAAACAGGCGTTAATTAAGTACAGAAGCAAACTGGAAAAGCTTGACGAAGAAATCACCTCAGCAGCTGAAGAAGCTGAAGAGAAAAGGCTTGCGTACCACAGCGCTTTAGAGCGTAAAACAGCTTCAGAAGAAAGAATCAGAAGAGCTGAACAAGCATGGAGGGATCATGCAGGGGAGAGGGCGCCTGAGGATGTATTGCTTGCTTATGCAGAGCCTTCTGCAGTAGAAGAACAAGCCGAGGCTGTGCAGCAGTTCGAAGAAAAGATGAAGCTGATGGCAGACCGGGTAAGCAGTCTCCAAAAAGAAATTGGCACCCCGGTTACAAAAGATGCTTGGATGCTTGCAGAGGAAAGAAAAACAGCGTTAAGGTCGGATCTGCGTTATGCAGAACATGCTGAAGGAAGAGCGTATCAGTTGTATGAAGACAGAGCAAAACGATTTGAGCGTTATGCAGAGGTGGTGAAAGAAGAAAAGCGTCTCCGGCACGAAGCAGAACTTCATCAGCAGCTGGAGCAGGTGCTCAGGGGCAAGCAGTTTGTTGAATTCCTGGCAGAAGAACATCTCTATCATGTCTGCCGTGAAGCGACGGATGTTCTGAAAAAGCTGACGCGGAGCAGATATGCAATTGAAGTGGATCAGAGCGGCGGCTTTTTGATCAGAGATGACAGCAGCGGAGGGATTCGCCGGCCGGTTTCCAGTTTATCAGGAGGGGAAACATTTCTGACTTCCCTGGCACTGGCACTTGCGCTCTCGAAATCCATTCAGCTGAAAGGGCGCTACCCGCTAGAATTCTTTTTTCTTGATGAAGGATTTGGCACACTGGACAGCGGCCTGTTAGAAACTGTTATGGAGGCATTGGAAAAGCTTGAGCTTGAAGCGGGCTCGGTAGGCGTTATTTCCCACGTACCGGAGCTGCAGGAACGGCTTCAGAAAAGGCTGCGAGTGATCCCGGCAGTACCGGGCGAAACCGGAACGAAGCTTGTATTGGACACATAACGGCAGACTAGGCTCTACGGGAAGCGTAAAAAGCTGCCAGACAGGTACAAATGATTCAGCAGAACATACAAAAGCCGGCTCCAATTTTGGAGCCGGCTAAACTGGTTAGACGGTCTTAGCTTTAAGTCGTTCTTCCACATATTCTTCATAGGTGATTTCTTTGTCATACACACCGTCATCTTTCAATTCAATGATGCGGTTAGCAAGGGACTGGTTAAATTGGAAGTCGTGGCTTGCAAAAATCATAGATCCTTTAAATTCAACAAGACCATTGTTTAATGCTGTAATGGACTCTAAATCCAAATGGTTTGTCGGCTCATCAAGCACCAGCACGTTTGCACCGGAGAGCATCATTTTGGAAAGCATACAGCGGACTTTTTCGCCACCGGAAAGAACAGCCGGGCTTTTCTTCGCTTCTTCTCCAGAGAACAGCATGCGCCCGAGAAAGCCCCTTACGAACTGCTCAGACTGATCTTCAGGCGAGTATTGGCGGAGCCAGTCGATCAAATCGGATTCTTTTCCTGTGAAGTAGCTGCTGTTGTCTTTTGGAAAATAAGACTGGCTTGTCGTAATGCCCCATTTATACGAGCCTTCATCCGGTTCTATTTCACCGGTTATGATTTGCATTAACACGGTTTTAGCCTGTTCATTAGGTCCGGCAAGCGCAACCTTATCTCCAGGATTAAGTGTGAATGAAACATTTTTCAGGTACGTTACACCGTCGATTGTCTTGGAGAGGTTTTCAACAGTCAATAGATCGTTTCCGATTTCACGCTCCGGTTTAAATGCAATATAAGGATACTTACGGGAAGACGGCCGGATGTCTTCCAATTCAATTTTATCAAGCAGTTTTTTACGTGAAGTCGCCTGCTTGGATTTTGAGGCATTTGCACTGAAGCGTGCCACAAAGTTTTTCAAATCGTTAATTTTTTCTTCTTTCTTTTTGTTGCGTTCCTGAGCCATTTTCAATGCGAGCTGGCTGGATTCATACCAGAAATCGTAGTTGCCTACATAGATTTGAATTTTACTGAAATCCAGATCGGCAATATGCGTGCAGACGTTATTTAAGAAATACCGGTCGTGTGAAACAACAATAACCGTGTTTTCAAAGTTAATCAGAAATTCTTCCAGCCACTGGACTGCTTCTACGTCGAGACCGTTTGTTGGCTCGTCAAGAAGGAGAACCTCCGGACTGCCGAACAAAGCCTGTGCCAGCAGAACTTTTACTTTGTCACCCTCGCTCAGGGAGTTCATCGTGACATAATGCTTTTCTTCAGATATGCCGAGGCCCTGAAGCAGAACGGCGGCATCGGATTCCGCCTCATATCCGTTCATTTCAGCAAACTCGCCTTCAAGTTCGGCAGCGCGCATGCCGTCTTCATCCGAGAAATCAGGCTTCATGTAGATTTCGTCTTTCTCTTTGCGTACGCTGTAGAGCTGTTCATAGCCCATCATAACGACTTCCAGAACCTGATCGTCTTCGTATGCATAGTGGTCCTGCTTTAATACAGCCAACCGGGCATCTTTAGGCATGGAAACGTGACCGGACTGGGAATCGATCTCACCGGACAGCACTTTTAGAAACGTGGATTTTCCAGCACCGTTAGCACCGATCAGACCGTAGCAGTTTCCTGCTGTGAACTTAATGTTGACATCTTCGAATAATTTTTTATCTCCAAATCGGAGACTGATATCTTGAGCTTGAAGCATATTTTTTTCATCCTCTTTCCTTAGACATACTGATGAGAATTATACCATCTACCAGTGTAAATTACGACAGGGAATTAAACATGGTTTTAAAATGACATTTTTCGGCTATAGTTTTATGGTGGGTACTTTAAGGAGAAATGAGTGAACAAGATGAAGAGCATGAGTTATATACAGAGAGATCAGCTGCTCTTTTTAACAGAACAAATGGTCCACGCGGACTTAAACAGTTCGTGGCATGAATTTGCAATGCTGTGTGATCCGGAGACGTTAGCATCAGCTTCCGGAGGATTCTTTCAAAAAGAGCGTGGCTTCCAAATTTATTACCGGCACAAGCTCACATACGAAGGGAGTTTGATTTGGAAGACTTCTGAAAGCCGTGAAAAACCTGAAGAAACGTATTTGCAGGTTCGATACAATAAAATTCGCAGAGGAAACATAGAGAATTCGCTTATGAATGATTATGTGTTCAGCATCCGACTGGCAGACTGGGTGTCGGAACGGGGAACAGCGCTTGCTTTCCAACGTCTGTATGACCCTGCTGTCATGAATGAGTATAATCAGAAGCGAATAGATGTTATTCTGCAAAAATGGGGATTTTCTAAAGAATTAATTATTCCCTTTGAATCACCTGACGCAGACTTAATCGACCAATTGATCCAGAGAGTAATTTCCACATCGATACTCGTGGAAGCATGTCGAAAACAAGGTGCTGCTCAGGCTTCTATTACAGGATAATCAGCTGACACTCAGCAAAACTGCCTGCATCAGGCCATGAGCCCCGGTGCAGGCAGTTGCTGTGATTGAAGGTGTGGAGCAGCTGTTGCCCGATTAGCTCGTTAACGGGTAAACTAAATTGAAGGCAGGTGAAGAAGATGCAAAGCTTAAACGAAAAAATGATGGAAGTACTTGAGAAGAGAAGAGTTTATGATAAATGGCTTAAACATACGCTGCTGCTTTATGAGAAAAATCATAAAGTCCAGCTTCGCCAGCAAACGGCGGAACTGCTTGAAGGTGAGTCGTTCAATCTTTACGAGGCTGGCTCAAGTGCTGATCAGAACTCGAACGGCGATCAGCTTTTCAGCCGCTACACTGAGGCGCATTTGAGAGAGCTTCAGAAAGAACTGATGGCTGAATATACGATGTATAAAGACCATTTGCAGCAGGTTGAAACGGTTGAATCAGAAGAAGAACAGCTTGCAGTCATGAAAGAATCACTTATAGAAGATCAGCAGTCGTTCTGGTCAAATGAGTTGTATGAGGCTGCCGCAAAAGAAATTAAAACGATGGGCGCTATTCAAAACCTTACAGAAGCTGTTGATGCAGGAGAGCAGGCGTACTATTCACTTGAAGAAGTCATGAAAGCATTCGATAAGCAGGCAGACTGGACGCCGGCTGCCGACTATCTGGAGGGAGCAGTTCCTTCCTTTTTGAAAGGCATTCACGTTGGTAATGTGCTGCGGGCAGTTCACCGGGCAGACCGGCACCTCAGACAGTTCAGGGATGAAATCGAAAATCTGGCGGACCATAGTGCGGATGTAGATCCAAGTGTTTTTCATGATCAGGATGAAGACGTATTTGAAATGATACTTAGAATGTGGCTTCTGGAGAAGGATCCGTCAAATGCATCACTGCTCCCGGCAGAACTTCAGGACTTAGTCTCTTCGACAGTCAATCGTCTTAAAACGGACCTCATGGAAAAAGAAAAGCAGAAGCTAAAACTTTCGGAAGAACGTATCCGGCTCTTAAAAGAGGCTTAACAAGTGAAGCTTTTTGTTTACGGTACGCTGATGACAGGAGAGGGCAATCATTTCTTTTTAACGAAAGCGAGGC
This sequence comes from Alkalicoccus luteus, assembly GCF_012034335.1. Taxonomy (GTDB): domain Bacteria; phylum Bacillota; class Bacilli; order Bacillales; family Salisediminibacteriaceae; genus Alkalicoccus; species Alkalicoccus luteus_A. Next base: position 108,842 of record NZ_JAATHJ010000007.1, on the reverse strand, counting down.
GGTTAGCTGACCGGGCAAGAGTAAAAGGTGATTTGTACGACACTGGGTTTGGCTATCCGGCACTTGTCAGGGGTGATGGAGACGTTTGGGGTGAGCTTTACGAGGTCACTTCGGAGCTGCTGCCGGCGATCGATGAGCTGGAAGGTTTCCGGGCCGGCCGTAATTGGAATCTGTACTACCGAACGACCACAGACGTTATAACAAACTTCGGTCTTCAGAAAGCGCTCGTTTATTATTACAACAAGCCGGTGCAATCTGGAAATAAGATCTACAGCGGCGACTGGAAAGCGCGCAGCTAATGTCAGAAACAGATGCCTCTCTGCGCGGCGTGCCGGATCAGTTACTTTTAGGAGACAGACTGAAGTGTAATGTGTATATCTTATCTCATCTTACGAGCGGACAATTATGGCAATGGTTGTCCGCTCGCTGTTTCAGATTACGGACCTGCTGTTGAAAGCAGGTGCTGCAGCAATGGTACAAATCTATTTTCAGAACGAAGCGTGACGTTATTGCATTAAGCTGAAAGATGTTAAATCGATCTTCTCAAAGCTGAAACCGAGCGTTCCACTCCGATCTCGTTCCGATCATATCGTTTCTTCCCAGCTTGGGGTAACAGATCTGATTCGTAAGGATGAGTGCGTTATAAGCTGAATAAATTCTAGCTGTATACTTTGAATGAAACCGAAGATTTCTTATGCAGCCGGAGGTCAGCTTTCGAACTGCTGAACCGGTATGGATCAGAGCATCTCTTATACATTGGTATAAATAATAAAGAGGTGGCATGTTTGCAGTATACAACAAAGCTTCCTAATATAAAAAAAGCGCAGCCCTCTTATTAATGAGGGCTGCACCAGTGACTTCTTAATGACTATAGCAAGACGAGCCGGCTGTCCGGATTTACAACTAAACGCAGCGTGTTTAAGCAGGCACTAGCAGTTATCCGCAGACCATTTGATTTGTCCTTCACGACCGGATTCGTTAAGCGTTACTGAAAATGAATGCTTCGTATAGAAGTGAACGAGTCTGTCCTGATGATCATAATCCCGCTCTTTTAACTTTCCGCGAATTTCGGGGATATTTTTTTCTTCGGCTTTTTTCTTCAAATGTTTTATCATAACGGATCCGAATCCGTAATCTGTTTCACCACGAATATCATCTATATATAAAGCATTCTGCTCATAGGATCCGTGCAGGGAAAAATCCCAATGTCCCCTGTGCGGAAAACGGCAGTCATCTGCCATAATACGAAACGTTTTTCCATCATCAGTTTCATACACAATCGTCATGATGCTGTGCTTAGTCTGTTCAACACCGCGAATATCAAAACGCTGTGCAATTGTTTCCAGGTTTTGCTGTAAACGGAGAAACTGAGTATGAAGTTCATCATAGGCATGCGCCCACTCATCTGCACGCATTTCTGAAGATGGCTGCTTTTCAAATACGGATTGCATATGAGGTACCTCCTGCATTAATTACTTTTCGTGTTAATGTTCACTCAAATATTGCATTTTACTAAACGTTTAACTGATTATCAAGTCAAATTCTTTTTCTTTTTTTTACGTTGATTTTATAATGAACGTTGAAGAAAGCAGGTGAAGCAATGAAAATCAGCATAGAAGCGCTCGAAGGCCGGGGAGACGCCTATCAGTTTGGCTTAAAGCAGGCAGACCGTTTGAAACAAACCGTGCTTTATAACAAGCATGTTCGAAGAAGAAAAAAATCGATTCGCCGGTATACGACTGATTTTCGTGAAACAAAAGCCTGGATTGAAGAAATATCGCCTGATCTCTGGGCAGAGCTTGAAGGTTTATCTGAAGGGCTCGGCTGGAGATTTGAAGATATTGTTCATGAATATGCAGGTTATCAGCAGTCGTGGATAAAAAGCGGGTGCAGTGCTCTGATGGGAAGAGGCGTTTACGGGCGAAATTATGACTATCATCCGAAAACATATGACGGACGATTTATTATGTATCAGCCTACATCCGGCTATGCATCTGTAGGGTTCGCTCAGAGGATCGTTGGCAGGATGGACGGCATGAATGAAAAAGGGCTCGCAGTCGGCTATCACTTTGTGAACAGAATATCCCCTGAGGACGGCTTTATTTGCTGCTCGATAGCAAGGCTCATTCTGGATTCATGCGCCTCGGTTCCGGAAGCTGTCAGGCTGCTTAAAGAGCTGCCGCACAGGCACTCCTTTAATTACTCGCTGGCGGATTCTGCAGGGCGAACGGCAGTGGTTGAAGCTTCTGCCAAAGGTGCGGTTGAACTTCAAAGCGATGAAGGAGCCTGCACGAATCATTTTCGGGCGCCGTCCAAGCTGTCTGAAAATCGTCATATGACAAAAGAATCCGAGCAGCGTCTAGAAAGACTTGTTGAGTTAAAGAGAGGTTCGGATTCAGCTAATGATACGTTTAACCTGTTAAATAAAACAAAGTACGGTATAGCCAAAAAAGAGTATGGAAACTGGTCCGGTACAATCCATACTGCTGTTTATGATACGGTCAGTCTGAATGTAAATGTAGGGATCGGAACAGATGCTGTTCCGGTTGGGATTTCATTTGCAGACTGGCTTAAAGGCAGCCGGTTTATCGTAAGAAAATTAAGGGGTCAAATTGATTTTGAAGATGGAATGGAACATTTAGGTGTTCAACTTCCGGAAAGGAGTGATCCACATGGCACAGCGGAGCGCTGAAGACATATTGAATTATCTTGAAAAAGCTGAAGTAGCATCGGTCGGCACCTCGAATATGGGAAAACCGCGCCAGAGAATGATGCATTTTGCTTCCGACGAACGGTTTCATATTTACCTGTCAAGTATGAAAGGGGATCCGAAAGTCATTCAGTGGAGTAATATTCCTGAAACAGCTATGCTCATTCACCAGGGCAGTTCATTCATGGAGATGGAGGAATGCGAGATAATCGGCAGGGCAGAAGTTGTTCGTTCAAACGAGGAGCGGCAACGGGCAGTTGAATTGCTTCAGCACCGGTCGCCGATTGTTGGAAGCTTCGTTGAGCAGGATGCAGTTGACAGACTCGAATTTATTAAAATCGTTCCCTCCGTGGTGAAGTATCGCTTTGTTCCGGAGATTTTGCAGGGAGAGAAGCCGACGGTGCTGGATATGGCTGACGATTCAGCTGACGGGAGCGATAAGCAGGATTTAAGGTCCCGCGCTGCCGTTTGGAAGGAGGCGCTTCGTCCGCTCTCATTAACTGCATCACTCGTGCCGGTTCTTGTCGGAGCCGCCGCAGCTTTCGGGCTTGCAGAAATGTTCAGCTGGACGCTATTTATTCTTACGCTCTTTGCAGCACTTGCAGTACAGGCTGGTACAAACATGATTAACGACTATTTAGATGCTGAAAGAGATGCGGATAATACAGGCTCCCTTCGTCCGTTTACGGGTGGATCGCGTATGATTCAGCTCGGTTTGATTCAGAAACAGGATATGGGCTTCTTTGGCATTGTGCTTACTGCAGCCGCCGCGGTAGCAGGAATCGGTTTAGCAGTTGTGTCCGGCCCACTGCTATTGCTGCTGATCGCATACGGTCTTTTAGCCGGTTTCTTTTACACTGGAAGGCAAGGGCGGTTTTCATTTATCAATGCTTCGCCGGGTATTGCGGAATTCCTTATCGCGACAACGTACGGAGTGGCAATGACAGCCGGCACCTTTTATATACAAACCGGCTTTTTTACAGCCGAAATATGGCTTTTATCTATACCTGTCGCGGCACTTGTAACGAATGTGCTGCTGATTAACCAGTTTCCGGACGCTGAAAGCGACAGCCGTACGGATAAACGCACTCTTGTTGTTCGTATTGGGCGCCGTCAGGCGAAAAACGTCGTTTTTGGTCTGTTTACCGTGGCAGTGGGGGCTGTAGTAGCACTCCCGTTAGTAACTGATGTTCCGCTCACGTTTTATTTCGTTCTGCTGGCCGTGCCGTTTTTAATTCAGGCTGTCAGATATATCGGCAAATACTATGAGAGCAGTGCAACGGACCTGATACCCGGAAACGCGCATACAGCTATTTTTCACTTGATGACCGGGCTGCTCGCTGCAATTACGCTGATCATGCCCAGCATTGGAACGTTCATCACGCTCATTCTGTTCGCAGCCGCAGGAGGATTTGTCCTGTGGGTCTGGCGTTATATTGAACGACAGCGGAAAGTGATGGCAGGCTTTAAAAAGGCTTTTTCAACGTAATCTGCTGAAAAAGTTCAGAAACGTACGAGCTTGTAAGCAATGAATTATGGTTTTCTGCCGGAGCCGTTAAGACACGGACTCCGGCTTCTTTGTGTAAAAACGTTTGCAGCGTTTGCGCAGCAATGATTTCGTCCTCGCTGCCTATCAGCACGCTGATTCTTTTCCAGGGAAATTGTTTTATCGAAGCGGGTTTTTCAACAAAACGACCCATCATGTATTCGTAGCTGATGGACTTTTTCACAACATCGGAATATGGATCATATGGAACTAGTCTGGAGGGGATGTCAATGACAGGCAGACGTTTCAGCAGATTAAGTCCTGTCCGGTCCAGTATTCCTGCAGCTGCCGCCCGCTTCATATACAATCGGTACATCCCGTCGTCTGACTCTTCGTTTCCTTTCTGATAAACCGGAAGGGCCGGATGAATAAAAGGAGCCAACAGCACAATATGCATCACCTGGCCGGGCCACCCCCGCTGTTCAATCATTCTCAGAATGGTGCCGCATCCCATGCTGTGTCCGGCAATTATCAATCGTTTTCCTTGGGCATTGAGCAGAACTGCCTCTAAATCATCTATTAAGCGGTTTCGTTCCGGAGTGTGAATCAGTCCGGAGCTGCTCTCATAGCCCCTCATGACAGGAAAAAGATGTTCCGCTTTCAAACCGCTTCTGCCAAGTTCATATGCTCCGGCTTGCATCGTATCCATGTCTGACGTGATACCGTGAACCCATATCACCTGCAGATCCGGATTGCTTTCAATCGTATATATAGTCAGGCTGCTTCCGTCAATAGATCGGATAGAGTACCTTTTCACTGTTTTCGCTCCTCGTAATGGAAAGTTTATGTTTAATTTTCGATGAAAAGGTGAATATAAATGAATGTTTCTACTATACGACCTCAGGAGGGAATAACTATTATGGCAGATAAAGTTTTTTCTACAAAGGCAACCGCTCAAGGAGGAAGAGAAGGACATGTTACGTCCGACAACAAAGTAGTAGACGTTGATTTGAAAATGCCGGATAAAAACGGAATCCCGGAAGATGCTTCCAATCCGGAGCAGCTTTTTGCTGCCGGTTACAGTGCATGCTACGATGGCGCACTTAATCTCATGGCTTCAAAGGCACAGAAGGACATATCTTCTGAAACAACCGCAGAAGTAAGCCTGCTCAAAGATTCCGAGGATAACGGATTCAAGCTTGGGGTTACGCTCCACGTCCACGTAAGCGGTGTGTCTCAGGAAGAAGCAGAAGAACTAGCTCACAGAGCTCATGATTTTTGCCCGTATTCAAAAGCTACCAGAGGCAATATTGAAGTCGATTTACAAGTTACTTCCCGCTAACAGAAGGTTAAAACCTGTTTTGTCATTAGAAACCGCAGCCGTCCAGCATATTGGGCGGCTTTTTTTGCGGCATCGCGCAGATTCTGCTGAAAAGCATTTAGTCAGTTGCAGTGAATCTGATAACAGGCTGGCAGCATTAAGATAGAACTCAAAACGTTTCAGAAGCTCATTCATGCCAGAAAGCGCAGAATGCTTTATAATTAACTTAGAGGAAAAGAGGTGACATCATGAAAAAATGGCTTACTGGCGGATTTTTACTAATTGTTGCTGTTCTTGGCTTTATCTTTATTCCTATCATGTACGATTATTTCATGAATCGTTCCTATGGCAGCGAAGCTGTAGAAGCAGATGTTGAGGGTCCATGGGAAACAGCAGTGTTTGCCGGCGGCTGTTTCTGGTGCATGGAACCACCTTTCGAAAAAATTGAAGGAGTCGACAAAGCTGTATCCGGATATACCGGCGGCCCAGAGGAAAATCCTTCTTATGAAGATGTAGCTTCCGGAGCAACCGGACATGTGGAAGCGGTGCAAGTAACGTTTGATCCGGAGCTTGTCGGTTATGAGGAGCTGCTGGAGATATACTGGAGGCAAATCGATCCGACAGATGATGAAGGACAATTCGTAGACAGAGGCTATCAGTATTCACCGCACATTTTTGTTCAGGATGACGAGCAGCGTGAAGCAGCCGAAGCTTCAAAAAACGATTTGGAAACTAGCGGAAGATTCAGCGATCCCATTGTTATGGACATTCGTGAATTGGATACGTTTTATGTAGCGGAGGACTATCATCAGGACTTTTATAAAGAGAATCCGGTGCGGTACGAATTTTACAGATCGAATTCTGGCCGTGATGAATTCATTGACGAACACTGGGGGGAAGAGGCAGAATATGAAACAGCCGGATCTTCTAACCTTCCATTCTGGCGTCAATATGAGCCGGAAACAGAAGAGGAGCTGCGTGAGAGACTGACCAATCTTCAGTATGAGGTAACTCAGGAGGATGCGACTGAACCAGCCTACCAAAATGCTTACTGGGATAATACTGATGACGGGATTTACGTAGACATCGTTTCCGGAGAACCGCTTTTCCGATCGGCAGATCAGTATGATTCCGGAACCGGCTGGCCAAGTTTTACAAAGCCGATCGCAGAGGAGTTTATCGAGACCCGCGCAGACTGGTCGATGCTGATAAAGCGTACCGAGGTGAGAAGCACCTACGCTGATTCTCATTTGGGTCACGTGTTTGAGGATGGACCCGAACCGGACGGACTCCGCTACTGTATGAACTCTGCGGCGATGAAGTTTATTCCGCTTGAAGACATGGAAGCAGAAGGATATGGAGACTACATTGAAATTGTCGAGCAATAAAACGTAAGGTGGGGTTGGATGTCAAAAATAGAATTGGCTACATTTGCAGGAGGCTGCTTTTGGTGCATGGTAAGACCTTTCGATGAAGAACCAGGTATTGAGAGCGTGGTGTCAGGGTATACGGGAGGAGATACTGCCCATCCTTCCTATGAAGAAGTGAAACAGGGCACGAGCGGTCACCGGGAAGCCGTTCAGATCGAATTTGATCCTCACGTGTTTTCTTATGAGCGGCTGCTCACTATTTACTGGCAGCAGGTTGATCCTACGGACGATGGGGGACAGTTTTTTGATCGGGGCCCCCAATACAGGACTGCCATTTACTACCATTCAGATGAGCAAAAGGCGGCCGCCGAAGCATCACGCCGTCATTTGGAAAACGACGGACCTTTCCAAAAGCCGATCGTTACAGAAATTCTTCCTGTTGAAGTATTTTATCCCGCTGAAGAAGAGCATCAGAAATTTTACAAGAAAAATCCGGAAGCGTATCAGCAGGAGCGAATTGATTCGGGACGAGAGCGGTTCATCCAGGAAACATGGGAAAAATAGCATAACTCATCCAGTATAAAGCACAGGCTTGTCCTGTGCTTTTTATCATGTTGCAGGAAGGCATCGAACATTACCAATTCTTGCAACTTGAGAAAAAGAAAGATATACTATAAAAAAGTAAGTAGAAAGAAGGTGGCAGCTATGAAGCTGATCAAAGGAATACATCATGTGTCATCACTCACAGCAGATGCTCGCAGCAACTATGCATTTTATACAGATGTATTAGGCATGCGCCTGGTAAAGAAAACGGTTAATCAGGATGATCCTGGTATGTATCATTTATTTTATGCAGACCGCTACGGTTCTCCCGGAACAGATTTTACATTTTTTGAAATTCCAATGGCGGGAAGAACGTATCGGGGATCCCAGAGCATCAGCAGCACTGGTCTGAGGGTTAAATCAGATGAAGCCATTTATTTCTGGAAAGAGAGGCTGGAAAAACAACAGGTCTCTGTCGGGGAACCTGTCATCCGGGCAGGCAGACTGACACTGGCGCTGGAGGATCATGAAGGTCAGCGCATCCGCCTTTTCTCTGATCGCCATGGGGCGGCAACCCCAGCAGGCACTGCATGGGAACATCCTGACATTCCGGAAGACGTGGCGATCGTGGGACTTGGCCCTTCAGAGCTGACAGTCAGGTCGCTTGCTAAAACGGAAAATGTGCTGATCAATGTTCTCTCGTTTATAAAAACAGGCGGGGAACAGACAGAAGAAGGACCGATGACCGTTTATTCAACGGCCTCCGGAGGCAATGGTGCGGAAGTACACGTGATCCAATCATCGGAATCGAAGGAGCGTCCGGGAAGAGGAAGTGTGCATCATCTCGCTCTGCGAGTAGAAGATGAAGAAGAGCTGAAAGAATGGAAGCAAGCAATCGATGATGCCGGCTATGATAACTCCGGTATTGTAGAGCGATACTATTTTACTTCTTTATATTTTCGAGATTCGAACGGCATCCTGTTTGAGCTGGCAACTGATGGTCCCGGGTTCGATATGGATGAGCCGATCGAACAGCTTGGTCAGAAGCTTGCTCTGCCCCCTTTTTTAGAAGAGCGCCGGGAAGAAATTGAACAGAAGCTGAAGCCGATAAAGGCTGATTGACAGCTGCCGCAGACAAGCTCTGCGGCTTTTTTGGTGCATAAAAAGACTCATTCACTCAGGAGCCGGACTGTACATCTTTTGGAAATGTACGGTAAACTTACATCAGAGCGTACGTCACTTTGATACAAACTCTGGTAGTTGACAGGAAAGGAGGCAGCCCCTCATGGATGTCATGTCTGTACTGCTTGTACTTTTGTTTTTTGCAAATATATTGTTTGCAGGCATCATTATTTTTATCGAACGAAAAGATGCAACGGCCACTTGGGCCTGGGTGCTGATCCTCTTTTTCATTCCATTTCTCGGATTTATTATTTATATTTTTCTCGGTCAGAATCTAACCCGCAGACGGCTGTTCGATTGGGAGGGAATAAGCAGAATCGGTATCAGTGATGTAATCCGGCATCAGATAGACCAGATTCGCAACCCGTCGTTTTCGTATCATAACGACAATATAGATCCTTATCGGGATATGATCTACATGCATCTTATTAACAATGATGCTATTCTGACTAAAGACAACGATATTCATATTTTTTCTGACGGCTGCGATAAATTTGAACAGCTTAAGAAGGATATACGGGAAGCGCAAGATCATATCCATATGCAGTACTACATCTTTCGAAACGATGGGCTGGGCAAAGAACTGATTCAGCTGCTTGCGGAAAAAGCAGCTGAAGGAGTGAAGGTACGTATACTCTATGATGAACTCGGCTCACGAAAGCTCCGCAGAAGGCATTTTAATCAGCTTACGAAGGCCGGAGGAGAAGTAGGGGTCTTTTTCCCGTCAAAAATTGCGCTCATTAATATACGTCTTAACTACCGGAATCATCGGAAGCTGACGATTATTGACGGATCGGTCGGATATGTAGGCGGTTTTAATGTTGGAGATGAATATTTAGGAAAGAGCAAGCGTTTCGGATACTGGAGGGATACGCATCTCAGGATAACCGGCAATGCAGTCGATCCAATGCAGACCAGGTTCATCCTGGACTGGAATCAGGCAGCGAAATCTCATGCTGTAGCTTATGAGGCTCGTTACTTTCCGATGAAGCAGAGCGAGGGAAATGCGGCAGTACAAATCGTTTCGAGCGGACCGGATTCGGAATGGGAACAAATCAAAAATGGCTATATTAAAATGATCAACAATGCGAAAGAATCCGTCTATATTCAGACGCCGTATTTTATACCCGACCAAAGCCTGCTGGATACGATTAGAATTGCCTCTTTATCAGGTAAAGATATTCGAATTATGATTCCAAGTATGCCGGACCATCCATTCATCTACTGGGCCACGCTTTCGCATATAGGTCAGCTGATGAAAAGCGGAGTCAGTGTTTATATTTATCAACGGGGCTTTATTCATTCCAAAGTCGTCGTCGTGGACCGCGCTGCTGCCTCTGTCGGAACAGCCAACATAGATATGCGCAGCTTCCGGCTTAACTTTGAAGTCAATGCATTCATATACGATCAGCCGACTGCAGAAAAACTTGCAGCTGATTTCGAACAAGATATGATGCATGCTGATAAACTGACACAAGAAAAATATGATGCCCGCTCAAAAGTAGTGCGTTTTAAAGAGTCAATTTCCCGGCTGCTTTCGCCAGTGTTGTAGCGTTTCAACTGCATTAGTAACACTGCCGGAAAATCTTCCACTTGTCTTGATTACGTAAAAATATCTTTATCGAAACGGTCATAACCATGCCGTTCATGTTTCGATTAGGCAACGAACTTTCAGGAGTCGTATCATTCCGCCGGCGTCTCTTTACAGCGATTACCCACATATATAAAAGCAACATGATATAACTAAACCAACTTTAACGACACCCTGGAGCGTTCTCTCTGAGAGCGCTTTTTTTCGTCTTTCAATTTACTATGACAACGTACCAGGGACAAAATGTATAAAAAATCATAATAACTTATAATTATTATTGCATATTAATAAATCTATAAGTATAATAATGAATTAATTCATCATTGAAAAGGACGTGACATGATTGAAAAAAGCAGCGGTTGTAGGAGGAACAGGATACGCGGCCCTTGAACTGATCCGAATTTTAGAAAATCATCCCTTTCTGGAGCTCACTACGGTGATCTCTCAGTCAGAAGAAGGAAACGATATAGCGGAGCGCTATCCGCATCTCCATACAATTCGTACCGATTCATTCAAAAATATGGAAGCTGCTGCGGCGTGCGACGTCATTTTTCTTGCAGCCCCTGCCGGCGTAGCAAGCAAACTGATTCCAGCGCTTTCAGCAAGTAAAAGCCAGATTATCGATTTATCTGGCGACTTGAGGCTTGAAGACAGTGAGACATATGAAAAGTGGTACGGGCTGGAGCCGCCGGATAAAGCGATGCAGCAACAAGCCGTTTACGGTCTTCCTGAAGTAAACCGGGAGTCTATACGCGGGGCAAAGCTCCTCTCCAATCCGGGATGTTTTGCGACTGCTGCGATTCTCGGAATGTATCCAGCGGTAAAGCAGCAGCTGATTGAGCCAGGCACGATCATGATGGATGGGAAGACAGGCGTGTCGGGTGCCGGACGTAAAATGTCTATGATGACCCACTTTTCCGAGACGAATGAAAATATAAAAGCGTATCGTACCGGAGCACACCAGCATGTACCAGAGATCGAAGAGCATCTTGGAAAAGCGGCAGGTATCAAAACACCTGTCTATCTGCAGACACATTTGATGCCGATGACGAGAGGGATTATGGTCACTTCTTACGGCCGGCTTGCTTGCTCGGCCACCGAACTGCAGGATGCATATAAAACAGCTTATGAGCATGAGCCGTTTACCCGCTATCGTATAAGCGGTCCAATGCCGCAGACAAAAGATGTATATGGAAGCAGCTACTGTGATATCGGTGTATTCGCCGATGAACGCAGCGGTACGCTGATGACGGTCGCCGTAATCGATAATTTGATGAAAGGGGCGGCAGGTCAAGCCGTTCAAAACTGTAACATAATGAATGACTGGCCTGAGCATTCAGGACTGCAGATGGTACCCCAATATCCGTAAGGAAAGGCAGGAGATTAGTATGACGCTGGTCAATATCGTTTCATCTATCAATATAAAAGGCGGCGTGACGAGCCCAAAAAGTTTTTTTTCAGGAGGCACTCATTGCGGCTTAAGACGCAAGAAGCTCGATTTTGGCTGGCTTTATTCCAGCATTCCTGCAAAGGCAGCGGCGGTATATACGCAAAATGCGTTTCAGGCAGCGCCGCTTAAAGTGACGCAGGAGTCGATTGCGAAGGAGCAAAAGCTGCAGCTGGTCGTCGTAAACTCGGCCAATGCAAACGCCTGTACCGGTAAGGAGGGGCTCGAAAACGCCCGTTTAACCCGAAAGTATGCCTCTGAAGAAGCAGGTCTGCCTGAACATCTGGTTGCTGTTCAATCAACTGGATTGATCGGCGTACAGCTTCCAATGGATAAAGTCGAAACAGGAATTCGTTCGATAAACCTTGAGTCACAGGATGCAGCTTCATTTGAACAAGCGATTTTAACGACAGATACATGTACAAAGCATGCTTCTGTCGAATGCGAAATTGAAGGCAAGCAGGTGACGATCGGAGGCGCCGCAAAAGGGTCGGGCATGATTGATCCAAACATGGCCACGATGCTCGCATATATTACGACAGATGCAGATGTATCACAGGATGCACTGAAAAGTCTTTTAAAAAAGACGACGGATAAAACCTACAATCAAATCACGGTGGACGGTGATTCATCCACAAATGATACGGTTGTCGTTTTAGCAAACGGAGCTGCTGAAACGAGTGAACTCGATGAGTTTCATCCTGAATGGGGTGCCTTCGAAGAGGCGTTTACGAAACTGTCAGAAGAACTGGCAAAAAAAATTGCCAGAGACGGTGAGGGGGCTACGAAACTGATTGAAGTTCAGGTCGAAGGGGCAGCGACAGCGGCAGATGCTGGGAAAATTGCTAAATCGATTATTTCTTCAAACTTGGTGAAAACGGCGATACATGGAGCTGATCCAAACTGGGGAAGAATTGTGTGTGCGGCTGGATACAGCGGAGCGTCAATGGAATCTGAAGCAGTGGACGTATATTTAGGTCCGATTCAGGTTGTTTCCGAAGGGCTGCCGCTTGACTTTGATGAGGCGGAAGCATCTGCTTATTTAACTCAGAGCGATATTTATATAAAAGTAAAGCTTGAGGATGGAACAGGCGCTGCTCAGGCGTGGGGATGCGATCTGTCGTATGAATACGTCCGCATCAATGCCTCGTACCGAACATGATGTAAAGGAGGTTAACAAATGGCTTATCTCGTAATCAAGCTTGGAGGCAGCACGATCGATGAGCTTCCCGGCAGCTTTTTTAAAGAAATAAACGCATTAAAGCAGGCAGGCTGCTTCCCGGTGATCGTTCATGGCGGAGGACCTGCTATCAATCGGTTGCTGCAGGATCGCGGCATTAGCGCTTCTTTTACGGATGGGCTGCGCGTTTCTACTCCGGAAGTCGTTGAATCTGCTGAAATGGTACTAAGCGGATCTGCCAATAAACATATCGTCAAACTGCTGGAACACGCAGGGGTAAAGGCAGCAGGAATCAGCGGAGTCGATGCCGGACTGTTTCGGCCAGTCCCAGTGGATGAAGTCCGATACGGACAGGTAGCCTCTGTTGAACAAGTGAATCCACATTTGATTAAGTTGTTGACAGAGGCAGGAATAACCCCGGTTATATCGCCAATTGCAGCGTCCGGAACCGTGACATATAACATTAACGCGGATGAAGCTGCCGGAGCCTGCGCATGTGCACTGGCTGCTCCGCTGTTGTTTATTACAGATGTTGAAGGCGTGATAGACGGCCGATCCGGTGATCTTTGCCGGTACCTTGATCCGAAGATGGTAGAAACACTGATTCATGACGGCATTATTTACGGCGGGATGATTCCGAAAACAAAGGCTGTCCTTCGGGCTCTTAACGAAGGAGTCTCAGAAGCAGTCATGGTTAATGGTTCGAACGGAAATGCGCTGCTGAATTATTTTCACAGAGGCGAGGCCGGTACTATTTTCCGAAAGGAGAATATCTATGCAGAACATTAAGCAAAAGTCACCGCTCATGAACACCTACGCCCGTTTCCCAATCTCTGTAGCGAAAGCAGACGGGAGTTATTTGACGGCTGATGACGGCACCGACTACTTAGACTTTACGTCGGGAATTGCGGTATGTAATCTCGGTCATCGTCCAAAGCTTGTGCAGCGTGCAGTCGAGATTCAGCTTCAGGAATATTGGCACGTATCTAATTTATTTCAGCAGGACATTCAGGAGCGTGCAGCAACTTCCCTTATAACAGGAACTCATTTGGATCAGGTCTTTTTCTGCGGAAGCGGAGCAGAAGCCAATGAAGCTGCGATTAAGCTTGCCAGAAAATACTGGTTCGACAAAGGAACGCTTCAAAAATCGGAAATTGTAACCTTTGAACAGTCGTTTCACGGCCGTACGGGCGGTGCTATGGCAGCCACAGGCCAGAATAAAATTAAACACGGATTTGCACCACTGATGCCCGGATTCACGCACTTACCGTTTAATGATAAGCAGGCCATCACGAACATAAATCCGCAAGTAACAGCTGCTGTCATGCTTGAATTGATTCAAGGTGAAGGCGGAGTCGTACCTGCTGACCAGGATTGGGTTAATGAACTCGTCCATTACTGCAGAACACACGGCATCTTGATCATTGCAGATGAGATTCAGACCGGCGCTGGACGAACCGGCTCACTATATGCGTTTGAACAGTTCAACGTAAAGCCGGAGATTGTAACGGCTGCGAAAGGCATTGGATCCGGTTTTCCGGCAGGTGCCTGTCTCGCTTCAGCAGAGGTTGCTGCTTCCTTTTCTCCAGGAACGCATGGAACAACCTTCGGCGGACATCCTGCAGCTTGTGCGGCGGTAGAGGCGACAATGGGTGTCATTCAGGAAGAAGGATTTCTGAGAGAAGTCCAGGATCGCTTTGCCATATTTCGCAAGCAGCTTGAACAGCTGGCTTCTTCGTACAGGCAAGTGAAGCAAGTACGCGGAAGCGGAGCAATGATCGGCATCGTCGTAGAAGAGGCCGCCCCATATTTGCAGAAACTTCGAAACCGGCAGATACTGGCGCTTCCGGCAGGGCCGCAGGTGATACGCGTTTTGCCGCCGCTGACAGCTTCTGCCGAAGAATTATCGACGTTTGTTCAAGTATTTGAGGAGATTTTACAAGAAGGAGAAATCAGTCATGACTAACGCTTATTTAATACTGGACACAGGAGATGTGCTGGAAGGGAAAAAAATCGGTGCTGATACGGAAAGCTCCGGGGAACTGGTCTTCAATACGGCAATGACCGGCTATCAGGAAATGATGACAGATCCCTCCTATAAAGGGCAGCTGCTGACGTTTACGTATCCGCTGATCGGAAACTATGGTTTTCAGGACAAATTTAATGAAGGCAGCGCTCCCGCTGTGGAAGCAGTCGTGACAGGTTCTACCGGTTGCGATGAGCGCGCAGAAGAGTTTGACGCCTATTTGCAGCACCACGGTATCCCTGGCTTGACTGAAGTTGATACACGCAAGCTCGTGAAGATTATTCGTACGAAAAAAACGGTGAAGGGCTTTATCTCAGTCAATCAGCCCGCTGCTCCGATTTTTCATTTTAATGAGAATCCGGTCCCGGAAGTGTCTGTTCAGGAACCGGTCGCTTTTACTGGTGAAGGCCCTCATGTTGCTGTATTGGATTACGGCTGTAAATCATCTATCGTTCACGCACTTCTGAAGGAAGGGTGTGCTGTGACGATGATGCCGCATTCGAGTTCAGCAGCTGACATTCACGCAATAAAGCCTGACGGGGTATTGCTAAGCAATGGCCCTGGCGATCCGCTTAAGCTTCAAAAGGAGCTGCCTCACATTAAAGAACTGACGAAATCTTATCCGGTTCTCGGCATCTGTCTCGGGCATCAGCTTATTGCACTAGCCTATGGAGCAGAGTCGATAAAGCTGCCGTTCGGCCACAGAGGCAGCAACCATCCGGTCAGGCATATACCGGACGGGAAAGTATACATGTCTTCGCAAAATCACGGGTATGTTGTCAGCGAGCCGTCAGACGAAGCATTTCCTTTTGAACGGCTTTTTGAAAATGTGAATGACGGCACGTGTGAAGGATTCAGGCACAGGAGTCTTCCGGTGCAGTCTGTCCAGTTTCATCCTGAGGCTCACCCTGGTCCGAGCGACACGCATTTTATTTTTAAGCAATTTATTAACAGTCTGGTTTCTGGAGGTAGCAAAGTATGTGCAGCAACGTAAACACTGTTTTAGTGATCGGGTCAGGCCCGATTATTATCGGACAGGCAGCAGAATTTGATTACGCAGGCACGCAGGCCTGTCTTGCATTAAAAGAAGCCGGCAAACGGGTGATACTCGTGAATAACAATCCGGCTACTATAATGACGGATACTGCATTTGCAGATAAAACGTATTTGGAGCCGCTGACGGTTTCTACGTTGGAATCGATTATTAAAAAGGAGCGCCCGGACGGACTGATCGGGACGCTCGGCGGCCAGACGGGCCTTAACCTGACAGCTAAGCTCTACCGTTCAGGTATTCTGGATGCATATGGAGTGAAGGTGATGGGCACGTCGGTAGAGTCAATTGAGAAAGGGGAAGACCGGGAGTTGTTTCGATCGCTCATGATCGAGATTGAGGAGCCTGTCATCGAATCTGAAATTGTTGAGTCAGTGGAAGCAGGACTTCATTTCGCAGCGTCTATCGGCTATCCAGTTATTCTTCGTCCGGCTTATACGCTAGGCGGAGCAGGCGGAGGATTCGCACACAGTGAAGAGGAAATGAAATCGATGCTTGCGTATGCACTTAAAGAAAGCCCGATCCATCAAGTACTCGTGGAAAAGAGTATCAAAGGATGGAAAGAGGTGGAATATGAAGTCATGCGCGATGCAAATGACACTTGTATCATCGTCTGTAATATGGAAAACATGGATCCGGTCGGGGTCCACACCGGCGATTCGATCGTCGTAGCACCTTCTCAAACGCTGACAGACTCACAGTATCAGATGCTGAGAGAATCATCGTTGAAGGTAATCCGTGCGCTTGATGTGGTGGGCGGCTGCAATATTCAGTTTGCGCTGCACCCTGAGACGGATGAATATGCGATTATTGAAGTGAATCCGCGTGTCAGCCGTTCATCAGCGCTGGCTTCGAAAGCGACCGGATATCCTATCGCAAGAATTGCCGCTCTTACAGCCTGCGGACAGACGCTTGACCGAATTCCCAATCCGATTACCGGTACCACGTTTGCTTCCTTTGAGCCGGCGCTCGATTATATTGTCGTGAAGCTGCCAAGGTTCCCTTTCGATAAGTTTTCCGAAGCAGACCGTTCCCTTGGCACACAAATGAAAGCAACGGGCGAAGTCATGGCTTTGGAAAGAACGTTTGAAAGTGGATTTTTAAAAGCAATGAGATCAATGGAAACCGGGAGTCACAGCCCAAGACATCACCTGCTCGCGAGCTACAGGGAGGAAAAATTGAAAGAGATGGTGATGTATCCCGGAGACCTGCGGGTTTACGCTGTTTATGAACTGCTCATCCGCGGCTGGAGTCCCCAGCAAATAACGGATTTGTCAGCCATTCACCCCTGGTTTTTAACTCGTCTCGAAAAGCTTTCCAAGCTGGAGAAAAAAGCAGCTTCCCAACAGCTTTCGACAAGCCTTTTAACAGAACTGAAGCAGGCAGGTTTTTCAGATAAGCTGATCGGTGATCTGCAGGGCGTATCAGAATCAAAAGTGCGTCAGCTGCGAAAGGACGATAATCTGAAGCCCGGGTATAAGCTGGTGGATACGTGTGCAGGAGAGTTTGAAGCGGTCACCCCGTATTATTATTCCACCTGGCATGGAGAAGACGAAGTGACGCCAACTCCTGCTCGAAAAGTCCTTGTCGTCGGCTCCGGCCCGATCCGGATCGGACAAGGCGTTGAATTCGATTACTGCTCTGTTCATGCTGCTGAAGCAGTGAAAGCACTCGGTTATGAAGCTGTCGTGATTAATAATAACCCGGAAACAGTCAGCACGGATTTTAATACCGCTGACAGGCTTTACTTTGAGCCGCTTACAGCGGAAGATGTCATTCACGTTGCTGAGAAGGAGCAGGTAGAAGCTGTCCTGCTGCAGTTTGGCGGTCAGACAGCGGTTAATCTTGCTCAGGCGCTGGAGGAGCACGGACTTCCGGTAGCCGGCACATCCGCTGACGCTATAGAACTGCTCGAGAACCGGGAATCCTTTTATCATATGCTTGACCGGTTAAATATTTCGCATATTAAAGGATCGACTGCAGAATCGAAAGAAGAGGTTTTGTTAAAAGCTGAAAAAACAGGCTATCCCATCCTTGTAAGACCTTCTTATGTGATTGGTGGACAGGCGATGTATATATGCCACAACGAAGCCAATCTTCAAGCCTATCTCGAGCGCCTGGAATGGACGACAGATGCGCGATGCTGGCCGCTGATGGTGGATGCTTTTATCGCTGGTAAAGAGTTTGAAGCTGATGTGATCAGCGACGGGACAAACTTGTTTATTCCTGGCTTTATGGAGCACGTGGAGCGGGCAGGCGTCCATTCAGGTGACAGCTTTACGATTTATCCTTCATCAACGATTCCTGAGCATGTGAAAGCTGAAGCAGCACACATATGCGAGTTAATTTGTACGGAAGCTGGCGTTTCAGGAATGATGAATATCCAGTTCGTATATGACAATGAAGTATTGTATGTCCTGGAAGTAAATCCGCGGGCCTCCAGAACGGTTCCTGTCATCAGTAAAGTTAGCGGAACGAACCTTGTCCGCGAAGCAGTGACTGCTCAGCTGCACCACAAGCTGAGTAAAACCGGACTTCTCGATGAACTCCCGCATATCACGGTGAAAGCACCCGTGTTTTCGTCGGCAAAGCTTAAGCAGGTTGATCCAATGCTCTCCCCTGAAATGAAATCAACCGGGGAAAAAATAGGTATCGCAAGCACGCTCTCAGAAGCAGCTGCTAAAGTATTGGATGCAAAGAGCCTTCAAACATGCTATATCAGCGCGGCTGACGCCTGGAAATTAGAAGCGGCGGCCCTGCCGCTTGAAGGCCTGAAACTGTTTGCTTCTAAATCAACAGCAGAAAGCCTTCGTGCCAAAAACTGGCACGTGACGGAGATGTCGCTAAATGAAGCGGAGCAAGCCGTAGCGGCAGGAGAGCTGGATGCTGTCCTAAACATCCCAACCGCAGGACGAATGGCGGAGTCAGCCGGATTTTGTTTAAGACAGGCATGTATCGCTCATGGAACGATGTTGTTTACTCACCCTGATACATTTCGATTTTATCAGACTCACGCCGGCACCGCTCATGAGCCGCTCTCTGTGCAGGATCTGTTCATAAAGGAGGAAATACGATGATTAAAACAAAGGTACAGCATCATTTAGAAGTGACAGACTTAACGGCAGACGAACTGCATCAGCTGCTGGATGAGGCAGCTGTATTAAAAAAACAGCATCATGAAAAAAAGATCAATAAAGATTTGGAAGGGCAAACCTTGGCGATGATTTTTGATAAATCTTCTACGAGGACCAGGGTTTCATTTGAAGCCGGAATGACACAGATGGGGGGACACGCTATTTTTCTTTCTCCGGAGGACACCCAAATCGGACGCGGCGAATCTGCAGCAGACACCGCCCGGGTGCTGTCAGGGTACGTAGATGCCGTCATGATCCGCACGTTTTCTCATGAAATGGTCCAGGAGTTCGCAGCCTACAGCAGCGTTCCTGTTATCAACGGTCTTACTGACATTCATCATCCAACTCAGGTACTGGCAGATCTGCTTACGATTAAAGAGCAAAAAGGAACACTTCAAGGTCTGACTGCAGCATTTACCGGGGACGGGTACAACAATATGACGCATTCTCTTATGCAGGGGATGGCACTGGCTGGAATCGACTTTCGTGTAGCATGTCCGGCAGGCTATGAGCCGGATCAGACAATTATGGAAAACGCTTCTGCATTGGCTGCAGCTCATGGCGGATCACTGATGATCACGAAGGATCCTGAAGAAGCAGTGAATGGGGCAGATATTTTGATTACTGATGTGTGGGCGAGCATGGGCATGGAAGCAGAAGCTGATACGCGCAAAAAGACGTTTATGCCGTACCAGATTAATGCAGAGCTGGCTTCACTTGCAGCCGATGATTATATATTCATGCACTGTCTGCCTGCTCATCGAGGTGAAGAAGTGACTGCCAATGTGATCGATGGCGCGCATTCCGTTGTATTCAATGAAGCAGAGAACAGGCTGCACGCACAAAAAGCACTCCTCAAAAAATTAATGATTTAATTTCTTTTTTTGTTGCATTATGCATAAAGATACGTTAGTATCTATATAAATACTAATTGAGGAGAGGTTTTACACATGAGCAAAGGAAAAGTAGTACTCGCATATTCAGGCGGACTGGATACGTCAGTCTGCATTAAATATTTGCAAGAGGAATATGGATATGAAGTAATCGCGCTAGGTCTGGAAATTGGAGAAGGGAAAAATCTTGAAGCTTTAAAAGAGAAGGCATTGAAAGTAGGAGCAGAAAAAGCAGTAATTATCGATGCCAAGGAATTGCTGGCTGAGGAATACCTGCTTCCTGCCCTCCAGTCCAACACGCTTTATGAAGGCAAATATCCGCTTTCATCTGCTTTATCCCGACCGCTTATATCCAAACTGCTCGTTGAAGTAGCAGAAGAGGAAGGAGCCGTAGCAGTGGCACACGGCTGCACAGGAAAAGGAAATGATCAGGTTCGATTTGAAGTGTCGATCCAGGCGCTTAATCCTGATCTGGAAGTGATTGCGCCAGTTAGAGAATGGGGCATGAACCGTGAAGAAGAAATCGAGTATGCGAAGAAAAAGGGCATCGACGTGCCAGTAAACGTGGAAAAGCCATACTCGATAGATGCAAATATTTGGGGAAGAGCTTGTGAAGCAGGTGTACTGGAAGATACGTGGGCAGAGGCGCCAGAGGAAGCTTTCGACTGGACAGCATCGATTGCTGATGCTCCGGACGAGCCCGAGTATGTAGAGATCGCTTTTGAAGGCGGCAAACCGGTATCACTTAATGGTGAACAGAAATCATTTGTCTCCATTATTAAAGAGCTGAACGTGATCTGCGGCAAGCATGGGGTCGGCAGAATTGATCATATCGAAAACAGGCTCGTCGGCATTAAAGCCAGAGAAGTATATGAAAACCCTGGGGCGCTCGCACTCATCAATGCTCATAAAGAATTGGAATTTCTAACGCTCACAAAAGAAGTCACGCAGTTTAAAACAACAATTGAACAGAAATTCACGCAGCTGATTTACGACGGACTGTGGTATTCCCCGCTGAAAGATGCGCTGTACGGATTCATTTCTGAAACGCAGCAGCAGGTAAACGGAAAAGTAAAGCTGAAGCTCTGGAAGGGCACACACACCGTTGTGGCAAGACATTCCGAGAACAGCCTTTATAATGAAGGGCTTGCCACGTATTCCAAAGGTGATGCCTTCGACCACCATGCTGCACTTGGTTTCATTAAACTATGGGGGCTTTCAACAAAAACCTATTCCCAGGTAAATCAGAAGAAACCGGCATTCACGACTAAATCGTAATCTTGTACCGCCGCTTCATACAGGAGCGGCGGTATTTTCCTGCCGGAAGCGGCATTGGCGTTTCATAAGAAGGACTGGTAAAGTAAATGACATCACAATGAAATGAGGGATTGATCATGTCCAAGCTCTGGGGCGGAAGATTCACTAAGGATACAAATAAACTCGTAGAAAAAGAAACAGCATCGATTCAGTTTGATCAGAAGCTGATGGCATACGACATTCAGGGAAGCATTGCACACGTAACGATGCTTGCAAAACAGGGGATCGTCTCAGAAGAAGACAAAGCCCTGATCATTGACGGGCTTCATTCCGTAAAGAAGAAAATTGAAAATAACGAACTGAATTACAGCGATGAAAACGAAGATATCCATATGAACATAGAGAAGTTTCTAATCGACGAAATCGGACCGACTGGCGGTAAACTTCATACGGGCAGAAGCAGAAATGACCAGGTTGCGACTGATATGCATTTGTATCTAAAAGATCATACGAAAGCTGTGGCTGCAATGATAACAGACGTGCAGCAGGCGCTTTTATCGCAGGCAAAACAGCACGTTGATACGATGCTTCCTGGTTATACGCACCTGCAGCGTGCGCAGCCGGTTTCATTTGCCCATCATCTTCTAGCTTATTTCTGGATGCTTGAGCGGGATAAGGGACGATTTCTCGACAGCCTGAAGCGAACGGATCTCATGCCGCTTGGAGCAGGAGCACTTGCTGGAACAACTTTTCCGATTGATCGTCATTTCACTGCTGAGCAACTCGGTTTTGACGCTGTGTATGAAAATAGTATGGATGCGGTCAGCGACCGGGATTTCATTCTGGAATTTATGGGAGCAGCCTCGACGCTGATGATGCACATCTCTAGACTGTCTGAGGAGCTGGTGATCTGGAGCAGCCAGGAATTTCAGTTTATTGAGCTGGATGACTCGTTTTGCACCGGATCTTCCATTATGCCTCAAAAGAAGAATCCGGATGTACCAGAGTTGTTAAGGGCGAAAACGGGGCGGGTTTATGGAAACCTGATGGCACTGTTAACAGTGTTGAAGGGACTCCCGCTTGCATACAATAAGGACATGCAGGAAGACAAAGAGGGGATGTTCGATACGGTAGAAACGCTTACCGCTTCCTTGCAGATGCTTGCTCCGATGATTGGGACGATGCAGGTGCGAACAGAAAATATGAAGCAGGCAGTTTCAGAAGACTTTTCAAACGCTACCGATATTGCGGATTACCTCGTCAACAAAGGGACGACCTTTCGGGAGGCCCATGAGATCATCGGCCGTATCGTTCTAACTGCCATCCAGAAAAACAAATTCCTTCTGGATCTGGACCTGGAGGAATATAAGTCGTTTTCAGATAAATTTGCAGAAGACATTTATGAAGTACTTAAACCGCAAAATGTCGTGGCAGCGAGAAGCAGCTACGGAGGAACGGGACAAAGCCAAGTGAAGGTTCAGCTGGAGCACGCTGAGAAAACACTTGCATAAAACGATATACAGCCGGTGGCACAGTTGTGCCTGCACAGATAAATCATGGAATTTTCAAACTATTTCATGTTCTTCTATCTCTTTTCGTGATACAATATACCACATTATCCGATTTTTTAAGAATGAAAGAGAGGCATGCTGACGATGGAAGCGACAGTGGCAATTACAGAAGCGAAACAAAAAAAGGGCAAGCCGGATCCGGAAACTCTCCAGTTCGGCAAAACATTTACCGATCATATGTTTACAATGGAATATGAAGAAGGGAAAGGCTGGATTAAGCCTGAAATCATTCCATATGCGCCGGTTGAAATTGATCCGGCTGCAATGGTGCTCCACTACAGCCAGAGTGTGTTTGAAGGGCTGAAAGCTTATCGCAGCCCTGATGGAGAAGCTGTGCTCTTTCGCCCGGACGAAAACTTTAAGCGATTAAATCGATCCAATAGACGATTGAGCATTCCGCCTGTGAACGAAGAGCTGCTCATGGAATATTTGCTGCAACTGCTTGAGCTTGAAAAAGACTGGATTCCGGATGCTGAGGGGACGTCGCTTTACATCCGTCCGTTTATTATCGCGACCGAACCAAGTCTGCAGGTTGCACCTGCGAAAGCATATAAGCTTTTTATCATTTTGTCTCCAGTAGGATCTTATTATCCGGAAGGCATTCATCCGGTCAGCATCATGGTGGAGGATCACTTTACGCGCGCTGCAAGAGGAGGTACCGGAACAGCTAAAACTGGAGGCAACTATTCTGCAGGCTATAACGCACAAGCTAAAGCCTCCGGAGAAGGTCATGCCCAGGTACTGTGGCTTGACGGGGTTGAGAAGAAATACGTGGAGGAAGTAGGCAGCATGAACGTTTTCTTTAAAATTAACGGAGAAGTAGTGACGCCTGAGCTTAATGACAGCATCTTACAGGGTGTGACCAGAAAATCCGTTATCGAACTGCTTCAATACTGGAAAGTTCCCGTATCAGAACGCCGTATATCAATGGAAGAAGTGCTCACTGCCTATGAAAACGGTGAACTGGAAGAAGCGTTTGGTTCTGGTACTGCTGCGGTCATCTCGCCGATCGGTGAACTGACATGGAAAGGAACGCCGATGATTATCAACGGCCGTAAAACAGGTGAGATCACTAAATCGCTGTATCAGACGTTAACAGGCATTCAGACGGGTCAGGAAAAAGATCCGTTCGGATGGACGAGAACGATTTCATAGCCTTGCTTTATAAGGGCTTACCTGATAATGGGTAAGCCCTTTTACATTGAGAAACGCAATGTAAGAACACGCCGAATTATGCTAGTATGGAAGGGCAGAGGAGAGATGGCCGATGGATATATGCATTATCCCATGTGGAAAAAAGAAGATCTGGGATGTATCGCCTCAGGCTGGGGCGGTTAAAGCATCAGAAGCATATGTCGGCACGCTTCACCGAAAGTGTCAGGCGTATGCAGAGCTTTTCACGGACAGCTACCGGATTTTATCTGCACGACACGGATTCCTGCACCCGGATGATCTCTTGTTTACTAATTATGATGAGGTATTTGGAAGTCGTTCAATGAGCGTATCCAGTGAGCGTCTTACCCGTCAATTTGCGCAGCTGCCTTCCTGTAAGCGCATTATTTTACTCACTGGTAAAAAGTATGATCAGAAACTGGAGCCGCTTTTACAGCATGAAACTGTTCTGCGTCCTTTGAGTGGTGCACGTGGAATAGGAGACATTCTGCATCAGCTCCAGGCGGCAATAAATGCCCGCACACCGCTCACAGAGAGGAACGAATAAACGATGCGAATCGAGTCAATGAAGCCGATCGTCGGTCCTGAACCAAAACTTTTAATTGTCGGCTCAATGCCGGGAGCAAAATCGCTTGCCGAACAACAGTACTATGCACATCCACGTAATCATTTCTGGATGATCATTGGTGATCTGTTCGGATATCCGCTGTATGAAGCCTCCTACCAAATGAAGCAGGAAATCATGATGGATCACCACGTTGCAGTATGGGATGTCCTTAAGCACTGTGAAAGAGAAGGGAGTCTGGATCAGGATATCCGCAGTGAAGTTCCGAACGATGTACAATCGTTTCTTGAGCGGCATCCTCATATACGGACCATCGGGTGCAATGGCAGGAAAGCATATGATTCATTAACGCGGCACGTGCCGTTACACGAAGAAGTTTACATAAGTTATTTACCGTCAACCAGCCCGGTGCCCGGCCGGAACGTAAAGACATATGAGCAGAAACGGGATGCCTGGAAAAACTTATTTAAGGAGGCTGCGATCATTGAATGAACATCTTGTGTTAATAGACGGATTTAACTTACTCAGCAGAGCCTATTTTGCGACCTCATACGGACGCGATGATCACCAATTAGAAAAAAACAGCGAGGGCCGGTATATACACGCCTTAAAAGTATTCTTCTCCAGAATCAGTAACCTGCAGGAACGGTTTCCCGGGGGGATCGTCATCGCCTGGGATGGAAAACGGGAAGATACGATTCGTAATCAGGATCACCAGTTTTATAAAGCGCAGCGCAAAGACCTTCCAGCGCCCCTTATTGAGCAATATCATACTGCAACGGAAATTTGTACTGATATGGGTATGCATCAAATGCAGGTAGCAGGATATGAAGCGGATGATATAATCGGGAGCTTTACGAAAGCACCTTTACCCGTCAGGAAAGTCATTTACAGCAATGACAAAGATTTATTTCAGCTGCTCAATGAAGACACGGACCAGCTGTTTGTGCAAAAACGAAAAGAGATCCACTATCAGCTGCATCACTTTCAGGATGATTATGGCATTCAGCCGGCTCAGTGGATCGATGTGAAGGCATTGCTTGGAGATCCTAGTGACAATATTCCAGGCTGTCCCGGAGTCGGAGCCAAGGCCGCCCTTCCATTGATTCAATTGTATGGGAGCGTTGAGGGCGTTTACAATCAATTGGAGCAATTGGATCCGGCATTTAACCGTTACAGAAAAAAGCTTGAGAACGGCCGTGAATCTGTCATGATCAGCCGTGAGCTGGTTGAAATTCACTGCGGGCTCGATGATGTTCATGCGGTTGACATGGAAACGCTGCGATCTCCATCTCAGGCACAGTATATAAACGTACTTGAACACTATGAAATCCTAAAGGACCCGTTTAAACTCTCATAATGAAGGAGGCAGATTATTGATGCGAATCGTTTCGATATGCCCAAGCAACACAGAACTGCTGCACTACTGCGGTCTTTCAGCTTACCTTTGCGGGGTAGACGACTACTCGGACTGGCCATCAAGCATCAACGGCCTTGAGCGGCTTGGACCGGACCTGTCCATAGATTTGGATAAAGTAGAGGCATTACATCCGGATCTCGTTTACGCATCCTTGTCTGTTCCGGGGATGGAAAAAAACATTGAGGGGTTGAAAGAACGCGGAATACCGTATATGACGGTAACGAACCCGGAATCGATGAGTCAGGTAGGGGAAGTTCTGCTTGAAATTTGTGCAGCAGCAGGTCTGCATGAACGGGGAGCTCGTCTAAGGCAGCAATATGATTCCTTTCTGAAGTATTACGGGTCTTTAGCCGACACTATAACGTCAAAGCGGCCTTCTCTGTATTGGGAATGGTGGCCAAAGCCTATCTTTTCTCCGGGGGGACGCAACTGGCTGACTGAAATGTCTGCGCTCGCAGGAGGCATTAACATGTTTCATCAAGACGATCGTGCAAGCGTCAAAGCAGAGTGGGAACAAATTCGCGAGCAGGACCCGGACGTTATTCTTACAGCCTGGGTAGGCGTCGAAACAGCAAAAGTAAATCCGGCTGTGATTAAAAAACGTCCGGGGTGGACAGATATGCAAGCTTTAAAAACAAATCAGCTCCACGTGATGGAAGAGCCTTTTTACTGCCGGCCATCACCAAGGCTCATGATCGGTCTGGCAAAGCTTGCCCACCTGCTCCATCCTGACGTCTATCCGAAGCCGACCGGCCGTGAGGATGAAAGACTGCTGCAGGAGATTCAATAATGGATAAATCGTGCTTTGACTTCGGAAGATGGAAGCGAGCACGATTCTTTTTTGCCAAAAATCCTGTAGCGGTTCGCAGCGATCCAATCGTATATTCGATCTGAAAAAGGCAGAAAGGGGAGAAGTCTGCCAATTGAATATATTCCGTGCAGCTGCCTGCAAATCTCGGCTGCAGCTGAAGCTTTATAATATACACGACCGTCTGAGCGAATAAAGACGATGGAGTCCACTGCTGCATCGATTTTGTATTGCTCATGGAGCTGCTTCGCTTTATCGCTCTGCAGCGAAACAAAATAAATCGTTTCTTTCGAGTTGTGTTTCAATATAACTGTAACAACGCCATCGCACAAACTGCATTCTCCGTCATAAAGCAGTAAATGTCTCAAAGTTATCACCTCGGCATTCTATTCCCCGGAGGAAATAAATATAATCATGCATCGAATCTCATTTTGTATGATAATAAGCGTTGTTGACTCTATTTGTTTAATCATTCAAAATGAGATGGTAAGTATGATTAGAAGGGGTGTGCTGCATGAGCATAAACAGGCGGTCTGAACCGCGGGAAATGGAGCCGATTAGAGATAAAGCGGACCTTGAAAGTTGGAAACGGGAACTCGCGAAGCAGAGTGATCGGGATTATATGCTCGGTATGCTTCTGTTAAATACCGGGATGAGGCTGACGGAAGCGCTCCAGCTTCGAGTGAGAGATGTGCGAGGGAGGGAAAAAGTGCGTATAAGAGCGAATCAGGAACTCGTGTACCCGCTTCATGGGGCGATTCGTAAGCTGTTAGCTGCGTATACCTCGAATATGGATCAGGACGAGTGGCTGTTTTCCTCAAGGAAGGGGGAGGGGCCTCTTCAGCGGGATCAGGCTTCTAAGCTTTTAAAGGGGTGTGCGAAAAGGGCAGGCATCTCATCTTTTGGTGTTCATTCCCTGCGGAAAACGTTTGGGTATCATTATTATAAGGCGTCAAAGGATGTAGAGTTCTTGCGGAAGTTATTCAGGCAATCCTCGCAAAGCGTCACGTTATCTTATATAGGGGTGATTGGAGAAGGGGCCGATTCGTTAGATGATACGTTCAGTTTATAGGTTCGTGCAACAGTATTTTTATGTGGTCTGTTGAGAAATGGCGGCGTAATCGTTGAAATAAAAATGAAGGGTGCCTACCTTCCGGGAATAGATGTAGCCGACCGTCGCTTTGTGTAGTTTAAAATGTATACAAATAGTAGTTAAACGTGTATGTGGATAAACAGCCAGGCTAAGACTGATTAGTTCTGCACAATTGTCAGAAAAGTGTGGATAAGTTGCGGATACAGGAATATGCTGCGCTGTTTTTAATTGCAGACTAAAAAAAGCTCCCGCTTCAAGCGGGAGCTGTGAGAGCTTTAAGAAGAGGATGACGACAACTGGTGGGCTTCCAGCGCTTCCTCGATACATTTCTCGATGATAGCAAATCCCTCATCGAGTGCCTCGAGTGGAATGTTGAGCGGTGGGAAAAGCTTAAATACTTCGTCATTACCGCCTGCTGTTTCAAGTATCATCTGATGTTTAAAAGCATATTCTGCTACTGACTCGGAAAATCCGTCTACCTCGGACGCAATTCCCTGCATGAGGCCGCGGCCCTTTCGGCGACCTTTCATTTCAGGATAGGTCTCGACCATTCTTTCCAGAAAAGCAGTCATTCGTTTGCCGCGTTCCTGTATGCTTTCTTCAAAAGCGGGGTCGCGCCAGTATTCCAGTGCTTCCGAGGCAGTAATAAATGCCAGATTATTTCCCCGGAACGTTCCATTATGCTCACCGGGCTTCCATTGATCGAGCTCTGGTTTAATAAGCGTTACGGCCAATGGAAGTCCGTAACCGCCGATTGACTTGGACAGGCAGACTACATCCGGTTCAATCCCGGCAGGTTCAAATGAAAAGAATGTACCTGTTCTACCGACACCGGCCTGAACATCGTCGATAATAAATAATATACCCCATTCGCGGCAGATTTCCTGAAGCTTTCGGATCCAGCCCATTCTTGCAGCATTGATGCCGCCTTCGCCCTGCACAGTTTCAAGGATAACCGCTGCAGGAATTGCAACACCGCTTCCGTTATCCTCTAAAAATCGCTCGAAATATTTAAGGCTGTCCTGCTCACTGCCTGTGAACTGATCGTACGGCATCGTAACGGTATGGTTTAACGGGATGCCGGCTCCTCTTCGCTTCATTGAATTTCCGGTAACGGATAAAGCACCGATCGTCATGCCGTGAAAGCCGTTCGTAAAGCTGATGATATCGGTGCGACCGGTCATTTTACGAGCGATTTTTAACGCACTTTCCACAGTGTTCGCTCCGGTAGGGCCCGGAAACATAATCCGGTAGTTCATCCCGCGCGGCTTTAATATAATATCACGAAATTTCTCCATGAAATCAACTTTGGCGTCAGTTGCCATATCGAGCGAGTGGGTGATTCCGTCGCTAGTAATGTAATCAAGCAGTTTCTGCTTCATATTTTCGTCATTATGTCCGTAATTCAGTGCTCCTGCTCCGGAAAAGAAATCAAGGTAGCGCATGCCCTCCTCGTCCCATATTTCATGGCCTTTTGCTTTCGTAAAAACCGCTGGGAAGCTTCTGACATAACTTCTGACGCTGGATTCAACATCTTCGACAAGCTTCAGTTTCTCATTCACACTATTCATCTCCTTTCAATTGGACAGACAATGGCAGGGGACCGATTCTGTACGTAAACTCTGTGCGGGCATTACCCGGCAGGATCTCTTCCGGGAACGTTTCCCGTACGGCATACGAGGTAGAGAAAGAAGTTGCCAATTTTTTAAATAACGCTTGTGAAGCTTTATTTTCAGCAGTGATCGTCGCTTCGACGTAGCGAACGTTTTTGCACTGCTCGCGCTGCAGGAGTTTTCGCAGCATCGTAAAAGCAAGCCCCTTTCCTTGCTGACCTGGATCAACACCGACCTGCCATATAAACAGAACGTCGCTCTCATCTGGCTTGATAAACCCTGTGATGAATCCAACGACTTGTTCATGCTCCACAGCTGCCACGCAAGTGTCTGCAAAATATTCTGCCATCATGATGTACTTGTAGGCCGAGTTTAAGTCCAGCGATGTTTTTTTCGCGAGCTCCCACATCCCGCTGCCGTGAGACCGGTCTGGCTTCACACAGCGAAGGGGGAGGGCGGTGGATGAATCGTCCATAAAAAGCCTCCTTTTCGAAAAGAGTCGACATGGATAGATTCCCTTTGTCAAGATAAACTAAGCCTGAATATAAGGAAGAGACGAAATCAATAAAGAATCCCCGCCGGATTTCCGGCGGGGGAGAATAGTTAATTTTTTGCTGCTAGCTTCTTACGTTTTTCTTCTCGTTCACGGAAGCTTTTATCAAGAACTTTCTTTCTAAGCCTGATTGATTCCGGTGTAATCTCACAATATTCATCCTCATTAAGAAATTCGAGTGCTTCTTCAAGAGTAAGGACCCGGGGACGCTTCATTGTGACAGTCTGCTCTTTAGTAGCGGAGCGGATATTCGTCTGAGCCTTCATCTTTGTGATATTAACGGTAAGGTCGTTATCACGATTGTGTTCTCCGACGATCATTCCTTCATAAATATCCGTACCCGGCTCCAGGAAGAGAATACCGCGGTCTTCTACCTGCAGCATGCCGTACCCGGTGGATTTACCCGTTTCCATCGATACGAGCACGCCCTGACGTCGGCCTCCAACATATCCCTTAGCTACTGGACGGTAGCTGTCAAACGAGTGGTTAATGATGCCGTAACCTTTTGTCTGGGACATAAATTCTGTTGAATAACCAATAAGCCCTCTGGAAGGAACGAGAAATTCGAGACGAACCTGGCCGTCACCTTTATTGATCATGTTGAGCATTTCGCCTTTGCGCTCGCCAAGTGATTCCATAACAGAACCTGTATATTCTTCCGGAACGTCCACTTGAACGCTTTCGAATGGCTCGCAGTCAACGCCATCAACCTCTTTAATGATAACTTCTGGCTTAGATACCTGAATTTCGTATCCTTCCCGTCGCATGTTTTCAATAAGGATAGAGAGGTGAAGCTCACCACGGCCTGATACTGTCCAGGCATCAGGAGACGAAGTTGGGTCCACACGCAGACTGACATCCGTTTCTACTTGTGTCAGGAGGCGTGCTTCGATTTTACGGGAAGTGACATAATCACCTTCACGACCAGCAAAAGGACTGTTATTTACGAGAAACGTCATCTGCAAGGTAGGTTCATCGATACGAACGACGTCAAGACGTTCTGGATGCTCAGGAGGGCAGATCGTATCACCGACCATAATGTCCTCAATACCAGCTAGAGCCACAAGGTCGCCGGCTTCAGCAGACTGGATTTCTTCTTTTTTCAAGCCAAAAAAGCCGAACATCTTAGTAATGCGGAATGATTTTTCCGATCCGTCCTGCTTCAACAGCTTCGCCTGATCACCGACCTTCATCGTACCGCGGAACACACGTCCGACGCCGATTCGGCCAAGGTAGTCATTATAATCAAGCATCGTTACCTGGAATTGGAACGGTTCACTCGTGTTATCAACAGGAGCTGGTACGTGCTCTGTGATCGCATGAAAAACAGAGTCCATGCTTGGCTGCTGATCTTCGGGAGTCATGCTGGATGTTCCGTTAACAGCGGACGTATAGACGACTGGAAATTCCAGCTGATCCTCATCTGCGTCGAGCTCGATAAATAAGTCGAGCACTTCGTCCACTACTTCTTCCGGACGAGCCATCGGCCGGTCGATTTTGTTCACAACAACTACAGGAGTCAGCTTCTGTTCCAGCGCTTTTTTCAGAACGAAACGAGTCTGGGGCATACAGCCTTCAAATGCATCTACGACTAAAAGAACGCCGTCCACCATTTTCAATATCCGTTCAACTTCTCCGCCAAAATCAGCATGTCCAGGCGTATCAAGAATGTTAATACGCTTATCCTCAAACTTCACCGCTGTGTTTTTAGCGAGAATGGTGATGCCTCGTTCTTTTTCAATGTCATTGTTGTCCATTGCCCGTTCAGATACCTTTTCGTGATCGCCAAATGTGCCTGACTGCTTAAGCAGTTCATCAACCAGTGTTGTTTTCCCGTGGTCGACGTGTGCAATAATGGCGATGTTCCGTAAATCGTTTCGTACTTTCATGCTTCGCATACGCTCCTGTCTTCGATAAGTTTACATCTGTATAAGTATAGCATAAACGATGCAAAAGATCACGGTCTACTTTAAGAGCAGGGAAAAGAGATATGCATTTAGTATGGAAGCGTGCCTTTGCACTGACCGCTGCCTTCAACCAGATATTTAACGGTCGTTAACGCCTGGAGCCCCATTGGACCGCGTGCATGAAGCTTTTGTGTGCTTATGCCGACTTCTGCACCAAATCCAAATTCAAAGCCGTCTGTAAATCTGGTGGAGGCGTTGTGATAAAGCGTACTGGCATCAACAGATTGAAAAAAGGTCAATTTTGCTTTTTCACTTTCTGTAATGATAGCCTCGGAATGTTTTGTACCCCATTGATTGATATGAGTACACGCTTCCCTGACATCTGAAACAATTTTAACCGCGGCCGTCAGATTTAAATATTCAGCCTCCCAGTCTTCTTTCTGTGCAGGAGATACTCTGTTATCTATAGCCGCCGTTTTCTCACATCCTCTGAGGGAGACACCGTGGTTTAGAAGAGAATCAATAAGGGCAGGGAGGTGATCTTCAGCCCAGGATGCCTCCACGAGTATTGTTTCGCAAGCATTGCATACAGAAGGACGCTGTACTTTGGCGTCGACTGCTATTTTACGCGCCAGCTCCGGATCTGCATCTTTGTCGATGTAAACGTGGCAGTTTCCTGCTCCGGTTTCAATCACCGGCACGTGAGATTCACGCACCACTTTATTAATCAGTTCTTTACCGCCTCTTGGAATCAGAACGTCTACCCAATCTGAAGCTTCCATTAATTCAGTTGTCGCTGAACGGTCCGGTGATTCGATCAGCTGTACTGCTTCTCTAGGAAAGGAAGCAGCCTGCAGCCCGTCCTGCAGGGCAGCAGTAATCGCTTTGTTTGTATGAATGGCTGATCTGCTGCCCCGTAAAAGAACGGCATTGCCGGTGCGTAGAGCAAGGGCACTGATGTCGGCTGTAACGTTTGGACGTGCTTCAAATACGGCCGCAATCACTCCTATAGGCACGGACACTTCACGAATAAATAAACCATTTGGACGCGTCCAGCTCCGAATAGTCGTTCCGAGCGGATCATCTAATTTTGAAACGGAAGCGACGGCCTCTGCCAGTTCAGCAAGCCTCTCCTTATTTATCTCGAGCCTGTCCAAGTAGGCATCCTCTCGCCCGGCATCTTTTGCTGCCTGGAGATCCTGCTCATTTGCGTCCAGAATCTTGTTTTCATGCTGTAGCAGCTGCGAGGATATCGATTTCAGCAATTCCTTCCGCTCCTGATCGGACGCTGTACTTAAATGCACGGCTGCCTGTTTTGCAGCTGGGGCTTTCCATTCGACTTCTGTCATGTTTTATCTCTCCTTTATCGTATTAACATGCATGATTCCAGCCATTGCGTCAGTTGAGAGAAACCCATTCGTCCCTGTGAACGGCAATCGAGGACTCAACAATCGCACCGGACAATTCGGTATGATCAACCAGGACACGGCCTCTTCCGATTTTGTGAGCCCCGGCATAAACATCTACAATATCGCCTCTGAAAAAAGTCCCTTCTGTTTTGCTGATTCCGACTGTTAGGAGACTGGCCCCCCGGTTTAAAACCGCTTCTTTTGCACCGTCATCGATAAATAGCACGCCTGAAGCAGAAGCATGATAGGCAATCCACTGCCGGCGCGTTCTCATGACGCGGCCGGATTGGGTGCGAATATACGTCCCTGACCCTGATCCTTCGCACGCTTGAAGTAAGTCTTCTGTACTGGAAAGTGTTCCGATATATGCTTCTACGCCAGTGTCGGCAGCTGCCCGGCTGGCAAGCAGCTTCGTGCCAATTCCGCCAGTACCAAGCGTCGACCGCGACGGTGCCTGAAGAAGCTCTTCCGGAATTGTGTGGAGCTCCTTGTATTTCACAGCCTCGGGATCTTCACGAGGATCTGCTGAATAAACGCCGTCTGCGTCTGTAAGAAGCATCAGCAAATCTGCATGAAGAGCACCGCCGACAAGAGCGCTCAGCATATCATTATCACCGAACGTCAGCTCATCAACAGCAGTCGAGTCATTTTCGTTAATGATCGGAAGAATTTTCCGGCTGAGCAGTTCTTCAATAGCGGCGTGTAAATTTTGAAAGTGCTTTTCCTCTGAAAAATCGGACCTTGTCACAAGCAGTTGTGCCGGGATAATCCTGTAGTGCTGCAGCTGAAACCGGTAATGCTGCATTAAGAGCGCCTGTCCAGCTGCTGCGGCAGCCTGCCTGGCTCTGACGGTTGTCGGTCTGGCAGCATAACCGATGTCCCGGAAGCCGGCGGCTACGGCTCCGGAGGAAACGATGAGCAGCTCATGTCCTTTCTGCCGAAGTCCGGCTATGGCATGGCAGAAGGCAGCCATTTTAACAGGTGAGAGAGTACCATCTTCTTCTGTTAGTGAACTGGAACCAATTTTTATGACGATACGTTTTCGCTTCATGCTATCTGACACCCTTTCTAAAATAACGAGCATGAACCCCCGTCCTGAAAAGGACGGGGGTTCCCGCGGTACCACCTTTATTGGCCTGATACGGCCCTGCTTTCCTGACATTATAATGTTTTACGCACCGAGCAGGTTCAGGTTCATCGCACCACGCACTTTTTTCAGCTGTTAAAGTGCTCTCTGAAGAGGGGAGTGGAACCTTACTAATCTCGGACGGGATTGATTACCGTATATTATTCAGAAAAATTGAACACCTGTCAATATTCTGTTCGCAAATGAATCAATTAATTAATAAGAGACTGCAGCGGAGCCGGAATCCGGCCGCCGCGCTGCATCATCTTATCCGATTTATATGGATTCAGCCCCATCACCGGAGCCCGGCCAAGGAGGCCGCCGAATTCAATCATATCTCCTTCATTAGCACCCGGCACAGGGATAACCCTTACAGCAGTCGTTTTTTTATTAATCATGCCGATTGCCATTTCATCTGCGATCAGACCGGAAAGAGAGGCGGCTTCGACATGCCCTGGAACTGCAATCATATCCAGTCCGACCGAGCAGACGCTCGTCATTCCTTCAAGTTTATCAAGGGAGAGGGCACCATCCTGCACGCCTTTAATCATGCCGTTATCCTCAGAAACCGGAATGAAGGCTCCGGAAAGGCCTCCGACATAGGAGCTTGCCATTGCGCCGCCTTTTTTAACAGCGTCGTTCATCATCGCCAGTGCTGCGATCGTTCCATGTGTGCCGACCCGTTCTAAGCCGATCTCTTCCAGAATTTCAGCAACGGAATCGTTTGCAGCATTTGTAGGAGCGAGGGAGAGGTCCATGATTCCAAACGGCACGTTTAGTCTGTCGGCGGCTTCTCGTGCCATCAGTTCACCGGCTCTTGTGATTTTGAACGCTGTCCGTTTAATGATATCTGACACTTCTCCGAGGTCAGCGTCTGGATGGCGCTTTAGCGCGTGCAGAACGACACCGGGCCCGCTGACACCGACGTTGAGTACTTTATCTGCCTCGCCCGTGCCGTGGAAGGCACCGGCCATAAACGGATTGTCTTCAACCGGGTTGCAGAACACGACAAATTTGGCATTGGCTAGACCGTTGTTATCTGCGGTCAGCTCTGCTGCCCGTTTAATAATATGGCCCAGCCGTGAGACGGCGTCCATATTAATACCTGCTTTTGTCGTCGCTGCTGAGACAGAAGCACATACTCTTTCCGTCATACTCAGCGCTTCCGGGAGCGCTTCAAGCAGTATGGCATCTCCGCTTGATATACCTTTGTGGACCATCGCCGAAAACCCGCCGATAAAATCAACTCCGGTATCACGAGCTGCCGCGTCCAATGTTTCAGCAAGCTTGATCGCATCTTCTTTTGTGGCGCCGCCAAGCAGCAGCGAGCACGGTGTGACAGAGATGCGTTTATTCGCAATCGGAATGCCGTATTCCTGAGAAATGTCTTCAGCTGTTTGCGTAAGTGTGGCAGCTGAGCTTGTAATCTTGTTATATACCTTGGTACGCATAGCTTCCTGCGTATCTCCTGCACAGTCCATCAAGTTAATTCCAAGAGTTATCGTGCGGATGTCAAGCTCTTCCATGCGCACCATCCGGATCGTTTCCTGTATCTCATTAAAGCCTATATTCATGCCGGGTTCCTCCTTAAATTCGGTGCATATGCTTGAACAGATCTTCTCGCTGAATATGAATCGTCAGGCCAAGATTTGCTGCGGTCTGTTCCAGAGCAGCTTCAATTTCCTGCATGGATGCTGTCCGGGACAGGTCAACGAGCATCATCATCGTAAAAAAATCCTGCAAAATCGTTTGAGAAATATCGAGTACATTAATCTGATGCTCTTTTAAAACAGCAGTCACGTCTGCAATAATCCCAACCTGGTCTTTGCCTACAACGCTTATAACGGCGCGGTTTGATTCCATGTTAAACATCCTCTCCAGTTAGTTATATGCATAAAAAAAGCCGGCTCGATGCCGGCACAAACATACAGACCGCTTCACAGCAGCTGTATCTTCTGTCCGGGTGCCTGAGATTGTGAACCCTTCGGCGCTGCCATAAGGCAGTCTCTCCAGAAGCTGCTCCAGCTGTAGTGGTCCCACAGCCTTCGTTGCAACGTATTAACAGATGATAATAAACCTATCAGGCCCCCGTTCATTCGTCAAGGAGTGCGTATTCTGGTATATTAAATGAATACGATGTCAGGCAGAGGAATGATAGGCTTGTTCAATCAGATAATTGCCGCTCTCACGATCATCATCGCTGTATTGGTGGGATTATTTATGTACGTATATTATTCAATCGAAGAAGGATCTGAATCAACTTGGGAGTACCATGAATCTGCAGACGACGCAGGATTCAGCAGAGAAGCGCTTGACCAGGCGAGAATTTATTATGATTCGATAAACAGCACCTCGCTGATGGTCATCTCCGAAGGAAAAGTGCTGCTCAGCTGGGGCGATGTCACTAAAAACACGAACGCACATTCGGTGCGAAAGAGCTTTCTCTCCGCCTTATTCGGCATAGAGATAGACAGAGGAAATGCCGGGCTCAGTGACACACTTGAACAGCTTGAGATTGATGATCAGCCGCCGCTTACAACGATCGAAAAACAGGCCCAGCTCTCGCACCTCATGTCCTCAAGCTCAGGAGTTTACCTGCCGGCAGGAGAAGAATCCTGGGGAATGCGGGTTGCAAGGCCGTCGAGAGGCAGTCATCTGCCAGGAGAGTTTTATTATTACAATAATTGGGATTTTAACGTTCTGGGAACGATCTATAACGACATTCCTGAGCGGGACGTATTCGTTGATTTTAACGATCGGATTGCCGAGCCGCTTGGCATGGAAGATTTTGATCTGGCCAACACAAATTACAAATACGAGAACAGACGGTCCAGGCATCCGTCTTATTTATTTCAGCTATCAGCGCGTGATATGGCCAGATTTGGCCAGCTATACTTACAGAAGGGAGAGTGGAATGGCGAACAGATTGTTCCGGAATGGTGGATAGAGGAGAGCACATCTGTCCAAAAAGAAGTGCCGTCAAATACGGTGTTCGATTACGGTTATTTATGGTGGGCAGCCTCCGTTCCTCCTTACAGTGATTACAATATGTACTCAGCAGTAGGACGGTACGGTCAGTCAATTGATATCATCCCGGAGCTGGATCTTGTTTTCGTGCATCGGGTTGACAGCAACAGACTTGCGTTTCAATTGACCCGAAGTGCCGTCAACGACCTTCAGCGCCTGCAGCTGCTTCAGCTCGTACTGGACGCCAGACGATCGTAAAGTAGTGCCCCGGATAACAGAATCCCTTCAGACTGCTGACGGAGCCTGAAGGGATTTTTTAATGTGGTGATTTATACGGAGCACCGATCTGGCCGATAATCATGTAACCATACTTCCATTTGTTGACAACGATAATTGTTGCGATCGAAGCTGTAAGGCTGAAAATAAAAAGAACAATAATATAGAAAAAGCCGATCGGCAGCGGATAGAGCTGAAACAGAGCGTCAAGCAGGAAAATATAAAAATAGTGGAGCAGGTAAATTCCGAATGAATACCGGCTGATAAATTCCAGGAACGGCGGCAGAGACTTCAGCGAGGATGTTATATAGAACAAAAAGAAGCTGCACATCAGCGTATGAATTAAAATATCTGTCCGTTTTGAGCTGTGCACCGTTAATATACCGGAATGATAGAGAAATAACAGCATTGCGCTTGTGAGCACCGGTCCGATAATAAACAGCACTCTCCAGGAACGAATAAATTTGGAGAAGCTTTCAAAGTACATACCGGCATAATAGCCCACTGCAAAATAAAATACCCAGCCAAACATCGGGACCCAGTAAAAACGTTCCCAGATGTATTCTCCGTAGGTTAACCATTCGGGAGGAGCCGAATAATTGAAGAAAAGCAGGTAAGCTGCGTTGATGATAAACGCGATCGGAAGGACAACAGAAGGCCTCCACTGCTTCAACTTTTTATGCAGCAGCACATGAACCAGGTAAAACTGAAAAATAATTAAAATAAAGTATCCGTGATAATCACCTACAAAAATGTTCAGGGCGATCTTTGTAAAGCCAGTTTGAACCCCTTGTGCAAAGAAGGGAATCGCATAAAAAATGCCCATGATTAGAAATGGAATCAGAATAAACCGAAGCCGCTTTTTCAAAAAATAATCCGGGAGCTCCCGGTTTCGGTACGAATATGCAATTAAAAACTCGGATATAAAAATGAACATCGGCGTTCCATAATATAAAATCATCTGAATGGAATCAAAAAAGATGGCAGACAGTTCTCCCATTTCACGGATCGTCATAGAGTCAATGCCGATAAAAATACTATGAAGAAGAACGATGCTTAAACAACCGATGCTCCGCAGCACGAAGATTTCCTTAATCATGTCTGCGGGCCCCTTTCCTGCGAACGTCATATATCAGCTTATAACATATCATATTTATTCCGGCAGCGTCATCCGCTCTGCCGGCTGAAAGTTGGAGGTACTGATGAAGAAAAATTATTCTGTCTACGGAACGTTAATGTTTGTGATGGTCGTATGGGGCCTTAATGTTGTGGCTGTAAAATACCTGGTAGAAGCGATGCATCCTGTGCAGATGCAGGGGGTCCGTATCGGGGCGGCCGGAATTGCCGCTCTCGCTATTTTATACGTGCTGAAAGAACTGAAAAGACCAAATCGAAACGAAGTGGTTCTCATCGGCGCTGCAGCTTTGTTTGGTCAAGTCCTGCATCATTCTTTGCTGGCTTGGGGGCTGTTAAACACGACAGCTGGTAACGCTTCACTGATTTTAGGACTGATTCCGGTTACGACGGCGGTTTTTGCAGCTGTTTTGCTGAGGGAGCGCCTGAACCTACTGCGTGTGTTCGGTATCTTAATTGGCTTCTCCGGGGTCATGCTGATCATCATCCCGTCAAATGAGGCGTTAAGTGCTGCGGCAGGCGGCGATCTGCTTATCTTTTTATCCATGATTTCACAGGCGTTTTCGTTTATTCTGATCCGTAAAGCATCGACGTCACTTCCGGCAGGAGCCATGACGGCGTATATGCTGCTCGCAGGCTCCATTGTCCTGATTGGCCTCAGCTTTGTAACCGGCGGGGGAGAAACCGTCTTTCAAGGGCATACGTCCACAGTCTGGGCTGTGTTCTTCAGTTCAGCTCTGCTTGCTACCGGAGCCGGTCACATCCTGTTCAATAGTGCCATTCAGAAAATCGGACCTTCCCAGACTGCAGTGTTTAACAATTTTGTCCCGTTTTTTGCTCTTGGAGGTTCGTGGCTGTTTTTAGGAGAAACGATAACTGTTTATCAGGCTGCAAGTTTTATGTTAATCGTAATCGGCGTTCTGCTTGGAACAGGCTATGCAGAATACCAGTATAAAAAGTATAAATATGCGAATTAACCGGATGTTGAACAGAGAACGCTTACATGAACACAGGGCGTACGTTTACGGCTTAATCGCGGATAAACGTACGTGAAATACCATGTTATATTATCTGACAATTTCGTTGTGTCAGATAATTCCGGCGCTATACTGAGGTACATAGCTGTTGGCACATTAGCTGACAGAAATAAACTCAGGGAGTGTGAATGGGATGGACGAAATGTTTCTCATGAATAATGTATGGATTATCGTATGCTTTGCTCTAGTCCTGCTGATGCAGGGGGGATTCATACTCCTCGAGGCCGGATCAACGAGAATGAAAAACGCAGGGCATATTGCCGGTAAAACGATTTTTACAGTAGGGATTGCATCACTTGTTTTCTGGGCAGTCGGGTACGGTTTTATTTACGGGGAAGGCAACCTGTTTATCGGAATGTCCGATTTCTTCTATGGTGATTTTGAATCTACCGTAGATGGTCTTGCCGGATCTGTTGACTTTATCTTTCAGCTGGCATTCGCTGCCATCGCGCTGACGATCGCATTTGGCGGATTTGCAGAACGTGCGAAATTATCTGTTTATATCTTATTTGCCATCGCATTTTCCGCATTTATTTACCCGGTCGTTGCACACTGGATCTGGGGCGATGGATGGCTCGCAGGTTTAGGTAAACAGGACTTCGCAGGATCCACCGTTGTGCACTTAACTGGTGCAATGGCAGCACTGGCTGCAACGATTATTTTAAAGCCTCGTATCGGTAAATTTAACAGCGACGGCACTTCAAATAATCTGGCTGGGCATAACCAGGTATATACAGCTCTCGGTGTGTTAATTCTCTGGGTAGGCTGGTTTGGCTTTAACGGCGGATCCACGCTCGGCGTCGACGGTGCATTCTTCGGTTACGTTGCGCTGACTACTCAGCTTGCAGCAGCAGCTGGTGCGATTGCAGCAATGTTTATCGTCTCCGCTATGACAGGAAGAAACGATATTCCGACTATGCTGAACGGTGCGCTGGCAGGCCTCGTAGCGATTACAGCTTCGACAGCTTTTGTCGCACCCTGGGCCGCAGTTATCATTGGTGTTATTGCCGGCCTGATCGTACATTTCAGCATGGTGTTCTTCGATAAAGCGAAAATTGATGACCCTATCTTCGCCCTTTCCGTTCACGGTGTTGCCGGAATCTGGGGCACTTTATCCACCGGATTTTTTGCTACTCCGGACCTTGCGGCGATGAACGGCGGCCTTCCAGGTCTATTCTACGGCGGCGGATTAACGCAGCTGGGCGTTCAGTTCACAGGTGTTGCTGTATCAGGGTTGTACGCATTTGCAGTCGCCTTCATTATTCTGAAGGTACTCGACAAAGTACTGGGCGGTCTGCGAGTATCTGAGGAAGAAGAGCTTGTCGGTCTCGATATGAGTGAGCACGGCAGCTACGGCTATCCTGAAAACATGGAAAAAGCAGCAGACAGTGTGAAGAAGCACGGTGCATGATGCAGCAGATAACTGCTTCAGACGACCAGTTCCTGCAGGGATTATCCCTGCAGGATCCTTCCGTTTCCTGGGAAAAAGTGAATGAGTTGCACGATTGGAAAGTAGAAAAGCTGTATAAAGAGCAGCTGATACAATTTGAAGAAGAGAATGGTCCGCTCCCGTCCCCGTGCTCTTTTTACGTCATGGGAAGTGCCGGGAGAAGTGAACAAGCTGCATTTAGCGATCAGGATCACGGTCTTTTGTATGACGGAAGTACGGAAAGCGATGCTTATCTGAGGCTTGGTGAAAACATTTCAGAAGCACTAAATAAAGCCGGATATCCTTACTGTGAAGGAAATGTTATGAGCAGCAATCCGCTCTGGTGCAGGAGTACGGCATCAATGGAGGAACAGCTGTCTGACTGGCTCCAGAACCCTGACTGGGAAGCTGTGCGTTATTTAATGATTTTTATGGATGCAAGAACGCTCAGCGGATTCGGTCACGCAGAAAAGCTGAAGCAGATTATCACCGATTCCGTTCGCTTCAGACCGGAGCTGCAGCAGCGCCTCATCGACAATACGAGTTTCCGACGAAAGCGTCGAAACGTTTTCGGTCAGATTTTGACTGATTCCAAAGGTAAGATGAATTACAAGGAATCTATTCTGTTTCCGTTCGTCCATGCAGCTCGTATTGGCGCCGTGATGGAAAACGTCAAGCACCAGCATACGCCTGACAGGCTTCGCGCATTGCCGAAGGACGCTGGCGGAGAACGGGCTGCCGGCGTATTTGAAGAGGCACTTACGTTTCGTCAGCAGCACGTGTCAAAAAAAGATTCCTACGATACGATTCATTTGCTCAAAGTCAACGAATTGAGCAGGGATGAGACCGATCATGTAAAGCATTTTATGAAAGAAGGAAAACGAATCTATAAGGAGATAACCACATACTACAGGAAGCGTGATCGCACATGAACATGTTGGACAGATGGAAGCGGTCGCTCGGTGCATTCGCGGGCGGGGCTGTTTACGATCATAAAGGGGGGAGCAGCGCAGGAGCTGCTGCATATGCACGACAGCTTGAACGGGACCGGCGTGATCAAAAGGAATTGACGATTCCGCTGCAGGACCTTCCGGTGACCGTAATTGATTTTGAGACGACGGGCTTCTCACCGGCCAAAGGCGATAAAATACTTTCCATCGGAGCGGTCAGAATAGAAAACGGGAAAAGAGAAATGTTCTATTCCCCGATCTTTACCGAGCAGCCGCCTGAAGCGGTGCTGGAACTGACGGGTCTGACAAAGCAGGAACTGCTGGATGCAGAACCTGCTTCCGAGGTCGTCAAGGACTTTCTGGCCTTCTCATCCAACAGCACGCTGGTAGCACATCACTCTGCTCATGAGAAGGCATTTTTAAACGCTACGCTCTGGAAACTTTACCGAATGAAGCTTTCACGAAGAGTAGTGGATACGAAGTTTGCCGTCATGCATATAACGGAGCTTGAAAAGGCTGCGTCCCTGGAGGAATTCTGCCGTTATTTTCAGATTGAGCCTGAGGGGCGTCACCATGCTTTGCATGATGCAAAATCGACAGCTGATATCTGGACATCGGCATGTAACTCCTGTGCGCGCAACGGTATTTACACACTGGCCGACATGTATAAGCAAGCGGCCGAAAAAGCATAAGGAGTATGGAGAGCTTACAAAGCAATGAAAACGAGTGCTGACAGCAGCCGGTAATCCGTTTAATTCGGAGGACCGGCTGTTTGTTTTATTACTATAATAGTGCAGCAACACAAACGGAGGCATGTTCGCTTTCATGAACCGGAACGATACTAGTGAATCTTACATGATTTTCAAAATACAAGGAGATTAAAACGGCAGACAGCGCTTACATTTCGAATTGTTTTAAATTGTTGTAACGACGCTGTTTTCTCCAGCCTCTACCTGTGATAAGATTAGTCATAATATTTTGAACGAAGAGGAGTTTCTGCCATGGAAAAGACCGAACAGAGCGTACAGGTGAGAGATATTCTGGTTGCGCATCAAGCGCTGAAAGATGTAGTCGTGAAAACGCCTCTTCAGCGGGATGCTATCCTCTCGGATAAATATGAAGCCGATGTTTATTTGAAGCGGGAGGATCTTCAAGTCGTCCGGTCGTTCAAACTGCGTGGAGCATATAATTTGATGCAGGGACTTTCTGAGCAGGAGCTGCAGCGTGGCGTTGTTTGTGCAAGTGCAGGCAATCATGCTCAGGGGGTGGCTTATTCCTGTAAAGCATTAGGTGTCCGCGGTAAAATCTTTATGCCTTCAACTACCCCGCGCCAGAAGGTTTCGAGAGTGGAATTTTTCGGTGAACCGTTTGTGGAAGTCGTGCTTACAGGAGACACGTTTGACGATGCCTATGAAGCTGCGGATAAGCTTAGAGCAGAAGAAGACATGACGTTCATTCATCCGTTCGATGATGCACGGACGATTGCCGGTCAAGGCACGGTAGGCATGGAAATTTTAGAGGATATCGATGTTCCGGTTTCTCACGTCTTCATGGGGATCGGTGGAGGCGGACTCGTTTCTGGTGTGGGAACTTACTTCAAGGAAATTTCACCTGGAACTAAAATTATCGGTGTGGAGCCCGCCGGAGCCCCTGGCATGAAGACGTCGTTAGAACGCGGAGCGGTGACGTCGCTTGCGAAAATCAATAAGTTTGTAGACGGCGCAGCTGTAAAGACTGTCGGATCAGTCACGTACGAAATTTCAAAGCGCATTCTGGATGGCATCACGCTAGTTGAAGAAGGGCATGTCTGCTCGACGATGCTTAATTTGTATAATGAAAATGCGATTGTGGCAGAGCCTGCGGGTGCACTTTCGATCGCGGCATTGGATGAGTACCGCGATGAAATTCGTGGTAAAACGGTCGTGTGCGTCGTAAGTGGCGGAAACAACGATATTGACCGCATGCAGGAAGTGAAAGAGCGCTCGATGATTCATCAAGGTCTGAAGCATTATTTTATTGTTAACTTTCCTCAGCGTGCCGGAGCACTGCGTGAATTTTTGATCGAT
This sequence comes from Alkalicoccus luteus, assembly GCF_012034335.1. Taxonomy (GTDB): domain Bacteria; phylum Bacillota; class Bacilli; order Bacillales; family Salisediminibacteriaceae; genus Alkalicoccus; species Alkalicoccus luteus_A. The sequence goes on along the minus strand of NZ_JAATHJ010000007.1, from coordinate 64,554 downwards.
GTGTTAGGACCGACGGATGATATTACCCGTTTTGAGTACACGAAGAAAAATAATCGCGATAAAGGACCGGTGCTGTGCGGCATCGAGTTAAAATTCCGGGAAGATTACAGCTCGCTTATTGACAGAATGGACAAAAAAGGGTTTGCTTATATAGAAATCAATAAAGATGAAGATCTGTTTAATCTGCTTATTTAACTGGAGCGTCAGGAAAGAGCCGGTACTTCCGCGATGGTAGGTCGCGAAAAAAGGCTCTTTTCTTTTTGCGTTCAGGCAGTACTCAGACATTACAGGAGGTCAATCATGAATCAGCAGCCTATATCCGGATCCATTTATGATGCGGTGTTTGTGCGACATACAAAACAAGGGGTTTTCGTCTCTGCTGCAGATCAGGAGTTTCTGCTTCCGGAAGCAGAGATTACCGGTCCGGTCGGAAAAGACGTGCGCATTTTTGTTTATGAAACAAAAGCAGGTAAACTTCAGGCTACGATGAATATTCCATCGATTACGACAGAAGCCTACGACTGGGCATACGTCGTGTCCTCAATTGATGCAGGCGTGTTCGTACACATTGGACTGGAAAAAGATATTCTCGTTTCCAAAGACGACTTGCCAGAGGATAAAACCCGCTGGCCCGCTAAGGGAGATAAGCTGTTTGTCTGCCTTGGACACGATCGCATGGGGCGCTTAAAAGCACTGCCTGTCTATGAAGCTGTTATTGACGCAGAGCGAGATAAAGCCGACCGCAAGTGGTACGGTACAACCGTTAAGGGACACGTCTATTCTATTAAGGAAGCAGGCTGTGCCATGGTTACTGAAGAAGGCGTACGTGCGTTCATACACGACAGCCAGCTTGTTTTTGACCCGCGGCTCGGTCAGCTGCTCGAAGCCCGTGTCATCGATGTAAAGGAAGACGGAACGATCAACGTGACGCTTCGGGATGAGCGGACGGCTGCCCAGGCAAAGGATGCCGAAAAAATCATGGAAATTCTGGAGGAGCGCGGCGGGAAAATGCCGTTTACAGATAAGTCAACTCCTGCAGAAATTGAAGCTGCGTTTGGTATGAGTAAAGCTGCCTTTAAGCGGGGGCTTGGAAAACTGATGAAAGAAGAACGGATCAGACAAATGCCGGGAGTGACTGAAAAACGATCAGATTCATAATCTTGCGCAAGCTGCCGCTTCCCGGTATACTGATATCAAACGTACGTTCGGGAGGCGCTTATGTATCTCATTATTGCAGAGAAGCCGGATCAGGCTTCCAAGCTTGCTGCACCGTTTCATCCAGTACGACAAAAAGACCATCTGCTGCTGCCTCCCTCTTCGGATTTTCCGGAGGGGGCAGCTGTCGTATGGGCCATCGGGCACCTCGTGGAACCGATTCCGCCCGATGGGTATCGAAGCGACTGGAAACGCTGGTCACTTCAAACGCTCCCTATAATCCCGGATCGTTTTGAATATAAAGTGAAGCGGTTCAAAGAATTCAGGGTGATTGAACGATTCGTGGTCCGATCGGATGTATCGCTCATCATACACGCAGGGGATGCGGAGCGGGAAGGAGAAGCAATCATCCGATTAATCCTCGATCAAATTAACGTGAAAAAGCCGTTAAAGCGACTTTGGGTGCAATCCCTTACTCCAGCTTCAGTGAGGCAGGCGTTTCAGCAGTTAATAAAGGATGAGGATACGTACCCGCTTTATGAAGAGGCAGTCAGCCGTGCGTATGCGGACTGGCTCGTCGGCATGAATGCCTCCAGACTCTACACGCTTCTGTTTCAGCAATCCGGTTCATCTGACGTCTTTTCGCTCGGACGGGTGCAGACACCTGTCCTCTGCATGATTGATAATCGCGAACGGGAAATGGAATCGTTTCAGCAGGAGACTTACTGGGAAGTAGAAGCTTTGTTCAAAGCGGAACGAGGCTCCTACCGCGGCCGGCTCATAACCGAAGATAACAACTATGCCTTTTCGGATAAACAAAAAGCTGACGTTGCAGCGAAAGCTGACTGTGGAAGGGACGGCAAGGTTACCAAGCTCGACGAAAAAAAGAAGCGCATTCCGCATCCTTTACTGTACACCCTGTCTTCCCTTCAGGCAGAGGCGAATAAAGCAAGTAAGTTCGCGCCGAAAAAGACACTGGATACCGCCCAGCGTCTCTACACGAAAGGGTATATTTCTTACCCGAGGACGGATTCCCCTTATCTGCCGGCTGAAGAGGCTGATACGGTGCAGAAGGCGGTAGCTTTACTGGGAAAAAAACAGCAGTACACTGCTTATTTCCCGCTCCCGCTAACAAACCTGCGCCAGAATAAGCGATGCGTTCAACCAGAAAAAGTGACCGATCATTATGCTATCATTCCAACGGAAGAAGTTCCGAATCTTGATAAGCTTCCTCCAGACGAGCGAAAGCTGTATGACATGATAGTGAAACGTGTGTTAGCGGCCCATTATCCTCCAAGAGTGTCGGATACGAAAAAAGTGGAAACAACCGTTTCGGATGAAGCTGTTTACGCTTCAAGTTTTGAATCTGTGACTGACGAAGGCTGGCGGAAGGTTCTGCCTGTTAAAGCACAGGATCGAAGCGGTCCGCCGCTTCAAAAAGGAGAAGAGGTACATGTCAGCAAAACCGACGTACTCGAAAAGCAGACCCAGCCTCCTAAGCGCTATACAGAGGGTGATTTGATTACCCTGATGAAAACGTGCGGAAAACTGCTTAGCGCGGAAGATGCTTCTGTGTTAAAAGAAACGGAAGGCATCGGGACAGAAGCAACGAGAGCGGGTATCATTCAGACGCTGAAGCAGCGAGGCTATATTCAAGTAAGCCAGAACAGCGTATATATAGAGGAAAAAGGCCGCGCACTCGCAGCTGCAGTGGAAGGTACGCTGTTAGCATCTCCTGAAATGACGGCAAAGTGGGAAAAACGACTGAAAGAAATCGGGGCAGCTGAAAAAGGATCTGCCTACTTTATTGAGCAAGTTACTTCCTTCGTTCAGCATTTAGTGAAAACAGTTCCGGAACAGGCGCAAAAAAAGCCGTTTCCAAAAACGGCTTCCGTTCAGACGAAGAAAAAGGCAGCAAAAAGACCAGCTTCGGCAGGGAAATGTCCGCTCTGCAGCGGAACCGCACTCGATTATGGTACGTTTGTCGGCTGTTCAAACTATAAAAAGAAAAACTGCGGATTTTCGATTTCAAAAAAAATACTAACCAAATCGATCTCCCGTGCACAGATTAAAAAACTTCTATCAGAGGGCAGCACCGATCTTATTAAAGGATTTAAACGAGGAGAAACAACGTTTCAAGCCCGACTCGTGTGGAATAAAGAGAAGCAGAAAATTCAATTTGATACTGCTTCAGATAAACAGATGTGAGCGGATTTTCATTTTCGGCACATTAATAGGTGAAATAAAAGCTCGTTTCTGATTTAATAGAAACTGGAAAAGGTTTATAACGTTTTGACAGAAAGGATGACACGATGAAGCACCTTACACTGGAAGGCGGAAGGATTTTTACAGAAGCACGGCTTAAAGTAGCAGGCGAATACAGGACGATTCAGGTAATGATTGATACCGGTTCTGCCAAGACGATACTCAATGAAGCCATTACAGATAACCCGGTGCTGGATGCTTTTAGTATTGGACCGTTAAAAGTGAGCGATTACAGGGCTGAACTCCAGCCGATGGAAGCTGACGGGATCATCGGACTGGACTTTCTTTCTAAGACCGGAGCAAAGCTGAACTTTGATGCGATGACGATTTCAAGCTCCCGAACGTAAACTGGTTGATTTTCAGTTCAATAGCAGGTATTATTTGCAATGATTACTGTCACGCAGGAAAGGGGAAAGCAGCATGTCGGAAGAACAGCAGGAAGTATTAGTGCAGTCAGGCGACCAGGTGCTCGTTACTGCAGGAGAATATAAAGGAGAGCTTGCAAAGGTCATCTCTCCTTACACAAAATCTATTTCGATTGAGCTTGAAAAACGGGATGCAGACGGTGCTAAGCCTAGAACCGTGCTGCGTCATACGGAATACGAACTCGTTGAAAAAGCGTGAGCATGAAAAAGGGCTGTCTCCTGGAATAGTGGAGACAGCCCTTTTAGTTTTACAAAAGTCCAAACGCATGGAATGAATAGAGAAGTAAGCCGGAGGCAATGGCACTAGCTGTAACGAAGGCTGCGTTCTGCCTCGAGAGCTCGATCGGACGCACACCGATCAATCTGGCTGTCATGAGCATCTGACCAGAGAACGGCGATACTTGGGTAGCGCACGTCCAGCTTAACACAAGCAACATCGCCGCATACTCTGCGCTTATCCCAGCAGCCTCATAGTTAAGCGATCCTCCGACACCGATTATAATGACAACAGGGTGAATACCGATCATGGCGAGCACTGCAGTGGCACCCATAATCATAAAGCTTAAGAGCAGGACGGAGCCGCCTGTCAGCTCAAGCAGTATATCTGTAACAATCGCTCCGGCTGCGGTAAAAGACAGGGCCGTTCCGAAAAATCCGGCTGCAATAAACACAGCAATTTCATTTTTTAGTCTTGAAAACGCGCTTGTGATGTAGCCGGCTGACTCGCGAAAGAAGCCCGGGAGCTCTCCCTTGATACCAGCATAGCTTATCGGCACAAGCAGCCCGAGCCAGCTGACGATTGCGATCATTGACTGTTCTGCGAGACCGTACCAAGTCAGAGAGAGGATGACAAAGACAGCTGCGAAGCGGAGCAGTGGCAGCAGGCTTGCTTTACGGCCAGCTTCCGCCTGATTGACAGCCGGCGGGTCATCCGAGAACGAGAGAACTTTTAAAAAAAGGCCGGCTGCAATGCTGTAAACGACTGCAAGACTCAATCCCGCCCACCCAATGGAAAACCAGGACACGTGAAAGATCGACAGCACGAGACCGATATTAACGAAATACGGTGACCAGAGCATACAAGCTGCGAAACCTCTCATCAAGTGAACAGTCAGTTTTTTTGGATAAAACGACTGAAAGCTTTCGTCGGCAATTTGTCTGATCAAGGAAATCGCTCCGAAGTTAAGCAGCATACCGGTAGTCAGCATGAGAAAAAAACTGGTCCGGTACGGTTTTGATCCCTTTTCCCGCGCCCGCTTGACGATCACTTGCTTTAAATCTTCCAAATACCCGGTATAGCTCATATACCAGCCGATAATTGGAACGAACAAAAACAGGCCGAGAATGTTAACATTAGCCGAGAAGCTTTCAATCCAGACAGCTGCCGGCAGGGACAGCTGGATGTGAAGAACGATCCCGGTTGCGAGCAGCAGTCCTATAATGATCCTTCCAGGCATCGTGATGTAGATCATGCTGATTAACAGCAGCAAAGCAGCGGGAATACCGTATAAAACATACAGCTCGACGGGCGTAATACTGTCGATTAAGTATAGCAGTACCATCAGGTAAGCAGCAGGACCTGTTAATTTATGTATGATATCCGGCATAGCGACGGTCCTTTCCTTTTAGACTGATACCTATTTTAGCATGAGGAAGGAGAAGATGTAGGATGAAGCAGAAAACGATACTGATTACCGGCTGTTCATCTGGAATAGGCCGCTTTACCGCGATGAAACTGGCTGAGGAAAATAACGTGTATGCAACTGTACGCAACGTTGCTGACAAGCTGGAGCTGGAAAAAGCCGGAATGTCGGTTCTGATTGGAGATATCACATCGGTTTCAGACAGAAAAAAATGGTTTGAATCGATTGAGAACAACGCCGGAAAGCTTAATATGCTGATTCATAATGCCGGCATTTGTGAGGGTGGCGTGCTCGCATCCATTTCGGAAGAGCGCATGGAGCAGCAGTTTCAAGTAAACGTGACTGCTGCCGCGGCCTTATCAACGGTGATGCTGCCGCTGCTCAGACAAGCTGCACCTTCGGCGATTGTCCATATCGGAAGCATCAGCGGCAGAACCTCCTTTCCGGGCATTGCTGTATACGGGGCATCGAAAGCAGCGCTTTACAGTTTGAGCCGCAGTCTTCATATCGAATTAGCCCCTCAGCAGATTGCTTCTGTTTACGTGGAGCTTGACAGTATGGAATCCCGCATTTGGCAGAAAGGCAGGCAAAAAGCGGTGCTGCTCGGAGGACCATACAAAAAGCTCGAGCAGAAACTGTCGGCTAGCGCTTCAGAAATTCGCAAAAGCCCGGAGAAGTCCGGGCTGTTGACGTGTATAATGAATATAGACCGGCGTGCAAATCCGAAGCCGTTATACATATGCGGACGAAAATCTGTTTTTCTGCACATGATAAACAGATTGTTCGGTGAAGACAATATTACCCGGATGATGAGCCGGATATTCCGGTGAAACAGGATGGAAGGAGTGGCATGATTTGGAACAATCGACGCTAGAACTGACGGCCCTGGAGAAGGAACGTCTGCAAAAAATAGAACAAAAACAGAAAAATGGTATATTTGAACTGGCTTTCTGCGGACATTTTTCCGCCGGTAAATCAACGCTGCTGAATGGCCTGCTTGGTGCTGAGGTTTTACCGACCAGCCCGATTCCGACGAGCGCCAATATCATTAAAATTGCAAAAGGGGAAACAGCGCTTGAACTGTCCGGTCCGGACGGCGCTGTTTTGAAGCGGTTTGAAAAGGAGCTTCCATGGGACAGGCTTGGTGAATGGGGCAGAGACGGGGAAACGATCGAGCACATCCGTATTCAAGCGCCGATTTCCTTTTTATCTGCAAACGGCGTTATCGTGGATACCCCGGGCGTTGACTCCACGGATCCGACACATGCTGCTGTTACGATGGAACAGCTTTACTCAACGGATGCTGTTTGTTACGTCATGGATTATAATCACGTGCAGTCAGAAACGAACCTGCATTTTCTGAAACAGCTGACACAAGCAGCAAAGCCGGTCATTATTGTGATTAACCAGGTAGACAAGCATCACGACTCAGAGCTTTCAGCAGATGCTTTCCTGCAACAGGTCGAGGAGACGCTCCGCCTCTGGCATATTCAGCCGACTGCGATTTATTTCACATCCATGAAAGTGCCCGATCACCCACTGAATCAGTTTGATCAGCTGCGGGCCAAGCTGTTCAATGTACTCCAGCAAAGCAGTTCCTTCTCCGGATCCGCGGAAGCCGCTTTGCAAAAAGGATTTTATGAATCGCTTTCAGAGCGTATTCGACATGACATGGAGGAAGCACGTGAAATGGTGTATGAACAGGCAAACAGGGAAGGATACTCGAAAGAGAACGTTCTCGAATTAGAAAGTCTCGCTCAGGAAAAAGAGAAGCTGGACCATTTTGCTGAAGCTGCCACTGAAAAGTATGAAGATGCTTTAAAGCGCCTTTATGAGAATGTGCACCTGCTCCCCTACCATACGATGGAGCTGTTAGAAAAATATGTAGAATCGAGACAGTCAGGATTCAAAGTAGGTTTGCTGTTTAGCTCCAAAAAAACGAAGGAAGAACAAGATAATCGCCTGAGTCAGCTTACAATTGAAATCAATGACAATTTAAAGTCTCAGCTTTTATATTATATTGAGGATTATTTCCGGACCGTTCCGGTGCGGAGTCTTCAGAATAAAGATACGTTTCTTGAGGAAATGAATAAGCTCGACATTAGCGTGGAGCCGTCGTTTATTGCTGATAAGGTGACATCAAAATCGGTCAACCGTGAATATTTATATACGCTTTCCAAGCAAATGAACAGTGAAATCGTTACTTCTGTCAGGCGGCAGGCAGATAAACTGCTTCAGCTTTATATCGAAGGGCTGCAGGACAAAATGAGCGAAGAGAGCCGCCTGCTTTCCGAAAAAATGAATCAGTTTTCAAAAATTGAATCGCTTCACAGCCGGATGATGTCGATCAATGAAGAAGAGAAGGAGCTGCTGGAGCTGGCAAAGGCTTATAAGCCCCGCTCAGGTGCAGTGAAGCCTTTATCGGATCTTATCGCAGATACTGATTCCGCCTCCGTTCCCGATGAAGATCAGGAGCTTTGGAAAGGGATCGAACTCTCTGTCAAACCTGAAGGAACGAAACGTCAGATTGTTTCTTTCAGCCAGCAGCGTTTGTTCACTGAACATCCTTTAATGGAGGCAGAACGAGTGCGGGACTGGGCATCCGATTTAATATACTCGGTCATAACTGCACGGTCGGCAAAACGGATGCTGAAGGCAGCAGATGCTGTTACAAAAGCGGAATATACGGTTTCTTTGTTCGGGGCATTCAGTGCGGGAAAATCGAGTTTTGCAAACGCCCTGTTAGGAGACGCAGTTATGCCGGTTTCGCCTCACCCGACAACAGCAACAGTTAATACTGTCCGTAAACCGGAAGGCAGCCACCAGCACGGAGACGCAGATATTATCTTTAAAAACCGTACAGAGCTTTCTGATGAAATTAAATCGGTAGCCCAGTCTCTTCAGCTGGATCTCGATATTGATTCGCTTCCAAAATGGAATGCACGCTCTCTTGGTTCACTGTCCAAAAGCAGGAAGACGGCTGCCGATTATCTGCAGATTCTTCAGGTGGCAATCAGAGAGCAAGCAAACCTGCTTGGCACGGTTCAAACCGAAAGCGCGGACAGTCTTGCACCCTTCACCGCTGTTGAGCAGACAGCATGCCTCATTAAGGAAATTCAGATATACTATTCATGCAGACTTACGGAGGCGGGTATTACGCTCACAGATACACCAGGGGTGAACTCGATTCACGGACGGCATACGAACGTTGCATACGATCAGCTGAAACGGTCCGATGCGATTTTTTATCTGACGTATTACAACCACGCATTCTCAAAATCGGATGAATACTTTTTGCAGCAACTGAGCAGCATCAATCAGTTCTTTACAGAAAACAAAATGTATTTCGTACTCAATGCATCTGATCTTGCCCGCGACGAGGCGGAGCTTGCAGAAGTGGAGGAGCACGTTCTTGCACAGTTAAAGCGCGGCGGGTTTGGTGCCCCAAGGCTTTACAGTGTGTCCTCGCGCGGGGCGTTTGACAAAGCACTGGACGACGATTCCTTTGAACAGTTTGAAGAACACTTTTATGAGCAGATTATTGCACAGCTCCGGCAGATTGCGGTCGATGTGATGCATGACCGCGTGCGTGAAGCAGAACATGAAATGACTGAATATGTTCGTCTTATGAGAAGTGATGACCGGACGGAGCTTTCTGCTCAGCGTGCTAAAGAAGTGAACGCTGCAATCGATGACATCAGCGGTGAATCGTTTCAGTATATGATTCGGGATGCAGAAAAAGAACTGGAGCAGCTTGCACTTTATTTACGGAAGCGGATGCAGTACGTGTTAAACGATTACTATGGAGAAGCAGTAAACGTTTCGGTGCTGCAGGCAGACTCAAAACGAGAGCTGCAGCAGGAGCTGAAAGAAGCTGTCAGCCACTGGGCAGCGTCAGGAAGAGAATTTCTCCGCCAGGAGTGGGCCGCAGCCGCAGTAAGACTGGATTATGCCGTTCAACGTATCGTAAGGCGCTGGTTCGAGGAATACGAAGCAGAGTTAAAAGGCAGAGTCGAGGGCATTTCCATTGATCAGCCGCCGATATCGGTTCAGATTGATACAGGACTGCCTTCTGTACAGCTTATCGAGGATCCTGAACAATATAAAAAATACGCGAAGTCAAAGCGTGAATTTTTCGAACAAAATAAAACTAAAGAACTGAAAGAGCAGCTGCTGAGAGAGGCAGAAGAAAAAGTGACACTCGTTCTTAGCAGACAGGAGGATCAGGCGAAACAGGAACTCGCATCACGGTTAAAGGAGCTGGCTGTCCAGTGCCGTCAGGCGGTAACGGAACAGCTGAATGAAGAGAAAGAACGTCTGGAGCTGCTGAGCGATCCGGATCAGCTTGCCGTTCTGGAACAAAAACTTGAGCATATACCGGCTCCTGAAGAGAAAGGAAGCTTCATATGAGTGCATCCGAGAACATGATGATCTACGTTATTCCCGCTTTGATCATTTGTATCATCGCACTTTTCTGGACGATTCAAGTCGCAAGAAATCCGGAAGATGAGGGCTACGAAAATCAAAAAAAGCAAAAACTGCACTTCGGACTGCTGATTGGGTTGTATGCCGTAGGGTTTATCCCGGCCATAGCAGGTGTAGTACTGTATTTTTTCTACTGGTAAAAGGAGATGGATGATAAAATGACAGAAATTAAACTCGCCGTCCTCGATATGGACGGCACCCTGCTTAACAGCCAGGACCATGTGACCGATAAAACCCGTTCAGCGATTCATGAAGCATCCCGTAAAGGGGTCGATGTGATGATTGCTACCGGACGGTCACTTCCGGCTGCACAGGACCATGCGAAAGCGCTCGGCCTAAATGAATATATTATTACCGGAAACGGCAGCGAAATCTGGCTGTTTCCCGGACCTGAGCTTGTGGATCGCCGGCCATTGAATACCGACCTCGTGGAGATGATGTGGGAGCTTAAGCACACTTATAAAGCGAGACACTGGGCTGCTTCGACTTCAAAGGTGTGGAAGCGGGAAATGCCTGATAACATTGCGTCTGAAGAGTGGCTTAAATTTGGTTATGATCTTGATGATTATCAAGTGCGCGAGGCTATTCTTCAGGAGCTGAGCCGCTATGACGGATTAGAGATCAGCAACTCACACCCATTAAATATTGAAGTAAACGCATCAGGAGTTCATAAAGCAAATGCAATTGAACATGTTTTAAAACGCAAGAAACTGGACATAGCCCAAGTAATGGCCTGCGGAGACAGTTTAAACGATATTAAAATGATCCAGCGCGCAGGAGCAGGAGTCGCGATGGGCAATGCACAGGATGAAGTAAAAGAGCATGCTGACTTTGTAACAGGCACAAATGATGAAGATGGTATAGTTCAGGCATTTAAACAGTACGGAGTGATTTCATGACCGTCCGTTCAAACGGAATACCGCAGCCTGTCGTTCGGACAACGCAAGCTGTCATTGCAGTTGGTTCATTTACCGGGGCTGTTGTACATCCCTATTTTCTGGCTGCTGCCCTTGTACCCGCAGCCTCGATTGTGCTGTTCAGGTGGAACCCGCTCGCTAAGCCGGTGATGAAGCTAGCCGGAAGCAGCAAAAGCTGGCCGCAGGAAGAGAGAGGACAGATGCTGTTTAATCAGTCTATTGCCCTCACACTTTTAACGATTTCTGCCGGCTTATTTGCAGCAGGACAACCTGTTTGGGGCATGATTTCAGCGCTTATGGTGACAGCTGCATCTGCTGCCGCCCTCTGCGGTTATTGCATAGGGTGTAAAATCCGATTCAAATGGCTCATGTGGCGCCACCGTCGAAAACAGCCTTCCTGATTATGTTTTACTTCTCACAAGTTAGGGTATATACAAAACATGAACAATGATTGAACACAACGTTTAAGAGGTGGTTGTTTTGTATATTATTCCTGAACCGTTACATCCTGCTATAGTACATGTGCCAGTCGCACTTTGGGTAGTAGGCACATTATTTGTACTGTTGTCACTCTGGAGGCCGTGGTTTTATGACCGGGCAGCGCTTTGGGTAGTGACAATCGGTACGATAGGCGGCATTATTTCCTATCAGTCCGGAGAAGCAGCAGTAGGCACGGCGATTCAGATATACGGAGATTCCGTAGGAGAATTTTTAGGACTGCATCAGCAATTTGCTCTTTATTCACTGATCACCTATATTATTCTTAATATCGGGATTGCATTTAATATCATTAAAGACAGCACGTATATCCGCTGGGGGCTTGCCCTTCTTGCTGTATTGGGTGCTGTATTCGTTTTCCTCACTGGTCACTATGCAGGACGTATGATGTATGACGGAATATAACTACGGGAGGTGCCCTGTATGGCTAAAAAATATTTTACCGTCGAGCAGGCGAACAGATTAATTCCGATGATTAAGCGTGAGATTGATCAGCTTAAATCAATTCAGGACGAATTTGACGAGAAGTGGAACGTATATCATTCCATTAAAGACAATAAGACGGAGCACGTAACGACACAAACTGGTTATCTATTTAAACTGGAGTGTCAGCTGGAGTTTATTGAAATGCAGGCTCAGCTTCACGTTTCAAATATTCAGAATAGCGGAGCTCAGCTAAAAGGAATTGAACCAGGGCTTGTTGACTTTCCATCGTTTAAAGGTAAGAAAGAGATATTGCTTTGCTGGAAAGAAGGGGAAGACAGGATTGCGTTTTTTCATTATCCAAAGGACGGATATGAGGGAAGGCGTCCGCTATAAAGTATGAGACTGACGCTGCAAGCGCTGCAGCGTCTTTCGTTTGGAGGTATCATTCGTGCAGACGCAATTGGTGATAGCTGCCCCGCACCTAGACGTGCAGAGAGGCAACAAAATAACAGCAGACCGTATTGAGACAGCTGCGGCTGCGGCAGGATTTCAAGTTACGGCGATGGATACTACGGGCAAGCTGAATGCTGACATATTAGGCGCAGCGGATATTGTTCACGGTTTTCACGCCTTTAAATTTTATCCCGTGCTGCAACATATGACAGAGGGAGCTTCTTTTATTATCACAATCACGGGCACAGACATTAATTATGACCTGAACAACAGTGACCGGCATCCAGCTGTAGTTGAAGTTCTGAAGAAAGCATCGCTCATCCATGTTTTTGATGAATACATGAAGCAAAAAATTCCAGTTGAATTCCAAGCGAAAACAGAGGTGCTTCCTCAATCAGTGCCTCATGTGAAGGTAGCTTCAGCACCTGAACCGCCCCCATTTAAATTATTAATCCCAGCAGGAATCAGGCGAATTAAACAAATTCCGGAAGCAGTTGCAGCGTGTGCGAAAGCAAGAGAAGTAATCAGTGAGCTTACGCTTACCGTAGTTGGTCCAGTATTGGAAGAGGCAGAAAAAACCAGGCTTGATGAACTGGAAGCTGAGTGCAGCTGGCTAACAATTATGCCGTCCGTTAATCAGTCGTCAATGCAGACACTTTACGAATCACATCATGCTGTGATCAATCACTCTTCCAGTGAAGGGCAGTCATCTGCGCTCTTAGAAGCAATGGCAGCAGCCAGACCTGCTCTGGTCTCAGACATTGACGGGAATAAAGGAGTTATTCAGCACGGAATTAATGGGTTTGTGTTTAACGATCAGTCATCATTTGTAACTGCACTGATAAGCCTTCAGGATAAAAAAATCTATCAAGCACTTTCAGATGCAGCTCTTGAAACAGCCCGGACGAGACATAATCCAGCTGCTGAACAGCGAATGATCACCAGCTGGTACCGTAAATTTGCGTGATCTTCGCAATCGTTCAATTATCATGATAAAGTAGAATTGTAGAAAAAAAATGAAACTGAGACGGGAATGGAGTGACTATCATGGCAGATCAAACAACATTCAGAAGTATTATGGGAAATTATCCGACCGGTGTGACGGTCGTCACTGCAGCAACTGCTGAAGGAGAACCAGTAGGACTCACGGTAAATTCATTTACATCTGTTTCAATGGATCCAATGCTCATATCCTGGGCGATTGATAAAAATGTGTCTACACACGATGAGTTTGTAAACCAAAAAGGATTTGCGGTGCATACACTTGCTGCAGATCAGGGCGACATATGCATGCTTTTTGCAACAAAAGGAACAGACCGGTTCAGCCAGGTTGACTGGAAAACGTCATCCAGAGAACTGCCGGTTATTGCCGGATACAGTGGTCTGCTGGAATGCAGCGTGTTTCAGACGATTGATGCGGGCGACCATACGATTTTGATCGGTAAAGTAGAAGATACAGATGATTCAGGTAAAAAGCCGCTGCTTTATCATCAGCGCACGTTCGGTGCCATTCCGGATACGTTTTACGAGAAGTAATCAGACGAAGAGGGCAGTTGAAAAACTGCTCTTTGTTTTTTATTCCATTCTAGTTTACATAATATAAATTATGCGAACCAACAAGTGAAACAAATACTATGTTTCAAAACTAAAGATTACTTCAGAAATTGAGATGAAATAAACATTAATCTGCAGTGAGCTTCATTAAACTGATTTTATCAATCCCAAGCTCCGCAGCAGCATCTTCATATGTCATAGATTGTAACAAATAATGAGCCTTTGCTCTTCTGATTGTATTCGTTGTCAGTGACGATTCAAGCTGAAAAAACTCAGATATTTTCTGCAGATTGATAGTCAGCGTCATTCGCTGTAAAGGCTTCTCCGTCCCATTTCGATCAGTTGATGACAGTAAATAAATATATCCATGGCGGCTGTTTATATACTGCGTTAAAACTTCAGCTCGTTTATCTAAGAACGTTAAAATGCGTTCATGTGCTTGCTTGCTGATAAATAGTTTAACTTTAGTTGCCTCAACAATGATTTCATCCATCTTAATCGCAAATTCATCAGGACGAAGCCCTGCTACGGTTAATATAAAAATACATTTTCTTTTTATTGGTTCTTCAGATTGTAAATAAGCGGTTTCCATAGTTAATATATCTTCATAAGTTGGTGATGCAAGTCTTTCCATCTCAATCGCAGCATATGCGAGTTTCTGCGCCGGATCGACTGCTACTTTTCCTTCGTGCCACGCATAATCAAAAAAGCGTTTCAAGATACTGATAATTTTATTGATTGTCTGCGGCTTACTATCGGTACGCGAGTGTAAAAAATCTTTGATGTCAGCAGGCGTTATTTCAAAAAGTTCTTTTCTGCGTTTATAACGTGCATCGACGTAAGCAAAAAAGTACTCCAGATAACGAACATGCTCATCTATAGTAACAGTCTTAAATCCCTCTTTACGCAAGAATTGACTATAGCCGAAAGGCATCAGTTCCCCTCCTTTGTTAATTGTTTCTATATATTTTTTATATAATTTACAGTGGTATAATACTGTATACTATTATACTTTAATTAAGTCAATCATTATGAAAAAGTCAGGGAGACTAAACTGCTGCCTCCCCTATTTTCAATTTTTATTTTCGATAAATCCAGACGTCTTTTATTCCTCCGCCTGCAGCTGCATCTACGACAAAGCTTCCGTTCGTGTAACGGTCACTGGGCCTGACTTTGGCTGCATTCTGCTCTACAACTACTCCGTCGTTTGTTTGAATCGCAATGACGTCATCCCCGCTGACAGCAGCTGTGAATACAACTCGATGCGGATTCTTCTTAAGCTCCTTAAGAATACGCACGCCTCGTGATGCTCTCGATCCTGTTTCAAGCACAGATGGCAGCATGCGCTTCACTGCTCCGCGGTTAGTGACAATTAACAGAGAGCTGCTTCCATTTTGAATACATGCACCAGCCACTGAGTCTTCATCTTTTAAATTAATGGCCTTCATCCCGCTTGTTCTCTGACCGGTTGGACTTACTTCATTTTCTGAAAAAGTAAGACTGTAGCCGTGCAGAGTTGAGATAGTCAAAGTAGTATTACCGTTTGTTTCAAGCACCTGAATGAGCTCATCCTCTTTTTTTACTTTAACAGCCATCAGAGACTTCGAATGCCGCTGCGCTTCGTAATCTTTTACAGGTGTCCGCTTAATAAGACCTTTTTTCGTCACGAACGTATAGTAGCCAACAGCATCTTTAATCTGTTTTACTACGCTTACAGCGACAATGCTGTCCTGACTATCAATCGAAATGATATTTGCCAGATGCTGCCCTGCGTCTTTCCATTTCATTTCAGGAATTTTATGCACAGGCAGATAGGCGTATGAGCCGCTTTTCGTGAAGAGAAGAACAGTATCCTGAGTATTGACTTCCCCGCTGAATAGAAGCCTGTCAGATTCTTTCATTGAAGGGGCTTCACCATTGGAGGCTGTATAGCTGCGAATGCTCGAGCGCTTTAAATACCCTTCCTTGGATACCGAAATTTGTACATCTTCAGGCGGTACAAGAACTTCAAGATCAATTTTAATTTCCTCAATTTGCTCTTCTACATCCGTCCGGCGCTCATCATTGAAGTCTTTTTTAATGCTCCGCAGCTCCTTTTTCATTTCAGCTGCCAGTTTTTTATCTGATCCAAGCAGGGCTTCCCATGTCTCGATATTCTTTCTTAACTGCTCTGCTTCTTTCTCAAGCGTTGTAATATCCGTATTCGTCAGTCTGTAGAGCTGAAGCATAACGATAGCTTCCGACTGCTCCTCTGAGAATGAGAACGCCTCCTGCAGCTTTCTGCGGGCATCCTGTTTGTCATTGGCAGAGCGGATAACTGCTATCACTTCATCAAGAATGGAAACTGCTTTAATCAGTCCCTCAAGCACATGCGCACGTTCTTTTGCCTTACGAAGATCGTGATTCGTCCGCCTGATGATTACCTGTTTCTGATGCACAAGATAAGCTTCCAACAGGGATTTCAGACTCATCAGCCGAGGAGTTTTATCAGCGATTGCAACCATATTAAAGTTAAACTGCGTCTGCAAATCTGTTGCTTTATATAAATAATGCAATACGCCTTTCGCATCCGCATCTTTTTTCAACTCCACTACAATCCGCATCCCGGTACGATCTGTTTCATCCCGGACTTCCGCAATTCCTTCTACTTTCTTATCAATGCGAAGTTCGTCCATCTTTTTAACGAGTGAAGCTTTATTAATTTCAAATGGAATTTCCGTGATTACGATCTGTTCTCTGGAGCCGCGAAGCGCTTCTATTTCAGCTCTTCCTCGAACGACTACTTTTCCTCGTCCGGTTTCATATGCTTGTCTGATTCCTTCGACGCCTTGAATAATACCGCCGGTAGGAAAATCAGGGCCTTTAATCGTTTCCATTAGTTTATCGATTGATGCATCGGGCTGATCTATCAGCTTAACAGCCGCATCGATAACCTCTCCCAGATTGTGCGGCGGAATATCGGTCGCGTATCCGCTGGAGATACCTGTAGAGCCGTTTACGATAAGATTTGGGAACGGAGCAGGCAATACCACCGGTTCCTCCTGGGAATCATCAAAGTTGGGCATGAAATCGACGGTCTGCTTATGAATATCGGTCAGCATCGTTTCTGACAGCTTTGCCATACGGGCTTCCGTATAGCGCATGGCAGCCGGCGGATCGCCGTCTACTGATCCATTATTCCCGTGCATTTCCACTAACGGCATTCTCATTTTCCAGTGCTGACTTTGACGGATCATAGCCTCATACACCGAAGAATCCCCATGAGGGTGGTAATTACCGATAACGTTACCAACAGTCTTCGCTGATTTCCGGAACGGTTTATCAGATGTGTTCCGATCCGTATACATGGCGTACAGAATACGCCGTTGCACCGGCTTCAAGCCGTCCCTTGCGTCTGGAAGTGCTCTATCTTGAATGATGTATTTACTGTATCTGCCAAATCGGTCTCCAAGTACTTCCTCGAGCGGAAGGTCGAGATATCGCTCTTTCTCAGCCAAAACTAATCCTCCTCAGTTACGTGCAGACTATCGTTTTCCATAATATTGCTTTCCTCGTCGAGCCCGAAAGCAACATGTTTTTCAATCCAGTTTCTGCGCGGTTCGACCTTATCTCCCATTAGCGTCGATACATGCTTTTCAGCTCGCGCAATATCATCCAGCGTTACCCGCACCAGCGTGCGTGATTCGGGGTCCATTGTGGTTTCCCAAAGCTGAGTGGCATCCATTTCACCCAACCCTTTATAGCGCTGAACCGTATAACCTTTGCCTACCTGTTTCATTGCGTCCTGCAGGCCATCTTCGTTCCACGCATATTCAACTTTCTCTTTTTTGCCTGTCCCACGGCTGACTTTATACAGAGGCGGAAGTGCAATATATACTTTTCCATGCTCGATGAGCGGACGCATATAGCGGTAGAAGAATGTCAGCAGCAGAACCTGGATGTGCGCTCCGTCCGTATCTGCATCGGTCATAATGACAATTTTGTCATAATTAATACTCGTCACATCAAAATCAGCTCCGACATCTCCACCTACAGCGTAGATTATCGTTCGTATTTCTTCGTTTTTCATAATATCAGCAAGCTTTGCTTTTTCGGTATTGATCACTTTTCCGCGGAGGGGAAGGACGGCCTGAAATTTCCTGTCCCGGCCCTGCTTCGCTGAACCGCCTGCTGAATCACCCTCTACAAGATACAGTTCATTTTTAGCTGCATTTTTACTTTGAGCGGGTGTCAGCTTTCCGGAAAGCATTGCATCCTTACGCTTGTTTTTCTTGCCGCTTCTGGCTTCCTCACGTGCTTTACGTGCAGCCTCTCTGGCCTGGGAAGCACGTACCGCTTTACGAATGAGTGCATTGCTGAACTCCGGATTTTCTTCCAGATAATACATCAGACGCGATGTAATGACCTGATCCACTGCCGTGCGGGCCTGAGCTGTACCAAGTTTACTTTTTGTCTGTCCCTCGAATTGAAGCAGGTGCTCCGGCACTCGTACGGAAAGAACGCCTGTAAAACCTTCACGAATGTCGCTGCCATCCAGATTTTTGTCCTTTTCTTTCAGTAGGGAAAGCTTTCTGGCGTGCTCATTGACTGTTCTCGTGACCGCGGTTTTTACACCTAGTTCATGGGTGCCGCCGTCTTTCGTTCTGACATTATTAACAAATGACAAAATATTCTCAGTATAGGCGTCATTGTATTGAAAAGCAAAATCAACTTCAATTTCGTCCTGTACACCTTCCATCGATACGACGCGGTGAAGTGTTTCTTTTCCTTCATTTAAATAATCAACGAACGCCTCAATCCCCGTTTCGTATAAAAACGTTTCACTCTCGCCGCTTCGCTCATCCAGAAGCTTCAACGTTGTTCCTTTTAAAAGGAAGGCTGCCTCACGAAGCCGTTCAGCAACTGTTTCGTAATGGAAGCTGCGCTGCTGAAAAATCAGTTCATCCGGCTTAAACGTTAATATTGTCCCGGTTTTTTTTGTTGATCCTGTTTTTTTAAGCGTTCCTGCAGGTTTTCCGCCATGCAGAAATGTCTGTTCATAAACCGAGCCGTCCCGGTGGATTACTACTTTTAATTCGGAAGACAGAGCATTTACAACAGAAGCACCGACCCCATGAAGGCCTCCGCTCGTTTTGTAGCCTCCCTGTCCGAATTTACCGCCAGCGTGAAGAACTGTTAAAATAACTTCGGGCGTCGGTTTACCCATGGCGTGCATGCCTGTCGGATAGCCGCGTCCGTTATCCCGGACCGTTACAGAATCATCTCGGTGAAGCGTTACTTCAATCGTGTTGCCGAAGCCGGCTAATATTTCATCAACGGAGTTGTCTACTATTTCAAATATCAGATGGTGAAGGCCACGGTGATCGGTGCTCCCGATATACATACCAGGTCTTTTTCTGACTGCTTCCAGTCCCTCCAGCACCTGTATTGCTTCATCATTATAATCAAAAGTCTGTTTAACCACTTATCGTAACCCCTTTCCTGCAGGTCCTTGTGCCTGTCTTACTTTACCACACTTTCAATTCCGTATCACGGCTTTCTCTGTATCTATTATTAGCGCAAAGGTGCAACACTTGTCAAACGTATGTACGTATTAATTTAAATTGACTTGAGGGTATTCGATATACTCAACCGTCTTCCGTTTTAGCATGAACAAAAAACCCGGGCAGGAATGAACGCCCTGCACCGGGTTCTTTTTTGCATTCACTTATACCGCTTGCAATTAACCCATGTTAATGAAACTCAGTATTTGCCTGATTATTTTTTTACTAACAGGGCATGATCCACCTTAATACAGGCATCCATGACGACTTGTTTCCCGCCGCGTTCCAGTTTTTCCGCCGTACCCCGATCAAATACGCCCAGCTGGGCCCAGAATGCGGGGATGTTTGTTTCCAGAAAATCGTCTGCCAGCTCAGGAAGGAATTCACTGCGCCGGAATACGTTTACGAGATCTACGTCTGACGGAAGTTCTCTGATAGACGACAGCGATTTTTCTCCAAGCACTTCATTCACGTTCGGATTAACTGGTATGATCGTATAGCCCGCTTTTTGCATGGCTTCTGATACTTGGTATGAAGTACGGTGCGGTTTATCCGAAAGACCTACAACTGCGATGACGTTTGCAGTTTCCAGCAGCTCGCGTTTTTGCTCTTGGTTCAGCATATTTATTCCTCCTATTTAACAATCATAACCGGACATTCGGCGCGCTTTGCCACTTTATGTGACACGCTCCCAAGCACCATTTGCTGAAACTGGTTTAAGCCTCTGCTGCCGATGACGACCAAATCCGCTTTCTGTTCATTGGCTTCTCTCACGATGGCAGGTCCAGGCTCTCCGAATATGTGCTTTACGGTATAGTGTACTTCCTTTCCCTGCAAGTAATGCTCCATCGACTCCACTCGTTTTTTTCGATGAGATGGAATGTCCCTTGGACGCATTTCTTCATCCATTACGTCTGTTCTTGTCGGGAGGTCATCGACTACATGTATAAGTGTGATCTGGGCACCTTCAGTGCGTGAAGCAATATAGGCAGCTTTCTCACATGCCCGCATCGCATGCTTAGAGCCGTCGCCTGCTAGCAGAATATGCTGAAACATTCTGATTCCCCCTTTAACGGCCGATTACCGGCAAAATTGATTCTATACTTTACTTATTCACCATTTGCCGGCAGTAAACCTGCCTCAACAAGATAATTTTCTGCGACTGCGCTTGCATCCGCATCATTTTCATCAACTTCGTAATTCATTTCCATCATTTCCTCTTCAGAGATCATTCCCCCGAGCTGATTCAGGATCGGTTCCAGCTCAGGATAGTCGATCAGAACATCCTCCCGTAAAAGCGGAGCCCCGTTGAAAGGTGGGAATACATTCTCATCGTCTTCCAGTGCAATGAGATTGTAACGAATCATATAACTGTCTGTCGAATAAGCATCGATTACGTCGACATCTCCGGCAACCAGCGCTTCAGACCGTAAGCCAGGATCCATTGTCTGAACATCGGCTATATCCAGCCCGTACACCTCTTGTATTCCGGGATATCCGTCACTCGTGCGGTCGAAAAATTCAAAAGTAAACGCAGCGGTCAGCTCATCTTCAAAGGAAGTAAGGTCTGAAATTGTTTCCACTCCTGTTTCCTCCTGCAGTTCTTCTGTTACAGCCAGCGCATAGGTGTTCTGGTAGGCCATCGGCTCCAGAAAGACAAGGCCGTATTCATCAAACATTCCGTCCCGTGCTTGAATAAACGCTTCTTCTTCATCATTTGAAACCGGCTCTTCGTTCAGCAAATTCGTTATCGCAGTGCCGGTAAATTCAAAATATCCATCAATATCCTCATTTAACAGCGCTTGAAACACGATATCAGTCTGACCTAATCCTTCTTCCAGTACAACTTCGTAATTCGTTTCTTCTTCAATCAGCAGTTTGTACATGTTGATGATGATCTCAGGTTCGGCTCCCAGCTTTCCGGCCAGCGTTATTTCTTCAGCACCTCCACCGCGTCCATCAAAAGCCTGATAGACGTTTGGCACCGCCACGAGGAGAATAGCTGCTGTTACAACAGCAAAGATCGGACGAATGGACGATCCGCTCGACCGCTTTTCAGTCATTCGCAGAACAGCGTCAAATAACAAGGCCAGCAGAGCTGCCGGGATCGCGCCCATCAGGATGTAATAGTTATTGCTTCTGTTCAGTCCGGTCATGATCAAGTCACCTAACCCACCGGCACCGACTAACGCTGCGAGAGTAGCAGTTCCCACGATTAGCACCATACCAGTTCGAATTCCTGCCATGATTGTAGGCATAGCGAGAGGAAGCTGTACTTTCATCAGCTGCTGCTGGTAAGTCATCCCCATTCCGCGGGCCGCTTCGGCAAGAGCGGGATCTACTCCTTTAACACCGGTGTAGGTGTTTCGAAGAATCGGCATCAGCGCATAGGCAGAGAGAGCGATGATCGCCGGCGTAGTTCCGATGCCGACAAATGGTATTAGAAACCCCAGCAGTGCAAGACTAGGTATAGTCTGTATGACTGCTGTCGTTCCGATAACTGGCTCAGCTCCTTTTTTGTACATAGCGAGGAAAATGCCGAGCGGTACAGCGATAAAAACCGCAATCAAAAGGGAAATCAGCGACATCTCAATATGCTGCCACAAAGCAGTCGTCAGTAGATCCGATCGCTCACGAAGCAGTTGAAAAAACGTTTCTATATTCGTCATTTCACTCCCTCCCCTCTGTCGTGGTCCGTAAACTGCTGTACAAAGCCTGTCAGCATCTCAAGTGACACGTGCTGATCTGACTGATCAAGTGAAAGAGAGGAAACATTTTTTTCTTTCATAATATGGAATGCTTCACGGATCGTTGTATGCCTCGAGATCGATGGTCCTGCTGCTTCCGGAGAAGCATCAATCGCTTCAAGCGTCATATCCCAGGGAGAAGTTTTCTTGCCGATAAACGAAGCCACAAATTCATCAGCAGGATTGGCAATCAATTCGGAGGGTGAGGCAATTTGAATAATTTCCCCTTCTTTCATGACTGCAATTCTGTCTCCGAGCTGGAGTGCTTCTTCCATATCGTGTGTGACGAAAACGATCGTTTTTTGAATTTCCTGCTGAAGTTTTGCAATATCCCGCTGAAGCTGACTGCGGGATATCGGGTCAAGTGCGCTGAATGGTTCATCCATTAACAGGATATCAGGATCACCGGCCAGAGCCCGGACGACTCCTATCCGCTGCTGCTGTCCGCCTGAGAGCTCTGCAGGCATTCTGTCGCGGTAGGTAGCAGGATCCAGTCCGACCATCTGGAGTAATTCATCAATTCGATCGGAAACAGTA
The DNA here is from genome assembly GCF_012034335.1 of Alkalicoccus luteus. Lineage (GTDB taxonomy): Bacteria > Bacillota > Bacilli > Bacillales > Salisediminibacteriaceae > Alkalicoccus > Alkalicoccus luteus_A. The sequence continues at coordinate 41,906 of NZ_JAATHJ010000007.1, read as the reverse complement.
TTTTTATCCCACCCTTTCAATTCCGGAACAATGGCGATGTTTTCTGCTATCGTCATATGCGGAAACAGAGCAATCTGCTGAAGGACGTAGCCGATTTCCCAACGCAGTTTGTGAATGTTTTTAGAGCGGATATCACTTCCGTTGATCGAGATTGTACCTTCTGATGCATCAATAAGCCGGTTAATCATTTTCATCGTCGTGGTTTTTCCGCATCCGCTCGGTCCGATTAAAACGAAAAATTCGCCTTTGTCCACGATAAAGCTGCTCCCGGAGACCGCCTTTGTACCATCCGGGAACGCTTTTGAAACTTGATTAAATTCTATCATTCGTTCAGCCCCTGTTCTGGAAATTTTATACCTGAAGTCCTGCAGCTATGTAAAAATGGTACAGGATGACATTCTATTCCTTTTTTCAACCTGAACTAAACAGCTTACAGCTTGATTCCGAGGCGACTGAATGAGAAAATGAAAACAGGTGATAACAGATGGAACTATTTACAGTATCAGAAGAAGCTGCGCAGTTTTATAAAAAAGAAATGCAGCTTGCAGAGGGTGACAGTGTGAGGCTGTTTGCCAGAGTCGGCGGCGTCGGCTCCGGCGGTTTTTCCGCAGGTGTTGAGAAAGGCAGACCCGGGCTCGCGGGGTCTGAAGTAAAGCAAGCCGGTATCTTTTTTTTCGTGACTGATGAAGACGCATGGTATTTCAGAGGAGTTAAAGTCATTTATGATTATGATATAGGTGAAATTGTCTTTTACAGAAGCGGCGGGATGGAATACCCGGATCATGAAAACGACTAGCATGCAAATAACCTTCCGCATATTATGCGGAAGGTTATTTGCTGTAAATGAAGCTGTTATCCGCCGACGCGGTGCATTTCCACCTTTTTTCTGTCCGCTGTCTGCTTTAGGCGGTCTTCTGAGTATTGATCCTTGCGTCCGGTCCATATCCGAGCGATTGCAGAATCGATCGACTCGCCTTCGTTACGCAGCACCGCTTTTAAATCATGCCCTTTTGAAGCGAACAGACATGTGATGAACTGTCCGTCAGCAGTAAGTCTCGCTCTGTTACAGGCAGCACAGAAGGCATCTGATACAGAAGAAATGACGCCGATTTCTCCGCTGCCGTCTTTAAATTGGTAGCGGGAGGCTGTTTCACCTGGTGTGTTTGCCGGTGCCTCTTCGAGTGGGTGTACAGCGTTTATCATTTCCACAATCTCAGCTTTTGTGATCACGTGGTCAAGCTTCCAGCCGTTTGCGTTGCCTACATCCATATACTCAATAAAGCGCACAATAACACCGGTGCCTTTAAACTGTTCAACCATGGGCAGAATATCTTCTTCATTCATCCCTTTTTTTACGACCATATTTATTTTAACCGGAAGGCCGGCGTCTTCTGCTGCTTTAATTCCGTTTAAAACGTGCTCTACTTTCAGCGTGCGGCCGGTAATAGCTTGAAACCGGCTGTTATTAAGCGAATCCAGACTGACGGACACCCTGGAAAGCCCTGCTTCTTTTAATACGTGCGCTTTTTTGGGAAGCAGTATTCCATTCGTCGTCATCGCAATATCATCGATCTTCGTTTCGCGCCGCAACCGACCGATTAAATCGGGGAGATTTTTTCGTAAGAGCGGTTCCCCGCCGGTAATTCGCAGCTTTTTCAGGTCAGCCGTCGTCCGGCATGCGTGAACGATCTGAACTATTTCATCGAACGTGAGAAGCTGATCCTGGCCGAGAAATGGAAAGTGATCGTCAAAAATTTCTTTAGGCATACAGTACCGGCACCTGAGATTGCACTGATCGGTAACAGAAATTCTCAAATCCCGGAGTGGTCTGTTCCGCTTATCTGTCAGCATCGGCCTCAGCCTCCTTCTGCGCCAATTATAAAGGAGCGCACCGTTTCGTTGCAAACGTATTCTTTTATTTGGGCAGTCTTTCTCCCCAATACTGGTAATACTGCGTTTTTAGGCTGCCGTTATAAAGTTTGCGGCGCTTCGTGGCTTTTTTGCCGTAAAGCTCTTCAAACTTTTCATGCGTTGCCAGAATATAGGCACTCCAGTGAGGGTGTCGGCTCATGATCGTTCCAAGCTCCCGGTACAGGTTTTCAACATAGGGCAGATCCTGCATACGCTCACCATATGGAGGGTTGCCGATCAACACTCCTTTTTCGCTTTTAGGTGAGAAATCGCGCAGGCTCATTTGTTTGATATATATTTGATCAAAAAAACCAGCTTCTGTAGCATTATAGCGCGCCAGTTCGACCATTTTATGATCGATGTCGGAGCCGATGATTTCAAACTTCGTATCGTAGTTCGCCAGATCTTCTGCTTCCTCAAGTGCACGCTCATAAAGTCCGCTGTCGTACCATTCCCATTTGGTAAAAGCAAAGTCCCGGTTAACACCCGGTGCAATATTTTGAGCAATCATGGCTGCTTCGATTGGAAGGGTACCGGATCCGGTGAACGGATCATGAAACGGGATGTCCGGGTACCAGTTGGCTAGCTGAATCAAAGCGGCAGCAAGTGTTTCTTTAAGCGGCGCCTGGTTATGGCGGGTACGGTATCCCCGTCGGTTAAGCCCTTCGCCGCTTGTATCAAGCGTCAGCTGGGCCGTATTTTTGTGAAGGGCTACCTCGACTCTCGTCATCGGTCCGGTTTCCTCAAACCATTCGATTGGGTACGCCTGCTTGAGCTTTTCTACAATCGCTTTTTTGGCGATTGCCTGACAGTCTGAAATACTGAACAAATCTGATTTCACACTTCTGCCAAGCACCGGAAATTCAGAATCTTTACTTATAAAATCCTGCCATGGCAGGGCTTTCGTTTTTTCGAATAGTTCTTCAAATGAGCGTGCTTCGAATTCGCCGACTAAAAGCTTGATGCGATCTGCTGTTCTGAGCCATAAATTCGCTCTGGCAATGCCCAGTGCATCTGTTTCAAACCGGACTCTGCCATTTTCAATTGTTAAATCTGTAAATCCCAGTTTTTTTAACTCTTTTGCAGCAAGCGATTCCAATCCCATTGTTGTCGTTGCGAGCAGTGTGTAAGTTGTCATGCTTTTCCTCTCCCGGTCTAATAGTATTCATTTGAAAAAAGCCTCCACGCTATATGCACGTGGAGGCTGACATTCCGTAAAGACACCATCTGTGTTCTGTAAGCCATGTTCTGTACACCGTACTGCGATCGGGAGTCACCCTCGTACCGGTGCGGTAATCATCTGTCTGCACCGCTTAACGCAGTGCCTTCTGCTCCGTTTGATTCCTTTGCAGAAGTGCCCCTACCAAATTTTGGGTTTCTCACTCGCGGGGTTTACCTCGTTCCACCTCTGCCGTTTCCAGCAGAGCTTCGTCACTGTGGCACTTTCAAGAAGTGTTTGCCATATCCGATATACGGACGTAGGCATTCCTTCTGCCGTCAGCCTTTATCAGGCTGCCCTGGCTTATGGTTTCGCCAGGCGCGAACACTACAGCCATCACAGGCTGTGCGAGCATGGACTTTCCTCTGTTTCTGTTAAGAAACAGCGATTACCTGAACACAGATGGACGTTGAAAAACAACGAAATTAATCATATCACAGATTCGCAGAGCTGTATAGGTGGTGAATTATCGTCTGAGCGCTTTCCGGGCCAATGAATCGGCTTCTCCGTTTTGACTGGAAGGAATCCACTTAACAAATACATAATCAAACTGCTTCGACTTTTCGTCAATTTCACGCAGGAGCATATTAAATGTACGGTTTTTAGCATAGTTTTTTTCAATCGAATCGACGAGTATTTTCGAATCCGACCGTATTGAAAGGATGCTGACATGAAGATCTTCACAGCGCTTTATTGCTTCCAGACATGCATGGAACTCGGCCTCGTGGTTGCTCATTTCCGGAAGCGGTACAGCATAGCGATAATGTTCTCCGCCAGCCTTAATATAAATTCCGGCTCCTGATGGACCAGGATTACCGGCTGTCGCTGCATCTATATACACTTCCGCCATCATTATTCGTTCAGTTTGCTCCCGAAAACGTGTTTTTCAAGATTGGACAGTCGCCTTAAAATATCATAATTAGTGTTTCCGGCTGCGGGCTGCGGCTTTGATTGTACACGTGATTCTGTACGGGCAGGCTGTGCAAACTTAGCTTCTTCAAGCTCTTTTTCGAGCGTCTGAATATGTGTTTCAAACGCTTCATAGTCTTTGATGATCTCGTCAAGAAATTGATCCACTTCATCCTGATTGTAGCCTCGCATACTCGTTTTAAATTCTTTTTCATAAATATCGTTTTTAGTCAGCTTATTTTTTCGCTCCATATAGGTCACCTCATTACCGTAATACTTTCATTTTTTCAGACATCCTGCTATCTGTCAATTCCAGTCATCCAGCTCGTCTCGGACCGCGTCTTCGATATCATCCGGGGTGATATACACAATCGGATAATGATCCCGTTCCTGTCTGGAATGTGCAGCTTCCAGGTAGAAAGACGGTGTGCCGGGTTTGTCTGTATCATAAAGCAGCAGCATGACATCAGTCTTGTCTACAATGAACCTGTTTTTCTGCTTTAACTGTTCAGGGGATTCATATGGACGCTCAGTTATCCAGGCACGGTAATCGCTTTGCTGCCAGACTGTCTGGTAGAGCTCTTTCACAGCTTCCTGATACCGTTCCTCCTGCTGCAGAAATGGAGCAAGCACAGCAAGCTGGACGGCTGCACCTTCTTTTTTCATATCGATTACTGCTTCTCCTGCCCAGAGCTCGACTCCTGCCTGCCCGCTGATCACGATCCATTCCACACCATATTCATTTACAGCATCCTCTATTTTCCTGCGCAGCGCCTTCTTCAGAAAAGGAAGCTGCTCATGACGCTCATTAAAGACGCCTATTTCATGAGGTTTATATCCGCTGATTGCCATCGACACTGCCATGCTGTCCTCCGTTCCATACTGAATTCCTTAAATGAAAAGCTGCTCCGAAGAATCAGAATTCTACGAAACAGCTCATTCATTACTGAAAAAATACGACCGTACCACAAATAACCGCAAAAAACATCGCTACTAAGACTTTCGCCATTCTCTTCTCTCCCTGCTGCTTGATAACCACTATATATGTTAGCCAATAACGAGCAGAAAAGCAATACTGCAATTACCTCCGGCGCCTCTTTTTCTTCATCATCGTTTCATGTACGAGTGTACCAATGGAGTGACACCCTGCATTTTCAGCACGATAAAGCAGTTTCTCCAGAACCTCTGCTGTAATAATGGCATCATTGAGGGCGTGATGCCGTCTGATTACCGGCATATGAAAGTGCTGAATCAATCCGTCCAGGCTCGCGTCGGCGTCCGGATAAAGAAGCCTGGCTGTATGGAACGAGTCCAGCACGTAGGGCCGAACTACCGGAAGCCGCCATCTTCTGCAGAGTACTTGCAGAAACCGCACATCGAAGCTGGCCGGATGCGCGGACAAAAAGCTGCCCTCCGCAAAAGTCAGAAATTCAAGCAGCATATCGGGAAACGCTTTTCCTTCAGCGTTCATCATGTTGTTATCAATCCCGGTGAGTTCTATAATCGGCTCCGGAATCGAACGTGCTGTCCGTACAAGTTCATAAAAGCTATGCTGCGGCTTGCGGACGGGTACGGCACCGATCGAAATGATGTCATCACCAAGGAAAGGATAAAAACCTGTCGTTTCCACATCAAAAACAACGATGTCCGCTTCTGAAGGCGGGGCAGTAAAATCCGGCAGAATCTGATTGAAACGCAGAATAGTGTCTTTAACTTTTTTCATCGTTTCGGGATTTGCATGAACCCATTCCCTGCGGTGCGCCAAAAAAGGTCTGACTGAAGAAGCAGTGGACCGCAGAGCGCGAAACCACATCATCATTAAATCCCCTTGCTTCGCTGAAAGCTGAGCTCGCTCATTTGCTGCATTCGTTTAGCTATAATAAGAGCTTCCTTCAGCTGACGCCGGTCTTCCTTTTCCAGCTCCATTGGTGAAAGTTCATTAGATAGTGGCTTATCATGCTTTAACTGAAAAATATTTCTGCGAAGACGGTGATACAGAAGCACATCCATCGCAAGCCTGGCGTTTTTCACATCACGAGGGTGAAAAACTTCCATTTTTTCAAGCTGATCAAGCCGGGCTGCAGTTCCCGGCTCTTTAATACCGTATCGGATCGCAAAAATACGCACACCATTTACGATCTGCATCAATGCAGATTTTTTCAAGTCGATCGTTTTGTGTTTACCTTTCAGCGTCAATCTTCCAAACGTATTAACCGGCACACGAAAGCGTATCGTGTCTTTCATAAGATACGCATGAAGCAGCCCTGCTTTACGAATACGTTCTGTGATCGCATCCCGCAGTGTTTCTGCAAGGTTGAAATCCCCGTAAACGGGACGATAGTCAATAAATATCGTAAAATCACGCACCTCTTCAGCGTCGCTCTCTTTTACCCACCGGAACACTTCGCGTTTCCATTCATCGATTTCTCTGCACCAGCGTCTTTCACGGGCCATAATTCCGCCCGGGCATTCCGGAAAACCAGCTTCGACAAGGGACAGGTTAACTTTAGCGGCAAAACGGTGAAAGTAGTCTTCTACTTCCCGCCAGTTATCCAGGTGTTTGTAATTATCTAATATTAATCCATTATCCTGATCACTGCTGAAAGCCTGTTCTTTTCTTCCCTGGCTTCCCATAACGATAAAGCAGAACTCTACCGGCGGGCTCCCGTATCCTTCTTTCTTCATTTGCTGCAAACAAAGCTGAATCATCCGGCGATGAATCTGATCGTTGTAGCTTGAGATAAATTCAGCGACTTCAGTCGGGTGAGTACGCTCCTCAAGCAAAGCTTCTGTAAATTCAATAAACGATCGATGGTGATTCGGTGACACAGATGCAGCGTCCCGGATCGTTTTAGCATGTTGAAGCGTATAGGACAACTGCAGGTAATGCGAATCCTGCAGCTGCAGGAATGATTCTGCCGTCAGCATTCCGGCTGGTGTCTCTCCTCGCATAACAGGAACGATATCTACATAGTCATCTTTGAAAAAAGTCAGAACTTCGTATGAAAAAGCATCCTCCTGAATCGTTACCGGCTGATCATCCATCCATCTGGCTACTTCTTCAGAACGAGCACCGTGCAGTAATCCGCGAATCACCCGCTGCTGGGTCAGCACCCCTTCAATTTGTCCGCGGCGATTAGTAACAATCAGGCCTGCTGCGTGATGGGAAGCAAGCAAATCGGCAGCTTCATCAAGCGCCAGCTCGCGCCTGCACGTCAACGGTCGTTCCATAATTGCATTGACTCTCGTTCGAAACAGACCAATGTTTTCCCTGTCGCCTGCACTGCGTTCTTTCTTTATTTCATCGTAAAGCGACTTCATCCTGTCTCCGATATTGGACAAGATAACTTCACTGAACGTCTCATTTTCGCCCATTAATTCCAAGAGAACCTCCCGGCGGATTTTGATCGTATCGCACGCTTCCAGTGCCTTCACTGAAAAATTCATGCTTCCGCCCGCCAGCAGTATCATTACACCGATCAGGTCGCCCGGATAGTAAAAGCGTACAGAAATATCTTTTCCGTCTTCCCTGTGCAGAATATTTTTAGCAAGTCCGCTTATTAAAAAATGAATTTCAATTTCCTCTTCATCTTCACGAAAAAGAAACTCGTTCTCTTCAAACGAGCTTTTAACCGTTCTGTCAGCAATCCGCTGAAATTGTTCGTCTGAGAGCAGGTCGAACGGAAATGACTGTCGCATCATTGTCGTTTGTTCATTCAACGATTGATTCATAAGCGCTCCTTTCTTAACCTGATAAAGCAGAGCGCTCGAGCCGCTGCTTCCGCTTTATCAGTTTGGCTGCTACTGCCGGGTCCGGATTCAGCTTTAGACCTTTTTGAACTGCCTCCAGCGCTGCATGACGATTTTTTAGTCTTCGTTCTTCGATTTTAGCAAGCTCTTCATAATGTTTGGCAGAGGGAGCCGGATAGCTTCGAATAAGCTTCGAAGCAGATTCATACTGCCGCATTCGCTGGAGATGCTTAACTTTCGGAAGCAGCTCCTCCTGAGGAAGGTGGACGGCAGGAATACGATCCCAGAATGGCACCGCCTGCTCCGGATGCCTGAGGTAATCCCACCAGCGGGCACTGGCTGATAATTCTTTTGCGTCTGCTGCCCTTTCAGGGAAGAGCACTTTTTCAGCTATATGCACGTAAAGCTCGGCAAGCACTCTCACATCATGATCGTGGTGATCGACGACCCCGGCAAGCCGGAGCGGATCCCCATTTTCCAAATATTCGAAATAAAGCAGGGGAGCGAGATTTCCCGGTGTGTCATCCGTTCGTTTTTTCTGAAGGATGTGTTCTTCAATGATGGATAACCGGCAGGAGGGAAGCCGATCTTTCCAAAATCTCCTTGCTGCATGAAGCAGATCAATATGTCCTGTTTCCGGAAGCAATGGCAGCCTTTCCCGCAGGAATGCATGCCTCGATTTCACCTGTGGCCAATCGAACGATTTGCCGTTATAGGAAACAATTGTGTCTGATTCTGCAAAATCGTCCAGAAAACCTGCTAAAAAAGCTTGTTCGTGCTCGGGTCCTGTTAACAAGTGCTGGGTAACTTCCATAGAATCTTTTTTTAACCGGGCATAGCCGATTAAAAAAATCTTTGTTCCCGCTCCTGAAGCGAGACCGGTTGTTTCTGTATCGAAAAACAACAAATTTTCCGGCTGATCATGAAAACGTAGCGGATGACTGCAGTAGCTGAGCTTCTGCCATTCACTGCAGACTGACTGGATCCTGTGGACAAGCCTGTCTGATAACGGATATTCCCGCTTCCGCCGATAGGATACTTCTCCATCCAGATAAAATGGATAAAACCCGATGGAAGAAAAATCAGTTACCTCAGACGACAGTGCCCGGCGTTGCTGAGCCGGCTTCTCATCCAACCCGCTCTTCATTCGCTTCAGCTTATGTTTCAGCTTCACGCCAATCCCTCCATCAAGTTCCTCATTATTTGCAGCAGCCGTCGTTTCACGTTCCAGTCGTCCATTCCCTGTGTGCCGGTGCAGGCTGGACAACCGTGACTGCAAGGGCAATGGTCCACATAGTCAGCCGTTTTCATCAGAACATGTTCTGCCTGCTCAAAGATCTTTTGAGCCAGTCCGATCCCGCCAGGATAACTGTCATACAAATACACGACCGGCCGTCCGGAATGAACCGCCTTGACTTCCGGCACGGCATGAATATCACGCTTATCACACATAACATGCACAGAAGCCACGTGTGAGAGCGCATGACAGAATCCAATCAGCAGCTGTTCGGTTTCTTCATCGTTCAAATCGTCAAAAAAGTCAGGATCAAATTCAAGCATGAATCCATTCGTATGAAGCTCCAGCTCAGGCAGATGAATAGGACCCGAACCAATATTCTCATACGTATCAAGCTTTATTTTCTTAAAGATCGTAGCCATTGCTGTTACCATGACATCCCCATACTGCAGCGAGCAGACCCCTGCATCCCTGCTATCATCTATATCTAGCACGGTCAGCTTCACCGCCAGGTTGGCATCAGTGAAATAATCCACCTCAACTTCCCTGACATACGCTTTCTTTTCATCCCAGTCCAGCAGTTCAACCTGGTGCTGTACTCCTTCATGCAGGTAAACTGCTTCGTCATGAAGAAGCGTCATGGCGCTGAACGTATCCATTTCCCCGATCACATTCGGACTTCCTCGCTTCGTACGGTCAATAATAACGACGTTTTCCTGGGCAGCGGAACGCAGGCTGATCTCATGCGCCGGAAACGCGTCACTCATCCAATGCCACGTATCAGTCCGATGGTGAAGCACGCGCATTTCGGTTAAATAATCCAATAACTCTGCTGTATCTTCCGGCGAAAGATCGTCAAATCCATCGCCCTCTTTAAACGGAAGCTCGTAAGCGGCGCATTTAATATGATCAGACAAAATGATGAGATTATTTTTGTTAATCCGGGCTGTTTCCGGCGTATGCTCGAAGAAGTAATCCGGATTTTGAAACACGTACTGATCAAGCGGAGAAGCACCTGCAACCATAATGACCACCGATTCTCCCTGTCGTCTGCCTGCACGGCCTGCCTGCTGCCAGGAAGAAGCGATCGAACCCGGGTATCCGGTCATGATACATACTTGAAGCTGGCCAATATCAACACCAAGCTCAAGCGCATTCGTCGAGACAACGCCTATCGTTTCCCCGCTTCTCAATCCTCTTTCAATTTCTCTCCGCTGACTGGGAAGATAACCGCCGCGGTAACCCCTGATCGACTGCTTTAACAGGTCATCCTTGATAAGATGCTGGAGACGGCTTAGAATAATCTCTACTCGGACTCTGCTTCTTGCAAACACGATTGTCTGCACCTGATTTTTGAGGAATTCAGAAGCGAGATCATTTACGACTTTCGTTGAGCTTTTTCGAATATGAAACTGCTCATGAACAATCGGCGGATTATAGAAAATAATATGCTTTTTCCCCCGAGGTGCACCGTTATTCTGAACGAGCCGAAATGGCGAACCGATCAGCTCCTCTGCTAGCTCGACCGGGTTGGCAATAGTCGCGGATGTGCAGATGAATGTAGGACTGCTCCCATAGTAAGCGCATATGCGCTTCAACCTTCTAATAACGTTGCCAACGTGTGATCCGAATACGCCGCGGTATGTATGCAGTTCATCGATCACAATCGTTTCCAGGTTTTCAAATAATGATATCCATTTCGTATGATGAGGCAGGACGGCAGCATGGAGCATATCCGGATTTGTAATAACCACATGTCCAGCTTTTCGTACTTTCTGACGCAGCCCGGCCGGGGTATCGCCATCGTACGTATAACATTTCAGACCATTTTCCAATTCGTCAGCAAGCTCGTTTAACTCTGTCATCTGATCCTGTGCCAGTGCCTTTGTTGGAAAAATATACAATGCTCTCGCCGCCGGGTTTTGATAGAACCGCTGTAGGACCGGCAGATTGTAACAAAGCGTTTTACCGGAAGCTGTAGGTGTCACTGCCACAACATTTTCCTGTTTTTCAGCTGCGTCGAAGGCTGTCCGCTGATGACTGTATAAAGATGTCACTCCGCGCCGGTGTAATCCATCTATCAAGTGGCGCGGAAGCTGTTCAGGGAACGGGCTGTATTGAGCTTCAGTCTCTTCCATTGTATGCCAGTACTCTACTTGGGGGTCCAGCTTCAGTTCTTCAAGTAAATCCTGAAGATTTTTGCGAAACATCATCTTAACGGTTCCTTTCCTGAAAAGAATAAACAACGAACAAACTTAACATGATTTTCTTCAGTGTAACCGAATATACGTTTGGACTGCAACAGCCGGCATAACATAATACAGACCCGCTCCATAATGGAACGGGTCTGTCAGGAAAAAGGAAGCCGGTCTGACCTGCTTAACAAATGCCGGCCGTTTGCACGAAGCGATTCAATCAATCGCGGTAAAGCTTGAACCGTAACCTTTCTTTCATGCAGCAATACAATGGAATTTGTCCCTGCATTTGCCGCTCTTTCAACAATTGTTTCTGCAGTCATGTGCGGATCCCAATCGTATGAGGAAATATTCCAGAGCACTGTAGTCAATTCAAGCTCACTGGCAACGGTACGTACGGTTGTATTTATTTTGCCGTAAGGCGGTCTGAAGTAGCTTATCTTTTGACCGGTCAAACGCTCAAGCTCCCGCTTGCCGGTGAACAACTGGTAGCGGACATGTTCAGGTTTCAGCCTAGTCAGATCGACGTGCTGATGGGCGTGCGTTCCGATTTCATGGCCGGATTGCAATAGGTTTTGAAACGGGCGTTTATGGTGAAGCAGATGCCCCTGCCAGAAAAAAAGTCCTTTGACATCATAGTGATTCAAAATAGAGACGATGTCTGCAGTCTGCCTGCCGGGTCCGTCGTCAAACGTGAGCAGGACGCAGCCGGTTTTTCCCGGAAGCCTGCTCCATCCTTCATTTGAATTGAAGTTGACCTCAACTCCATCAGACACGATTCAAGGGCTTTGGTTCCGTTTTGACATAAGGACTCTCCTCTCCTTCATCAGATAAAAGCCATTGTCGCACCGCTTCTTTAGCAGACCGTTCTACATCAAAGTTCAGCTCACGTCTGTAAGGAAGAATCGTTCTTGCGTGTGCCGGATGCAGGCCGATCACAACTGTTGAAATACCAAGCTGTTCAAAAATAAGCAGAAAGTCACGAAGCTTTCCAACTGAAGAGAGTTCAATAACCCCTACACCGGTAAAATCAATTAATATCCGTTCAGGCTGCGCATGATAAGAACGCTTTAACACATTCGACTGAATGGCATCCAGCTTTTCAAACGACAGATCACCAAATAGCGGCACGATAGCAAGACCATCTGTCAATTCGATGAAAGGTCCAGACAATTTATTCGATCGTTTCACAGCCTGTGAAAGACTTTCGCTCTTTTCAAAAAGCTCAAAATTCGTCTCCGCCAACCTGCTCTGCAGCTTCTCAAGTTTATCTGCAACTTGCAAGTAACTGTTCGAAGCGGGTACGAGCAGCACGCTCCAGCCGTCCGCCGTTTCTGTAATGAACAGTTCACATAAGCGGACACCTTCGGCAGTGATCATATTGAGCTCGGTCCTTTCGACAGAAGCTTCAAACATACGTCTGCACTTTTCCCGACTTCCTTCATCCGCCAGCTCTTCAAAGGACTTTGGCGTTTCACCGAAAAGATCACGAGGGTCATGCATATGCGTCACAAGTAATTGTCTGTTCAGTTTAAATAACGGAAGTGGTATCTGATTGTCCATCTGCTTTATCCCGCCCAGTTTTTTCGGTAGTCTTAAACCACGCCGTGAGTTCATTTAAATCTTTTAAGAATGTGGTATTTGCAGCGATAGCTGCAAAGTCAAACTTCGATACAAGCCGTCCGCCGACGAGAATATCTGCTTCTCTGGATTGTTGATGGAAGCCTTCAAGATACCCGCTCAGCTCTTCTGCCCTGTAGCTTAGTGAGAAGGAGAGACCAATCACGGACGGCTTCCAGCGCGCGGCTTCCTGCAGCGCTAATTCAATCGGCAGGTCAGACTGTAGAAATTTAACATTCCATCCACGTTCCCTGAACAAGATCGATACCATTTTTAAACCGAGATAATGTTTCTCATTCTCCATTGAAAAAAACAGCGCTTTTGGCTCAGCATCAATTTTCTTCGATTGGCTGACCAGCTCATATTCCAGCTGCGTAAGAACGAAGTCACATACGCCTGTGGCGAGATGTTCTTCTGCAACAGTGATGTCACCCTGCTCCCATTTATACCCGACTGCATACATGCTTGGAGTGATAAGATCTCTGAACAATGCCAGTCTGCCTGTCTCTCTGCTGACTTCGCGGACGATCGAAAAAGCAGCACCGTGGTCTCCATCCAACAGTGCTTCTGTAAATGCCTCTGTTTTATCATTCATGAGGGGGAACCCCTCCTTGTTGGATAATAGTCGTCAAGCAGATTGAATTCACTGCTGATATTTAAATAGTCTATCATACATCAGAAGCTGTTTCTACCGCACCGCGCCTCTGCCTATTTTAAAAAAAGGATGGTCTGCTCTTTTATGTAATCCTCTATGGGACTGGATTCATTAAAAAGCTGATGTCTTCCATGTTGAAGCAGAATGATGTCAGGCTTCTCGATTTTCCGCCTGAAGAAATGCATGTTTGTTTTCCAGTCAACCGTCGTATCTTTTAATCCTTGAAAAATGAGCACATCTCCTTTGAAAACAGGCATAGCTTCCATTTCACCTTGCCAGACTTCAAGAGCTTTCAGCCAACTGTTATAGATCCATCTGCCCTGCAGCGGATCCTGTTTAATAAACTTATTATAGGCACGATCACCAGAGTTTTTCTTGAAGCGCCTTTTTTGGCGGCTGTGCCATTCCGGCAGCACATGCAGTGCCCGTCTGGCAGCTTTATAATTAAAAGGAAAGTAGAGCGGAGCTGCCAGCACGAGCTGATTAAGCAGGTTACGATCGGATTGTGCCGCCTGCATGAGAATAGAGGCACCTGTGCTGTGGCCCAATCCATATTCAGGATGAATGTTCAGTTCTGCAGCACAGATTGCTGCATGCTGCACCGCTTTGACATACTCCTGAAAAGTTTGAATGGCGCCTCGGTGTCCGCCCGATTGACCGTGTCCGGGAAGATCGATTGTAATCACACAGTAGCCGGCGTTAACAAGCCAGTTAATCAGTTTCGATAATCCGCCCGTATGATCCAGATAACCGTGCACGACGAAAACTGCAGGGTTGGAGTGAGCTCCAAACACCTGCATGAAAACCGGATGTTTCCCCGGTATATATCCGCACCTGTAAAACATCTCATCTGCCGGAAGTTGATAGAACTGCAAATAAGCTTTAAGTGCTGAATCGTCCGCCTGTGGTCTCGGCTTTGTGAGCGACAGATCCCCTTGTGCGACACTGCTTCCATCGTACACGCTTAATAGGACCCTTTCAGTTCTGTCAGTTTTTTAACGAGTGCTTTTCCGTAGGCCGGCAAATCCGGCGGTCGTCTGCTTGAGACGAGATTGCCGTCTGTTACGACCTCCTCGTTTACCCAATCAGCACCTGCATTCATCATGTCGTGTTTAATGCCCGGAGTACTGGTTACTTTTTTTCCTTTAAGAATATCCGCTGAGACCAGCACCCATCCAGCATGGCAAATCTGGCCGATCAGTCGGTTACGATCATTCATGAACGTCACCATATCAAGCACGTCCTCATACCGTCTTAATTTGTCAGGTGCCCAGCCTCCCGGAACCAGTATCCCGTCATATTCTTCAATTTGAATCTGCTGAAAAGAAAAATCAGATTGTACAGGGACCCCATTTTTCCCAACGTACGTTTTCTCTGCTTCTTTTCCTGCAATGTGGCAGATGACGCCTTCTTCCTGAAGTCTATAGTGAGGATAGATCAACTCGGAATCTTCAAACTCATCTTCAATTACCGTTACTATTTTCAATCCGTTAAGTGACATTGGTTATAGCCTCCTTCTTAATTAGAACAGGATTCTGTTTTTCAATACCCTGCTTTTCATCCGCACTAACGTACATATTACGATAAATTGTTTTCAGCAGGCGGATCTAAGTCCTGTTCCAGCTCATTTAAAAATAAATTTAAAAAAGCATGCCGCCTTTCCGCCTCTTGCCTGGCGCGATCAGTGTGCAGTGTATCTTTTATTTTTAATAATTTATCATAAAAGTGCTGTACAGCACTTCTGCGGTCATCCGTTAACCGGTGCCCGCGGTTCCCGGCGAACATGAAGCACCTTGCTACTCCAATAGCGCCGATACTGTCAAGCCGGTCAGCGTCCTGGACAATTTTCCCTTCAAGCGTCAGTGGAATACCACCTTTTGAGAAAGAGATTCGTGCGCACTCTTCCAGTACCTCATGCAGAATCCCGGCTTTTGCCGGGAACCGGTAACCCAGCTGCCTGATAAGCTCCGTTCCCTTATCTGAATCCAGTTTATGATCGCCAATGTCATGCAGAATAGCAATCAGTTCCGTTATGGAAGATTTTCCTCCCTCTGCATGACACAGATGCAATGCGAGCTTATGGACTCGTCTCGAGTGATCGATATCATGTCCGCTGGAATCCCCGCTGAAGTATAATTCTGCAGTCTTCCAAGCTTCATTAATTAGTTCATAATGGTCTTCCATAGCTTCTCCCTGCCTTTAAGCTGTCGAATATGGCTTTTCATATTGATGACACACAGCGTCATTGTATCTATTCAGATCGTTTTGAACAATTGTGTTTCTACACCTTAAAAAACGTAGTTTGTTTCGTAAATTGTATCAGATTTATACTGTCTGTAAACTAGCAGAGGCTTCCGGAATACCGGAAGCCTCTGCTTAGTCTAATTAAATTAGCTTATCGTGCACGTGCGAACGTTATTTCCTGATCACACTCATCGCACTGCTGAACGTAAGACTCATGCATCTCATCCAGCTGATTTCCACACTTCGTACATTGCTTCGGGGGCAGGTTTTTAAAAAACTCAACGCTGGACATGATCATAAGGTAATCCCTCCAAAATTTTATGTTAAATGTATTGTATTATAACAGAATATATAAATCAACCCTTTTATATAACATTTTTTCGATTTTATCACTGTTTGCAATATTTAGTTTGTTCTGCAGTCTGAAATCAACTGCTTTTGAGACCATTCTGTTGCAATACACATCATGCAGTTGGGCTCTGCTGTAACTGTGTTCTTGTTTGAAAGATTCATAGTTTTCTTTATCAGCACAAATAAGCAGAAGCCATTATTACACGGCTTCTGCTGTTACTGCGGAAAGTATCAGCATTGTTAATTAGCAGGTGATGAAGAAACATGAGCTGACGACAAGAGATCATTTACAGATCCTATCAGCTGATTGATTTCAGGTTTACTGATTTGTGCATCTGCACCGACAGCTTCTCCTTTATGAAATAAATCTGTCGTAATAAGAGAAGAAAAAATAACGACAGGCAAATCGATATGCTGTTTTACTTTCTTAGTGAGATGATGTCCGTCCATCTCAGGCATTTCGATATCTGTAATCAGCAGCTGAAAACGGCTGCTGTCTTCTTCAAGCAGCTCCCACGCTTTCTTTCCTGAAGCAGCGATTGTAAGCTTACTGAATCCCGCGCCAGTCAATGTATCTTTCAACAGGCGCTGCAGCATAGGAGAATCTTCGGCAATTAAAATAGAAGCGTCTGCACTTGTATCAGCAGCATGGTTCTCAGGTGCTTCCATAAATCCTGTCGATGGCAGAATGTCATGTACAATTCGTTCATAATCCAGCAGCAGAATTAATTTTTCGTGAAGCTGAATAATTCCTGCAGTCATTTGGCGGTCCCCGGATTCCAGTTTATCAGGGCTCTCAATTTGCTCCCACGATACTCTGTGAATACGTGTTACAGTTGTCACCCGGAATGCTGCTTTGCGGCTGTTTAATTCTGCAATGATAAATTTACTTTCTTTTGCATCATGTCCATGATTTCCAAGCACTTGTTCAAGATTAATAACAGGTACAATTTCACCACGAATATCTGCGATGCCTTCACAATCCGGGTGGCTGTGCGGAAGCGGTGTAACTTGCTCCGGCTGAAGTATTTCCCTTACCTTCATGACGTTAATCCCGTACAGAGCCCCTGCTGCTTCAAATACAATGATTTCAAGTTCATTCGTTCCGCTTTCCAAAAGTATATTTGATTGTGTCATTTCGTCCTCCTTCAATAACTGAATAACGTCTCTATCAGCTTTTATATCGGAAGAATCGCGGGAGTATTTACTAGATATCCTGATAAGTTCCGGGGAGGTTTGGAAAATGACGTTTGATTTGGAACCCATTTCATTTTATAATAGTACAGACTCGAGAAAAAATGGAGGTTGGCATTCATGCTCAGTAAACTTTTTCCTTTCAGTCTTACATTAACAATTCTCATGCTTCTTCCTGCTGTAACCGTATTTGCAGAAGAGAACGGTGAAGGCGGCACAGGATTTACAGAAGTTATTTTTACTATTGTCGGTGTTGGGGCTATTATTCTCTTTATTTTTTATATGTTTAGAGACAATGCGAAATAAGACCGTACATACTGATAAAACCCGGGCTGCCTGACTGGCTGCCCGGGTTTTTTAGTTTAGTCTTCATATGCCTCAAGTATTTCAACGTTTTCGATGATAACGTCCTCCTGAGGCACATCCGCTCCCTCTGTTTCAACAGCAGCGATCTCATCGACGGTATCCATTCCCGAGATAACATGACCGAAAACAGTGTGTCCGCCGTCCAGATGAGGGGTCCCGCCTGCTTCAAGGTAGTACTGCACGCGCTCCTCAGAGAATCCGCTGCCTTCGAACATTTCTTCTGATAGCTGCGTTTCATCAGCGTGAACGATGAAAAATTGACTTCCATTCGTATTAGGTCCGCTGTTAGCCATAGATACAGCACCTCTAAAATGAGCAAGTGATTCGTCGAATTCATCTTCGAAAGGTTCACCAAATGCGCTTTCTCCGCCTGATCCAGTGCCGGTGGGATCACCGCCCTGAATCATAAAGTCTTCGATGACTCTATGAAAAATGATCCCGTCATAATAGTCTTCTTTAGCAAGTTTAAAAAAATTCTCGACCGCGAGAGGAGCTTGTTCCGGGAAAAAGACGATCTCAATGTCTCCCAAAGACGTTTCCAGCATCGCTCGGGGGTGATCTGCTAAATCTCCATCCATCTGCGGCATGTCGACCGTTGATTCCTCAACATCTTCAGCTTCTTCTTCCTCTGCCTCCTCTGCATCGGAAGATTCATTCTGATTATTATCCTCTATTTCGTTTTCAGCTGTATTCTCGTTTCCTGCACTGCCGCAGGCAGCCAGGAAAATAGATAAACTAAGTAATCCCACTGTACGCTTCATCCAGCATCTCTCCCTTCAACGTCTTATTTTACTGGGAGAGTCGAGGAAAGACAAGCGGATTTATAAGGGCTTCATTTTCGAAAAAACCTTTAAGGCATTTTGATAAAACACTTTTTCGTGGTGCTCTTCAGGAATCATGGACTGGATGAATGAAATGTAAGGCTTGATAGGAATAAGGGGCCAATCCGAACCGAAAAGCAGTTTATCGTAGCTGTCTGCAAAAGCAAGCGCATGTTTAAAATGGTCAAAAAAATGAGGGGTTTGAACGATTCTCGTCAGCTCTGATTGATCTCCAACTATGAGTCCGGATAAATCTGCGTAAACATTTTGGTTTTTGTAAACGATCTCTGCTCCGTCAAGCATCCATGGATCACCAAAATGAGCGAGAATAAATGTAACGTCCGGATGCCTTACAGCGACTTCATCTATAGCAAGCGGATGTGCAAACTTCAGCAGCCCTTTTTCTGAAAACGTATCTCCAGTGTGAAAGACGACCGGAACCTTATATTTTGCGGCCATCTCATATATCATCCGATACCTGCTGTCCATAGGATAAACATAATAATAACCGAGATATATCTTGATCCCGACTGTTTGTGGATCTAAAAGCTCTTTTTCCAATCGGTTCAATGCAGCCGGAGACAGGCGGTGCGGGTTTATCCCCGCACAGGAATAAATGCGGGGAGAGCGCTCGCGCAACATATTTAAACGCATCGGTGTCGCAGCATCCGGGTCAGGAAATCCTTGGCCTCCTTCGAGCTCTTCAAGCCCCATACCGACCGCTGCCGTAACACCTGCATCCCGCATCTCGGCTTCCAGCCCGCTGCATGAATAGTGAACATGTGAAATACGTTTGGCCGTTTCGATAAATCGATCGATAT
This sequence comes from Alkalicoccus luteus, assembly GCF_012034335.1. Lineage (GTDB taxonomy): Bacteria > Bacillota > Bacilli > Bacillales > Salisediminibacteriaceae > Alkalicoccus > Alkalicoccus luteus_A. Next base: position 22,613 of record NZ_JAATHJ010000007.1, on the reverse strand, counting down.
ACGAAAGATGGATATGGGCATCAATTATTTTCACAGCCGGTCCTCTCCGGTTTTTTCATCTTCCAGTTTAGCTTGTTCATAGGCGTTCGTAAGCACACCCTGAATCGAACGCCCTCGGTCTTTTTTACGTTTTCTGAACTCGTTATAAAGCTCTTCTCCTGCGTATCCCTCATCGAGAAGCGTACGGAGCAGCATATCAGAGAGGTCTTCTTTTTTAGCAACAATTTTTCCTTCCATGTGCACGACGATACTGTCGTTTAATTCAAAAACGTCACGTATCATGCAGTATACCGTGGCCGGATCGTTTGTTTTTTTCGTAATTGTCACTTCCGCCATAAATCTGGTCTTTTCGGAGCGGTAGTCTTCAAAAAACGATTGCATACTTGTGTCAGTAACCGCTTCAAGCAGCCAGTTTTTATCAGCCTCTTCTTTATTGATAATAAGTCCGTCTACAAGGGGAATATGTCTTCCTTTAACGGTTTCGCCTTCTTCAGGCGGATTATCGAACAATATAGTCATCGAACACAGCCGGAATGTTTTCACGCAAAACACCGTCCTTCATAAAATAGTTGGAACCTGGACTGTCCTGAACGGGTAACCGTTTTTTATTTAAGCAGGCCTGAAGGTTAAAGGAGTGAACGTAATGTTGATGAAAGCGGATATTTATTTTGACAATAAGGTGCAGCCGCCGGATTCCGGTGATCACTACTACGTTCGGATTAATCAGGATCGTCAGTCCATAAGATTGACACCGGCATCATTAGCACACGTATGTTCGCACCATCATGTTATCGTTCTTCATTTGAACCTATCAACTAACGATGCGTTTCAGCAAGGTTCAATCGCCAGTCGTACGGCTTTTTTATACGAGCTGTTCCTTCGTGCTGCTGAGCCGTTCGGAACTGCCGTTCAAATTGCTCCTGCCTCGATCTCAAAAGAAAAGGCAGCTAAGAGACATGTAACTTCCGTACAAACATGGTATGAAAAAACAAAAACCCCTGCATCGTATTTATCTCGGAGTTACTTCGCTTTTCTGCCAAAACTATTCCACTCTTTAATTAGAGTGGATCAGACTGGAAAGACGGTTCGTATAAAAGCGTTCGGGAAAACGATGCTGCACCTTGAGCATGATCCAAAGCCCATTTCTGACCATGTGGACGCATGGGTGGTAAAAGGAGGACTCCTTTCCCATCGAGAAAACCGCTCAAAAGCCAGGCTCTGGTTCATGAGGTCTGACTTAAAGCCCGGTTTAACGTATGCAGCGATCACTCATTTTCAACCTTCCATGCCCTGGGTTCTGTATAAGCTCGTACAGGCACCGCTTCATCAGTTTGTGATGAGACAATTCGCTGAAAAACGATACAGGCTCAGCCGTCGTTCCCGCCGTGATCTGCGACATTAATCAGCTCTGCAGCCATCACACTTTCCAGTTCAGGACCGAATTCATCCAGTTGAAAACTCCCAGCTGCCATTGCCCCTGAACCGGCAGCATAAACAGGTACAATGCTGCGCTCCGCTTTAAACTCACCAGGATCCTGAAACAGGAATGGGACCTTACTATGCTCTCTGCCATTCCATACCTGCTCCGGCATCTTATTCGTATGGTGTACCCATGGAAACCGGGCAGCCTGAAAAAAGCTGTAAAAAGCGCCTGAGGCCGGAACAGCCGCCCAGGCCGGGTCGAGAATAAGCAGAGTGCCGGCAAGCGCTGAAAGAACAGCTCCTGCTGCCAGAAAAAAGCCTTGGATATACGGACGATTAACGGCATACCCTTCTCTCGCGAGGTCCTCTTTCACTATTTCCTCATAACGTTCCAGTTGAATCATAAATTCTCTTCTCCTAGCTTCATCCGCGAGATGATAGCGAATCAGAGGAGGTGACAGACGTCCGTCTTCAGCATACGAGAAAAGCAGCTTAGTTAAAAACGTTTCATGCGCCATTCCTTCTACAGGCCTGGAAGGTTGTATCAGCACCGGACCGGTCCCAAGCTGAACCGACACGATCAAGCCCCGCTTCTGCAGATATCTGATCATGTCCATAAGCGCAGATGCGGAATGGGAATTTCGAAATGATTGTACATACATGGCCGGTGTTACTCTGGGCCCTGGCCTGAGATTTCTTTTTGTGCGGTGAAGCATGATAACAGGAATAGCAGTAAGAATCAACGTTACCAAGACATAAACCAAGATCATACGGTTTGCTCCTTTCTCCTGTCCAAGAAGAACATCACAATGATACCAGCGGAAAATAGCAAGTAGCCTCCAAGAAAATAGGAAAACATCGTTGAATCAGCGATCCAAACCGGTGCTGACAGCAGCGAAAGCATCCAGACCATTGATATATTGCCTGCAATGGTGGAGAATAAGTATGTTCTCGTGGGAATTCGAGAAATAGCTGCAGCTGCGGAAATAAGGTTGCTCGGCATGAATGGCAGGCTCCGTAAAAGAATGATTCCGTAAAAAGAATAGGACTGAATCAAGGTTTCTGCTCGGGCAAACCTGCTCTTATTATTTCGCCAGAACCGCTCGTAATACCTGCCTCCAAATTCATGCACTGCGGCAAAACAAAGCATCGACCCAGCAGCCGTTCCAAGGAGACTATAGAAAAAAGCTTCTGTAACAGGAAAAAGAAGGAAATGAACGGCTATTAAAACAATCACCGGAAAAAGGGTAAACAGCTGTTGTACGACAATTAAGGGAATCGTAAGCAGTAAAAAATAATAACGGTTCTCCTCAGCGAGTGTCAGAATCTCATCTAACTCTTCATTTCGTAAAAGAGAAATGGTATCCCACTGAACATACATGAGCAGAAGGAGCGCTGCAATGATAGAAGCGTAGACCCATTTGCCTTTATTCATAGCACCCCTCCTTCATGCAGCGCAACAGTAGACTTCGCGCTGTCGTTATCTCCAGTATAATCGAACGAGCACATAATCACGACTCATGCGGCTCATCCTGATGTTTTCGGTAAAACAGGGATCCGATAAATCCTGCCGAAGCCATAACAGCCATCAGGACATATAAAAACCGGACGTCCGCTGCTTCGATAACAGCTCCCCCGAAAGAAGAACCAATCACTCCTGAAACACCGAAAAAGACGGAAATTAAGAGCAGATGTGCCGTGGACATCAATTCTTTAGGCGCAAGTTTGCCGACATACTGGATAGCGGTTAAATACAGCATAGCGAAAGCAATACCGTGAGTCGGTTGAATAAGCAGGACCATATATGGATCCTGTGCAGACGCCAGCAGCATCCACCTGACAGCATAGACAGCAGCTGCGATAGAGATTAAAGTCAGCGGCTGAAATCGTCTCATCCAATACACACTTCCTGCAAACATCGCCGCCTCTGCAGACACGCCTATAAACCAAGCCCATCCGATGAGAGCTTCATTCCCTCCGAGCTCTACCATATAAAGTCCGATAAATGTATCATTCATCCGGTGCGTTAAGCTGATAGACAGCACAAAAGCGAGAAAGAGCAAAAGCTTTTTCCGGCCAAGCAGTTTAAAAGCATCTTTCAGCGAAGCTTTTTTTGCTGCAGGCACGCTGTCAGGTGAACGAAATGCCAGCAGGAATGCTCCCGTAATGAACAGCAGAAATACATAATAGATCGAATTAATGCCAGTGTAACTGAGCACATATCCCCCGCCAAGAGAGGCTGTCGCAAATCCGATTGATCCCCACATACGGATGCTGCCGAAAGAGATTCCGGTTTCGATCGCCTTTTTCTGAGCCAGGCTGTCCCCTAATCCGCCGGCCGGAGATAAAAACGAAAAAAACAAGTAGACGGCGGGAATGAGCAGAATAAACTGTTCTATCTGAAACATAACTGCTCCAACCGCTGCGGCCCCAGCCAGACAAATGAGCAGTATAAGACGGACCGTTTTCCATTTATCACTCATAAACCCCCAGAAAGGCTGCGCTGCAATCGCAGCTGCAGGGCCTACAGCCATCAGCGTCCCTATCTCGGAAGGAGTCAGCCCCATGGACTGAAAATATACCGGCAGGTAGCTGATAATGATCGTCATTGACGCGTGAAAAAACAAAAGTGTCCCTTTTAAATTATGAATTGCATTCATTACTATTCCTTTCAGCTGTTTCCGACTACGGGACAGCATTAACATTAAAAAAACCCGTATGCTAAACGTACATTACGGGCTTGTTGCAAGTACATAAACTCATTTCATACCTGGAAGTGCTTCAGAAAAGATGCGGCTCAGGGGCTGACATACGTCGCCGGCTGAAATAAAACGTAAACAGACTGAACATGCTTTTCATCATACCCTGCAGCATCATTTCGGTCATACAATTAAATAAACCAGTTTTTTTCGTACAGGTAAATAGGATCTATATCAATAAATAAGAACTGCTCGCTTTGAAGAGGATGAGAATAAGTAAGAATCAACTCATTCGTTTCAATATCTCTGTATTTATCAGAAAGCATTCCGTTTCGATTGAAAGCCATCCGGGACATATGATCGAGAAAGTATACTCTCCAGCTCCAGTTCTTTCCTTTTGCCTCTTTGTTTTGCTCCCAGTCCCCTGATCGTTTCGTCCAGTTTGCCGACATCTGATAGCCGTATTCGTCACAAATATACATACGAAAAGCTTCGGCATGAAACGTTTTAGAAGCCTCTTTCATCATCTTTTCTGAATCTTTCGTGTGAACAAGCTGACGCAGTTTATCATCCATGTTTTTTACAAATTCACGCTCGTTTTTCAGCCTTCTGCTGTGCCGGTCGATAAAGCTGTGAATATCAGCACGCACACTTTGTTCAAATGAACTGCTCTCCACCACTTCATGAACGTCCTTGCCAATATATTCTCCCTGATAATAATATCCCCCATATCTCCAGGCAACATGAAACTGTTCAGCATCTTCAATACCTTTGAAGTGAAGTGAAGAGCCAATCTTTCTCGCAAAATAGGAGAGTGTATCAAGAATTTCACTGTATGTTGTATAGGAACTGGATGTTCTTAAATCCGAAACATCTATTTTTATTATATTTGGTTCTAATTTAGCAAACTGCTCCAGATGTGTATCTGCAATTTTTATGTTGTCAAGACTGACTTCGTAACCGGAAGCTTTTAAGTATAAAATGGAGTGACTTAATTCATCAAGACGGCCTTCCAGTCCAGCTGAATTAATTTCTACGACAAACTGACTTGGCTGAAGGCCCCACTCATGAAATTCCTGAAGCAGCTCCATCAGATCTTCAATCGCATCCAGCTCGGTGAATACTTCAGGCAGCATATTCATAAACAGCTTTGCCGAGCTCTCTCTTTCCAGAAGTTTTTCAGCTGCAAGCCTGTAAAGCTGCTTGTCGGTTTGCCATTTCAGCGCCATGTCATTTTCAGCGGAGTCAAAGAATGCTTTCAGTGGAATCGTATCTCCATTCTTTTGCAGACACCCGATCACTTCATAACCGGCAATATGGTATTTTTCAGCTCCAATTACCGGCTTCAGCGCCGCATCGATATAATCATTGTCTCGTCGAATATCATCATCATTCATTGGCTGCGGCCTCCTTTTACATGGTTCACGGTGCGGACTGCTTCCTCATACGGAAGCTGCGAAGCACCGATGTACTCTCCTGTCCTTCCAAAGGATTCGTGGTGATAATCCGTTCCGCCCGTTTTCAGCAGAGTACGGGAACGTGTTTCCGCATCTTCAGTCATTCTTTTATAGCGAGCCATATCCTGCTCTATATGATCTCTGTGATACACTTCAACACCGTCTATCCGAGTATCCTGCAGCCAGCTGCTCAGCTCCTGGTCCAATCCGTAATAGACAGGATGAGCGATGACTGCAAAGCCTCCAGCCTGTTGAATGAGCGAAGCTGCCTCCAGCGGATGTACCTCTTCCTGCTTGTTTACATAGCAGGGCGCAGAGGAGCCAACGTACCGTCGAAATGCGTTCTGAATAGATGATGCATATCCAAGATGCACGAGCGCTTTAGCAAGATGAGGACGAGCAGGCACAGATCCTGTGACGAACGGAGCTAAGTCGTCAATCGTCACGAGAACGCCATTTTTCTGACACTGTTCGAGCATACGCTCCATCCGGATTATTCGAAGATCGCGTACGTGACTTAAGTAAGACTGCAGTACAGCACTCTCTTCATGGAAGCCATATCCAAGCACGTCCACACTCGTTCCATGAAATGACGCAGAAAGCTCGATACCGTTGATAAAAGTGATGCCTCTCTCGCTGCATAAAGTGCGAGCCTGCTTCAGTCCTTCAGTCGTATCATGATCGGTCAGAGACATAACAGAAACGCCGGCATCCGCCTGTTTATGCACGAGCTGCTCAGGACTCAGCATGCCATCAGAGCATGTTGAGTGACAGTGAAGGTCTGCCCTTCCTGTCAATGCTGCCACCAGTAATCGTTGACGGTAACAGGAAGCTGGCGCTTATGCTCTGTCTGCACATAACGCTGTTCCAGATTTTCTCTGGCTGCCGTATCTATTTCTTTCCCTTCGAGATAATCGTCTATTTCATTGTAGGTAATTCCCAAAGCTTCTTCATCTGAAAGAAGAGGTCTGTCACTTTCCAAGTCAGCTGTAGGGGCTTTAGTATAAAGACGTTCCGGTGCACCGAGCTCTTTCAGAAGCATAGCACCCTGTCGTTTCGTAAGACCGAAAAGCGGCGCAATATCGCAAGCACCATCGCCAAATTTTGTATAAAATCCGGTTACAGCTTCAGCCGCATGGTCCGTTCCAGCTACAAGGCACTGGTAGTGTGCGCCAAGATCATACTGAACTTTCATCCGTTCTCTCGCCTTCGTATTGCCGCGGATGAAGTCGGACATTTTTTCATCAGAAGCTGCTTCAAACGCTTCTACTGACGCATCAACGGCTTTTTGAATATTAACCGTCACTGTTCTTGATGGTTCGATAAAGGTTAACGCCATACTTGCGTCATCTTCATCCTGCTGAACCCCGTAAGGAAGCCGGACCGCCAGAAATAAATAGTCTGCATGTTCCTCTTCGTTATTTAATTCATTGACTGCGGTCTGAATCAGCTTCCCGAGCAATGAAGAATCCTGGCCGCCGGAAATTCCAAGCGTATATCCCTTCATACCGGATTTTTTCAGGTACGCCTTTAAAAAGTTCACTCTGGATCGGATTTCTTCCTGAACATCAATTTCAGGCTTCACCTGAAGCTGATGAATAATTTCTTTTTGAAGGTTATGCATGCTTATATCATCCTTTCATGATCATTGCCGGCCCGCGATCGGAGCTTCAGCAGTTTTTCCAGTTCTCCTTCTTCTTGCAGGATTCGAAACTCATCGGCTCCGATTAAATCAAAATGTGGATAGTATCTCTCCTCGTGAATCCACGTCTCTCGCAGTCCATAAGACAACCCCCATTCAATCAGTCTGCTGCGGTCCGAACAAGCTGCCTTGGTAACCGTATTATACTGTGGAAAGCGCCTGTCATACCAAAAATGTGTCAGAAAGGCTACCTTGCCTGAGCGAACCGAATGCTTCCATGCAGCAAGCTCCTGTTTCGTAACTCCGAAAGCCATTCGCATTTCTCTCCTTTTTGTCAGGCCCTAATTCTAATGAGTCTACTATATCACAAGCCTTTACAGGTGTGAAAAGGACTGAGCTGCTTTCTCATACACTTCATGCCAGACTGGATATTTTTTCTTCATGCTTCGTGGCCGGAAGCGCTCAGCATCGACCAGCACATGTTCGCTCGTGCCGGTCATGCAAAGCTTATCACCGGCAGTGATGTTATAGTTGTACGTAACACGCAGGCCGTTATAAGCAGCCACCTGAGTATGGACTGTTACCTTATCCCCGAATCTGGCCGGGGACTTGTAAGCCGCCTCAATGGATATCACCGGGGCAAGGATCCCTTCCGCTTCCATATCATGATACGGAATACCTAGATCGGCCATAAGAGCGGTTCTGCCTACTTCACACCAGACTAAATAATTCGCATGGTACACCACGCCCATTTGGTCGGTTTCTGCATATCGTACAGAGATGTCAGTCTGATTGATCATCGATTCTCCTCCTTTAGTCTGATGAAGTCAGCTTCCACAAGTTCATTGATACTGCGTGATTCATGTTTTAAATAAGCGGCAGCATGCTGCTGCACGGCTTCACTTACCGCATCTTTCATGTCTCTAGCATTACCTGGAAACGTTTTCCCTTTTAAAGCCTCACGCAGCGCAGCTTTTGTTTTCTCATTTACCTCATATCCGGATCGTGTAATATGATGAAGCAGAATGCGGTGAAGCTCATCTGTATTGTACGAAGGAAACAAGATTTGTTTTTTAAATCGGGAGGTAAGACCTGGATTGGATTGCAGCAGCTGCTGCAATGGTTCTTCATACCCTGCTAAAATAACGACAAGGTTCTCACCGTGCTTCGTCATTTCTTCTACCAGTGTGTCAACTGCTTCTCTGCCAAAATCGTCACCAGGTCGGTAAAGCGAGTAAGCCTCATCAATAAATAAGACCCCTCCTAACGCTTTTTTAATCACTTTTTTTGTTTTTAACGCAGTTTGCCCGGAATATCCTGCGACAAGATCTGCCCTGCCGGCGGTTATTAAATGTCCACGCTTCAGAAATCCCAGGTCCCCGAGTATTTGTGAAAATAGCGATGCTACAGTCGTTTTCCCTGTTCCCGGTGGTCCAGCAAATAAGGAATGAAGCTCGACCGGAACAGACGCATACCCTTCTTCTCTTCTGCGCCGCTGAACCTGTGCAAACGAGGCCAACGTTATCACTTCACGCTTTACATCGTCCAGCCCAATCAGTTCATTTAATTCAGTCTGTGGATGCTGAGTAGCTGTTTCGGATGACTTTTTGAAATAGGCAGGCTGGAGCACAGCCAGATTATCTTCAGTAAAAGCCTGCTTTTCAGCAGCGGCTGCTCCTTGAGCGAAAACCGCCTGACGGATGATTTCTTCCGCGGTTCTCGCATTCCCAAAGCTTTCGTCGACCATTTCTTCTTCAAGTCGTTGCCGTATGATCGGGTAGCTGTCTTCATCTAAAATAAAATCATTGTCCAGTGCAGTTTTTTCAGCTATTTCGATCAACTCATCCATGCTGTAATCGGGAAGATGTATAAAATTCTGTTGTGGAAAACGGCTGCGAAGACCTGGATTAGCCTCTAAAAAGCTGCGCATATCGTCTTCATATCCGGCAAGTATAACCGCAAAGGTCCCTGCGTACTCTTCACTCGTCATCGCCGCCACCAGCGTATCCACTGCCGTTTGTCCGTAATCAGAGCCCGAGGTATCCTGCCGGAAAAGTGTGTGAGCTTCGTCTATAAACAGGACGCCGCCGGATGCCTGTTCTATCACGGCCCTCGTTTTTTCTTCTGTCTGACCAACGAATGCCCCGACAAGCCGGGAACGGTCCGCCTCCACAACTGACTCTTTCGGCAGCATACCCAGCTGGTGATAAATACCGGCCAGAAGCCGTGCAACGGTCGTTTTTCCAGTGCCGGGATTTCCTGTAAGAATCATATCGAGACTCCTTGTACTGGTGCTGTATCGGCCTGTTCGTTCCCGCTCCTGTTCAAACTGTAAATAGTAAAAAAGCTGCTTAACCCGGCTTTTGACGGAACCGAGACCAGTCATTGCATCTAATTTCATAAGCGCATCCGGCTGCTCATTTTTATGGTTTTCATACAGGCTGTTCCAGCTGTCTGCAAGCTTCATCACAAGCTGCAGCTTCTTGTCAAGCTCAGCCTTAGCGCTTTTGGAGGCGTAAATTCCGCTGATGGACGAGCTGTATTCTTCAGCCGCATCTTGAGCCTGTCTCACGGCTTCCGGCATTTCATCCATCAACTTGATTACAGATTTTACTTTATCCGCTTCCTCCGTGTTATCGTCAATCGAACAGACACTTTCTGCTTTAAGCTGGTAAGACTGGAAAATTTGCAGCGTTTTTAAGGCCTGCTCTAACTGATGCTTCATTTTTTCCGCTGCCTTTTTCTTGCCCTGCGCATGATCCGTTTCTCTGATTCTCGGGAATCCTCCGGTAAACCAATCATGTTCAAAGACGCGTGCAAGCAGTTTTTGGACCGTTATACAAGCATTCTTAGACGGTTCTCCATGTTCAAACACATCATTTAAGTATGCATCTGCGCGTTCGTCCATTGATTGCTTACGGACGTACCGGGCTGCTGCAGCCAGCGCTTTCCACTCTTCCGCTGCAGGATCATCAGCAGGAAGAGCTGAAATTATTCTCATAATCTGATTTTCGTTCAACAGCTCCAGCGGCTGATGCTGGAGCTGTTCAAGCTGTTCCATCTGATTCAAGAAAAGCCCACCTTTCTGTGTATCGTTTTACGGGTTCTTAAGAATGGATTATACTGAAATAGGACCTGAAGGAGGAAGAAAAATGCGTCATAAATGGATAATGATCGCCTTTACAGCGCTTTTTGTAATATTGCTTTGGATCTACCGCCACGATTTGCTTATATGGATAGAACAAGCAGATGCTTCTTCTATTCTGCCGGTGACCGTTGTTGCCGTATTCATGTCTTTATTTCCCGTTATTCCATACCCGATTGTTGGAGGCGTCATTGGCGCTGCATACGGTCCTGCAGGAGCACTGATTGTATGGTTTGGCTCAACGGCAGCTTCCATTATTTTTTTCATGATGATCCGGTACGGCGGGTTTCAGGCAGGTGGGAGAAAGCTAATCGCGAAGAGCAGGTACGGTGACAAAATCACCCTACTGTTTGAGAAAAACGCGTTTATGGTTTTGACGGTGCTTCGAATGATTCCAGTGATTCCTTCCATCATCCTGAACGCATACGGCGGTGTCAGCAGAATTTCCTTTTTTATTTATTCGATTGCTTCTGCCATCGGAAAACTGCCTGCTATGATTTTATTTGCCATGATTGGCCATTCAATTGTAACAAATCCAATCGAGCTGCTTTATATGGCTCTCATTTATTCTATTTTTCTAGCGTTTGTGTACGTCATTTACCGAAGATGGATCCGTCCGGTTGAAAAAATGCCTCAAGGCGGCGTACATCAAATACCCGACAGCCCCGCCGACCGTGTTTAAGATCACATCATCTACGTTAGCTACTCGGTAGGTGAACAAGTATTGTACCGTTTCGATAAAGGTGGATAAAACAGCAGCTGCGGCTGCTGTTTTTATAAATCCCGCTTTTTCAGACAGCCTGCTCCAATTCATTAAAGCCGGGAAGAGACATCCAAATGGAATAAAAAGAAGAACATTTCCTCCAAGAATGATGAGCGGATCCTGCCAATTTTCGCTGTAGACCGCGATGCGGTAAATGCTAAGAAATGGATCCAGATTGTAATTGCGCCCCCCGGGACCTTGAAGACCGAAGGACGAACCATGGTTCCATGCCAGAAAAACAACATAAAAAAGAACACTTATGTATGCAATAAATATAAATAAGAGAAGCGGACGTCCTCGCTCCCGTTTTTCTGTCTTCATCGGACATACCTCCATGCAAGTTCCCTTCTTATTATGGATAACATACAGGTGTTTGACAAGAAACAAGGTGAACAGGACTCCGTTTCGTATTTCATACAAACTACTATGTGATTAATTGAATAAAGCAGCCGGGGGTGCAGCACTGTCTCTCACAGGCTGAACCTTTTCAGTCATCAACTATTCTTCCGAACCAAAATATGATTCAATTATGCCGAGTGTTCAATCGTAATGACGAATATAAGCTGCAGAGCTTCTCCAATCTGCATCCATGTTGTCAGCGTGAATACATACAAAGAAAAAACCTTATAAACAGCTTGAGGCCCTCCAGTTGGAGGGCCTCTCGTCTGTCGCCGGCGAATACTCCGGCTTCGCATTAAGCTGCGATGTTTAGTTGTGCTGCAGAGTGTTTCGAAGCACCATCTGAAGAATACCACCATGACGGTAGTAGTCAATCTCCACTTCACTGTCGAAGCGGGCAAGAACTTCAAATTCTTTTACGTCGCCGCTCTCTTTATCAGTAGCGGTTACTTTGATCATATCTCGGGGCTGAATGTCGTTTGTAATGTGTACATCGATGTGCTCCGTTCCTTTAAGACCGAGTGATTCTGCACTTTCACCCTTCTTAAATTGAAGCGGCAGTACACCCATCAGCACAAGATTGCTTCGGTGAATCCGTTCGAAGCTTTGGGCAATGACTGTTTTGATTCCGAGCAGGTTCGTTCCTTTTGCTGCCCAGTCACGAGAGCTTCCCATTCCATAGTCATTCCCAGCAAGAACGACGAGACCGGTGCCTTCTTCTCTGTACTTCATGCACGCGTCGTAGATAGGCATAACTTCACCAGTAGGCCAGTGAGTTGTATAGCCGCCTTCTGTTCCAGGTGCCAGCTGATTTTTGATGCGAATGTTGGCAAAAGTCCCTCTCATCATTACTTCATGATTTCCTCGTCGGGAACCATACGAATTAAACTGGGAAGGCTTCAGTCCTTTTTCCATCAAAAACTTTCCGGCAGGACTGTTTTTTGCGATAGCACCTGCAGGTGAAATGTGGTCCGTAGTAACAGAATCGCCAAGTTTAGCAACCGGGCGCAGTCCTGTCAGTTCCTTCACATCTTCTGGCTCGGGAGACAGATTTTCAAAGAATGGCGGATTTTGAATATACGTAGATTCGTCGTCAAAGTTGTAAAGATCACCATCCGGCGTATCAAGTGCGTTCCACTGCTCATTGCTGTCGAATACGTGTGCGTACTCCTGCTTAAACAGTTTCGGATCCACTGCCTGCTCCATAGCGGCCTGAATCTCCTCATTTGACGGCCAAATGTCTTTAAAGTACACCTCTTCACCATTTGCATTCGTAGCCAGAGGTTCGTTATAGAAATCAATATCCACAGTTCCAGCAAGCGCATACGCTACAACGAGCGGTGGTGACGCAAGGTAGTTAGCTTTTACAAGCGGATGAATTCTTCCTTCAAAGTTTCGGTTACCACTCAATACTGACGCAACGGTCAGATCTTCGTCCGCAATCCCTTTTTCTATTTCCTCTGGTAGCGGTCCGCTGTTACCAATACATGTCGTGCAGCCGTACCCGACAAGGTTAAACCCTAGCTTATCGAGATACTCCATCAAACCTGCATTTTCAAGATAACCCGTTACAACTTTAGAACCTGGTGCGAGACTCGTTTTAACATACGCAGGCACATCGAGTCCTTTTTCGACAGCTTTTTTAGCAAGCAATCCTGCACCGAGCATAACGTGCGGGTTTGACGTGTTAGTACAGCTCGTAATGGCAGCAATTGCGAGGGAACCAGTTCCAAGAACAGACTTTTTGCCGTCCGGATGAGTGACCTCGGCCTGTTTGCTGATCTCTTCGGGTGAAAGACCAAAGCCCTTGTTGCTGACAGGGGCAGTAAGAGCCTGCTGCCATTCTTTTTTCATATCAGCAAGTCTGATTAAATCCTGAGGACGTTTAGGACCGGAAAGATTTGGCTGAATGGAGCCGAGATCAATTTCAAGCACGTCTGTAAATTCCGGATCTTCTCCGCCCGGTGTATAGAACATGCCGTTTGCCTTCGTATAAGTCTCAACAAGGTTAACCAATTCTTCGCTTCTTCCTGTAAAGCGGAGATAGTTAAGCGTTTCATCGTCTACCGGGAAGAATCCGCAAGTAGCTCCGTATTCCGGGGCCATGTTTGAAATTGTCGCGCGATCTGCAAGTGTCATATCGGCAAGTCCAGGACCATAAAACTCAACGAACTTACCTACTACGTTCTTTTCACGCAGCGCTTGAGTCACTTTCAGAGCGAGGTCTGTAGCGGTGGCTCCCTCCGGCATTGCGCCAGTCAGGTTGACTCCGATAACTTCCGGAACCGGGAAGTAGGACGGCTGCTGAAGCATACCAGCTTCCGCTTCAATTCCTCCAACACCCCAGCCCAGAACACCAAGACCGTTGATCATTGTCGTGTGGCTGTCTGTTCCGACAAGTGAGTCAGGAAACGCGATTGTTTCACCGGCTTCATTCTCATTCTCCTGCACGACGTTTGCAAGATACTCCAGGTTAACCTGGTGCACGATCCCGGTTGCAGGAGGAACCGCACGGTAATTATCAAGTGATTTTTGAGCCCAGTTTAAAAACTTATAGCGCTCGAGGTTTCTTTCAAATTCGAGCTCCATGTTTTTACGAAGAGAATTAGCTGAGCCGAAGTGATCGACTTGAACAGAGTGGTCGACAACAAGATCCACTGGAATGGCAGGGTTTATTTCTTTCGGATCTCCGCCTAGATCAGACATCGCTTTGCGAAGAGAAGCCAAATCAACTACTGCCGGTACTCCTGTAAAGTCCTGAAGGATTACTCTGGACGGCTTGAATGGTACATCAACATTTTTAACCTTGTCCGTTCCCCAGTTCGCGAGGTTTTCAACATGTTCTTCTTTAATCACTCTTCCATCATATTGACGTAGAACAGATTCAAGCAGAACCCTTACGGAATAAGGAAGTTTTTTCACATTCCCAATACCAGCTTCTGTAATTGAATCCAGATCATAGTAGTGGTATGTTTTTCCATTTGCTTCAAATGATTTTTTCGAATTGTACAGCGTTTTTTCTGATGACATATGTATTCCCTCCTCTGAGATAATCATATAATACATTTTCAAAATTGTCTAAATCCTGAAAACACTGGCATGAACCCAGTCATCCATTATTATGAAGTGAAAACGAATACAATGCAAGGTCATAAGCCTACTTTTCCGCGTCGAGATTCTCCAGTGCTGCTGCCAGAGGTTCATAATCCTCTGATGCAACCGTTCTGAAATCCAGCAGAAACTGATCCTGACTGATTCTTCCAACTACTGGAATGTCAGCTCTTCTGAACATCCTGTCTAATTCATTCATCTCCACACCCGGCAAATGGACAGACAGCGCATAGGAATCAATTTCGGTTACAGGCATCGTACCCCCGCCAATTCTGGACGTTACTGGTACTATTTCTGCCTTAAGAGACCGAAACAGGCTGTTCTCCAAAAAAGAAATAATGCGTGCTTTAATTTCTTCCGGCGTCGCTAAGATATCCCGGACTGCTGGAATATTTTCGGCTGGACTGCCGTAACAGTATTCAAACAGAGTAGCTTCCAGAGCAGCCAGTGTAGCTTTATCAAGACGCAGCACTCTGGCCAGCTGATGGCGCCTGAGCTGATCAATAAGCTTCTTTTTTCCCGCAATAACACCTGCCTGAGGTCCTCCAAGCAGTTTGTCGCCACTAAAGCTTACAATATCGGCATTTTTTACTGCTGTTCGAATCAGGGGCTCTTCACCAATGCCGTGCTGATGAAAATCATAGAGAGAACCGCTTCCCAGATCATCATAAATAATGACCCGGTCTCCAGCCGCTTCTTTCAGAACGGCAGGAGTTACGGAAGCAGTAAAACCCTGGATTGCAAAGTTGCTTGTATGCACTTTCATAATCATAGATGTATTTTCAGTAATTGAATCCAAATAATCGCTTAAATGTGTTTTATTAGTTGTACCAACTTCCTTTAACTGAACTCCGCTCATTTCCATGATAGATGAAACTCGGAAGGAGCCGCCGATTTCGACAAGTTCTCCTCGGGATACAAGCACATCATCAGGAGATGCCAGCGCTTTTAACACAAAAAAAACAGCCGCTGCGTTGTTGTTCACTGCCACGGCGGCCTCTGCTCCAGTTGCTTTACAGATTAATTCTTCAACGTGACTGCCACGAGAGCCTCTTTTTCCATGTTCAAGATCATATTCAAGTGTTGAATAAAAACCCGCTGCTTCATTCATCTGTCTTACAGCAGCCGGGCTCAGTCTGGCACGTCCCAAATTTGTATGAAGCACAGTCCCAGTTCCATTTATCACCCGTCTTAAACTGAACGGATGCCGGCTGCAAGCGTCGAGCAGCTCCTGTTTAATGTCTTCGAGCAGTGCAGTTTTATCCGAAGGAGCTTTTTTGCCTGTTTGTATGGAAGTTCTGGCATTAGAAACAGCCTGTTGAATGAGCTCGGTTACATATGACCGCTTAAAACCAGCTTGCTCCAGCGCTAGAACTTCCGGCTCCTCCATTACACGATTCACAGAGGGAAGCAGACGCAGCATCTGTCCTCTTTTCTCATTCACGTTTCGTTCAGCTCTCTCCGTTTTTTCTCATCCTGATAAACTCCGAAAGAGTAAGCACCTGCACCTGCGATAAAAATCAGTTTGATTAACGTTTTTACCATTTCAATCACTCCTGTTATGATTGTTTTAGTTTTGCTGTTATATCTGAAGCTTCTGGAAAACTACCTGTGTCAAGCTTGGAATAAATCAAAATTCCATCTTTAAACACCTCAAATGCCCCGCCTGATGCAGGCACCAGCTCTAAACGATCAATGTCCCGTCTCATTTCATTAAATAATGCTTCTGCGAAACTCGCAGCTTTAGGAGCATAGTTTCACTGCATACAAAACTCAATTCGCACCTTCATTCTCCAGACCTCCTGACATCCTTATTTACTGTTATTCTAGTGTATTGCTTTATCCTGGTCAATTGCAGCGTTATAATGATATCGTATTGAAAGGAGAGGAGGAATTAGAATGGTAATGTTTCAAAGTGAAAAGCGATTAACGCAAATGACAAAGAAAGCTGGTTGAGGGTGCAAAATTGGTCCTGAGGACCTGACGCAGGTTCTGCGTCATTTGCCTAAAGATAATGGTAATGAAAAGCTCCTCGTAGGTATCGATACGAAAGATGATGCAGGAGTTTATCAGATTAATGACGAAACTGCACTCGTACAAACGGTAGACTACTTCACGCCTATCGTTGACGATCCATACATGTTTGGTCAGATTTCAGCGGCAAATGCGCTGAGTGACGTGTACGCAATGGGCGGAACACCGATTACGGTGCTGAATATCGTCGGCTTTCCGATTAAAAAGCTGGATCCATCCATTTTAGCATCTATTTTAAAAGGTGCTTCTGATAAGGTTAAAGAATCAGGTGCTGTCATCGCGGGAGGGCATTCTATCGATGATCCTGAACCAAAGTTTGGCTTAAGCTGCACAGGTACCGTTCATCCGGACCGGATTTTCCGTAATGTAGGATCTCAGCCCGGTGATGCAATTGTGCTGACGAAGCCTCTGGGCGCCGGCATTCTGACGACAGCTGTTAAATTCGGTAAGGCTTCAGAAAAGGAAATAGATCAAGTACAGGAAACGATGGCATGGCTGAATAAAGAAGCCGCTGAAAAACTGGCTTCGTACCATCCTACGGCTGTAACAGATGTGACTGGATTCGGGCTGATTGGCCATGGATATGAGATGGCGGATGGAAGCGACGTCAGTTTCCATTTTGACTTCATGAAAATTCCGTTTCTGCCCGGCACTTCAAGACACGCTAAAGCAGGCACGATTCCTGGCGGTACTAAAGAGAATATCAAGTGGCTCGAAAATGATACTCAATACAGCCCTGATATGGAGCCGCACGAAAAAGCTGCCGCTGCAGATTCCATCACGTCTGGCGGTCTGATGATTACGATGAATAAAGAAGAAGCTCAAGCTTACGTGGAGGATATGCAAGACTCTAAATTCCCTGCAGTTATTGTCGGGTACGTGACGGAGAAATCCGAAAAAACAGTTCACATTCACAAATAATATGGTTTGGCACCATAAAGCCTGCTTTATTTACAAAAGAGCCGCCCAACCTGGACGGCTCTTTTATTCGTCTATCCATTTACAGAAGTGCTGATTCTTTCTAATTCCGGACGAGGAGGTTTTTGGAGAATCGCTTCATTTAGATAATGGAGGCGTTTGCCAGACACGCTCCCCTTCTTTCCGTTTAGTCCATCCTTGCCGATCAAAGGACTCCATCAGCGGAACAAGATATTTTCTGGTGATTCCCAATTCCGCTTTAGCGTCCTGAAGCGTCAATGCTTGAGGATAGCTTTCATAAAGCTTTTGAGCAGCAGTCTCCACTGCCGCATAGTAAAATAACAAATCATCCTCAGCTTCAACCGCACGTTTCTCATTGATCAGAAAGTGTTTTAATTCTCTCTGCCATTTTTCGGGAAGCCCTGCATGTGAACTGATAGTCGAAAATGGTTCCGGCATTAAATTTGACTTTTTTAGTGCAGCTTCAACCTGCAGCATTCTTTTCTCCCACTCCTGCGGATAATGAGCACGGTGAGAATTCAGTGAGATAAACCTTCCATCGATTCGGTATTCTTTATTAGACGCCCCCAGCCGGATAAGTGTCTCGGAAGCCTGCTGTGAATATGGCAGCGAACTTGCCGTATCTGCAATGTCCTTTCCAGGTCTCAGCGGGTAAACACGATGATATTCAAAGAGCTGGGCTGTAACGGCATGAACTATTTTTTCCAAGTGACGTTTCGTGTACAGCCATTTCCCCGTTTCCCGGACCAGGTCCCCATCCAGAGCATCGTAAATTTCTTCTTCTGTAAACGCGCCATCATCTTTAATCGTTCTCTTTTGTGAAGGCCCCGTCTGATTTAAAAAAAGCTCGAGCCGTTCTGCAGGCGTGCCTCTCGCTTTGTCTTTTAAAAGATCAACTGTCGCTTGTCCAAAGCGGTACTTAAGAGCGGCCGGGTCGATCACCTCACCACCGCCTACCGTTTCAGGAGGAGTTGCCCGACGTAAAATAAACCTGCTGCCTTTCCAAACTGCTGCTTCAGTATCCAGCTCAATCTGGCAGTAGATCGTTTCCTCTGTCCCGGGGTCAAGCTTGTTTCGGTCAAAGTAGATCATTCTCCCGGTTACTTCGGTCGTACCCGTAAAAAACTTAATCGTCTGTCGCTGCTTTAAAGCATAATGAAACAAACTGCCCGGTTTCATCCAGACATCCACTCTTTTAGTCGGGGGAGTTATTTCAGAAACAAGCACCGTTCCCCTCACAGCTTCTTCTGTAGAAACGCCGTGCAGATTTAATGCCGCCCTGTCTCCTGCATAAGCAGCAGGAATTTTCGTGCCAAATGACTGGATTTGTTTCACCCGAGTTTCCTTTTTATTCGGAAGAAGGTAAAGTGTATCTCCCTCTTCGACAGTACCCGAGTGAATCGTACCTCGTACGACCGTTCCGTGGCCGGTTACAGAAAAAGACTGATCTACCGGCATTCGGAAAATGCCTCTCTCTGACCGATACTCCGCACAGCGGGCAGTTCGAAGCGCTGCGTCCTTGACCGCTTCCAATCCTTTCCCCTCCACTGCATCCGTGATGACCAGTTCCGCTTCCTCTAAAAAAGTTCCTAGAACAGCTTCACGTATATCTTCCTGAACAAGTTCGAGCATCTCCTCATCGGCCTTCGACGATTTTGTTACTACTATTATACCCAAATCAATTCCTAGCAGCTCCAGAATAATTAAATGCTCCTTCGTCTGAGGCATGACGCCCTCGTCTGCGGCAACAGTAAGCATCACAGCATCTATACCTGCCACTCCGGCAATCATTTGCCGGATAAACCGCTCGTGTCCCGGAACATCAATGATCGCGCCACGTACCCCGTCTGAGAGAATCCAAGGAGCATAACCAGGTTCAATTGAAATCATGCGCTCTTTTTCTTCAGCCAGTCTGTCTGTTTCTACTTGAGTCAATGCTTTCGTTAATGTCGTTTTGCCGTGATCGATATGACCGGCCATTCCAAAAGTAACAAACTGTGTCATCTGTCTCACCACTTTCGTTTTCATGCATGCATCATAGCATTTCAGCAACCTTATTTGCATCCTATTGTGTTTTTCAAGTATAATTATCTACGACGCAGTATTATATGGGGCCGGCTGTGTAGCTGGTGCTTACCTGGGCCTTCAAAGCCTTTTGGGAGGCGCGTGCCGTCTCCGGTGGGTTCGATTCCCACACGGTCCCGCCAACATCTGCACTAGATTGCAAAGAAAGCAGGTGACTTTTTGATGGAAGATATATTTATGTGGTTTATCCTGCTATGGTCGGTACTAGTGTTTGTACTCGTTGCGATTGGCGGATATTTTATGTTTCGTAAATTTTTGAAAAAAATGCCAAAAGAAGATGGTAAATCCATTTTGGATTGGCAGGACTACTATATCGATAAAACACTCCATTTGTGGACCGATGATAAAAAAGCTCTTTTAAATGAATTAACGGAGCCAGTACCTGAGTTGTTCCGCGATATTGCCAAACAGAAAATTGCAGGTAAAATTGGTCAGTTTGCACTTGAAGAAAAGGCTGATTACTTATCGCAGGAATTGATTATTAAAGGCTACATTGCAGCTACGCCGAAACGTGATCATAAATTTCTTAGAAAAAAACTGAAAGAGAAAAATATTGATGCAGCACCTTATGAGAAATACTTCAGGCAATCGCCTGAAAGAGGTACCTCTTCAGCTGTATAAAGTTAGAAAGCCGGCGGATCACGAGATCCGCCGGCTTTCTGTCGTTATAGATGCAGAGATCAGGCCGGACCGGCCGATTCCTGCAGCGGTTCCTTCTCCTGTCTTCCTAAAAATTCTTTTTGTACCCGGCGAAATTTTACAAACATGGCAATTCGCCACGGCAGCAGCATCCCAAACGCGAGCAGAAAAAACATTCCCGCCAGCACTTCATACGAGAAGTAAATGCCAAGCGCGAGCTTAAACACGAGCCGCAAACCAAGCAATCCCATTAAAATAACGGGAAACCACTTGGATCGTTTCATGTAGACATCACCATTACGTATTTCAAAAGACGATGTTTTAATAAGAATAATAGAAAATAGCAGACCTACTGTAAACGCTTCAGCTGCCTCGAGCCAGGTAATCTGCTGTACCGGCGGATATAAAAACATAAGAAAACCGGTAGACATAGCTGCAGGCGGTATCAGGATTTTCTTAACTGACGCAGGCTTTTTCATAGCTCTCATCCGGATCATTACTGCGGCACAAGCCATCAGAAAGGCAGCTACTGCAAACAGCACTGCATACATAGCGCTCCCCCCTATCGCACTCCCGCGTTCAGTATAGCATATTCAGGCAGCCCGATGCTTCTGCAAAAATCAAAACCATATAAATGTATGCCTGTTATGGCTTCAGCTTTTCTGCCTGCAGTTCAATCGCCTCGACGATCGCTTGTAAAATTTCATTATCTGTCATCAACTCTGCATATACGGGGCAAATTCTGTCATCCTCAGCGTACTCCCGCTGTTTATGAGAGTAGCGCGGATCGTAGTATGACGTCAATAATTCTTTAAAGATTAAAGCATAGTCTTTTTGCTGCTCAGCTGGTTTTATGATCTTAAGAGAGTCCGGCTTCAGTCTTTTTTTCAGACGTTCCAATGCTGCGTGAAAACTTTCGGCATTTTCCGCCGGGTTGTACTCCTTCAGCAGATAGGAGACCCGCCTTTCCATAGAATCGTGAAGCTCTACATATGCCCCGTTCTCTTTCACTAGCTGAAGCCATTCAGGCAAAACGATAGGTCCTATCCGCTTGCTTTCTGCTTCCATAATCATATAAGGAAAATGTTCAAGGTCTTGCAGTTCTTTCATAAGAAGCCATTCAAACTGCTTCTGAGATCGCTTTTCTAATCCAATGTGACCGAATATCGAACCTCGGTGGCTAGCGAGTCCTTCCAGGTTCAACACAGGCCAAGACTGTTTTTGAAGCTCTTCCAGCCAGACTGTTTTGCGAGTGCCGGTATAACCTCCGATCACAATCGCTTTCCACGGAAGAGTGGAAAGACGTTCCAATTCGGCCTGGACATAACCTCGGAGGGAACGGATTCCGCCTTCCAGCTGAACTACCGGCAGCTGCAGAGAAGCAAACAGTGAAACAAAGCTCCCGCTCCTCATACCGCCTCTCGCACAGGCGATGACGACTGGTTTTTGCCCGTTTTCTGTCAGCTCTTTAATGGTCTGGTAATAATCCGGCAGTTTCTCCGCGAAATGTACAATTCCAATATCTTTTGCCTGCTCCGGGTCTGCCTGTTTGTAGGTCGTACCAACTTCAACTCGCTCTTCGTCTGAAAAAAGAGGAAGGTTTATACTTCCTGGATAGGAGAAATGCGAGAATTCCCCCGGAGAGCGGACGTCCACAACAGGCAGATTTTTCTCCAGCATTTTTGCCACTTGGATAGATGGAAGTTCAAGGGTACTCATATTTTGTTCACCTGCTCTTTCAGTATCCCCGGATATGAAAAAAGCTGTTCGATCAGCTCGAACAGCCACCCCTTATCCGGGTTTCAAATGCACAGTCAGCAGAACAAAGCGCTTTACTTATCGTTCGCGTTGTTCATTGCTTTCATCATTTGATTAATTTTCTTCTGAGATGGATTCATGCCCATCTGCATCATCATCACTCGCAGCATTTTTTCATTAATCGGCGGATTCTTCTTCATATAATTCATCATATATTTTCTTGCGATGAAAAAACCAAGTGCAATTCCTGCCAGTAAAGCGATGACAATTAACAATATCGCAAGCCACAGCTGCATCGCCTGACCCTCCTTCTGCTCACAATTCCTAACCTCCATTAGTATACATGAGAGCAGTCCATTTGCAAAGAAGCTTTTGCTGAGTAATCGACATTTTAACAATCGAGTAGGAGGAGGGATTATCCCTCCGTCCTCTCACACCACCGTGCGTACGGGTCCGTACACGGCGGTTCAATAAGTTGAGTGATGCGCGTCATGCATCTTGCGGTAAAACGATTCGATCG
>NZ_JAATHJ010000079.1 GCF_012034335.1 Alkalicoccus luteus | reverse complement strand
TTTTACCGCAAGATGCATGACGCGCATCACTCAACTTATTGAACCGCCGTGTACGGACCCGTACGCACGGTGGTGTGAGAGGACGGAGGGATAATCCCTCCTCCTACTCGATTGTTGAAAAAGTCTTACAACTTACATGTTTATTCGTTTGGTTGTATTTCCCCTCTGTTTACCAGCGGAAGCTTGCCATGGGCTAGCCTTCAGCTATTTCTCAGGGTGACCCTTGTATGAAGGGAAGAAAGGCACGGCTTCACTCGGACACAGGCTTCTTACAAGAAGCCTTCAAGACCCAGTCCGGCTCCGCTCGTGCGTTGATGCCGTTCTCAGATCTGAACGGCAAGGAATCTTCAGGCTGCGCGGCTTCCACTGGCGTCTCCGCCGGACACATCGGGGAAACGGCTCTGCTTCGTGGAAAACAACGTCACAACAGGCAGACGCGACTGCTTTTTGTACTTTCATAATGAATTCTACGAAGTACGGACACCCCTGTTCAACATTGAAACGTCTCATCGGGAAAG
>NZ_JAATHJ010000078.1 GCF_012034335.1 Alkalicoccus luteus | reverse complement strand
CCTGCGCTATCTTGCTGCACTTGAAGCAGCATATAAGGCGAAATTGCGCGGTGATGTGGGCTTTGTATCGCTGATTACGAAAAATCCCGAACATCCGCATTGGCTGACGCTGCGCGGCGTTCCTGACGCAATCAGGGGCTACGATTTGGAGTATCTTGCGGATTTCGTGGATTTAGACAAGTTTAAGCCCTATATCGGTCGCTCTAACGTGGAAGCGGTCGGATTAAGCAGAAATTGCACGGTGTTTAACCTTGTGAGCCGTTGGGCGCACAAAAACGTGTTGGCGTTCAAACAGCAGGGCTACACGGTGCAAGGCTGGCTGAAAGAAGTGCATTACCAGTGTATGCGGGTAAATGGGGATTTCCCTGTCCCGATGTGGGAAAAAGAAGTGAAATGTATCTCCAAATCAATCGCTAACTGGGTTTGGTACAAGTTTGATATTGCAGCCAGCAATCGACGGTTTTCGGAATTGCAGGCTCATCGGAATAGTTTGCGGAAAACAACCATCAATGCAGGCAGAACAAAAATCATCACGGAGCTTTGAAATATGGCCTATCCAAAACTGAAAACCACCAAGCGAGACGTTACGGCTAAAGAACTGGCAAAACGCTTCGGCTGTTCCACAA
>NZ_JAATHJ010000077.1 GCF_012034335.1 Alkalicoccus luteus | reverse complement strand
ATTACCGCGTTTCTCGAAAACGACTTGTCGCTTACGGTGAACCGGGACAAGAGTGCTGTGGGGCGACCAACCACCCGCGCATTTCTCGGATTCTCCCTGCAGGCACTGCCGAAGGGGAAAACGGGGATCCGTCCTCACCGGAAAGCGAAAGAGAAACTGAAACAAAAGGTACGGAAGCTCCTGTCTCGAAAACGCCCCGGCGCCATCCGCGAGATCATTCAGGAATGCAATGACATGGTGCGAGGATGGATCGCGTATTATGGCATCGCGAGGATGAAGAACGCGATCATCGCGATCAGCCAATGGATCCGAAGGCGGCTCCGGCAGCTGATCTGGAAGCGGTGGAAAACGGTACGAACCCGGTATCGGAGCCTCATGAAACTAAAGATCCCGAAAGGGACAGCATGGCAATGGGCGAACACCCGGAAGGGATATTGGCGCATTGCCGGCTCCTATGTCCTGCATCGGGCCATCTCAAAAGAAGCCCTGCAGCAAGCAGGACTTCTTCCGATCGAATCGTTTTACCGCAAGATGCATGACGCGCATCACTCAACTTATTGAACCGCCGTGTACGGACCCGTACGCACGGTGGTGTGAGAGGACGGAGGGATAATCCCTCCTCCTACTCG
>NZ_JAATHJ010000076.1 GCF_012034335.1 Alkalicoccus luteus | reverse complement strand
ACGTGCAGCGGAGAGATACTAATCGATCGAGGGCTTAACCAATGAACATCGTCGCTCGGCAGAGCGAGGAAGACACATGATTCGTTTTCGCGTTATCCGGTTTTGAGCGGGTACGCTCATTTATCCATAGTCCACAGTAGCTCAGTGGTAGAGCAATCGGCTGTTAACCGATGGGTCGTAGGTTCGAATCCTACCTGTGGAGCCATATAAGGAGAGCTGTCCGAGAGGTCGAAGGAGCACGATTGGAAATCGTGTGTGCGGTTTTAACCCGTACCGAGGGTTCGAATCCCTCGCTCTCCGCCATATATGGCCCGTTGGTCAAGTGGTTAAGACACCGCCCTTTCACGGCGGTAACACGGGTTCGAATCCCGTACGGGTCACCATACTTAATTAAAACAGATACGAATCTGTTTTGGAGGATTAGCTCAGTTGGGAGAGCACCTGCCTTACAAGCAGGGGGTCGGCAGTTCGAGCCTGTCATCCTCCACCATTTTTATAAACGGCGCGGGGTGGAGCAGTCTG
Organism: Alkalicoccus luteus; assembly: GCF_012034335.1. GTDB lineage: Bacteria > Bacillota > Bacilli > Bacillales > Salisediminibacteriaceae > Alkalicoccus > Alkalicoccus luteus_A. The sequence continues at coordinate 195 of NZ_JAATHJ010000076.1, read as the reverse complement.
GTAGCTCGTTGGGCTCATAACCCAAAGGTCGATGGTTCAAATCCATCCCCCGCAACCAATTTACATAGTGGCTCGGTAGCTCAGTCGGTAGAGCAACGGACTGAAAATCCGTGTGTCGGCGGTTCGATTCCGTCCCGAGCCACCACTTTTTATGCTGGCCTAGCTCAATTGGTAGAGCAACTGACTTGTAATCAG
>NZ_JAATHJ010000075.1 GCF_012034335.1 Alkalicoccus luteus | reverse complement strand
GCTTAGAAGCGAAATTTTACCGGGGAGATGCCAAGCGACAGCTGCACCGGGAGATTGAACTTATGAAAGGCATTCACCAGGTAACACCGGTGGTGGTCGTAGACGAAGCGCATTTACTGGATCGGGAGATGTTAGAAGAGGTCCGCTTTTTATTGAATTTCCGCATGGATGCCCAAAGCCCAATGGCATTGATTCTCGTCGGACAAACGGAACTGTGGGAGCGCCTGCAGCTTCAGTCGTTTGCGGCGATCCGCCAGCGCATTGACATTCAGTTCAAATTGGATCACCTGGATCGCGCCGAAACGGGGGCGTACATGACGCGCCACCTGCACTATGCCGGTGTGGAACGAGACATTTTCAGCGAGCGTGCGATAGACGAAATCTTTCAGTATTCCAGCGGGGCCTCCCGTCTGATCAATAAGCTGGCGACCCACTGTTTATTGTGTGCATCGCAACAAGGAACGCGCATCATCGATGACCGCATGGTCAAAACGGTGATTGAAGGAGAATTCGCGTGAGTAAGCGTACATGGTATTGGATGACGTACGACGATGCCCTTGCATGCTGGATCGTGGATTGGGGTGATCAGATGGGCTATCGATTGCGGGACGGCGACTGGTTTGATCTTCATGTGGGCTATGGACAGGTGCTTACCTGTCAGGCAGTACTTGGACAGGATTGGTATGTGCAGATCGGGACGCACCGGGCCTGTTTCTACTTAAAGCGGAATGAAACCTACCAGGTAGCAATTTAGTGAAAAACGGGAACGACCGATAAGGTGTGTTCCCGTTTTAGCTGTTTAAATACGGTCACGTTTTCCGTCTCCTGCCGGTCAAGGTGTTCCGTCAACCTCGGGACATTTTAAGGTGTCATTA
>NZ_JAATHJ010000074.1 GCF_012034335.1 Alkalicoccus luteus | reverse complement strand
GCTCCTTTTTTACAATTTTTACATAGGCACACGTTTATATTATTTTTTCTTTATTTTAAAGGGTTTATCAGATATAATATAGGCATGTATATTCGACGAGTAACCAGAAAAAATAAAAATGGAACAACAACCTCTTACCTGCAGCTCGCTCATAATGAATGGGATCCGAAAGCCAAATACGCAAAAGCGAAGGTGATTTATTCTTTCGGCCGGGAAGATCAAGTGGATCGGGCCGTATTAGAACGTCTGGCATCCAGTATTTCGCGATTCCTTTCGCCGGAAGCGGCGCTGCAGTCCAAAGAAACCGTTGGGGAAGTGGCTTCGTTTCTCTTTCAATCCTCGAAAAGCGTGGGCAGCCTGTGGCTCCTGGATCAATTGTGGAAGAAGCTCGGCATGGAGGAGGTCATCCAAGCCTGCTTCTCTTCCCGCCAGCACGAGATGGATATTGAACGACTGCTTTTTACCATGGTGGCGAACCGCGCGGTTTCGCCCGCGAGTAAGTTCTCCCTGACGAGCTGGGTCGAAGAAGATGTCTACGTACCCGGTGTAGAAACGGTACAGCCTCATCAGCTGTACCGCGTCATGGATGAGCTGCTGGACGTACGTGCGGAACTTGAAAAGAACGTATTTTATGCCGTGTCCGATTTATTGAATCTGGAAGTGGATCTACTCTATTTTGATACCACCTCCAGCTATTTTGAAGTGTCCCCCGACGAAGTTTCTGAGGACGAGACCTTCCGAAAGCAGGGCTACTCGAAAGACAAACGACCGGATCTTCTGCAAACCGTGATCGGCCTCGCGGTTACCCGCGAAGGCATTCCGATTCGCGTATGGGAATGGCCCGGGAACACGATGGACATGACGGTGATCGAACAAGTGAAACAAGACTTGATCGGCTGGAAGCTCGGGCGGGTGATACAAGTCGCCGATCG
>NZ_JAATHJ010000073.1 GCF_012034335.1 Alkalicoccus luteus | reverse complement strand
GGCTCTTCACCATAAAGTGTAGTTGACGAGCTAGTTTGCTCGGCCAGTTTCTAAACTGATACGTATTTTAAAGTGTTCATTGTTTCGATAGCCATAAGCGCGGCGCTTAATGAGTTTGATCTTCGTATTGATCCCTTCGATCATCCCATTGGATGCGGAATGCACCACTGCTGCTTGCAATGATGCTTTGCGCTTGACCAAGGTCTTCGCGATACTTCGAACAGCACTCACCGAATGAAAGGACCAACGGGCAAACCAAGCTTCCATTCGGTGTTTCGCTCTTTGCTCTTCTGTTCCTTTAAAGACATAGCGAATGTGCTGCAGTGCCTGATAGAGCGCCTCCAGGGGCTCATCTGCTTCGAGCCAACTGCGTACCTCTCGTCGTTCCTCTTCCGTGAGCTCTGCTGGTTTTTGACAAAGGAGCCGAAGGACGCGGCGCACGTTCCCGTGCTTTTTTTCTGCGGACAAATGGTATTTTCTCCGTCTGTTCAACGCATCCGTGAAAAATTGAACGACATGAAAGCGATCCAGTACATGCACCGCATCGGGGCAGGCAGCTTGAATGGCTTTTTCCATCGCCGGGGCTGCATCACTTACTGCCACTTCTGCATCGGGCGCTGTTTTCTTTAACAGATTTTCTACTGCTTTCCTGCTCCGACCCTCTGCGACATCTAATACTTGCCCCGTCTCTAAATCTGCTGCGGCCACACCGTAGGTGTGACCTTTTCGCATGGCAAAATCATCGATACTGACATATTTGGCTGTTTGCACAGGTACGTGATGTGGAGCTTCCTCATAAAACCAGCGTTCCAATGTTGTATAAGGAATCTCAAAGCGACGGGATACATCCGCGATGGATCGACCACGGCATTCTTCAAAGAGAAAAGTGCGAAAAGAATTTGTGGCTTTCCCACGCATAGGAATACCTGGTAAACATACGGTGCAGGTTGCTCCGCATTGGCGGCAGTAGCGGCGTTCCGCAGGAACGCGAATC
>NZ_JAATHJ010000072.1 GCF_012034335.1 Alkalicoccus luteus | reverse complement strand
GGGGCTGTCCCATAAGTCGATATTATCGACGGGACAGCCCCTTTTTTATGTGTAGAAAAAATTTATAGAAGGAAACAGAAAAAAATCGCCGAACCTGTGTGTAAGCGACAAAACCAACACCACCAGGAGGCGATTTTTATGAGCAGCCAAACGGCTACTTTCCAAGAGTATACCATGGGACAGCTGGTCCTGCCTATGGATTTCAGCGACCTGATCCCGGACGATCACGTGGCCCGGGTGATCCACACCTTTGTGGAGGCGGTAGACAACGACCTCTTCTTTGCCCCGTACAAAGGCGGCGGACGCCCGGCCTACCATCCGAAAATGATGACGAAAATCGTCCTCTACGCCTATACGCAGAAGTGGTATTCCTGCCGGCAGATTGCCCAATCTCTTCGAGAAAATCTCCCGATGATGTGGCTGGCTGCTCGGCAGGAACCGGATTTCCGTACGATTAACCGGTTCCGCTCGGAACGGATGCAGGACATCATCACACCGCTGTTCACCCGCCTCGTCGAACTCCTGCTCGACGAACAGTATATCTCGATGGACACCTACTTTCTTGACGGGACCAAAATCGAAGCGAACGCCAATCGGTATACGTTCGTCTGGCGGAAATCAGTCGAAAAACATGAAGCCCGGCTCCAGGAGAAGCTGACCGGCCTTCTTGCCCACATTGAAGCCACTATCGAATCGGACGCCTCCGAATCCGGGGAAGCCCCGGATCGTGTGTCCCCGCAGAAAGTCCGGGAAGCCGCCGAAGCCGTGGAACACGAGATGCACCAGGCGGAAGCAGAATGGAGGGAGGAACCGGACCAGCAGGTCCGAAAAGAAAAGCGGGCGGTCTTTCAGAACATCCGAACCATCCACCGGACCCTCACCCGCGACTACCTGCCGCGGCTGGAACGGTATGAAAGCCAGCTCGCCACCTTCGGCGACCGGAACAGTTTTTCCAAAACCGATCCCGCTGCTACGTTTATGCGCATGAAAGAAGATCACATGGAAAACGGCCAGCTGAAACCAGGCTACAACGTGCAGATGGG
>NZ_JAATHJ010000071.1 GCF_012034335.1 Alkalicoccus luteus | reverse complement strand
ATGCACATCTTCACGCAGCCAAAGCCGTGATCTTCGCGCATATTCAACGCCATGAAAACGAGTATGCCATCGAGAAGATGTGCCGTATTTTGCAGGTTTCGAAAAGCGGCTATTACAAATGGAAACAGCGTCAACACGCACCAGAGACGGACCGAGAAGCGGATCGGACAGAGAAAAAACGGATGGTAAGCCGGTCATTTCGCGAAAGCAGGGGCACCTACGGGAGCCCGCGCGTGCATCAAGATCTGGTGGCGTGGGGTTATACGATGTCGGTCAAAACGGTTGCTCGTCTCATGCAGGAACAAGGGCTGCGTGCGATTCCGAAAGTTGCGTTTGTGACCACGACAGACTCGAATCATACGCTGAAAACCGAACCAAACCGCCTCAACCGAGACTTTACCGCGGAACAACCGAATCAGGTATGGGTGACCGACATCACGTATATCCGTACGCGGGAGGGATGGCTCTATCTCGCGACCGTTATGGATTTGTTTTCTCGAAAGATCGTCGGATGGAATATCCAGGATCACATGCGGACCGAACTTGCCCTCGACGCCTTAAAGATGGCACTGAGCAGCCGGGAGATTCCGGAATCAGGGCTTCTGCATCATTCCGATCGCGGCTCTCAATACTGTGCCATCGATTACAAGAAAGTCCTGACCAACCACAGATGTACCTTAAGCATGAGCCGCAAAGGCGATCCGTTCGATAACGCCTGTATCGAATCGTTCCACGCCTCGTTAAAAAAAGAACTCGTACATCGCACCCGATTCCGTACGAAAGCAGAAGCTTCCCATGCCGTCACACGCTACATTGCCGGCTATTATAACCGGAAGCGACGTCACTCGACGATTGGACACGTTTCGCCGCAGGCGTTTGAAGAAACCTATCATCAAGCCAAACACGACAAGGTGGATGATGTCGCGTCATAAGCGCGTTTGAAACGGGTCCACGAGAAGCAAAATGAGACACCGCTCTCCAGAACCCCGAAGGGAGCCGGCTCCAAAATCAACTGTCACTTTTCTCACCGTCTCTTTTCTTGACTGAAGACCA
>NZ_JAATHJ010000070.1 GCF_012034335.1 Alkalicoccus luteus | reverse complement strand
ACGTGCAGCGGAGAGATACTAATCGATCGAGGGCTTAACCAATGAACATCGTCGCTCGGCAGAGCGAGGAAGACACATGATTCGTTTTCGCGTTATCCGGTTTTGAGCGGGTACGCTCATTTATCCAGTAGCGACAGCGGTGAGGTCACACCCGTTCCCATGCCGAACACGGAAGTTAAGCTCACCAGCGCCGATGATAGTTGGGGGCTCTCCCCCTGCGAAAGTAGGACGTTGCTGGATTTTAATATGGAGGATTAGCTCAGTTGGGAGAGCACCTGCCTTACAAGCAGGGGGTCGGCAGTTCGAGCCTGTCATCCTCCACCATTTAAGCTGGCCTAGCTCAATTGGTAGAGCAACTGACTTGTAATCAGTAGGTTGGGGGTTCAAGTCCTCTGGCCAGCACCACTTTTGAGAGCCATTAGCTCAGTTGGTAGAGCATCTGACTTTTAATCAGAGGGTCGAAGGTTCGAGTCCTTCATGGCTCACCATTTTCATATGCGGATGTGGCGGAACTGGCAGACGCGCTAGAATCAGGCTCTAGTGTCCTTTACCGGACGTGGGGGTTCGACTCCCTTCATCCGCACCATACTTAAGCGGGAGTAGTTCAGTGGTAGAACACCACCTTGCCAAGGTGGGGGTCGCGAGTTCGAATCTCGTCTTCCGCTCCATTAACTCCTTGAACGCAATTTCATAACAATGCGCCCGTAGCTCAATTGGATAGAGCGTCTGACTACGGATCAGAAGGTTAGGGGTTCGACTCCTCTCGGGCGCGCCATTATCGGGAAGTAGCTCAGCTTGGCAGAGCACTTGGTTTGGGACCAAGGGGTCGCAGGTTCAAATCCTGTCTTCCCGACCATTTCAACCTTTATACGGGGCCTTAGCTCAGCTGGGAGAGCGCCTGCCTTGCACGCAGGAGGTCAGCGGTTCGATCCCGCTAGGCTCCACCATTATGATCTTTGAAAACTAAACAAAAGACGAGAAGAAGGAAAGAGAATGAATCATTCTCTGTCAATTTTTGAAATACAGGAATCTTTAGCCAGATTCCGTTCTGACCGACCGGTTTCACCGGGAGGACAGCTTT
>NZ_JAATHJ010000006.1 GCF_012034335.1 Alkalicoccus luteus | reverse complement strand
GGGGCGCTAGGGTTGAAGCCTCCTCCCAATATCCTCGATCTCCAGGCGAATTCCTAGTAACACGTCTGGTGTATTCAAAAATGCCTGAGAACCCTTGTCTTAGTAGGGTTCCCAGGCATTTCGTTTACCTAGTAACTGTCGAACTCGGGTTAAATATGGGGTTTACATACACCGATAACGGTGGTATATTATAAATAAGCCAACCGATAACGGTTGTAAAAACTACTAAGGAGATGATCACAATGAAAAACGTAATGACAAGAGCTTGGAGAATCGCAAAGGACGGTCAGGCACAATTCGGAGGAAGCGTCAAAGAATACTTTGCTCAGTCTCTTGTCATTTCGTGGGATATCGAAAAACGAAAAAACGAAGTTTCCGACCAAGAAAAAGAAGTGATCAAAAAAGGTTTCGCAGCTTACGAAAAATTTGTTCAGGACGCTATCGCCCGCGGCGCTAAGTTAGTTGCTAAGAATGAAAATGAATATGTATTGAATCACAAAGGAAATGAAATGAGAATCACGCCAGTTATCACAAGAGGTACGCAAGATGCGGTTGTAAAGTTTATGGAGAAGAAAGGCGCAGAAAAGCGCTACCACCTAGCGGTTTAATATAAAGGAGTGGCAGGAATGTTGAGAGAAGTGGAGAAATTATTTAAGAGTGAGATCAGCAGCTATCGGATGGCAAAAGAATCTGGTGTACCGGAAAACACGGTAAGAAGATTGCGCACCGGAGAAGCAAAGCTGGAGAACGCGACATATAAGAATATCGAATCGCTATACAACTACTATCAAAAGGAGATGGGAAACATGGCAAAGATTTATTATGATGATATTTTAATTGGGGAAATTGTGACAAACAGAAGCATGACGGTTGAAGAGGCCCTGAACCTGATTGACTTTGATGAAGAAGAGTTTATCCGGGAACAAGGTTTTGATGACGTGGATCCTAACGATTATCGTCTCGAATACTAAATCATGCAGCGGATCGATTTGACAGGGAAAGTGTTCGGCAGCTTAACAGTTGTCGAACTTGCCTCTCCCGATATAAACAATCAGCGAAAATGGGTGTGTCTATGCTCCTGCGGAACGACATTGCTCGTGCATGGGTACAGCTTGATTCACGGCCATTATAAAAGCTGTGGATGTCAACGAGTGCGAAAACGGGATCAGGGTCTGCAACAGCATATCACCACAGACCAAGTCAACGGTACCCGAAAGTCAGCATTATCAGCTAAAACAAGTAAGAGAAACACAAGTGGTCACAAAGGAGTATCCTGGTTAGCCAGTAGAAACAAATGGCGCGCATCTATCGGTTATCAAGGTAGACAGATTAGCCTGGGATATTTTAATCGCTTAGATGATGCGGTGAAAGCAAGAAAAAAGGCAGAACAAGAATATCATCATCCACATATGTAATGCAGGGGAGCGAATCCCCTGCATTTTTACGCCCTAAAACATGTGATCCCAAGTAGCAGGCCCGACTACACCGTAGAAGTTACCCTGCGGTGAGGACAGACCGTGCTCCCGTTGATAAGACTTTACAGCCCGGTCCGTCTGCGGCCCAAAAATACCATCTGCTGAGATTTGAAGCCTTAGCTGCACACGCTTTACATCTTCCCCACGCATCATCGGGCTCTGTAGCTTCAGTGAACGACCGCTGAACGGTACGCCTTTCGCTACCTCTTTCAGCTCTGCCATTGTCGCAGGTCCAGCCACCCCGAAGAAGTTACCTGACGGGGAGCTGATGCCGTAAGTGGACTGGAACTCTTTCACAGCGTCTTCTGTCTTCGGCCCAAAGATCCCGTCATCGGACAAATTAAATCCGACTTGATTCAGCAGCCGCTGCAGATCACGAACGCTGTTTCCACGATCGCCGCGCTTCAGGCTGCGGGTTCCTTGTCGCCATTCGTTAAGGGCATCATTAGACTGAGGCCCAAAGATGCCATCTACCTGAATCCCTGCAGCTGTCTGAAAGTCTCGAAGGGCTTTCTCTGTTTCATCTCCGAACGATCCATCTGCGCCCCATCGTGGGAGTGGGAAGCCTGCAGCTTCCAGGCGCTTCTGTAATTCCTCCACAGCGTCACCTCTGTCACCGTTCTGAAGCATGTTCTCGCGTCCAGTAGATACAGAAGGCCGCTTCTCTTCTGCCTTTGTCGGCTCATCCGTGTCTTTCTCCCAGTCTCTTACGTACCGAGCCACGTCGTTAATAAACTGACTCCACGATACGCCGTTCGGTGTGAGCCAGGACTGAGGATCAGAACGGCGCGATGGATCTTCAAAGCTGTGAGCTGTAATTTCTTTTCGCGGATCCCACCCTCGATCAACGCAAGCTTTCGCTGTTGCCCACACGAACCGGTCATATGCTTCAGCAAAGCTACCTGTGCGGCAGATTGAAATACCGACTGCTCGATCGTTTGCCCTGCCGAGTCCTAACGTTTGCCGATCCATGTCACGACGAATGTGCATAGCCTGCTCATTTAATGGAATAATTTCCACAATACGAACAGAATCACATAGTTGATGGTATGAAGCCTGCACATTATTGTTCTGAAAGTATCGCACGTGAGCGTCTGCATTGGCGTTATTGTTTGCCGTCTCGTGTCCTGCCGCATAGTCAGCACTCATGGAGCGCCGGCTTCGATTGGAGCGGTTTGTGATATGCCGTTTCTCTACTACGTATTTATCCTTTAATGGCATTACGTTTAGCCTCCTTCTTTTTCTTCAAAATATCATCCGCTTCCTGCGCTTCTTTACTGATACTGTTATTTTTCCACCAGGCCCATACAGCAGCTGCAGCTGATAATGTAGAAGATACTGCTATTTCTACTTGCTGCTCTTCAAAGGGAAGTGGCGAATAACCAAAAGACGCCAGCAGCTGATTGATCAGTGCTAGCGCCAGGGCGGCCGTGCGTGCAATTGTCATCTTATCCATTAACATTTCACCTCTTTAAAATAGATGCGATAGATCAGCGTTTACGAGGACGCCTATAATAGCTGCGAATACAGCAATCGTAAGGAAAAACCATCGGAATGTTCTGCTGACGATTTCTTTTAGAAAATCCGTAAAGCTTTCCTGCTTTTTTAAAATCGTGCTCATACCGTTTTTAATGTCTTTTGTATCACCTTTTAATGAATCAATACTAAACTTGAGCTCATCCATACGCCGGTGCGCTTCTGAATCTCGCACCTGCACCTCCTCTTTTAACTGGTTGAGCTCCCCCTCAATCTTTTTTATCTTATCCTCCACAGTCTTGAGCTTCTGCTCCATGCTTGACCCCCTTCGGCTGACGACCTTTATTTTTTAACAAGCTGCCTGTCCTCTACTTTATAATCTTCTATATGATTTGGTATTTCTTGATCTTCAACCATAAAGAAATAGTCGTACTGCCGATCTGGAACAATACGTTGACCAGATACAGACTCGGTGATGTCCCCATTCTCGTCCACATCGCAATATATTTGAATCCGTAGCATCATCCGTTTAGCCACCTCCGAGTTGTTCTGACGTGAGCTCTCCCCCCATTACTTGACCTTATACGAAGATATACGCTCTTTTGCTCACCGTCGGGAACGCCTAAATCAACAGTCAGCTCTCTAACACGCGGGTCATTATCTGGATTAGAGGGTGTACTTGCATCTGTATTGGTGCTCGTTGCAGAAGCTAAAACTTCTACATCGTTATTGGAATGCACGCCTGTTTCAATTGTTACATGAGCCGTTGTGCCGCTATCAACATAGAGAAAGCATCTGAAGTTAAGATAACGCGCCTTATGCTCAAAAGAGTAATATTGACAGGTTTGAGAGCGGTCCGTTTCAGTCGTATACCAATATCCACTATCATTAAACTGCACTCCTGGTCCAGTAAGCGGCGGGTCTGCACTTTGAACAGAAACATCATATGTTAGCATTCCGTCATCAACTACTTTAAATCCATCTGGCCGCTCAATCGTGATAGCGCCTTTTTTGATATACAGCTCACCAGCTCTTAAGCGTGCATATCGTTCGCTGTCACTCGGATCAATCGCCCACAGATCGTCGCCGTCCCAGTAGAAGTTAGTCGAACCGTATATTTCGACTAAGGCGGTTCGGATCCGGCCCGCATTAATCTCGTCAGCCGTAAATCCTTTACCGGTGCCGAACGTCCGCCAGTTCCACTCACCGTTTGAATGCTGTTCACTTGCCAGGGCGAAAATACCTGGTCCCAAGTAAAGTGCTCCGAAGTCCTCAGATTGTGCGTCGGTATTCTCCAGCATAAAACCTTGATTAGGGATAACTTCAGCCTGTTGATAAGCACCACTCGCAATCAATTGATTTTGTAGAGCGTTTATCTTTCCTTCAAGCCATTGAGTGTTCTCCACAAATTTAGGAATCTTGTCATCCCACACGCCTTCTTTAGAATTGAGTGTGGATTCAATGCGTCGCAGCCGCCTGTCATCTTCGTGCAGATCAATGAAGTTACTCAAAACACCGCGGCTGTTTTCTGGATTCGTGAACGATTTATCCCGCTCCGTCAAGCGCGCTTCTAACAATAGAGGCGGTACAAATTCATCATCGTGGATAATCACGGTGTCACCAAGCAGCAGGCGCTCGTGCTGATACGGATTGTCCTCCTGGTCACTTTCGAGCTCATACGTGTCAATATAGTCAACAACATAGGTGACGTTAGGCTTCACCGCATTTTCCAAAGCGTCCAGTGTACCCTGCAGCAAGTCGGTCGGATCATCGGCGTCACTCATTTCAAAGGTGCCTTTTCGATGTCGCCTGCTGCCGTTGCTGTTCTTCCTCCCAAACTGCTGCAGGGCGTCATTATCTTCCACATAGTCCTGACCGAGCGGCTTATTGATTGGATTACGTGTGACAGATCGTTGAATCTCAAACCCGGCATCGTCTTCGTCACCTGGTCGGATTACACCGCCGTCCTGTTGCTTTGTAAGGCTGAATCGATAATAGCCAGACTGACCAGTTTGAACAGCAGCTGGTGACGATGTTCGATATCCTGCAAATTCTCTAAACTCTTTCTCTTCATCATAAAACCAGACGCCCACACGATATTCGCTATCATCAAAGTGGAACGTAAGAGTCTCATTCTGATGTGGAAGGAAGTAAGGGCTGCGGATTCCGAAGTTTTCGTTTACGTGATTCGTCTCGAAGTCCTCTCCTGTGCTCATCGAAATATTGCTTTGCTCAAATGATGCTTTAATTCGTGATCCTGTGGACCATTCGATGCCGGCAAAGGTTAAGCGTCGTCCAAACCCATCTTCCGTTTCTTCACCGCGTCCTCTCCCTCTCAGGAGCGTCTTTACATTATCCATATCAATGGTTCGCGTAATGCCCCTGGCATCTTTTCCAAACCGGATCCGCTTGCCCGTATCGGAGCCACGTCTTTGCAGGAGATCAATGTACCGTCCGGTTATCTGCTGACCGGTCATAGCGATCCTGGCGCGTCTTTCACCACCCAGCACATCAATTAGATTTTCATGCAAGGCCTGTTGAGCTGATTGATCAATGGTGTGCATGGTTTCAGAGCCTAAACTGTGGACCGTGCCAGGTTCAAAGCGACTATCCTGTAATATATGATTCAAGAAAAAGCCGGCAGACATTCTGCGCGGTCGCATGTCTGGAGCAAATTCATCCTGCAGCTCATAAAAAGCATGCTTGCATGAAAAGTTGGTTATGTTCGATTCATCATGACGGCCTTCTATTTCTTCTATTTCAAATAGCTGCCTGTGCCCTTCATCATCGATGAACGTAATGAAATAGCCTTCCAATATTTCTTTACCGTGCTCCGCTTTTAAGGAGAACGTGAATGTATTCTCACCGTTGATAACTTCTCTCCAACTATCGTCAAATATCGGCTTTGCATCTTCCAAATAATCAACGACTTCTTCGCTGTCATTTAACACGATGATTCGCATTATCTCACCTGCCTCTCGAGACATAGAAAAAAGCACCCTAGAAAGGATGCTAAAAAAACTAATACTTCTTACTCTTGTAAATTAATCAATATTTCTACTAATTCTAATATTTCATAATCGCTTAAGCTTGAATATAAAAGTAAATTCCCTTCCACTGATACTCTAAAAGTAACAGTTTTCTCTGGCATATCATAATTTACCATTACAGCTTTTAAGTCACCGTTACGCAACATTTGTTCATAATACTGAGTATTGTGAACTCTTGTTCCTCTCATAGAAACTCCATTCACTGTTTCAATGTTAACATCAAAGTTGGCATTTCTGACATCGGCTGAAGCCTCGATAATTCTTAAAACATCAAATTTATACTGCTCGTATTCAACGTTAAATCTTGCTTCGAATGTGTTTTTAACTTTAAAAGAGTCGTCTTTCCTGCAAAGTGTTATTAATGATCCTTGCACAAAATTTCCTTCATTAGCTAATTCCTTTGAGTAAGCAATAAATAATTCTTGCTTTACTACTTCATGAACTATTTGTCCCCTTACTCTAACTGTTTGAGAATAAACTTCGTCTGAGATAATCCTAAAATTACGAAAACCCGTGGGAGATAACTCATTTTTTATAATATAGGTATTCAAGGTTTCCTCAAAATTATTCACGAATTTTGTTTCATTAAAATTAATAGTTTCAAATTCTTTAGTTTCCTCATTATTGTATTTATTGTATACGTTTATACTAATCAATTATTTCACCTCAGCAAAAGTGCATCAGACACAGCACTTTCTATTTTATCAATATTGTTATTATTGACACTTATTTTTTCCCTGAAAACAGTAATTTGTGATTCATCATCACTAGAATCTACATCTTGTTTTTTAAGAAATTGCGATATAGGAAATTGACATTGAAAAAAAGTTAAATGTTCTTCACCTACTCTTTGAATCATTAATCCATAAAAAGGGTTTTTCATCGAAGTAAATTCAATATCAACATTATAAATCTTCCGTTTTATCTGAAGAGACTTTTCTAGTTCATTAAATAGAATACGTAACTCTTTTAATCTCTCTCTTGCGTTTTTTAAAGTGACATTCATTTGATTAAAGTTAATATTAACTTCTACAATATCATTATTAGTATTTTCAATATCATACAATATTATACAGCTAAAGTTTCCAAATTCATACTGTTTTTTATTTGCCAAATTGAAATTCCTTTGGATCTTCCCGATATTTCCTATGTTTGATTCAAAAATTTCAAAAAAATCATCTTCTTTATCAATAAACATCGTAGTAGTGACAATCCACTTTGTATCTTTCCGAGCAGACAATTTCTTTAAAACGAAGAAATAATATTTTGGAGATTTTGAATATGCCCATATATGGAGACCACTCAATGCTATTAACCAAGGGAGGAAGTCAATTAAAAAGAAACTTACCATACTTGTCCATGTTATTTCTTCCAATTAATACCCCCCTTTTTTCGCATAATAACACTTCACCTGACTCTACCATATATGATGAAGTATAGCATATATGGTCTTCTTTATTAGTTCGATACTTCATTATCTAAACCACTAAATATATCTTTTTCCATTTATATTCTTCACTACTAACTGGGTCGCAGTTAGTTCAAGAAAAAACCTTATCGGCATTTTTCGTGTATCCTACTTTATAATAACCATCATAGAAAAATCGCACTCCAGAATTGAAGTCCTCCTGCCTATGGAAATAAGGATAAAATTTTTGCAGAGCAGACGGATTATCTCGATGTTGTAAAAACAGCTGCAATAATTCAGATGAGGCATTTTCAATTTTTGCTGTTAAATAAAAATCGCGCTTGTTTGTATCTTTAGATACTGCATAGTATTCAAATGCCGTTAAATCATCTAATTGAGAGTCAGTTCCTAGATTTTCAGTGTCAGCCTCTACAATCTCTCTTTTATTAGTTGCCACATGGGAAAGGAAATCCGAACGCATCGGCAACATAAAAGCATATACGCTTCCAATATGAGTGTCTTTCAATAGGCGCATACCAAAACGTTGTTTAACTTGATCGTGTTGAAAAATAAGTGTTTGTTTGATCTCCGTAAGCGGTTCGTTTATACCCGGATAATAGCCAAAAAGATGTTGGTATAAATGCCCGTTGTCAAACATTAAAAGGTTAGTTGTACTCGTTAAGGATACGTCTTGACCGTCTATGATTAAACTCCTTACACCTTCACTGCTTTCAAAAACAGTGCCTGTATTATTATGTTCGGGTAACCATACTGTATCAGTCCCCCCTACTTCCCTAACCGATATAGCAAACTCTTTATTACTTGTATTTTCCGTGAGGTCAAACCTCTTTTGCATAGTGCCCGAACCATAATTAAAAACGCTTTGCTCCCTCATTTTGATAAAATCATCGTTTGCGTCCTTTTGAAAACGAAAACCAGAAAAAACGCCATCTGCTATTTCCAAGTAAATAATAAATTCGTAAGCTGACGTAACCCTATAATATTTTCTGTGATTGGATGGTTGTTCTGCGTCAGCTAAGCGTTTTATAGCGTTAGCCAATACTCTGTTAGCACCTCTCATGCCGGAACACCTTCAATCCAAACTACGATAAATCCAGATGTTGGCGCTGTATCACAGCGAGCCTGAATACTAAAATTAGGCATCGCTATAATTTCAGGGAAAACGTTATCTAAATGGTATATAAGTGTATTCCCCGGTATCTTTGCATGGATGTCATTGGATGACCAGCCGTAAAGCTTAAACATTTCTCCATCCCAAACGTTCAACGCCGTTCTGCCCGTACCTTCATTTTCTTTAATTGGTATTAGCTTAACATCTTGATCCAATGTACTGCGGGCATAAATTGAAAATGATTGAAAGTCAGAAGTGTCAATTTTATCTGAAGCAAACGATGAAGTATTTCTAATTTCCTGTTGATCAATTATCCTTCTTTTTATAACATTTCTCCCAGTTAGCTTTACGTCAGAAACCTTCGGATAAGGTATAAATTGATCACTTTCTTCGTCCCACATCTGTGGGATCGGCAGGCCGTTTGCGTCTGTTAAAATACTTCTATCTTGATATCCCATCGTGCACCTCCTAGTAATATCGTTGCTGATATTCTATTTCAACATCAGCTGCTTGATTTGGTGAGGCAATCAATCTATTCTCTCCAGGTTCCAGATTAAAGAAGCGGCTTTCTAACGTTAGAGCGTTCATTCGCCTGGTGCCGTTTATCCGGATCTCTTCTTTCTCGCAGTCAATTATCAGCCTGTCACCAGCGTTGAAATCCCACAGGACGCGTACATATTTATTGCTATTGAGCGTTACTCTAAAATCGTCTGTCGATTCATTGAATACCGCTGTTATCACAGGAGCTGTTTCCCTTGTTCCCCCTGTTAAAAGCCTGCCGGCAGAAGAAGCTGTAACAGATGACGCCATGAAAGGCATAATTAAAATCGTGATCCCCTCCTGCAGCAATACACGCTTTTCTTTCTTTCCAAATGCAAACGGATCGTAGACCAGCCAATTCAAAGATCCGGACGCTTTACGGTTTTCTGCCGGCGTAAATTCCGTCGTTCCCATGAGCTGCACTTTGTACGTAATATCCGGCTCATCATAAAAAGAAATTTCCCCTCTTTTATGTAAAAGGGGAGCTACTTCACGAATGGTATTTCTAAATTCGTTTGGATCACGTCTGAATCGAGCAATATCTGTCACAAGCGGCCAAGCTTCAAACCGTGTACGTGAGAGTATGGTTCCGTCTCTTCCAGGCACATCGACTGTCCCGACTTCTATGGGAGGGAGAATCGGACGATGAATGCTTTCAATAGCAAAGTAAGAGGACAGATCCACGCCATCTTTCCACATCATGTTTCGCTTCACGTTACCCCCTCACTTTCCGATCCCATTTTTTAAGTCGATTTTGTTCTTCCGTGACTGGTCGAGCGATTAACTTGCCAAGCTCTTTACTATCTAAATTGATAACACTGTGAAGTATGATTTCCTGTCGTCCCGCACCGCTTGCTTCGCCGTTCATCTGGCTTATCATCCGCTGCGCTTCTCCTGGAGGACGTGCTCCTGAAGCATAAGCAGGTGTTCTATTCAGTGAGTTCATGATTTGCTTCGATTCCCCGTGTGTAAATACTTGATAGCCGGCAGGCCGTGAGTAAAATCCGTGTGTTAAGACTTCAAGTTGATTCCCTAACCGGCCAAGCTCCCAACCTTGCTCACCAGCGACAAACCGCCCACCTTCGTGATAGTCAGTACCTTCACGGTAAGAGGGCCTGTTCTGACCTGCCGCTCCTTGTGCCCGTCCGCCGCCAGTCTCTCTGATCCGAACAGTTTTATTAACGGTTCTGGAAGCTCTTCGATCAATATCAGCAATGTCGCCGTTATCAGAAACGTTTACGTCTTTATCAATATTCTGCCCGAGCCTGTCGTTCATTGTTTCAGCGCCGGTAATACCATCACCTATCGTTTCATTCACACGGCCCTGCGCGCCTTGCACATCACCAAGCGTGTGCTCTATGGCATCCAGTGCGCTTCGGTTGTTTTCCAGCTGCCGTTCGGATTGTTCCTGTGTGCTTAATAGGTTCGAGCTCAGGTTTGTTTCTTCATCGATCTGCCGGAGGATTGCCTCGTGTTGTCCGATCTGCTCATTTAGCGTGTCACGTTGAGCGTTTAGCTCCCCGGACTTGTCGCCTTCTTTTGCTATTTGCTTGTCCAGTTCTTCCAGCTGCGAGTACATGCGACCGAGATTGTCATCTGCAATCGAGACACCTTCACGGCCTTCCATGTTCACATCAATTTGCTTTAAGAGTACACCGGCAATAGCATCATCGATTGCTTGCAGCTGACCGAGTTCTTCTTCGTTCAGGCTCAGCTTTTCATTCAGTTCTTCGCGCTGATTCCGTAACCCCTCGAGCACTTCAGCAACCTGTCCGTTTAGAACCGTGTTTAAATAGCCCTCCTCTTTCTGGAGTGCTTCACGTTCTTCATATGACAGGTTGATATCCTGCTGCTTTTTCTGATTCTCATCCAGCAAGCTGAGTATTTCACTCTCACTCATAGCGTTATATTCCATGAGCGTGTTTCGTTTTTCTTCAATGGCCGCGATCTCTTCTGTAATCTCTCTATTCTCGCGCCGGAGCTCTGCTTCATTTTCCATCGCAATGATGCGCTCTGCCTGCAGCTCTTCCAGGGCGATTTCCCGGAGAGAGTCGATATATTCATAGTTTGCGTCTGTTGCTTCCACAACAGCATTACCGCGATCTGTGAAGGACTGCTCTACATATGGAGACTGCTCAATAATATCGTTATTTAAGCCAACCATTTCAGCAATTTCATCGTTGGTCAGGCCGGACTTTTTCGCAAGCTCATCATACTCCTGCTGTAAATCTCGGACCCGGTCCGGATCCTGCTGACTTTTCAGCTCGTCTTCCAGATCAAGCAGCCGGCCAAACTCTTCTGATGTGAGTCCGGATGCTCTGGCAAGCTCATCGTATCGGACCGTAATTTCTTCGAGCGTATCTGCAGAGTCGATCATCGATTCTGCAAGCTCTGTATTGACTGTACGGGCATCTTTGGCACGGCGGTTATAAAGGTATATGCCGCCTGCTACTGCTGCCACAGCGCCTACAGCTAAACCGACAGGACTTACCAGAGCACCAAATGCAGCTGCTACACCGCCGGCACCTGTCATGACGGTGAGAAGCGTACCAAATAGCCTCAGGATTGTGCCTGTTGCCGTGATAAAGCTACCAAGCACTACCGTAGCAGGGCCAACGGCTGCAGCAATAGCCGCCCATTTAATGATTTGTTCCTGCTGCTCATCGCTTAGTTCTCCAAATCCGCGTACAAGATCGGTCGCCATTTCTACTAGCTCTGTAAATCGTGGAAGTAAATGCTGGGATAATTCAATAGCCGCACCTTCTGCAGCTGATTTAAATTCTGTGACAGCCCCCGCCGCATTATCCTGCATCGTGGCAGCCATATCGGAAGCGGCACCTTCACTTTCTTCCAACTGAGTCGTGTTATCCTGTAATGCCTCAGAACCTTCTTGAAGCAATATTGCCCAGTGTCCCTGTGCTTGGGCACCAAATAACGTGGATAAAGCAGCAGCTCTTGTCTGGTCATCGAGTCCTTCCATGCCGTTTTCGAGTTCCGCAACCAGGTCAGGCAGCGGCTTCATTCGCCCTTCAGCATCAAAAAAGCTCAGATTTAGTTGAGCCATAACCGTTTCCATGTCGGCTGTCGGATTCGCTAAGCGCGTTAAGCTGGTACCGAATACTCGCCCTGCTCTGGATCCTTGAATACCGGCGTCAGAAAACGCCATAACTGCGGCTGTGGATTCTTCTAAGCTCATGCCTAACGTGTTGGCATTAGGAGCAAGATACGACATCGCTTCACCGAGCTGATTTACGTCGGTATTCGCATTACTTGCGGCTTCGGCCAATACATCTGATACCCTTCCAGATTCCTCAGCTTCGATCTTGAAACCGCTCATAATGTTACTGGTGATATCAGCTGCCCGGCCAAGATCAAGCGCACCTGCGGCAGCTAAATCAAGTAGTCCAGGCATACCTGCCATAATCTCCTGCGTTTCCCAACCGGCCATACCGAGAAAAGACATCGCGTCTGCCGCTTCTGTGGCGCTGAATCGAGTGGTAGCCCCTAGCTCTCTGGCCTGTTCTTCCAGCTGTGCCATCTGTGATTCTGTGGCACCTGTCAACGCCTCCACTTTACTCATGCCTTGCTCAAAATCCATTCCTGCTCTTAAAGCAGCGGCACCAAGTCCAACAATCGGTAGCGTAACCCTCATTGTCATTCGACGACCAACGCTTGTCATGCTGCGTCCTACGGATTCCATACGACGACCGGCGCTCTCCATCGATTCACCGAGTTGTCTCATTGGATTCGTCTGACGCTGTATCTCACGAGTAATGCTTCTCAGCTGATGCTCTGTCCGGCGCATGGCTCCCACAGCGTTATTGTATTGTTGCTGTAGCCGTTGCGTTTCCGTGGCATTCTGTCCTTTGGTACGTCTCGCTTCGTCATACCTGCGGCGTAACTCTGTGACCACACGCTGTTGCGTTTGAAACCTTCTTGTTAAAATATCTGATTGTTCCCGTAATCCTCGCAGGCTGTTGCTGTATTCCCGACCGCCTGAACGAGATGCATTCATTTCGGATCGTAACCCTCTCAGGTCCGTTCGTAATCTCGTAAGCGATTGTTCAGCGCCCTGATCCTCAAAGGACAATCTGGTTCTCAGATTACCGATATCTCTTGAGCTCATATTCTCACCTGCCTTTTTACCAAACTTCGCTTAAGTATTGCTCTGTCTCTTGCGGTGATTCGGACCGGTCTTTTAGCAGCTCATCAAAAAAGTGGACGTCCATCTGATCAATTTCAGACATCGTCCACCCTCGGGCTGCACCTTCCGGAAACATAAGAGCATAATAATCTTTTTTTATCTGTTCATACGCTTTTATAAGGGAAGCAACAAAGGCTTCCTTTGTCACTCCCCCGGCGCGTTTCCCTCTTCGTTTTCATCCAGTTCGGATTTTGGTTTAATGCCATACACCGCTTCAATCAACTTGTCCTCAATGTACGTTTTACTGGCTCCCTCATAGAGGTCATCTAAAGTGAATTGCCCTTTAAATACAACGTTAGGCAGCAGCGAATACATTTCATCCATCTCGTCAATATGATCCTGTGGAGTGAGTTTGTCTTCAGGCTGATTATTTTGCTTGGCCTGAAATTCAAGGTATTTACGGCGAGTTATCATGGGAACAAAAGGAACGGTGAAAAATTTCTTCTCACCGTTCAATGTCAGTTCAATTTTCATAGATTAAGCCTCCGCCACATAGTCTTTATCGATTACTTCATTGAACCAGTTTTCAAACACGGAAGCATCAATGTCCGAGTCGCCGTCCCAGACCTTCACTTTTTCTTCCCCGTCATGGATTCGAGCAATTGCTTCACCCTCCAGGTTCGGACTGGAGTATTCTGGCGTTTCCTGCTTCGTATTCATGTTCTGCTCAGCAGGTGCCAGCTTCACACGATAGAGCCAGAAAAACTCATAGCCGCCCCGAGCTGATTCTGCTTGGCCGCCGATCGCAATGTATGGAGGATTATCATCCACATTGTCAGAGATCAAACCGTTTTCGTGCGTTTTCTTGCCGAGAATATCGGCTTCCACAGCTTTATCCAGGTAAGCCGTGTTAAGCGTCACGGTTGATGGGCCCTTTACATGATCTGAAAAAAGCACCTTGTCATCCGCTCGCAGGTTTGCCCGGTTTATAGATGGCTGAATATTTAAAGCCATTGCTGGGCCAAGCGGTTTAACCTCACCGTATACCGTTTCTGATTCTGACTCTGATGTAATAGGCGCATAGTGTAAATTCTTCAATCCTTTAAGTGCCATGCTTTATTCCTCCTCGTATTTACTGATGTAATGCATTCGCAGCAGTTTCCGGTATTTCTTCATGTCATCGTCATAGGTTTCTGACTCAAACATTCTTGTAAAACCGACTGCCTTTAATCGTTTCTTTACGTCTCGTACCAGCTGCAAATAATTTCCGTCTGAAAAAACATCAATCTGAAAGTAATGTTTCGTCCACAGTTCATCATCATCTGCATTCAGCCAGGGCGCCTGATGATATTCGACAAATGCGATATAAGTTGAAGCGTTCTGGTTATAGCGAGCCTGTGCTACTGGCACCCCGAGAGGAGCCAAGGTTTCCATAATGACGCGGTTCACGTTCATAGCATCCTCAGCTCCCTCCGGAATGTGTCTACATAGGTGTCCAGTATCGCGTTTTTATTGCTTTCGTACACACGGCTACCTGTAGGAGTCGGAGCGATAAACCGACCTGCCTGAACGCTCCAGTATCCAAATTCGTGCATATACAAATAAAAGGCGATACTCGTAGCACCTACGATGTAATCGCCTTTCTCTTTTTTAAAAGCTATCGCTCCTTGTGAATTACCAGTTCGTCTCGCCAGACCGTGAGAATATACTTCACGATTCCAGCGCTCTGCAAGCAGCTCGGCTCCGTTTTTTAATGCATTATCTTTTGTTCTGTTTGTCAGACCTTCGATATTGTCAATTTCCGCTATCAGCTCATCGATACCTTGAAAATCAAGATCCATGCTGATCACCGCGCTTTCTTAACACAAGCTCGATAAACTCACCTTTTTCATAGGTGCGTTCAATCTCATAATCCTGCCCTTTGTAGGTCGCCATGTC
Organism: Alkalicoccus luteus; assembly: GCF_012034335.1. Taxonomy (GTDB): domain Bacteria; phylum Bacillota; class Bacilli; order Bacillales; family Salisediminibacteriaceae; genus Alkalicoccus; species Alkalicoccus luteus_A. The sequence goes on along the minus strand of NZ_JAATHJ010000006.1, from coordinate 139,867 downwards.
CTCCCCGTTAAATTCGATCACACGGATTTCAAAGCGATACTCCAGTTCAATGCCCTGCTGCTTAGCCATGTAATACTCATTGGAGTGAATACTGAGCCGGTTTGTAAAAACTTCGACTGGATCGGCAGGCGCTGTGATTGGAAACCCGTCCTCATCCAAGCCCGGATTCGATGAGAACAGTCCGATCACATCACTCCAGGGGACTGCCATAATCCTCCGCCATGCTTAAATGGTGTTTCAAGCTTTCATACGACTGATGGAACCGGACCGCATCCGGGCTGTCCATTCCAAAATTCGCTTTTGCATATACAATAATAGCCCGACGAATAAGCGGATCGTCTTCATCGTCCGCCTTATCTCGGGCTACACCTGACTGGAACAAATCTTCTTTGCACGAAGCAATCAGATCTTCCACTTCGTCATCATATGCAGCTGCGCTCAGTCGCAACGCCAGCTTTACCTTATCTTTCATGACAGATCACGCAGCCGCGTTTCTGCCTCCTGTTTCCCTTTTACTTTCGTGCCATCAGGCAGCTCGTAATACCCGCCGCCTACGTGCGTGAGCTCTGCAGGTTGACCAGACTCCTCGGTTCCTTCAGTTCCAAGGTAGCCTTTCTTCTGCAGCTCCTTCACACGCTTTTCATCACCCTCAAAAACGTCCGCTGGCCGATCAGGACCAGCAGAACGATAGAGCTTTTTATTTTTATCATGCTTATCACGGAATGATTTTTTCACAGGTGCTTTCATGGGATTCACCCTTTCGTTATTTTATTGGTCAGCTTATGCTTCTGGAGCTTCTGCTGCACCTTTCTTCACACGGAGGAAGCCGTTGAATGCGACAACGTTACCGCCTGCAAAGACAGAACCGCGGTGAGCAATCATACCCTGCTTAAACTTGTAGTCGTCGGAGCGCTTTACTTCCAGAGGAGAGAAGATACCCATTTCATAGTTAGAAAGCGGACCGTATGCCATCAGGTAATCGCCGTCTTCCGCTACTGCTGAAGAGCCAGCTGCACTGTTGATAACGTAACGGACACCATTGATCGTTCCAGTGTTACCGTTATTCACAACATCGTAGTATTTGCGGTTGTTTCCATCTTCGACCTGTGCGAATTTACGAAGATCGTCTTTGGACAGAATCAGTACGTGCTCATCTTCTACGTCCTCATCGCCACCGTAAGAGTAAATGATTTCATCGAGTGTATCTCGATCGATCTCAGATACTTCAATGTCAGTAGCTGGGTTAATCGCTGTTGCCTGAGAAGAGAAGATACCGACAAATTCTCCTGTTCCGCCGCTACCAGACAGAATCTCACGAGTAATTTTCTTGCGAACAGCTTTTGTATTCCCTGCAACGACACGAGAAGCATAATCCGCACGTGGAAGTTTTTCTACTTCTTCTGTGATCTCAGAATATGCTGTGATTTTCGTCTTGTTGATCATGGCGTAACCAAAGTCAACGTCCACATCAACGTACGGCTCGCCCTCAGCAGTATAGTTACCTTCGCCATGCTGAATTTCATAAGGCACCGCGTAAGATTCACCGCCATTAAGTGGAGTAGACTGCACACGATCCAGCAGCGTCGATACCTGGTTGAATGTGTCATTGATTGTGGCTTTATCATGCTTCGGAGTAACAAGATCTCCGGAAGAAACGGTGACTGCACGCTTTTCCATTAGCGCGGCGCCTCGTTCTTCCATTTCTTTATCTAGCTCGTCCTGCCCGGCAGCCAAATCATCAGCTGTCAGGTTAAATGTTTCGACTGACTTTCGCTGCTTCTTATCTTCCTGCATGCCTTTCAGCTCTGCCTGGATGCGTTGACGCTTTTCAATTTCTGCTTTTTCATCTTTCAGTTCGCGCAGCTCTTTTTCCAAGGATTCAAGATCTGCATCTTCTTTATCGACTTCCTTGGAGAGTTCACCCATACGCTTTTCGATTTCAGTGATGCGATCCGCACCATCCCCGTTAAAATGCTGAATGCTCAGTGGTAGAAACATTTGTTTTTTCATTACCTATTCGCCCCTTTTGATTAATTAATTGGATTTTGCTATAGCTTTCAAGATATTGCGCTTCACTTCGTCCCGCTTCTTGGCCCTTGCCAGCGCCTTTTTCTCTTTCTCAGCCTCCGCCTCGAAAAAGCTTCTCGCAGAAAGTGAAGTAGTATCATACGCGGGAATATCCACCGCGGACACATCATAGAGTTTCTTGACTTTCCGAATCGTGCGCGTATGATTTTCACGATCATAGCTTGATTCGGAAACTGTAAAGGCAAAGCTCATACGGTCAATATAACCACCGTTGATTTCTTCATAAAGCTTTCGCCCTTCTTCCGTACCGTCCAATCGTGCTCTTACATGCAGCCCTTTATCATCGACTGACAGCTGCAGCGTCTGATTCCTGGTACGGGCCATGACTTTGCCTGCATGATTGTAATTAAAAATGACATCGCTCATGTCTGCTTCTGCAAACGCTTTGTCATCAAGCTGCTCTTTGTACTCCACGCCGTCAAATTCAAATAAAACGGTCGGTTCATCGAACGTAGCAGCGTAACCCTCTACATAAAGTTCGTCTTGCTCGCCCTCGCCTGCATCGGCAGAGCGAATGTCAAAGTGAGCAAACTTCCGAACTTCCCTATCCTTCATCGTCGGTTTCTTGATCTTGTCCGTCATCCGTAGCACCATCCTTTCCTGATATGTGATCACTGCCGGCCACTTCTGCGGTATCTAAGCGACGTATTGGTTTGTCTCCGTCTTCCACAGGTCCGAGATTGAGAATTTTACGCCATTCATTCGGTGTGAGCGCTCCGCGGTCTACCATCTGTAGCAGTCCCATCTTTGTACGCATCGATGCATACTGCAGCGCGAATGATTCAAAGATGATTTTGTTCCCGTGTCCGCGTTCTCGACGTGTAAAAAGCTTCCGAGTAAATTCATCCGAAAGCTGCATGGCTACCGGCTGAACCACCGATTCATAATAAGCGTTCCACTCATCCTCGTTATAATCACTGGAGATAATCTTTTCGTTTGTGCCAAAGAAGTCCATGATTCGCTTATTCGTATTATGGTTTTTATCTGTCGGCACGTAGTTTTCAGGTTTCACCTGCTGAAGATCATAGGACGGATCGGCAGGCACCGCTCCACCTGTTTTTTCGATATCCAAATAGTTCTGTGTGAACTTATCAATCTGAGACTGAATATCTTCCGGCCGGAGCTTCGATGTGAATTTCATAATCCATCGAATCACAGCACTCTGCTTAATTGCTTGAATGAGCCCCTGATCAATCGTGCTGACGACTTCCATCAGATCACGTAAGGCAGCGTCCGGGCTATCTCCAAACAGTTGATGCTCATTGTAATCTTGTCGCAGGTGAATCACATCTGAATACGGCACCGTCATTTTCATGCCATTGTGGAAGTGGAAGCGCAGGTAAATGTCCTCCACACCTTCCAGCATATCTACTTGTACTGCCGGGATCGGATATAATTCAGTCGCATAATACTGCGCGTCTCGCTTGATAAGGATAAATGCATTATTGTTGAGTTCCAGCTGTGTCGTGACTTTCTCTTGCATCAGCTGCCCGCTCATAAGCGGATTAGGTTCTTCAAGCAAGAATCGCAAACCGACATCCGGATTGGTCTTAAACTCATTTTCATTACTCCGTATGTGTTTGGCGATCAGCTTTCCTACCGCTTTTGCTTTCGGACGGATGCAGGCACGAATAATGTCACTCTGATACAGTTTCCCATCCCATTTATAGAAGCCGCCCCCACCATCGGTAATCATGCGGAAGCTGCTCACGGATCCGGGTTCTTGATCTACCTTGTTTCCAAACATCCAGCTAAACAGTCCGATTTTCATCACCCCCTATATCATATTTACGTAGTCGCTCCAGCGATCCTGCAGTACCACATAACTGTTCAGCATGGATGCCGTGCCGTCGATACGTTTCTTCTGAGATTTACCTTTCACAGGTTGAATATTATTGTTTTTATCTATTTCAACCGATGTATTTGAAAGACACCATTTCGTGATCTGGTTATTGCCGTAATTAATATGCTTCTTTTCCAGATCGGCGCCCATTCGGTGCATTGGAGCAGAGAGCGTCTTTTTACCCTGAATCACAGGGATCATGGCATCTTTACCAAATATGCTTTGCATTTCTTCTACCCAGTATTGAGCGGACCAGCTGTCATAGCCGATCCAAGGAATGTAGACATCATATTCATGCAGCATTTCCTCAAACCATTGAGTGACAAATTTATAATGTACTTTGTTTCCTGGCGTCGTTCGTAAAAAGCCAAGATCCTTCCACACGTCATAAGGTACCTTGTCCTCCTTGACCCGCTTTTCGAGCAAGTCTTCTGGCAACCAGTACATATGCATGACGTAGATCGGGGAATTTTCATCTGTCATAAACGTGATATTCGCAGATGTTAAGTCTGTGGTCTGTGATAGGTCGGCACCGCCGATGGCGTACCTTGGCTTTATTTCTTCGATATCAAATGTGTCTTGATTATCCAGCTGTTCAAACGTTAGCCAAGATTCAGAAGAAGTCTCACGAATATTAAAATCCTTTGTCAGTAAATTTTTTACCAACAAAGGATTCGCCTGAGCTTTTCGCACTTTACGTGCCAGCTCATCTGTATTTTTAATTGTGCCAAGCCCCGGATTCGCTTTCTGCCAGCACCTTTCATCTGTCCATTCTTTACGGCTGTCCAGCTCATAAATTATAGGTAATACAGCTTCATCTTTATGGACTGCTGGATCGTCATATCCGTTAATAATAGATTCAGCCTCGTCATACTTTAGATCAAAGATACCCTCACGGACGGTACCGGCTGTTGTCGTAATGATAGAGAGAGGCTGTTCACGGGCAGACATACCATCCACAATGACATCGTACAGGTTCTTATCTTCAATCGCGTGCAGCTCATCAATTAGGCTACAGTGAAGGTTCAACCCGTCCAATGTATTACTATCGCTGGAGAGCGGTCGGAAGCTTCCATCATTAAAGTCAGATAACAGTTCCGCCACCAAGGACCGGACGCGCTTTCGTAGTACCGGCGATTTTTTAACCATCCGTTTAGATTCCAGCCACACAATTTTAGCCTGGTCTTTCTTCGTGGCCGCACTGACGACTTCCGGACCTGGCTCACCGTCAGCAAGCAGCATATACAATGCAACGGCGGAGCCCCAGGCTGACTTACCGTTCTTACGGGCGACAATCAAAATAAATTCTCGGTATTTTCGTGTGCCGTCAATTTTGTGAACGAAACCAAAAATAGCTGCAGTCATGGCTTTCTGCCACAGCTCCAGCTTAAAGGGTTCGCCACCCATTTTTCCTTTTGAATGTTGGCAATAGCCTTCGATGAACTCCAGCGCATGATTGGCACGTTTTGCATCGTACTCCCATTCACACGTTTCATCGTTCATGTCAGCTATCAGTTTCTTATAAACCCGATATACTTTTTTACTGACCACAACGTTTTTCGCTTCGATCTGCTGCCAGTAATCAAGAATCGGATTATAAGCAAGCGGATATTTCTTCATCGACCATTCACGAACGCTTCAAATCCATCCCCGTCGTCTTTAGGTGCTTCTTTCGGGAGCAGGCTGAACAACTTATCATATGCAGCCGTGTATCGGTTAATCATCGTGTTATAGCTTTTCTGTGATGGATTTTCCACAATCATTTCTTGAGCGCCCTGTTTAAATTTATAGGTCGGACCTTTTCGTTTGATGTCGTCCTCCAGTATTTGAAGCGTGACCGTCATAAACGCGACTCGTTCAATCAATTTCGCCGCTGCTTTCTGTTTCTCTTCGGAAATCTCGCTTAATATCTCCTGAAGCTTGGAAATCTCTTCTTTTATCATCAAATCTTGCTTACTAGCTGCTATTTTTGCCATTTTTCGCCTGAACCCCCCTTATGTAGAGTGACCTGTGCGTTACGCGCGAGTCATGCGTCGCTTAATTTTTTTCTCCATAGCCCCTCTAATTAGGGGGGAGTCGCAACACTTTTAATTTTTTTCTCGCTTGACCAGCTGACCGAACTCATCGAACGCACAATCTTCCCTCACCGGATCCTCGCCGGCTTTGTGTTCTCTGTTGTGACACTGATGACACAGCAACTCAAGGAGCTGAGCATTCATCGTAACGTTCGGATCGTTCACGTTCGCTGCAGTTATCGCAATCTTATGATGCACAACATCACCCGGATCACCGCATCGCTGGCAGATGCCATGCTCCCTCCCGTATACGTATGCCCGTAGTCTCCTCCACCCCGTAGTATGGTATATGCTATCCCCTATCCTCTTACCCATCTACTGTGGTAGCTCCTCTTTGAGCTTATCCATTCGCTCTTTCATCTTTGTTTGAAGGAGAAGCAATTGATCTGAATCCGTTTCTGTTCTAGCTTTCTTCTGCCATGCCCGCACCTGCTCATCCGTGCAGTATGATGTGTACTTGGTACGGCACGTATGGCATGTGAAGTAGTGCTCCTTCTTCCCTCGCCCATACGCCCGTGTCTTTAAGGTGATTGGTGTCTTATGCCCACAGCGATTACACCGCACCGTTGGCTGCCGTGTTTGGAATAGTACCGTCATGTCGTCAGCCTCCTTTTCTTAAATAGCCACATCCCCATAATAAAAAGGAGTGCAAGTGGAAGAGTCAGCAGTATTCCGATCTCACCAAGCCGGATGACTTCTCCCATATGCACTCCCCCTATTTGATTTAAAATATAAACAGAATCAGGATGATCGGTACAGTGACGAATATCGTCAGCAGACATCCACAGCCTGCTAAAGCCCCTCCGCCTTTCTGCATGTCCTTCCCTACATTCTGCATTTTCTCTCCAAGCTCTTGTCCATTCATAGTCGCACCTCCAGATGATAGGCAGGTGCAATGAAAACGGCACCCACTGTTATTGATAGTGGATGCCATTACGCTACTTTCTCACACTATCAGTCTATAGACTTCTTAATGGCGTGACAATGACACCTTTTTGACACGCTTTGCCAGTGTTTCTGTTACTTCAATCGGACAGCATCAACGCCAAACATCAGTGTTGCCAACGTTTCACAGGCTTTGTTCACATCACGATACACCGTTCTTGTCTCGATATTGTGACATTCAGCAATCTGTTCAGCAGAAACTTTCTTGGAATCAATGTACATTTTCTCGATGATGTCGTACCTTCTGGCTTCTTCCTCTTTACCAGATGACTGTGAAAGCGTCTTATAAACGACCAGCATTTGATCGATGAACCGGATCATGGCGATCGTGCGGCGCTTGCTTCGCTTGATCGCTTCCACAGCTACCTCATTGGAATGAATAATTCGATAGATGTCTTCTTCCTCTTCATCTTGGTTATCTAATTCCAATTTAATGTTATCACAATGGCGGACAAAAGACCGATAGTTTTTCAATAAAAGTTTCGTATTATGCAATCGTTTATCTCTAGCCCGCTGATTCTCTTTCTCCTGCTGCTGGTATGCCTTGATTGCTTCCGCTGCTATAACCTGGACGTGCTCCTCGGATAACGTCATGTCGTCTCCCCCTTTAGCCTGTAAGCTGCCATCCAGCATTTCTTCTCATACTGCCCCTGTCGGTAAACAGGTCTTGGAGCTGTTACTTCTTCAAAGCCTCTGCTTTCCAAATCTCGAACGGCCACAAGCAGTTCTGCTTTTGTATTCCGCTGGATCGTGAGCACTCGCGCTTGTGATATGCGGTGCATTAAGCATCACGCTCCAGTAATTCTGGGTTCTCCCATACATTGCCGATGACTTCACACTTACCGTCTGTCAATGTTTCATCAAATGACAGAATCATTCCATCGACTTCAACGCGAAAGCCTTCTTTAAACCAAATAACTTTATAAATTTGATTGATAGAATTGTCTCTGAAAATATCCCCTCCGTAGATCTCCACGCCGTTCTTGTCTTTCAGGCCGGTGTATTGCACTAATTCAAAACGTACGTCATCTACAAACTCTCCTATTGCACATTGAGAAACAGTCTCCCAACCTAACCATTTTTTCAAATCTTTATCCCAAGCCCGAAATTTAATCTCCCTCATAGGTCTTCCACCTCTTTGAATGTGATCTCTACAGGAGCATTGATTAGTGTTTGATAAACCGCCCCATCTTTGTAGATTTTGTAAATAAATTCGATTGAGCTAGGATATTGGAGTGTTATAGCTTCTATTTCTGTGATTCCGCCTCGCCCTACTTCCCAGTAAGTTCCGTCCATCGGTAAAGTTAGCCTAATTGATTTAATCTCCCTCATAGGATCCACTCCTTCTTTTCTGACGGCTTCTCTTCAATGCGGTTCCTGCTTGCTTCCGCTGTGAATCCTTTCGGGTACCGCTTCTTCAATTTCTTAATATTTCCCTCAGCAACATCAGTTAAGTTAATTCCTGACACTCTGGCGATTTGCGATAGATACCACAGGACGTCACCAAGTTCTTTCTCTATCTCCTCTTTTGAGATATCGTGTCCGTGAAATTGCGTTTTTTTAATCATATCTGCGACTTCACCAGCTTCACCTGTTAGACCTAATCCGTAGTTGATCAATTCATTGTCGTGAGTGTTAGCGGTACGACTGGATAGTTCTTGATATTCGTTTAGGTTCATTCACTCGCCCTCCTGGCTTAGATTTTATTAAGCTTCACCAATTGACTTATGCAGTTCTACTTTTATTTGATTGGCATCTATAGTCACTTTAAAGGTTCCATTTTCTTCTGGATGAGTTTTCACTTTAATTTTGTCAAGAGAGTCTCCAATAATGAAATGGTGACCCAATGCTTCTAATTTTTGGAACGCCTCTTCATCGTGTTCTCCACGTCCCAGTTTCTCATTCGAATCAATAAATTTAATAATGCGATGGATTTGATATCGATCTTCACCATGGAAACTTTCAATTTTCTTTTGAAGCAGTTTAATCATTTTTTTTCGAAGCAATATGTGAATACTAGCGATCCACTCATCCTGAGCATTCTCCATTGGTACAGTATCTACTTGGAACTTTGTAATGTTAGTTTTCATTTAAATCGTCCTCCTATGCGCCAAAGCGCAGGTATTTTTCTCGTATCTTCATCACGTGCTGGCTGGTGGCTTGTCTGGATGTTTGATCTATCTCAGCAATCTCAGTTTGCGAGTATCCTTGCAAAAGCCGCTCAACGATTCTAAGTTCTCTGGCTGTTAGCCTTTTCAGGAAATCCTCCACATGAGGCGCTGTCCAGTCATCCTCAACCATAAAGTTTTGATGCGTGACCAGTTCTTCATTTTCGATAAACAGGCTTAGATCAGCAGCGGCAGACTGCTTCAGAATGAATATCGCTATCTCCGCATTTGTCACACTGATGTCGATTGCTTCTGCGATTTTTTCGGGCTTCTCTTCTTCGAGACCCAGCTTTAAAATCTTCATTGCCCGGTCGCTGTCATGCCTGCTGACCATTACGGTTTGACTGTAATTTCCGATACCGTGCTTCACCGTGTAATAAGCTGTCATGTATAAGTGAGTAATAAACTTCGACTTTTCCGGATCATAGTTTTTCAATGCTTTTAGATAGCCAAGGCTTGCGAGCTGAAACAGGTCGTCCAGATCCAGCCCTTTTATTTTCCCGGCACTCTCTTTCTTCCGTGCTATCTGCCACAGTAGCCGTTCATAATCCTCAAACTTGTGCTCCACTGTCTTCACCTTCTATGGCGCTGATCCATTCCTGCAGGTGTGCTCCTGCTTTACGGAGGTCCGTCAGCGGATCGCCCTTTTTACCAGCTCGGGAAATGTACTTAATGGCGGATCCCCTGTGATACCCACTCAACTCTACTGGTGCAAAGTTCCCTCGGAAAAACGTGAATGGATCGATGCCGTTTTCGTGGTAGTGAGCTGGCCGGATATCGTCAAACGATTCCTCCGGTTCTGCATTATTCGTTTTTCGCTTTAACTCATCATGCGCTCGTTCCAGGCTGTCGTAAGAATCTCGTAGTTCATGGTACCGTTGCTCCGTTTCGCCTTTGCTTTTGAGCGCTCCCTCGTAATGGCGGAAATAGTAGTCTTTCGATTGTTGCAGCTTCTCGTTTTCTGCCTGCAGTTTTTCGATATCCTGTTTCTCAGCTTTTTGGTCCATTTCGTTTGATTTTTGTTCGATTTCGTTCGGTTTTTGCGCAGGGACGGGCTCTTTTTGTTCGATTCCGTCTATTTCTTGTTCAGCCTCGATCGGCTTTTCTTTCTTCACTCCCGGCAGCCAGTCCCGTAGACCCCACTTATTGTTTTTCATGTGAGACAATCTCGCAGGAGATACGTCAAGCTTCTCTGCACATTCTTTCTCTTTCAAACCCGACTCCCGCAGCTTCATATATTCTTCTTTCGTCAATTCCATATGACCCGCCCCTCTGTACTTCGCCAATTCTTCCTCAGATAACGTATAGGTTGTGACTTCAGAGGAAATGCCGGCTGATTTTAATTTTCGATGATTGATAATGCCCTCATACTGAAACATAACTTCTCCTGTATGCGACCGCCTGCAAGTAAATCCATTCCGCTGCTACCCGGTCATCTTCATCTGCAAAGTCCAGCATGAATGACTTATCATGATCCCATCCGTTTCGAGCGCACCGATCCATGAGCCTGATTAGTTCTTGATACGCTGGTTCATCGTTTCTGAAGAAATATGCAATCTGTTCATTCTCCGATCCGGTCAGCCAGGTTTGAATCTTACGAAAGGTTTCATCCACTTTCTCCTTCAACGATCCTCACCGCCTCTTCTGGATTTCGAGCAATACCGGCAAGCGCTCCGTTCTGCTTCATCGTCTCGAGAAAATGCAGCTGTTCTTTCCGAGCCCTGCCCTTTTCATTCTTCACTTCGATAAAAACAGCTTTGCAATCCGATTTCCGATAACCGAATAAATCAGAGAATCCTTTCGGAAGGCCCGTATCGAAAAACCGACCGTCCTTCATGCGTACTTTGCCGACATTAGCCCGGAAGATAACCGCATATGGGTTTAGTGCCAGGCGAATCTGGTTTTGTACGTCTGCTTCTTTCATACTCGATCTCCCGCTTTGTACACCTTCGTTGCTGTTGGACTATCTTTCACTCTTTCTAAATATTTTGGATAGCTGTAATTCTTCAAGGTAGTGACCGTATACATGGTTCGTTTAGAAAGATAATTCAAACTACCAACCATGATGAGCTGATCTCCGTGATACAATTCATAAATGTCCACTTCAGACTCTGCAGCAGTTAATCTTCTTAACTCAGCTAAGTCTGTATTGATTCGCTTTATTAATTTTTGCATATTATCCTCCTTACGGGATAGTTGCTTCAAACCCTCCCAAATGCATTTGAGCTTACTCCCCCAAAGGTTTGACGATTATTTTTCAAAGCAGTTGGGAGGGTTTCCTATAAAAATGAAGTTCCTCTATGCATTTTTATTTTTATTTTTGTTTTTATACTTTATTCTTTTTACTATCCCAACTATCCCAAAAAAGAAATAAAGTATAATAAAGGCTGATATATCAACGTTTTGGATTGGGAGGGTTTGCCTTCAACCCTCCCGTTTTTGTCCTTCAACCCTCCCAAGCTTTCAAATAAATAACCATTTAATTCCTTCTTATCCATAATTACCTGCAAATCCCTTTTATTCCTGTAACGAGAATGATCAATACGTCATCCGGTGAAACGGTTTTTCGACCTCTCTGTTTAAGGAAACCCCTCGATACCAGATCCCGCTTGATTTAAACTTAGGAAATCGCTTCGCTACTTCCTTGCCGAACTTCGTGCTGCTCATCAAATACTGGTGATTCTCTTGTGCCCAGTCTTTATAAATTTCATATAGCTGTTTCGCCTGCACTCTCCCGTCATCAGATCGGGTGCAGCACTCTTCCAAGAATCCTTCCACAACGTCCATTTCTGTTCGGTAGCTCTGCCGCTGATCCTGAATTGTGTCTGGCTCTTTCAGCCCGAATTTTCGCCAGTCCAGATAGCCTTCTACTGCCCAGTTTAAAATCGCGCTCATCTCTCTCCTGAGCTTCTGTGTGAGACGCCGGTCTTTCTTGTGGTCTGGAATCTGTACACTGAAGGGAATGATCACGAGCCGTCTCCAGATCCCGTCATCGGTACCGCGTATGATCGGTTTATGGTTCGTTGCCATCCACAGTTTGAACTGCGGCTTAAATTCAAATTCATCCTGGTGCAAGAAACGAGCCGTGATTTTATCCGAGCCTGTCAGCTGCTTCACAAGCCCCTCAGCGAGCCGCACACCTTCATCTGGCTCTGTGGTAGTCACAAGCCGCGCACCGTCTAATTTAGCTATGTCAGGCGACGGTCCGCCGCCCTGCTGTTTCATCATGATAGTCTGTGGCTGAATGTTAGTGGAGTAATTACCGAACAGGTCCGTGATCACGTCCAGAAAAACTGATTTTCCGTTACTGCCGTTCCCGTGCAGGAAGAATAGCTTCTGCTCTTCTGTAGATCCAGAGAGCGAATATCCAACTGCGCGCTGGATATATGAGATTAAATCCTGATTTCCGTCAAATATCGTGTGAAGAAACTCCATCCAGAGTGGGCAGTCCGATTTATCGGTGTATTCCACATTGGATATTTTCGTGAAGAACCGGTTCCGATCGTGGTCGTGCAACCTGCCGGTTTCTAAGTTAAGGTAGCCGTTTTGTACATTAAAAAGATCAATATCTTTATCAAACTGATCCTGCTTTACTGGCAGCAGATGCTCACTCTCTTTGATCATGCTCGACTTACCGCGACTGCTTCTGCTTGCTTTAATGTGCTTCCGCAATGCTTTCAGTGCTTCTTCTTCGTCCATATCGTCTGTGACATAGGGCCGTTCATTTCGCATATTCATGATGACCTGGTCAGCCAGATTCTTAATCCGGCCTTCCTGGTCAATCGTCCACACTTTGCCGTCATAAAAGTACCAGCTGCTGCGGGTGTAGCTGTAGCGGATCGAAGGGCCGTATGCATCCTTGAACCGCTGAGCGTTGCCCGTGTCGTCATAGCTGTAAAACGTATTTTGAATTTGCTGTACATCGTGCTCCTCCACGAACAGGTTATAGTCGTCGTCTATCTCTCGCGGAGCGAACGTATTGGAGCATTGATCGATTGCTTTCTGCAGCGTCTCTGCTCCATACGTGCTTTTATTCTGTGCCCGGTCGAACTTCTCCCTCATCAGGCTGGAGCGTCGAAAAATACTGTCCATCTTTTGAAAGTCGCGGTTTGTCCAAAAAGCAAGGTCGTTTGCGAATGCCATATCAGCTTCTGATTGCGATTCGTAAAACTGTTCCCAGCCTCCGTTAATAAACATTTTGAACCTCGTGCCCGTCCTCGAGTTCTCCGCGATCTCGATCAGCCGCTCTTCTGCTATATCGTGCCCTTGATCCCCATCACGCTGAACCGGAGCCTGCTCTGTCGCAGGTGTATTAATGTATTTATTGTGTAGGTACTGGATCACGCCCAGATCTGTGTCATCGTGTATGTGGGTATAAGGAGCAGCCGGTTTGCCTGTCATAGCGAAAAACCGACCGCTGTCATACATTTCTACATTGCCCTTTCGTCTGCCGCCTGCCGGCAGCTCCCCTTTAGCAATGATATGAATCCCATTTCCGGAAACCGAGTATTCTGTATAACTGCCCAGTGTTTCGATAAACTCGGCCACCATGTTTCCGTCAATCTCATTCCGCTCTCGATAACGTTCTATTTCTTCTCTCACATCATCGAGATCCACGCCGAAGTACGGCGGTTTGAAATAAAATCCGAGTCCGTGACACCCTAAATCCTGCATAGCCTGAACAGCTGTATCAAAATCAGACCAGGTACTTTCATCGTTCGATTTCCCTGGTCCGCCATTATGAGGATTGACGGGAATTTTCGTCATTTTCTCCCCTCGGGGCTGCAGTCTGAAGCAACCCCAACAGGAGAGCTCTTTTAATTCGTCCGGTAGTGCTTCAAACATCCCCCGTCAACTCCTCTTAAAATGGCATTTCTGAGTCATTCACTTGCACTGACTGTCCTTCATGATCCTGTCGATCCGAGTTCTGAAACTGATGCTGTGAGTTCGGGAACTTCGACTGCTTCCAAGACTTCACGTTCAGGTTGTTATAAGTCTGCCCGTTGTACTCGGATTCCTCATTCTTCACGCTGACGATTGCTACCTTACCTGCAAAATCATCCAGCAGCTCCTGCATGGATTTATATTGCTTTCCGTTTTGGAGCTGGCACGCCTTGCCCATCGTGTTAAACATTTTCATGTTGTACTTGCCAGTATCTTTCTTCTTCCAGACCTTGTGGAAGATATGCTGATTCTTATGCTTTTGCTCCAGATCGTTTCGCACGACCAGATCAAATTCAGCGTATTCTGCGCCGCTTTGTGTAGCGTCCTCTTTTGCGTGCTTGATGATAACCTCATATTCTCCGTCTTTTATGCCGCCTTCATATACATCTTCATGATCCAGTTGAAATACCATAGATAATTCGCTCCTTTAAAATGTTTTTTATCTGATGAAACCTCGTGCCTTGCCCTGGTGATAGATCCAGCCTTTTTTATATCCCTGCCTCTCGGCGTATGCAGCCAGCTCCTCCATGTTTCGGCAGTCATCGGGGGAAGAGTAGTCAAGTACAATCAACTTTTTCTGCTCTTCCTTCTCTCGTTTGATCTCTTCGAGCTCAATTTCTTTGATGTTTTCCATTTCTTTCGGCTGTACCTGCAGCTCATGCCCACAGTTCGGGCATACTCTTTCTTCCGTCGGATAAACGGCGAAGCATTGTTCACACTGACGGATCCGAAACATGCCGTCTTCCTGTACATTTTTCGGCTTTTTGAACTTCTCTCCGAGCGTCCATTCGTGCTCATCGTCCGGCAGCCCATGCCGCTCGAAATTATTCACGTGATCCAGTATCACAGCCGTCTTCCCTTCTCTGTATCGAAGGGCTCGGCACGCCTGCTGAATGTACAGTGCTGTGGAATCAGTAGGACGTAGCAAAATGCAGCAGTCTACGTCTGGACAGTCAAATCCGACACTAATGAGATCCACATTACATAGGACCGTGATTTCTCCTTTTCGGAAGCGAGATATGATTCGATCCCGCTCCCGTTTCGGTGTGTTTCCGTCGAAGTGGACCGCATGGATCCCAGCCGCATTAAATTCTTCTGCCATCATTTCGCTATGCTTGATCGTGGAGCAGTAACAGATCGTTTGCTTCCCTGCAGCTATATCCGAGTAATGTTTAATGACATCCCCGAAAACTGCCTTTTGAGACAATAGTTCTTCTGCCTGACTCTGATCAAATTCGCCTCGTTTTTTCTTTAAAGCGGATAGATCAGCGACGGACGGTGCATAGTATTTATATGGTGCCAGGTAGCCGCGATCAATCAGTGACCGAACCGACTCTCCAAGTATCAGATCATCGTAGGTTTCCCCCAGCGGCTTCCCGTCCAGTCTGGAAGGTGTTGCTGTTAGTCCGGCTATCTTCGCGTCAGGAAATGCCTCAATGATTCTCTGCCAGGTCCTTGCGGCGCTGAAATGGCACTCGTCAAAAATGATGAAGTCCGGCTTCGGGTATTTTTCAAGATTCCGAGAGACAGTGCCGATCATGACGATGTGGATATTCGTGCGGTCGATGTTAAACGCATCGAATGTAGCGACTGTCTGATCCAGCAGCTCCTTTCGGTGTACAGCGAACCATACGGTTTTACCTTTCTTCTGTGACTGCTCGGCCATGAAAGCGAAGAGGACTGTTTTACCCCCTCCACAGCCGAGCACGATACATGGCGATCGGCTTCCTCGTTGGTATGAGTCTCTAATCTTTTTGATCAGAGTCTCCTGATAATCTCTGAGTTGCATTTTATTCAATCATCCCTTTGACTCTGGAAGGCTTAAAAAATGCATCATGTACATTCCATCCGGATTTCAATCTACGATGAGTTTTCCTGTAGTTAAACCCGAGTTCATCTGCCCATTGTTTTAAAGGCTTTGTTTCACCTCTGTATTCAACCAGAAAATTTGATCGCCGATTTAGTGCTTGTTCTTTCACCGTTGACCACTTGCAATTATCAGGCGAGTAACCCAAATCGTTGTTCAATCTGTCGATCGTCAGCCCTGGCTCATAACCCGAAGAAAGAGCCCATGCCATGAAAGATTCAAAACTTCGCCATTCATGACAAATTGAAATCCCCCTTTCAGAGTAGTAATGGGATTCGTTATATTTTGGGTTAGTGCATCGATTGATCATTGATGACCAGATACGGTATAACCTAGTCCGGCTCCCTCTTTTTGAGTTTCCATGTTTGATCTGTGCTTTTGCTGCATTTTCCTTTTGAATACAACCACATGATCTTGTAAGCCCTTTTCTCAAACTAGCGCCATCAATTGTCTTGTGATTACCGCAATCACATACGCACACCCAATGAACTCCTGGTTTGCCTATATTAATTCTCCTGATGACCCTAAGCCGATTAAACTTTTTCCCCTTCAGATTGATCATCTGCATTAGCTTCCACCTCTTGTTTCAGAATCAGCTCACTTTGCAAACAGCCTTTCCGATCATCGATCTGATTTTTTGCATAGGTGCTATTAGTCGAACTCAAGACAAAACCTCTTTCACCGTCGGTATTGACCGCAAGCTTTCCAACTACATCACAAAGGCCCAAAACGTTATTAAGAATTTTCCTGTTCAACTGTGGAAAACTTCTGTTCCATTGTTGACCACTGGAGTCAGTAAATAGATCATCCATTTCCCAAGCTGTCCAGATCACGTTAGCTCCGAGGCTCTTCATATATCGCAGGCTGTTTACAACTCGAAATTGCATGTACTGATAATCTGCCTGAGAAGGGACACCTTTATTTTTTCCTTTGCTTCCAAGATCAGAAAGAAGGCAGCGTTCGAGCTCGCTGATATTGTCAACAACTATATTTTCATAAACGCCTTGATAGTTCTTCTCTAACTCAAGAATGATGCTTCCCCACTCATCCCATGTGGCTGTATTGCTCACATAAACGATGTCTATGTGATCTTCACCTTTTAGAACTCTGCTTGTTCTATCGACGTCAAGAACCAGAGTTTTTCCAGGAAGATGCTTAATTGAAGTTGTCTTCCCCATGCCTGGAGGTCCGTATATTAAATACGTCCCCCTCTCTGATTTAATATCTTTTGCCGGTGTAATCTGCATCATTCAACCTCCAGCTTATAATTGACCTGTTCCGGTTTTACCGTGACACCCGGCACAATCTCACCGTCCTGATCAATCACTTTCAATTCGCCGTCCTGCTCAATAATGTGCAGCTGCTTCTTCAGCTCTGCCCATTTCACTGTCGGCTTGATAAACTCCGGCTTGTCTTCCACATATTTCAGCAGCTCCAGCTCGTCCTGCTTATCGACTGTCTGAGAGGATCGGCGGCTTTTTGATTTACCGTAAGGTGTGCTGAGCGTTTTCGCCTTCGGATCCTCTGCAAGCTGTTGGGCATGATAATTGTGGATGAGCTGTTCAAAATACGATTTGTCATTCTCGAGTTTCTTCAGCTCATCTGATTCCCATTCTGCAATGCGGTCTTTTTCTGCTTTTGCGACTGATTTAATCTCGTCTTCCTGGGCTTTGATTTTATGCAGCTTCTCAAACGCCCATGTGAGACTGCCCAGGTCAGTGATCTGGAAAGGTTCAGTGTTAGTATTCATATATGTGCCTCCCGTGTTATACTTAATAAAAGGTTTTTTCATCGTCCTCGGTTGCCGCCGGGGATTTTTTCTGTTCATAGAAAGCTATTGCCTCGAATTTTTCTGTCGACTTCATTACCCATTGTGCTCCTTCATAGCTGCCTATCGTGAACGGTTTGAGCCCTTCGATGATGTGAAGTTGCTCTTCTGCTTCTTCTTCAGTTCTGGCATTGAATTTCTTAGCATCAACTTTGAACCCAGCATCAATCAACTCGCCCACCGTGTAATCTCGGTAATGCTTTGGCATTTTATTCACCTCCTTTTAAAATCCATCGCTGGTAATCACCATTGCCATATCGTCGTACTCATCTGATGCAAACTTAATATCTACCACTGTTTTGAGTGGATTGTCCTGCAGCCACTTGTTGACCTGCTTTGCTGTCATGACTTCCACTTTCAGGGCACCTGCTCGTTGATTAATCATCCGTTTCACCTCCCTCCATAAATCACATCTGTGATCTGCTTCCTTGCCTGGGCTTCCACTTTCAAAAACGTTTCTGCCAGCTCCTTCACTTCCACCATGCCTTCTTGTGCTTCAAGGTCCGACATATAAAGCACCCGCCAGTGTAGCGCTGTGGTAATCATCTGGATCTCCATCATGTCCACTTTCAGTACGCCGGTCTGGACCTTCTCGATCAGCATGTTTGTTAGTGCAGAGTGAAACTGGCTTGTTCTGCCGCGGACGCTTTTCAGGGATGCTGTGATGATGTCAATATCTCGCTTATCGAGTCCGATCATGACGAACGCTTCCTTTCTAAGAACTGCTTAATGTCTTCCGCTGGTATGCCGATCTGCAGCGCTTCGAGCACAAGCTGCTTCCATTCCTGATCCGGTCGTGTTTCCCGCTGGAGTCGTTCGATTGTGCCGGGTCTCATTTATTCGTCCTCCAGGATGTAGAATTTGCGGTTATGAATTTCTATGTTTTCAGGAATGAAATTAGAAATCATGCTGTGCATGTTTTTAAACTCGTAAAACGCCTCACCCGTCACGTTGCTTTTGCTTTTTATTTTCTTGCCTTCCCATACAGCCTTATAAGCCTCCCACGGTTCCACCGGCTCTGGTTCAATGTCTGCAACTCCTAGCCATGCGGCGGCTATCTGGTCATCTGTCATATCTTCAAGACATTTATTTATTTCATAAACTGCACCATAAATACGCATTCGAGGAATATCCGTTAGAGTTCCAGGAGTTGAATTTTTCCATTTAGTCACTCTATCTTGCTGCTCTCGCGTCACCGTGATCTTTTTCATCCTACAGCCTCCACTTCCCGCACCATAGCGACCAGGTGCTGATGTTCGTTGGGATCGAGCTTGTTCCAGTCGTAGCACTCTCCGAGATCCTGCTTGAAACAGGCAAGCCGTTTCTCTCGGAGCTCTGGATTTGGACAGGCTTTAATGCTGTCGAGCCTGACACGCAGTAAATTCAGGTTGATGTAGTAGCGAGCTGGATGCGTTTCTGTGATGGTCAATGTGATTCCTCCTTATCCTCTATCGGGAACAATGTATTCAAATCAGTTTTGAACAGTTGCGCCAGAATCTTAGCTTCACGGATAGTGAAGTCACGATGCCCGTTTTCTTTCCGGCAATATGTGAGAGGCGTAACGCCCAACACTTTAGCGACTTCATTTTGCTTCATCTGATTCTGGCGCCTGTGAATATACACATCTACTGGCCGTTTCATACCGTCTCCCCTTTCTCTTTTTCTCCATTTTTAGTGGAGTTACGTGGAGAAAAAATATCTTCAATCGGAAGATCGAAGAACCGAGAAAGTTCAAACATCTCATCAGCCTTGAAAGGCGTTTCTCCATGTTCACGTGGAATATAAATACGTACATCAATACCAAGTATTTTTGCAATCTGCTGCTGCGTAACGCCACGTTCTTTTCGGAGCCGGATCAGTTTCCACTGTCGGTTATCCATAATAGTCACACCTCCTTGCTGTGTTTGTACCCATATCATAATCCACTAATAATAGAGTGTCAACACAAAACTTCACTTTTACGAAAACTTTTTCACAAAAAGACCGCAAAACTCCACTGATTGTGGTATAATTAAATTATAGTTTTCAAGAAACTTCATAAAAGGAGGAATTGATAATGGAAAATAAACGAATTTCAAAAGAAGAATTATCGGCTTACATAGGATCTCGAATAAAGAAGCACCGAAAAGAAAGGAAAATGACGCAGAAAGAGCTTGGAGATCGTGTGGGGGTCGGCCACACCACCATTTCATCCTATGAAGTCGGTCGAATTGTACCTGATCAAGACACCCTGTTCATGTTAGCCGGTGTTTTTGATATCAGCGTAGATGACCTTTTTCCAGAAAAGACGGTGCAGCCTGATGAAGTCATTCAAAAAGCATTGATTTTAGCAGGAGAAAAACTGAATAAAGAAGAAGCTGAATTTCTCCAAAAGTTAATTACAAAAACGTTAGCTCTGCCGCCGGAAAAGCGGAACGAGTTCCTCGGGAATCTCGAACTTACGCTCAGTATTTTCGAGTCCAGGAATGATGAGAAATGAGGAGTCGGGCGTACTTTCTACTTTTAGTGCGTCCTTTTCTTTTACTAATTTAATGACGTAGAGCAGCTGCTGGACATCCAAAGAATCACCCTTTGTTCGTTTGTCTGTTCTCATCATAGCATAAATAAGAACACTTGTTCTACAAAAATATCGTAATTATTTCATATTTCTGGCATTATAGTCATTTATCTATATAGGAAGGTGATCACATGGCAGTCTACAAAGCCGATAACGGCACCTATTATTTTCAGGCGTCTGTCACGAAAGATGGCAAACGAAAACAGGTGAAGCGCCGCGGGTTTAAAACGAAACGGGAAGCGACGCTTGCTGAAATGGATGAGATCCGCAAAATTGAGAATCAGACCGGATCAGCAGATGACGGCATCCTGTTTGGGAATCTCTGCGATGAGTTCCTGACCTGGTACCATCTACGGCGGAAAATCTCCAGTTATAAGAAAGTACAGGGCGTGATCGAGACGCATCTAAGGCACCGTTTCGGGCACAAGCGGATCAGCATGATCCGGCCGCGGCACATTACGCAGCTGCAGGATGAACTGATCGGGAAGCATTCCATCAATCACGTACAGAAAATTCACGTTGTCTTCTCCCAGGTCTTTAACTTTGCCGTTAAGCAGGAGTACACCACATACAATCCATGTAAAGTGGCCGGGAACGTGGAAGGAAAAGCAGACAAGCGCATTGACTACTGGACGTTGGAAGAGTTCAGGCGGTTTTATGATGTTGTGGATGAGCCGTTATATCAGGCGTTTTTCATGCTGCTCTATTACTCAGGAATGAGAAAAGGAGAAATGCTCGCACTCACATGGCGGGATATAGATGCGGATAATCATATCATCAATGTGGATAAGACTGTGTATAACCGTGATGTGACGACTCCGAAAACCGAAGCCGCGATCAGGCGGATCATGGTGCCAAAGCAGGTGATACGGTTACTCACACAGTTGAAAGCACAGCAGCCCTATGCAGAATCAGATCATGTGGTATTCGGTGATTTTTATGATCACGTATCAACGACCACACTGGACCGTAAATTTCACAAGTGGACGGAAGAAGCTGGTCTGCATCGGATCCGCCTGCATGACTTCCGGCATTCACACGCTTCGTATCTCATTAACAGGAGCACCATCATATCTGTGATAGCGGCTCGTCTGGGCCACGCAGATATAGCAGAGACGCTGAACACGTACTCGCATCTCTACCCGTCCACAGAGCAGGAGGCAGTGGCGAAAATGGAGGATGACTTTAAGAGTGCAGCAGTGATTAATTTTAAGGAGGTGAGGTAGTGATTAAAATTAACAAATTAGATTATCCAGACTATTATCCTTGTTCTTGCGGAATGAAGTTAGAGTTAAAAATAAATGATTATACCACTTATTACAAAGGAAAGAGAATGAAAATATTAGATGCTCCTGTATATGAATGCCCCTCTGGTCATATTCAAACTGCCAGAGTGACAAAAGTTAGAATTAAGAAACTTTTAAAAGAAGCTCACAAAATGAATGAAAGCGAAATAAATTACCAGAGTTAAATAAAAAAACCGCCCATAAAATGAGCGGCTCCCACCAATATATTTATTAAAGTTACCAGTGAAGTTACCACCGGATTTAAAACCCTGTCATATCAACGGTTTTTAAGTATTGGTGGAGACGGCGGGAATCGAACCCGCGTCCAGGGATAACGCAACTTACGCTTCTACGAGTGTAGTTGATTTATTAGAATTTCGCCGCTGCTTCAGCCAATCAACAGGCTTCCGCAGGGCTAACCTGATTAATCTCCTGCCGTCTTCCTCAGGTGGAGGAACACGACCGTAGCCCACTTAGAGTGAGTCCCGGATCCTTCACATGGGCGATGAAGGGCGGAACCGCAAGCAGGGTTTTTACGCCGCTGCTAGTGCGAAGTTTTCTTCTTTGTTGCCAACTATAGGCAAGGTGAGCGTTTTTACGAGGACACTCAGCTCGACTCGCCACGTAAATCCGACCTATCCCTGTCGAATCCAGAACGTCCCCATGCTTGAGAGAACGTTAAGGAGTGTGGACCTTAACGGTATCTTCCATTGTAACACAAGCAGCTGTATAGTCAAGTTCAGCGGCCGAGCTGCTCATCTTTGAAGGCGCGCTGTATTTCACGCTTCGCGTCTTTACGCTTTAAGTCTTCGCGCTTATCGAACTTCTTCTTCCCTTTACCGAGTCCAATCAGCACTTTAGCGACTCCGTTTTTAATATAAACTTTCAGCGGCACCAGCGTATACCCCTTCTGCTTTGTCAGCCCGATCAGCTGATTGATCTGCTTGCGGTGCAAAAGGAGCTTGCGCGGACGCTCCGGTTCATGGTTATGCCGGTTGCCCTGCTCATACTCGCTGATATGCATATTGTGCAGCCAGGCTTCTCCATTGGAAATTCGTGCGAAGGAATCCTTCATGTTGACCCGGCGGTTGCGGATCGATTTAATCTCGGTTCCGGTAAGCACCATGCCGGCTTCATACGTTTCTTCGATCGCATAGTCGTGATTGGCTTTTTTATTTTGTGCAATTGGTTTGTTGAAATCGGACATTGGCAGTGCATCCTTTCCTCGTTGCTTCCAAAACTGCCGCTGTGCCGGAGCAAAGCTGCTCCGGCATGGCGGTTATTATGATTTCTTTTTAGCTTTACGGCGCTGATTTTTCGGCAGGTTTTCATAAAACGGCTTTTTCTTGCCGCGTTTCTTTTTGCCGCCTTTTTTATCATCCTGCGATGAGCTGCCTTCCTGCTTCGGCTTTCTGCCCCGCTTTTTTGACGAATCGATCACTTCAGCCGTATCTTTCCGTTTTGGACGGCGCTTTTTCATGCCGATGATTTCAAAGTCAATAATTCGTTCATCGACGTTGACGTTCGCCAGCCGGACTTCAAGCTCATCGCCGATTTGGAACGTAGCTTTGCTTCGTTCGCCGATCATCGCCAGACGCTTTTCATCAAAATGATAATAGTCGTCGGTCATGTAGCTGACGTGAACCAGTCCTTCGATCGTATTCGGCAGGCGGACAAACAGCCCGAAGTTCGTAACACCGCTGATCACACCGGTAAACTCTTCCCCGATTTTATCCTCCATATACTGCACTTTTTTCAGGTCATCTGTTTCGCGCTCGGCATCTTCTGCACGACGTTCCATTTCAGAAGAGTGCTTCGTTAATTCCGGAAGCTTCTCCTGCCAGTGGTCGACGGTCTGATCGTCTGTCTTGCCTTCGATCAGGTACGTACGGATCAACCGGTGCACGATTAAATCCGGATAGCGGCGGATCGGTGACGTAAAGTGCGTATAGAAATCTGCCGCAAGACCGAAGTGACCGGCGTTTTGAGGATCATACTTCGCCTGCTTCAGAGAACGGAGCAGCATCGTGCTGATCACCGGCTCTTCCGCTTCACCCTTAATACTTCTCAGCAGCTTCTGCAGCGCCTGAGGATGCACGCCGTTGGCCGTTCCTTTAATGACATAGCCAAACCCGGCTACGGTTTCCAGAAACTGCGCGAGCTTTGTTTCATCCGGATCTTCGTGAATCCGGTACACGAACGGCAGCTTCAGCCAGTGAAAGTGCTCCGCGATCGTTTCGTTTGCAGCGAGCATGAATTCTTCAATCAGCTTCTCCGCCACGCTGCGCTCGCGGATCGATACATCCGTCGGTCGGCCTTCCTCGTTCACGTGTACCTGCGCTTCTTTAAAATCGAAATCAATGGCCCCGCGCTGAAACCGCTTTTTGCGGAGAACAGCAGCGAGCTCTTCCATGTCTTTAAAGAACGGCACAAGCTCTTCGTAGCGCTTCATCACTTCTTCATCTTCGTCTTCGAGAATTTTGCGCACGTCCGTATAGGTCATGCGTTCATTCGTACGAATCACGCTTTCGAAAATCTCGTGGTGCACCACTTCTCCTGAAGGATTGATCTCCATATTACAGGAGAGCGTCAGCCGGTCCACCTGCGGGTTCAGTGAGCAGATGCCGTTGGAAAGACGGTGCGGGATCATTGGAATGACGCGGTCAACGAGATAGACGCTCGTGGCACGGTCATACGCTTCTTTATCGATCGGCGAATTTTCGGTCACGTAGTGCGAAACGTCCGCAATATGAACGCCCAGCATGTAGTTGCCGTTGTCTAGGCGCTTCACCTGAACGGCATCGTCAAGGTCCTTCGCATCTGCGCCATCAATCGTTACAATCATTTCCTCACGCAGATCGCGTCTGCCTTCCAGATCTTCCGGATCTATTTCATCCGGCACGTTTTCCGCATGACGAATCGCCTCTTCCGGAAAATCTCCCGGCAGCCCGTGCTTGTGAATAATCGACATAATATCGACGCCCGGGTCGTTTTTATGACCGATGATTCTCGTCACGTGCCCTTCCGCACTCGCCCGCCCTTCGGCGTAACGGGTGATCTCGACGACAACTTTATGACCGTCTACGGCTCCGAGCGCCTGGTTCTGCGGAATAAAAATATCGGCAGGAATCCGTTTGTCATCCGGCACTACAAATCCAAAGCCTTTCTGTTCCTGATACGTGCCGACAGTCTGAGTTGTCCCGCGGCGTAAAATACGCACGATCGTGCCTTCCTGGCGGTCTCCTCCAGATTCCGACTGAACGCGGACGAGCACTTCGTCGCTGTTCATCGCCCCGTTCATTTCACGCGGAGCGACGTAAATGTCATCGCCTTCGCCTTCCGTCTTTATAAACGCAAAGCCTTTCGGATGCATGATGACACTGCCCCGCTGCAAATTCATCCGCTCCGGCAGTCCGTAACGGTTTGTTCTCGTGCGCACGAGGTGTCCTTCTTCTTCCAGCTCATTCAGCAGTTTCACCGCTTCTTTAAACCGGTCAGCTTCTTCAAGCTGAAGTATTTCTTCTAATTCTTTCATTCCAAGCGGCTTATCCGCCTGCTTAATTTCGTCCAAAATGAGGTCTTTTGTTATATCCTGCATTATTGGTCTCCTTTCATGATGCGAGACCACTCATGAGTTATTATTCTGTCCAGTCCAGCGATTCAAGGAACGCGTAGATGTCTTCATGCAGCTGGTCTCGTTCTTTATCGAGTGTAATAACGTGGCCTGATTCTTCATACCACTTCAGTTCTTTATGGTCTGTCTCCACCGTTTCGTAGATGATGCTGGCACTGTTAATGTCAATCATTCTGTCTTTCTTGCCCTGAGCAACAAATGTTGGCGTGTAAATCTGATCGAGGTTTTCTTTTACTTCCTGATTTAAGCCTCTCAGCTTTTGAATCGTCTCTGTCTGTGTCCCGTCAAACGCCTTCATTTCTGCTTCAATTTCCTCTTCCGGCTTCTGCTCATTCTGCTTATACTTGCGGGCGTATTCTTCCACGCCTTTGAACATTTTTTCTTCACTTTGAATTTCCACCGGTGAGCACATTGTAAAAAGACCTTTTAACGGCACCGTATAGCCGAGCTTTAATGAATAAACGCCTCCGAGAGACAACCCGCCTGCTGCGATTTCTTCGTAGCCGTCATCTTTCAGCTTCTGATAGGCCGCCTGCACATCTTCCCACCAGTCTTCAGGTCCGGATTGTACCAGCTCTTCTGGTGGGACACCGTGGCCGGTCATATGCGGTGCATAGCACGTGTAGCCGCGCTTGTTCAGGTAGCGTCCGAGCATGCGGGTGTCTGCTGAATTTCCGGTAAAGCCGTGCAGCAGCAGCACCGCCCTCGGTCCGCCTTTAAACATGAATGGTTTCGGTTGAGCGATCTTCATCATCAGTCTTTATACTCCTTCTGTCTTCCGTTCCTGCAAGCTCAGGACTGTTCAGGAAATGTCCGAGCTTATTTAAAAATGCCTCTTTTTGATCGCCAAACCAGATATAATGCTTAGCATCTTCAAAAAAGAATATTTCCTTATCTTCTGAACGGATATTTTCATAAATATAGTCAGCACTTCTTGCCGGTACGAGCCCGTCCTTCTCTCCCTGGACGATGAGCGTCGGCACCGTAATATCAGCCAGCGCATGGCGCAGCTTTTTAACAAGACGTGCAAATTCCAGAGTGGCTGTTGCCGGGGTCCGCTTTATTTTATCACGGTAAAAATGGTATATGTCGTTTCCGTCAAGTTCTCCCTTAATGCCTTCCATCACCCAGCCTTTTACATCTTCCGCGATTTGGCGCGGGTTCAAGTAAAAGACGGCTGATGAGACGAGTACGAGCTTATCAATCGGATAATGGGCTGCAAGGTAGCCTGCAATCACACCGCCCATGGAAAAACCAATGACATATACTTTGTCACACCTGTTTATCAGTTCTTCCAGTGCTACCTTTGCTTTGTAGATCCACTCGCGATGGTCCGCTTCTTTCAGACCGTTTTTCGTTCCGTCGTGGCCGGGGAGTTCCGGGGTGTATACGAGCCAGTTATTCTGCCTCATATACTGTTGTATGTCCTCAACTTCCTGAGGTGTTCCGGTAAATCCATGGATAATCAGACAGCCTATCATAATGCGTCACCTTCCCGGGTTCGTCGTTTCCTGCTGTTATGAGCAGTTATTCCCGAAAAAAGGCTCTGTTAACCCGGGCCCCACAAAAAAAGAGGCCGTCCGGTTCAATTCCGGAACAGCCTCTGTCCTTGCGTTTACATAAAATAACCGAGCCAGAGAGCAAACACGAAGAAAAGAATACCAAGCACAACCGTTGCACGGCTGAGCACTGCTTCCAATCCTCTTGCTTTCTGCTTGCCGACCATCTGCTCGGCACCGCCTGAAATAGCTCCTGACAAACCGGCGCTGCGGCCTGACTGAAGCAAAACGACTGCGATGAGCAGAATCGATGTAATGACTAACGCCACTGACAGAAGTTGTTCCACGGAATACACCCCTTGTTAAACGTACATGAATACCTTTTGAAAATATAACACGAACTGCCGATTCACGCAAGAGCTTACGCAAACTGCCGCAAACCGTTCACCGGAATGAAACTGCCTTTCCCGTGGCTGCTGACTCATATAAGGCGTCCACGAGCTGCTGGACATAGGTGCCCTGATTCGGCGGGGCAGGAGCAGCTTTTTTATCGAGTACGTCCAGAACGTGCGTGAGCTGCCGGTCGTAAGCATCCCGGTCTTCCATTTTATCAAGAAATACCGGTGTCGTATCGAGCAACGCACCGTATTTTTCCCCATACATCCGGAATGGCGACGTATCCGCTCCTCCTTCATCCCCAAAAAAGGAAACGTTCAGCCGCTCCTGTTCAGCCGTATTCGCCGCGTAGGATGTTTCCAGCACGAGCGAACTGCCGTTTTCAAACCGGATCATGCCCGAGGCGAAATCTTCGACACTGAACGTATGTGGATCCCAGTCTCCAAGCAGTCCGACACCCGGTTTCCTCCCGAGCCGCTGGTGCGTCACGCCCATCACTTCCACTGGCTTTGGAAAGCCGCTGATGTACGCGGCAAGGTCGAGCATGTGAACCCCAACGTCAATCAGCGGGCCGCCGCCCTGCTTTTCCTTATCCGTAAATGAGCCCCAGCCGGGAATACCGCGCCGCCTGACCGCCTGTACGTTCATATGATAAATATCGCCAAGCTCGCCGCTGTCGACAGCCTTTTTCAAGACGATTGTTTCCAGCTGAAATCGGTGGTGAAACCCGTACATCAGATGACGATCCGCGTCTGACGCGGCTTTTTCCATCAGCGACGCCTCGGCAGCATTCATAGCCGGCGGCTTCTCACAAAACACGTGAACTCCTGCTTCAAACGCTCTCCTTACGGACGCTGCATGGTACGCGTTTGGAACGCAGATCAAGACGAGGTCGAGCTGTTCATTTGCATACATCTCTGCTTCTGACGTATATACTCCGGGAATATGAAAGCGCTCGGCCGCTTTCTGAGCTGTTTCATGCGTTCGTGATGTGACAGCGGCGATTTCCGCTCTTCCGTCCTTTAACAGCGCCGGAATATGAGCGGTTGTGGCAATCATGCCCGGGCCTACAATACCGATACGATAAGTCATGAAGATCCTCCGTTTCTTTCAGGTGCGGAACCTGAGACAGTCTTTCCAGTACCATTCGCTGTCTGAGATGGAAATTCCTCTTTCTGTGTAACTAGCTGTCATCTTTCGTTCTTGAGAAGCGCATCGTGCGGATGAAGTGACCTCCGCATTGATGTGGTGACGAGCCTCCTTGATAAATATTCCCGGCACTAATTTAACACGTTTTTCTCTATCATAAACAACGATAACATTCGGTCTGAGGATCAAACGTGAAGCGTCGAGAACGAAACAATTTTTGCTGTTTTACAAGAGGATGGCACATCAATATGTACAAAAAAAGATGAACGCTTTTTGGAAAAAGGGAGAATGACAAAGTACGAGGCCGAAAGCGTCCAGAATTAGGGGGCCAGAACGTTTCAAGCCAAAAGTTGAACACTTTCATTTCACCCGGTCAAATCCAGCTTCTGCAGATGGCGTCCGTCCACCTCTACCTCGGCATCCGACAGAAAAAACGCCGCCCCAGGTCACTCTGGAGCGGCGTTTCATATCATACTTATTTGTTTAGATTGTAGAATGCTGTTTTACCAGCGTATTTGCCGACGTACTGCAGCTCGTCCTCAATGCGGAGAAGCTGGTTGTACTTCGCCACGCGGTCTGTACGAGAAGGAGCACCCGTTTTGATCTGACCAGCGTTTGTCGCAACTGCGATGTCCGCGATCGTTGCATCTTCTGTTTCACCGGAACGGTGAGAGATAACGTTCGTGTAGCCGGCGCGCTTCGCCATTTCGATCGCTTCGAACGTTTCAGAAAGCGTACCAATCTGGTTTACTTTGATCAGAATGGAGTTGCCGATGCCTTCTTCAATACCGCGGGAGAGCTTTTCCGTGTTCGTTACGAACAGGTCGTCCCCTACAAGCTGAACTTTATCGCCGAGACGCTCAGTCAGCTTCTTGAAGCCGTCCCAGTCGTTCTCATCCAGTCCGTCTTCGATGGAAATGATCGGATACTTGTCGCAAAGCTCTGCGTAGAACTCTACCATTTCTTCAGACGTTTTTACAACGCCTTCACCTTTCAGGTTATACTTGCCGTCTTCGTAGATTTCAGAAGCAGCGACATCCATTGCAAGCTGAATTTCTTCACCCGGCTTGTAGCCTGCTTTTTCGATCGCTTCAATGATCGTAGACAGTGCTTCTTCGTTGGAGCCGAGGTCAGGAGCGAATCCGCCTTCGTCCCCTACAGCTGTGTTGTAGCCTTTGGAGCTCAGTACCTTCTTCAGGTTGTGGAAGATTTCCGCACCCATCTGCAGCGCTTCGGAGAACGTGCCAGCGCCGACCGGCATAATCATGAATTCCTGAATGTCGACGTTATTGTCAGCGTGCTCGCCGCCGTTCAGAATGTTCATCATTGGCGTCGGCAGCGTCTTCGCATTGAATCCACCGAGGTACACGTAAAGCGGTACGCCGAGTGCGTCAGCTGCTGCGTGTGCAGCTGCCATGGATACACCAAGAATCGCGTTTGCGCCAAGTTTTTCTTTATTTGGCGTGCCGTCGAGATCGATCATCAACTGGTCGATGCCGAGCTGATCGAGAACGTCAAAGCCGACGAGTTCCGGAGCGATCTCATCGTTGACGTTATCGACTGCCTTCGTAACGCCTTTGCCCATCCACGTGTCGCCGCCGTCACGGAGCTCTACTGCTTCGTATTCACCAGTGGACGCGCCGCTTGGAACGATTGCACGGCCAAATGCACCGCTTTCTGTGTGTACTTCTACTTCTACTGTCGGGTTCCCGCGGGAATCGAGAACTTGTCGTGCATATACATCTGTAATAATAGTCATCGTTGTATTCTCTCCTTTTATTAGATGTTGATGAAAGATTTGCTGCCGGCGTCCGCCCTGATCAGGACAAGGTGAAGCAGAGCGGTCCGCCTGCCGTTCTGACACAGCTTACTTTTTAATCAGGCTCTTGCCTGTCATTTCTTCAGGCTGATTAATCTCAAGCAGTTCGACCATCGTCGGTGCCAAATCGCCAAGAATGCCGTCTTCGCGAAGCGTCACGTTTTTATCCGTCACGATCACCGGCACTGGGTTCGTTGTGTGAGCGGTCATCGGAGACCCGTCTTCCATTTCCAGAACGTCCGCGTTGCCGTGATCGGCGGTGATAATCGTTTTTCCGCCTTTTTCTTCGATCAGATCTACAATTTTGCCGAGACACTCATCAACGGCTTCCACTGCCTTGATGGTCGGTTCAAGCTTGCCGGAATGACCGACCATGTCCGGGTTGGCAAAATTGAGGATGATCATATCGTGCTTATCGCTGCGGATTTCTTCGAGCAGCGCGTCGGTTACTTCGTACGCACTCATCTCAGGCTGCAGATCATACGTAGCTACTTTTGGCGAATCGATCAGCACTCGCTCTTCGCCGGGGTATTCCTTTTCACGGCCGCCGCTGAAAAAGAACGTCACGTGCGGATACTTTTCCGTTTCCGCGATGCGAAGCTGCTTTAAGCCGGCGTCAGAGACCGTTTCCCCGAGCACGTTTTTCATGCTCGTCGGCTTGAACGCTACCTTGCCCTGAATGGACTCGCTGAACTGCGTCAGGCAGACGTAATGAACGTTTTTCGGAAAGCGTTCACCGAGATCAAAGTCGTCGAAGTCGTTTTTCGTAAACACTTCTGACAGCTGAATCGCACGGTCCGGACGGAAGTTGAAGAAAATGATCGCGTCGTTGTCCTGAATCGTGCCGACCGGCGTTTCGCCGTCTTCTGTAATAACAGAAGGAAGGAAAAACTCATCGTGTACCTCTTTTTCATAAGAGGCTTCAATCGCTTCCTGTGTGCTCGAAAACGTTTCACCTTCACCATACACCATGGCCCGGTAGCTTTTTTCCACACGGTCCCAGCGCTTATCCCG
The DNA here is from genome assembly GCF_012034335.1 of Alkalicoccus luteus. GTDB lineage: Bacteria > Bacillota > Bacilli > Bacillales > Salisediminibacteriaceae > Alkalicoccus > Alkalicoccus luteus_A. Next base: position 108,755 of record NZ_JAATHJ010000006.1, on the reverse strand, counting down.
GTCCATAGCATAGTAGCGCCCCTGAATGGTGGCCAGCTGCCCGGTGCCGAGCTCTTTCATTTTTTCTTCCAGCTCCTGCAGGTACTTAAGCGCCGTCGTTGGGCCGACGTCACGGCCGTCCAGGAATGCATGAACGTACACTTTCTCTACCTTTTCACGGTGGGCCATCTCAAGCAGTGCATACAGGTGCTTAATATGGCTGTGAATACCGCCGTCAGACACGAGGCCGTACAAATGCAGAGCAGTTCCGTTTTTCTTCACGTGATCCATCGCTTCCTGGAACTCTTCATTGTCAAAGAAGGAACCGTCTTCAATGGACAGGTTCACGCGCGTCAGACTCTGGTAAACGACGCGTCCGGCACCGATGTTCAGGTGGCCGACTTCCGAGTTGCCCATCTGCCCTTCCGGAAGTCCGACTGCTAAACCGCTTGCCTGCAGTGTTGCATGCGGATAGCTGTTCCAGTAGCGGTCAAAGTTCGGCGTATTCGCCTGGGCGACCGCATTCCCTTTCGTTTCGTCCCGGAGGGCAAAGCCGTCCAGAATAATCAATGCTTTTGGTGCTTTACTCATTTCCAGCCTCCACAAGTTTCAAGAAAGAATCTGCTTCCAGGCTTGCTCCACCGACGAGCGCGCCGTCGATATCCTGCTGGCCGAGAAGGTCTTCGATATTTGCAGGCTTTACACTGCCGCCGTACTGAATCTGCACAGCGTCTGCTGTATCAGCAGAAAACGTATTGGACAATACTTCACGTATCACGCCGCACGTTTCGTTGGCATCTTCAGATGAAGCCGTTTTGCCTGTTCCGATCGCCCATACTGGTTCGTAGGCAACGACTGTTTTCTGAACGTCTGATTCAGAGAGACCTTCCAGTGCGCCCTTCACCTGCGTCGTCACAACGTCGTTCGTCTTGTTGGCTTCGCGCTCCTCAAGCGTTTCTCCGACACAGATAATCGGCGTCAGACCGTGGCTGAGAGCAGCTTTTACCTTCTTATTCACAGACTCATCCGTTTCGCCGAACATGTCGCGGCGCTCCGAATGCCCAATGACCACGTACTCTACGCCCAGATCCTTAAGAGCTGCAGGACTTGTTTCTCCAGTGAACGCACCGTTGTCTTCAAAGTGCATGTTCTGAGCGGCAATTTTCAGGTCAGTGCCTTGTGCTTCCTGTACGAGTGCGTCCAGAAACAGGTCCGGTGAGCAGACGATCGCCTCGACCTTGGATGCCGATGGAATGCTGTTCTTTACTTCCTGTACGAATGAAACAGCTTCTGATTTTGTTTTGTTCATCTTCCAGTTTCCTGCAATAATCGGTTTACGCATTGAGACATTCCTCCTGAATTAAGCTTATTTGTCGTTCAGTGCTGCAACACCAGGCAGTTCTTTTCCTTCAATGAACTCGAGAGAAGCGCCGCCGCCTGTGGACATATGATCCATTTTTTCTGCGTAGCCGAATTTCTCGACTGCAGCGGCAGAGTCTCCTCCTCCGATGACTGTATACGTGTCCTCAGCGTCCGCAAGTGCTTCTGCAACGCCGATCGTGCCTTTTGCGAACGAATCAAGCTCAAATACACCCATCGGCCCGTTCCAAATGACAAGCTTGGAGTTCTTAATGACATCAGCGTACGCTTTAATCGTTTCCGGGCCGATGTCGAGTGCTTCCCAGTCTGCCGGAATATCGTCGATGGAAACGACTTTTTTGTTCGCATCTTCACCAAAGTCATCCGCTACCATGACATCCTGCGGCATGTAGAACTTGACGCCCTTTTCTTCCGCTTTTTGCATAAACTGCTTTGCCAGATCAATTTTATCTTCTTCCAGCAGGGATTTACCAATTTCTTTGCCTTGCGCCTTTACGAACGTATACGCAAGTCCTCCGCCAATAATGAGGTTATCTACTTTATCAAGCAGATTGTCGATAACACCGATTTTGTCTTTCACTTTTGCTCCGCCGATGATGGCTGTAAACGGCCGTTCCGGCGATTCAAGTGCTTTTCCGAGAACGTCAAGCTCCTTCTCCATGAGAAGTCCTGCAACAGCAGGCAGATGCTCGGCAATTCCTGCGGTGGAAGCATGGGCGCGGTGGGCTGCACCGAACGCGTCATTGACGTAGATATCAGCAAGCTCCGCGAACTGCTTTGCGAGACCGCCGTCGTTTTTCTCTTCTCCAGCTTCAAAACGCACGTTTTCAAGCAGCACGATGCCGCCTTCGTCAATATGTTCCACCGCCTGCTTCGGCTCCTCACCGTAAACGGCATCCGTTTTGACTACTTCCCGCTCCAGAAGGTCACTCAAACGTTTCGCTACCGGGTCAAGCCGCAGCTCCTCAACCGCCTCTCCTTTCGGACGTCCGAGGTGGCTTGCCAGAATCACTTTCGCTCCCTGGTCAGCCAGCATCTTGATCGTTGGCAGAGCCGCCCGGATTCGCGTATCATCGGTTACTTCCCCGTCCTTCATCGGAACGTTAAAGTCCACCCGGCAGAATACACGTTTTCCTTTAACATCGATGTCACGCACAGATTGCTTGTTCATCGCATATAACCTCCTTCAGTCTTATGTGACAGGCAGCGCGAAAAAAGCGTGTCAGCTTACATTTCGCTGCCTCCGAGAAAAGTCCTGCTTTTCAGAAAGCTTTTCTTATATTCCCTTTTGCAGTCAGGCGAGACATACAACATACCGCGAGCGGTGCCGCAGTAAGCTTCGTTTACGCCATGAAAAAAGGAGGCAGGACACGGGCCCGCCTCCTAAAGGGTGTTTCAGGATGGTGTTTACTGCATAAGCAGATTAAAGTCCTTTGGATACGACGTACTCGACGAGGTTGATTACCTGCTGAGAGTAGCCTGTCTCGTTATCATACCAGGAGATTACTTTAACCATGTTGTCTTCCATAACCATTGTAGAGAGGCCGTCGATTGTAGACGCATACGTGTTGCCGTTGTAGTCCTTGGATACGAGCGGCTCTTCGCTGTAGCCGAGGATGCCTTTCAGTTCACCTTCAGCAGCTTCTTTAAACGCGTTGTTTACGTCGTCTGCTGTTACGTTCTTGTCGAGCTCTGCAACGAGGTCAACGAGAGATACGTTTGGTGTCGGTACACGCATTGCACCGCCGTTAAGCTTGCCTTTCAGTTCAGGCAGAACGAGCGCTACTGCTTTTGCAGCTCCAGTAGATGTTGGAATGATGCTCTCTGCTGCTGCACGTGCACGACGGTAGTCTTTGTGCGGCAGATCCAGAATGTTCTGGTCATTCGTGTACGAGTGAACCGTTGTCATCATACCGCGCTTCAGACCGAACTTGTCATTCAGTACTTTTGCGAATGGCGCCAGGCAGTTTGTTGTGCAGGACGCGTTGGAGATGACGTGGTGCTTTTCAGGATCATACTTATCTTCGTTTACACCGACAACGAATGTTGCATCTTCACCTGAAGCAGGTGCAGAGATAACAACTTTCTTTGCGCCAGCTTCAATGTGCTTAGCAGCAGCGTCGCGTGATGTGAAGATACCAGTAGATTCTACTACTACTTCTACACCAAGCTCGCCCCACTTCAGCTGAGCCGGATCCTTTTCAGAGGTAACGATAATTTCCTTGCCGTCAACGACGAGGTTATCGCCTTTTGCAGAAACTTCAACATCAAGCTTTCCGTGTACGGAATCGTACTGCAGCAGGTGTGCCAGCATGTCAGCGTCTGTCAGGTCGTTTACAGCTACTACTTCCACTTCAGGGCTCTCAAGCGCCTGACGGAATACAACTCGCCCGATACGTCCAAACCCGTTAATACCAATCTTCGTTGCCATGATAAAATTCCTCCTTAAAGTAGGTAAAATATAGTTCAAGGCTTCCCCTTGAAATCCCGTAGTCATCTCCTCCGGTGATCAGCCGCGGTTTAATATCCGCCTTGCTGCTCCTTCATCGGTGACGAGCACCTGTCCAGGCGCCCGCTTCATACAGGCTTCGATCGCATCTGCTTTAGAGGAACCGCCGGCCACTGCAATGATTGCAGGGATCGTCGTCAGTTCTTCCAGCTGCAGGCCGATCGTCGTTACTTTGTGAACGATTCCGCCGTCTGCGTCAAAATAATATCCGAACGCTTCTGCTACTGCATTTCCGTCTTCAAGCTTCTTCAGAACATCCGGCGCTGTATCACGGCGTTCCGCCATTGTTCTGGCATCGCCGATTCCGTGCACCACCATCGTGGCTGCGTGAATCAGCTTCAGCACCGACTGAACGTTTGGTTCGCTGATCAGGGAATCAAACGCCTCCTGACTCAGCTGGTCCGGAACGTGCAGCAGCCGGTAGGAGCCCATTGCCTTTCTGGCCATCGTGGAGCAGATTGTATTCGCCTGATTCTCCACCTGTTCACCGAGTCCGCCTCTGGCCGGAACGAAAAGAGCTTCCTTTAAGTCCGCATCGGGCACGAGCATTTCAGCAACGGCAGCGATCGATGTTCCGCCTGTAACAGCAATCACGTTGTTATCAGGCAGCAGCTTTCGCTTCATCACGCTTACCGCTGAGCGGCCAAGCTCTTTTTTCACCCAGCTGAATTCATCGCTGTCACCGGGAACGACGTGTACTTCTTCGACATCGAGACGCTTTTGCAGCTCCTCTTCAATCGTTCTCGTATCAAACACTTCTTTCATAACAGCTTCCAGCTGGCCAAGCAGCATCTGTCCTTCTTCTGTCAGCAGCATTCCTGTCGTATGAAACTCGACGAGCCCCTGATCCTTTAAAAAGGTAACCTCGGCACGCAGCACACGTTCCGACATTTCCAGACTTGCAGCCAGCGTGCGCCGGCCGATCGGCTGCATGAGCCGGATATAGCGGAGCACCCGGTAACGGAGCCCCATGACTTCGACCAGATCAGGAAGCAGTTTCTTCTGCAGATCAAGCAGCATATTCATGCGGATTCTCCTTTTACCCAGACATGCGGGACATATGTAGTCCCTAGTAGACAAATTATGTCCCACCAAGGTGTAAAAAAATCACCTTTCGAAAAGGCGTAAGAATACTCCCGCTTACGCCTTAATTGTAGCAGTATCCTTACGTATGCGCAACTAGGAAGTTTTCAGTATCGACAGCAGTTCGCCGTAGCTGACAATCCCCTCCTGAAGCACAGTACCTTCTGCAGTCTCTATAACCGGTATGCGCAGCTGATAAACTTCCAGCCATTCATCCTTCTCATAAATATCACGCTTTTCCCAGCGGATATTCGTTCCCTGAACCGCCATCTCAAGCTTTTCCTCCGCTTCCTCACAAAGCGGACAATTTTCTTTCGTATAAAAGTACAGGTTCATTTCAATCCTCCAATCTGTCCGCTACGACTCATAACGTTTCCGTTTTGAAGAAGATGGAACGTGCATCTCTTCGCGGTACTTCGCCACCGTACGACGCTTCAGTTCAATTCCATGCTCGTCAGCGAGCAGCTCCGACAGCTTCTGATCCGACAGCGGCTTTCGTTTATTTTCTCCATCAATCATTTTTTTCAGATAAATCTTCGCACGGTCCGCCGACTGATCCGCACCGCTTTCCGTCACAACACCGGATTTAAAGAAATACTTCAGCTCATACAGCCCTCTCGGAGTCTGCACATACTTTTTCGTTGCCGCACGTGAAACGGTCGACTCATGAATGTCGAGCTTTTCGGCGATCATTTTGAGCGTCAGCGGCTTCAGATGCTCCGGGCCTTGCTCCAGGAACGCACGCTGATGTTCGATGACGGCCTTTGTTACGCGCAGAATCGTATCCTGCCGCTGGGCGATGCTCCGCTGAATCCAGAGAAACTGCTCCTGCTTCTGCTTCAGATAGGAATGAACCTCCTGCTCATCCTGCCGGTACAGCTGTTCATAGCTTTTGTTTACTCTCATCACCGGAAGTGCATCATTGTTCAGCTGCACGAGCCACTCTCCGTCCTTCTTCACAACTGTTGCGTCAGGGGCGATATACTCGGCGGGTTCCTGATGAAAAGCAGCTCCCGGCTTCGGGTTCAGCGTAACGATGAAATCCGCGGCCGACTGGACGTCAGCTGCTGTCACTTCTTCCTCCTTGGCAATCTGCTTAAACTGCCTTGATGCCAGCCGGTCCAGATGCCTGTCGACGACCGCTTCTGCGAGCCTGTCGCGCACCGGCATCCGTTCGAGCTGAAGCAGCAGGCATTCACGGAGAGAACCTGCTCCGACACCTGCCGGCTCAAGCGACTGCAGAATACGGAGGCAGCTTGCTGCCAGCTCTTCCGGTTCATTCAGTTCCTCGGCAAATTCCGCAGCGCTCCCGGTGAGGTAGCCGTTCTCGTCAACTGACAACGCTAAATAGGATGCCACCGCATATTCCTTCGGGGTAAGCTGTTGTTCACGCAGCTGACTGAGCAGGTAGTCCTGCAGACCCTCTTCCCCGGCCGCCACAAAATCGAGAGCGGACACATCGTTTCCCTGATAGCTGCCCGTGCGGTTAAATTCTTTTTCCGAGCCGCTCAGTTCAAGTTCGATGAGCGGATTTTCCAGCTGCTGTTCCTGTAAATAATCATGAAGGTCCTGCACGGAATACTGCAGCATCGTAATCGCCTGTCGCAGTTCGTTCGTCATAACTAGCTTCATCGACTGCTGCTGGATCATCCTGAAATCCATATTCACCGTGCATTCCTCCTTCGCTTTACTCTGCCGTCTATTTTATCACAGTCGTGTTTGAGTTTCCCCATGAACGGTAATGGAAAGTAATGATATACTGAATTGGATGGACGGCTCAAATTGTTTGACCTTAATTGACCTTAAAGGTAAGATGGGTACATACGGAAGAACAAGCGTCCCGTAGTATCTTTATTTCTAAAGGAGGAATTGTAATGAATCTAGTACCTACAGTTATTGAACAAACGAACCGCGGGGAACGCGCCTACGATATTTACTCCCGCCTTCTCAAGGACCGCATTATCATGCTCGGCTCCGGGATCGATGACAACGTTGCGAACTCCATCGTGAGTCAGCTGCTGTTCCTGACGGCAGATGATCCGGATAAAGACATCTCTCTTTACATTAACAGCCCGGGCGGATCGATTACGGCCGGAATGGCGATTTACGATACGATGCAGTTTATTAAGCCAAACGTGCAGACAATCTGCATCGGCATGGCCGCATCCATGGGAGCATTTCTCCTTGCGGCAGGTGCCAAAGGCAAGCGTTACGCGCTGCCGAACAGCGAGGTCATGATTCACCAGCCGCTCGGCGGCACACAGGGACAGGCGTCCGACATTGAAATTCACGCGAAGCGAATCGTGCGTATGCGCGAGAAGCTGAATGAAATTCTTGCGGAGCGCACCGGCCAGGATATCGCAACGATCAGCCGCGATACGGACCGCGACAACTTCATGAGCGCCGTAGAAGCAAAAGAATACGGATTGATCGATGAAGTGATGGATAAATCACAAAAAGTATAACGTTGACGCTGCCTCCTTAACAGGGGGCAGCTTTTTTTATAAAGCTACCCTGGAAATAGCTCGTTCAACCAACGTACAATAAGCTGTTCCACTCTTGGCGAAGGCTTACCCAAGGACTTGTTCCCGACTACTATTGGCGAAAGAGCGTGTCGCCAACATGGATTCTCGCACTGTGCTCATCCTATGGGTGTCCTCGCCTTCGTTCCACTGCGTTCGTGATGTTCCTCTTTCATGGTGCAGGTTGTCATGGCAGGAGTCTCTCTGTTAAAGCCTGGTGTTGAAATGAAAAACGTATACCTGTGGCTCATCTTTCTTCGCTTGCTGCGGATAAATCCTGCAGCTAGCCCTTCCTTTCGTTCGCGATGATCATCACGCTGTCTTTTTTCGCAGGCGTTTTGAAACATCGCCTTGTCTACCATTTTCCGGACCGGAAAATGAAAGAAAGAAATAATCGATGTCTTTTCTTCCCCAAAGCAAGAACGAAGCAGAAGCCGACAGACGTCTGTGAGCCGGGAAGATCCCGCAGTACAGCGAGGAAGCCGAGGAGCTCATCCGAGGCAAGCCTGCCGATTTGAAGTGACGTGTCCTTCTACCAACAATGAATAGCAACAGAGCCTTTTATAAAAGACCAGCTCTCTTCCTTTGTCCCGCCTGCCCTATATGCAGACCACTCCTCGGCTTGCCGGGCAGCAACACCTTTTCAAACCAAAAAAACCGCCCGGCTGGACGGCTTTCTGATCTACTCTTCTTTTTCGACAAATGAACTTAGCGCACTGAGCGCCTCTTCTTCGTCCGGGCCGTCGGCTTTAATGGTAATATCCTTGTTCGCCCCTACCGCAATGCTCATAATCCCCATGATACTTTTAGCGTTGACGTTTTTTCCGTCTTTTTCAATAAAAATATCGGCATGAAATTTATTTGCTTCCTGCACGAACAGCGCAGCCGGTCTGGCCTGCAGGCCGGTTTTTCGTTTTACTGTCACATTTTTTTCAATCATTGGCTGATTCCTCCTTCGATTCGTATCCGGGTTGTTAAAAACGCTTTCATCGCGAGGTAAGAAAGAGGCGGGGGACTAAACTTTTTCCCCCGCGCGAAGCTTGTTGGCAAATTCTTCGATCTTTCGGAGCCGGTGATTAATGCCGGACTTGCTGACAGAACCGCCTCTCAGCATTTCCCCAAGTTCCTTCAGAGAAATATCCTGGTGTTCAATCCGGAGTTCGGCCACTTCTCTCAATTTATCCGGAAGAGCTTCGAGGCCGATTTCATCACGGATAAACCGGATGTTTTCCACCTGGCGCATGGCAGCTCCCACCGTTTTGTTCAAATTCGCTGTTTCACAATTGACGAGCCGGTTTACCGAATTACGCATATCCTTCATAATCCGTGTATCCTCAAACCGCAGCAGCGCCTGATGAGCACCGATAACGTTCAGAAAGTCACTGATTTTCTCTCCTTCTTTCAAATAGAGAACAAAGCCTTTTTTACGCTCAATCATTTTAGCCGGCAGATAAAATTCCTGCATCAGCTCCATCAGCGATCGGGTATGCTCTTCATAAAAGGAGAAAATCTCCAGATGATAGGAGGCTGTATCCGGATGGTTGACCGACCCGCCGGCGAGAAAAGCTCCGCGCAGATAAGATCGTTTACAACACGTTTCCGAGATCAGCTCCCGGTCGATCGTTCTCGTGAAGCTGAACGTTTCGTCTACGATTTTCAGCGACTCGAGCAGCCGGCGTGCATCTTTTGAAATACGGACGACGTAAACGTTGTTTTTCTTAAGCCGCATCTTTCTGCGGACGAGAAGCTCTACGTGAACGTCGAAGATTTTTTTGAGCAGCGTGTAAATCCGTCTTGCGATTGCCGCATTTTCTGTCTGAATATCGAGTGACATCTGCATATTCCGAAGCGACACAGCTCCATTCATACGTACGAGCGCCGCCAGCTCCGCCTTGGAGCAGCATACCTCAGACTCGAGCTGCGTTAATTCTTTTTTGGTCTGCGATGCAAATGACATGCTTCATCCCTCCCCTCGGGAAGTCTCTACAGCAGGGATAAAAGCCGCTGGGAGACCTTCATTGCATCATGGCGCAGCAGGCTGCCCGATATTGTCAGCAGCCTGTCGGAAATGATGGTAACATCCATGTCCTTCAGCCTGTTTTCATCAACAGCGACGTGCGATGCGCCTTCTTCATTATATTTTTCCGCAAACGCCTCGGGAATTTCCTGTGTATTTAATAATACCGCATCTACAACGTTTGTGCCAACATGAGCATGTATCGCTTCAACGTGATCTGCAACGGAATATCCGTCTGTTTCGCCTGGCTGGGTCATCACGTTACAGATGTACACCTTTGGCACATCGGATCGGATGAGTGCTTCTTTCATGCCGGGCACGAGCAGATTCGGAATAATACTCGTATACAGGCTTCCCGGTCCCAGCACAATTAAATCTGCCTGCTCGATCGCATAGACCGCTTCGGCCATGGGACGGGGCCATTCCGGCTCCAGGTACACCTTTTTGATCGGCTTGCCGACAGTCGGAATATTTGATTCTCCGCGGCAGACGGTGCCGTCCATGTACTCTGCGATGAGCGTTAAGTGTTCATTCGATGCCGGGATGACTTTTCCTTTCACATTGAGCACGCGGCTGATTTCCTGAACTCCCTGGGCAAAATCGCCGGTAATGCTGCTCATACCTGCAAGGAGCAGATTTCCGAGTGAATGGCCGGTCAACCCGGCACCGTTCGTAAAGCGGTGCTGAAAGAGCTCCTCAACGAGCGGCTCCACCTCGGAAAGCGCAACGAGCACGTTCCGGACATCTCCCGGCGGCGGTATATTTAACTCTTCACGGAGTCTTCCCGAGCTTCCGCCGTCATCGGCTACCGTTACAATGGCTGAAATATCGACGGGAAATGTTTTTAAGCCGCGCAGCAGGACGGACAGGCCGGTGCCTCCTCCGATTACGCAGACGTTAGCCCGTTTCATTTCTCGCGACGTCCTTTTTCCACATCACGGTGCGACACATAGGTTTGGTAATCGAGTTCGGTAAGCCTCTTTTGAAAATACTCTGCCAGCGTAACGGACCGGTGCTTGCCTCCGGTACAGCCGATTGCAATCACCAGCTGGCTTTTCCCTTCCCGCTTATAGTGCGGCAGCATATACTGCAGCAGATCATCCAGTTTTTCGACGAATTTTTTCGTCTCATCCCATTTCAGCACGTAGTCCGACACTTCTTTATCGAGCCCGGTGAGCGGCCGCATGTGATCAATGTAATGCGGGTTAGGCAGAAAGCGCACGTCGAACACGAGATCGGCATCGATCGGCAGGCCGTGCTTGAAACCAAAAGACAGCACGTTAACCTGAAACGTATCCTTCTCTTCAGACGAAAACTGCTGTAAAATCCGCTCCCGCAGCTGCAGCGGCTTCAGTCCGGTCGTATCGAGAATCACCTGCGCCGCTCCTTTTAGTTCATCCAGAAGCTCCCGTTCTGCATGAATACCGTTGAGCGGGGACGATTGTTCAGATAAGGGATGGGAACGGCGAGTTTCTTTGTAGCGCTTTACAAGTGTTTCATCATCTGCGTCCAGGTAGAGAATTTTCGGTGTCACCTTGGATTCGGTTCCAAGCCGATTCATCGTTTCAAACAGCTGATCAAAAAATTCACGGGCCCGCAGATCGATCACGAGCGCCGCTTTCTGCATTTTTCCAGCCGAACTGTCGACGAGATCGATAAATTTCGGAATCAGCGCCGGCGGCAGGTTATCGACACAAAAGTACCCCATATCCTCAAAGCTCTGCACGGCAACCGTTTTTCCTGCACCGGACATTCCGGTGATGATGACCAGTTCCAGTTCATTATGTTTAGCCACGTCTTCCATTCCCTTCTGCCTCTAAAGTCGTCTCCCATTCAATTCGAACACTGTCTCCTGGAGTTCCCGGTGGTGATTGTAAATCAGCGTTCCGTAAAGTATGCCCGGTTCATTCAGTACAGCGCTGACTGCTTTGCGGTCCGCTTCATCCATCGGGATATCATCCAGCCCCGAAACCGGAATCCAGTCGAGCTCCCCTTCCGGTGACCGGCTGCGCAGCGTACCGCTGAACCCTTTCGCATAAAACAAAAACATAGTTCGTTTTTCCATATAGCTCTCGCCATCGGTAACAAGATGCGTCAATATACCGCGCAGCTCCGGACGTCTGATCGTCAGCCCGGTTTCTTCATACACTTCACGGGCAGCTGCTTCCGGCGCCAGTTCTTCATGCTCCATCTTCCCACCCGGCACGTACCACCAGCCGCGCTTTGGCTTTTTAATCATGAGAAGCCGTCCTTCATACTCAATCATGCAATTCGTAATCCGCTGCAACGTCCCCACCTCCGAAACTTCCTAAGCTGTTTCCAGTATACTACAAAATCCGGATGGATTAAAAAAGCAATCACAGCGGACAAAAAGCGGTCTGAACAAAAAAAGGGCACGGACTGCGGTCGTCCGTGCCAAAAAACAATATAAAAGGGGGTCAATTACAATCCCAAGTATAACGAATCATTGTTGCACCTTGATTACAGCTCAATTAAAGAGTCGTTACGATTTACACCGACTCTTTTTCTGCCTGCAGCTCTTCCATTAAATTCTCAATGTAGTGCTGGGCTGATTGTGCTGCAATACTGCCGTCCCCTGTTGCTGTTACAATCTGACGGAGCATTTTGTCGCGGATGTCTCCCGCTGCAAAAATCCCCGGAATGTCCGTCTGCATATCGCCGTCTGTGACGACATATCCCTCTTTATTCGTGATGCCCAGATCGATAAACGGTTTATTCAGAGGCAGCATGCCGATGTAAACGAACACGCCGTCTGTTTTATATTCTTTTTCTGACCCGTCTTTTTTGTCAATCAGCGTCACGCTGCCGACTTTCCCGTTTTCTTCATGAATTTCCTTTAAGACGTGGCTCCAGATGAAATCAATTTTTTCGTTATTAAAGGCACGGTCCTGAAGAATTTTCTGTGCGCGCAGCTCGTCGCGGCGGTGTACAACAGTGACCTTGCTCGCAAAGCGGGTCAGGTAAACCGCTTCTTCTACAGCGGAGTCTCCACCGCCGATAACAAAGAGCTCTTTCTCCTTAAAGAAAGCTCCGTCACATACTGCGCAGTAGGATACACCGCGTCCGCCGAGCTCTTCTTCACCCGGAACGCCGATTTTTTTGTACTCCGCACCAGTAGAAATGATGATGGAACGCGTTTTAATCTCCCCGTTTCCGAGAACGATCGTTTTGTACTCGCGTCCGTTCTTGATTTCCTGTACATCGCCGTACTTGTATTCTGCGCCGAACTTCGTTGCGTGCTCAAACATTTTGTTGGACAGATCCGGTCCGAGAATATGGTCGTAGCCCGGGTAGTTTTCCACTTCTTCCGTATTCGCCATCTGGCCGCCCGGCATACCGCGTTCCAGCATAACAGTGGACAGATTTGCACGGGACGTATAGACGGCAGCCGTCATACCGGCAGGTCCTGCACCGATAATCACTACATCATAAATCGTTTCTTCACTCATTGTTTCACTCTCCTATACGTAATAAATTCCCCTGGCATACTGATGAACTGTCTTCATCCTAAAGAATTTGCAGATGCGTGTCCACTTATCTGCTCATATACCCCCACAGGCATTGAAAATGTGATCATAACAAGGTTTTAATACGTCCAATCCTTAATCCAGGCATCTGCCTCTGCAGAACGAAGCTTCATGAACCGCTCCCGTTTTTCCGGCTGCATCGAAGCTGCCTGCTCCCACAGCCTGGAGGCACGTCCTTCGTAGCCGGCATATTTCGCAGCCGCCGCAAGCTGATGGAGATAAACCGCCCGCTCCACCGGTACGGATTCGCGCAGAAGGTGATACGCCCGCCGGAAAATACCAGCCGCAAACAACACCTTTGCCAGCACATAGCGCTCCCAGCGATCCATTGGATATAGCCCGGAAAGGTCGGCTTCCAGCTCCTCTTTCGTCCGGTTCCCCTGCATGAGCGCACCGAGCTCCAACAGGCAGCGTGCGCTCGTATCAGCTCCTTCTTTTTGCATTAAATTGTTCAGAATCTCAGCTGCCTCATCGAACTTTCCCTGACGAATCTGCGCTTCTGCAAGCACCCCGTACATGAACCAGCATCGGCTCTGTTCAGCTGTGAAGCGGGCAGCTTCTTCCTCTGCTTGTTCGAACTGTCCTTCATGCAGCAGCATAACAGCGTGTGTGGAAAACGGATCTGTCCGGTGCAGATCGGTATGTTCCTGGCCCAGTTCGACCTTCAGTAAATAGTGCAGAGCGTCTGCATCCTCCCGAAAGTCTCCGGTACAGTCCAGTTCCATGTACATCTCCAGATACTCTTTCGCTTCTTCAAATTCACCGCTGTGAGCCAGGTTGTTTGCCAGGAAAAAGTAGCTCTCGCTCATCGACGGATCTACATCTTCAATAATCTGCCGCAGCCACCGGTTGGAAGACGCATAGTCCCCTTCTTCAGCGAGCAGAATCGCCAGCTGGCATAGAAATACGGGTTCTTCCGGGTCCATGTCAACGGCACGCTTGATCAGATGAATGGATTTGGCCGTCTGTTTATTTTGATATGCTTCGATACCCTTTTTATAAAAAAAACTACCATCCCTCATGAAAGGGATGACTTGTGCATTTCTCGTCTGCGTCATGGAGACACGTCCTCCGTTCAGAAATCGGTCATTTTTCTTTAAGAAGTATAACATGCACGGCACAAGCGGACAATGTGATTTTCCACTCTTTCTCGCGGATGGTATTTTTTTCTGAATATTGTTTCAGACAGGTTAGACACGTTGTATAACGGGTATGGAAGGAAAGTGCCGTAAACCGGCTTCCTACATATAACACGCAGAACGGAGCTGGGACGCATGCCGCTTTATGACATTATTTTTACCGCCCTCTCAATTATCTGGGTGCTTGAATTTCTTTTGTTTAAAAGCCGCAGAAATACGGACCGGTCGGAGCGCGGATCGTTTCCGTGGATTATGACAGCAGCTGTTTCTGCTGTCATTTTATCCATTGTGAGCCGCGAAGCCGGTCTGCTTACGTTCGGCGGCACCGGAGTGCTGACGGCCGGACTGATCCTGTACGGCTGTGGAATCGCCCTCCGCTACTGGGGCATTCTCGCACTCGGCAGTCAGTTTACGAGAGGGGTGCAGGTGCGGGAGGGCGATCAGCTCGTCAGCCACGGTCCCTTCAGACTTCTGCGGCACCCGCTTTATACCGGCCTGCTTCTGCTCTTATCAGGGTTTTCCCTGTTTATGACGAGCCTGCCGGGTCTGATTATTGTCCTGTTCGTGTTTCTCCCGCTTCTGATGAGGCGGATCCGCAATGAAGAAGCAGCGCTCACCCGCTCGTTCGGCAGCACGTATACGAAGTGGCTCGAAGGCCGCTATCGGATTCTTCCTTTCATTTATTAAGCACTGGCTGCAGCAGATGGGTACGTCCCCTGTACGGCGGCTTTTGCAGACACCCAGGATTGACAGACGACTATAGTAAACACGGAGGTGCGGGAAAGATGACAGTTAAACAAAAAGCAGTGGTGATCGGGGCCGGACTCGGCGGCCTTTCAGCAGCAATGAGACTTGCCGGTGACGGCTATGACGTCACCGTGCTCGAAAAAAATGAACGGATCGGCGGCAAGCTGAATCAGCGAAGCGGAGAAGGGTTCACGTTTGATACCGGCCCTTCCATTCTGACGATGCCGTGGGTGCTGGAGCAGCTGTTCAACAGCGTGCACCGCAATGTTGATGATTACATGGACATTATCCGCATCGAACCACAATGGAAAACGTTTTTTGAAGACGGGACAACGCTGAACGTATTATCCGATATTCCGGACATGCTGAATGAAATGAAAAAGGTAAAGCCGGACCCGGGCCGCTCCTTCATGAAGTTTCTCAGCTATTCCCAGGACATGTACGACCTCTGTATGAAAAGCTTTTATAAGACGAGCATCACCGGGCTGAAGGATTTAAAGCAGCAGCATACGCTGAAGGAACTGCTTTCCATGGATCCGTTCAATACGGTGGCAGACAGTACAAAGAAGCACTTTGACAATAAATACCTGGAGCAGCTGTTCAACTTTTTCGTCATGTACGTCGGCTCCAATCCGTACCAGTCTCCGGCGATCCTGAACCAGCTCGTATACGTTCAGCTCGGCCTTGGCATTTACTACGTCAAAGGCGGCATGTACAACATTGCACGCGGCATGAAAAACGTGCTCGATGAACTGCGCGTCGACGTGCAGACTGATACCCCGGTTTCACACATCCATCTTGAAAACGAGACAGCTACAGGCGTTGTGACGGAAAACGGCGACTACGTTCCGGCTGATATTGTCGTTTCCAACCTGGAAGTTATTCCGGCATATGAGACGCTCCTTCCGAAAAACAGCAAAACGAAAAAAGAAGTGAAGTCGCTCTCGAAAACATACGAACCAACCGTGTCCGGACTTGTGCTTCTGCTCGGAACCGACCGCGAATTCCCGCAGCTGGAACACCACAACTTCTTCTTCTCGGAAGATCCGGAAAAAGAGTTCAAACAAATCTTTGAAAAGGGAGTGCCGGCAGATGATCCAACGATTTATATTGGGGTTTCTTCTAAAACCGATCCTTCGCAGGCTCCGGAAGGGAAGGAAAACCTCTTCGTTCTCACCCACGTCCCGCCAAAGACCGCGATGAAAAAGCAGGGTGACTGGGACCGCTACAGAGAAGTCGTACTCGACAAGCTGGAGCGGATGGGCCTTACCGGGCTGCGCAGCTCGATCGAATTTGAGTATGAGTTTAATCCGGATACGTTGGAAGAGCTCTACGGCGCAAACGGCGGATCGATTTACGGCATCGCAGCCAACAAAGATACGAACGGCGGATTCAAAATTCCGGCAAGAAGCCAGCTCTACGAGAACCTCTACTTCAGTGGCGGCTCCACTCATCCCGGCGGAGGCGTGCCGATGGTCACCCTCTCCGGACAGCTTACAGCTGATCTGATCAAAGAAGATCAAAAAGCAAAAGCAAAAAAGGCTCAGTAGTCAACTAGAAGGCCGGTACGAGTGATCCTCGTACCGGCCTTCTCAGGTTGTTGAAAAAATCTTTCCACTTATATGTTTATTCGTTTGATTGTATTTCCCCTCTGCTTACCGGCGGAAGCTTGCCGTGGGCTGGCCTTCAGCTATTTCTCAGGGTGACCCTGTATGAAGGGAAGAAAGACACGCAGGATGGCGCGGCTTCACTCGGACACAGGCTTCTCGCGAGAAGCCTTTAAGACCCGGTCCGGCTCCGCTCGTGCGTTGATGCCGTTCGCAGATCTGAACGGCTCTGAATCTTCATGCTGCGCTGATTCCACTGGCGTCTCCGCCGGACACATCGGGAAAACGGCTCTGCTTCTTAGAAAACATCGTCACGACAGGCAGACGCGACGGCTTTTTTTTACGTTTATCATGAATTCTAAGAAGTATGGACATCCCTATTTAACATCGAAACGTCTCATCCGGAAGTTTCTATCTGTAAGGAAGCCAATCGTGAAGACCTAACCAGGCACGTGAAACGCACTGCCGCTGCCTACATCGAAGGGCCTCGACTCCGGGAGGATCAGAACGAGGCGAAGATCCAGCGCTTCCGACAGCAGGAGGAAGCGGTTAGCTGAGCCCGTTCCCTCCGGAAAGCGAGTGTCCGCAGATACAGGCAGATGCAACGTTATTCACCGAAAATGACTTTATCAACACTCAGAGAAGGCCGGTACGAGTGATCCTCGTACCGGCCTTCTTTACGTTCTTTTACATTAGCGCTCTTTGTCCCGGAGCAGTATCTCCTTAATTTCCTGAATATCCTGACGCAGCGCCTCGTTTTCTCTGTAGAGACGGTCCATGTTTTCCTTCTGAGCTTCTTCATCTTCATGACCGAGATAATCGAGAATGACGGCGACGACGAGGTTTAAAATAACCAGTGCGCCAATCACGATAAACGAAACGAAGTAAAACCATGCCCACGGTATTTCAGCAATGACCGGACGGGCTACCTGACTGGCCCACGATTCAAAGGTGACGACCTGAAGCAGCGTGAACAACGATGTATGAAAGCTTCCAAAAAATTCATACGGCAGAACACCGCGGAAAAACGTCGTGCCGATGATCGCATAAATGGAGAAAATTAAGGCTGTCAGGCCAAGAATGCCCGTCAGCGCAGGCAGTGAGCGCATAAGGGAATCAATGATTTTGCGCAGAGCCGGGATAGCCGGAATCATGCGAATGAGACGCAGCACCCGGATCAGACGCAGCACACTGACGAGCGGCGTGTTATAAAACGCGAGACTCAGAGCCACGATCGTAAAATCGAATATGTTCCAGCGCTCGGAAAAATAACCGCGCACGCCAAGACCGATCATTTTTAATACGAGTTCAACGACGAATATCCAGACGATAATCGTATCCAGGAGCAAAAGAAATGAATCTCCCGGCTGGTAGGACTCCGCCACAATGACGAGACCATTTAAGAGAATGATCCCGATAACGACAGGCTGAAACAGCCGGTGCTCGACCAGCCGTCTGATAGTTTCACGAAATGATGACTGCATATATGTATTCCGTCCTTCTTTTTAGAAATAATCACGCTCCTGATTATAGCACGGATGATGCTGTTTGACTCAGCCTTATGATGCTAAAGACAGTACAGCAGGTTATTCAAGCCGTTTCCAGCTTATTTTTATAGAGTGCGGCCTGCCTATGAAGCATCGCTGCTTTCTTCAAGCAGGCCCGCGGTCAAAAGCGACACTAGCCGGCTAAAACGTAGCTCGCCGGCCCGCAACTATAACTCAACGAGGTCCCCCGAAAGCGACAGACACTAACATGAACCTAGCTGCGGTCCATAAACCGACCGCGCCTCAACGCCCCACATAAAAAAGCACTGAAAAAGGGGCAATTCCCTCTTTTTCAGTGCGTTCCAGGCAAATCAGACTCCCTTTTTGCCGCTGTGACGCTCTTCAAGCCGTTTCAGCACATCATCAACGGAAAGCTTCTGTTCCTGAAGCAGCACGAGCCAGTGGTAGAGAAAATCTGCACTTTCCCAGACGAGCTCCTGTTTATCACCGTTTTTGGCAGCGATGATAATTTCGGATGCTTCCTCACCGACTTTCTTAAGAATTTTATCAATTCCTTCTTCAAACAAGTACGTCGTGTAAGAGCCTTCCGGCATCGTCTGTTCCCGCTCCGCCAAGAGCTGCTCCAGCTCCTCAATCACCGCAAAGCGGCTTTTGGCCTGCTTTTCCTCAAGCATACTGTGGGTGAAACAGCTGACTGCACCGGTATGACAGGCGGGCCCTGCTGGTTCGACCAGCACGACGAGAGCATCCTGGTCGCAGTCGAAGCGGACATCGGTGACCCGCTGCGTATTGCCGGAGGTAGCCCCTTTATGCCAAAGCTCCTGACGTGACCGGCTGTAAAACCACGTTTCCCGTGTCTCAAGCGTCTTTTCCAGTGACTCTTTATTCATGTAGGCAAGCGTCAGTACTTCTTTCGTTGCTTGATCCTGAACGATTGCAGGAATTAATCCCTGATCGTCAAACTGTAGGTTTTCAACTGCTGTCATCGGATTGGCAGCCCCTTTTCTTTAAGATACGCTTTCACTTCTGCAACAGACGTTTCGCGGTAGTGAAAAATAGAAGCGGCAAGCGCTGCATCTGCTTTCCCGTTCACAAATACAGACTCAAAATGGGCCGCGTTTCCAGCTCCGCCGGATGCGATCACCGGCACCGATACCGCTTCGCTGACCGCTTTCGTCAGTTCTTCTGCAAAGCCGCTCTTTTCACCGTCCTCGTCCATGCTCGTCAGCAGAATTTCACCGGCTCCGAGACTTACGGCTTCCGTTACCCAGGAAATGACGTCACGCTCAGTCGGCTTCCGGCCTCCGTGCGTGTACACCCGCCATGACTGCAGCTCGTCATCCCATTTGGCATCGACTGCTAACACGATACACTGGCTTCCGAAAAAGTCTGCGCCCTCTTTAATTACCTCCGGACGCATTAATGCCGCTGTGTTTAGCGATACTTTATCAGCGCCGGCACGCAAAATCCGCTTCATGTCCTCGAGCGAATTGATGCCGCCTCCTACGGTGAAAGGGATCGCCAGCTTGCCGGCCACTTCCTGGACCACGTCGACCATCGTTTCTCGTCCTTCATGGGATGCCGAAATATCAAGGAATACGAGCTCATCAGCACCCTGCTCATCATAAAAAGAAGCAAGCTCAACCGGATCACCGGCGTCGCGAAGGTTTACAAACTGCACCCCTTTTACAACTCGGCCTTCCTTTACATCAAGGCAGGGAATAATTCGTTTTGTCAGCATCGTTACGATTCCTCCTTCAGCGCGTCCTCCAGCGTTACAGCATCGGTATAAAGTGCTTTACCGATAATCGCTCCGGAAATGCCGTCTCCGCTTCGTAAAGCGAGCTCCTTGACGTCTTCGATGCTGCTGACGCCGCCGGAAGCGATCACGCGTTTACCGGTTGCCCGTCCAAGTGAAGCAATGGCCTCGACGTTCGGTCCGGACATCATGCCGTCCTTTGAAATGTCCGTCATGATAAACGTTTCAGCCCCGGCTTCTGCCAGACGCTTACCGAGCTCATCCGCCTTCACCTGTGACGTTTCCAGCCAGCCGTGCGTGGCTGCATAGCCGTCCCGGGCATCAATGCCGATTGCAATGCGGCTGCCGTATTTTTGCAGCATGTCTGACGCGAACTCCGGATCGGCAACAGCCGAACTGCCGAGAATCACACGTGCGACGCCGGCTTCCAGATAGCGGACGATGTCTTCTTCCGTGCGGATACCGCCGCCGATCTGAATCTTTGCGTTCAGCTCGGATGCAGCGCGAATCACGTGCGCATCGTTCACCGGCTTTCCTGCTTTCGCTCCGTCCAGGTCCACCATGTGAATCCAGGAAGCGCCTTTTTCAGCGAAGGCAGCTGCCATATCATACGGGGAATCTCCATAAACCGTTTCCTTATCGTAGTCTCCCTGAAGCAGACGGACGCATTTGCCTCCGCGCATGTCGATCGCCGGATAAATCGTAAAATCAGTCAACTTCCACGCCCCCCTTCTGTTCCACAAAATTTTTCAGCATGCTCATGCCGACGCTGCTGCTTTTTTCCGGATGAAACTGTGTTGCCCAGACGGATCCTGACGCTGCGACTGCCGGTACTTCAGCATCCGCGTAGTCGGTTACCGCGACGAGCACATCTTCAGAACCGGCCTCCACGTAGTAGGAATGCACAAAATAAACGTGCCCTTCTTCCACCTGATACAGCACTGGGTGTGCCGGCTGTTTAAACGTCAGCTTGTTCCAGCCCATATGCGGCACTTTCACTCCATTTTCCCGAAAGCGGACCACTTTGCCCGGAAGCAGCCCGAGTCCTTTCGTTGAACCGTTCTCTTCGCTCTCATCAAACAGCAGCTGCATCCCAAGACAGATGCCGAGAAGCGGCTTGCCGTCTTCGGCCCATTTCGTTACAAACGAGTCGAGTCCGCGCTTCTCCAGCTCAGCCATGCCGTCGCGAAAGGAGCCGACGCCGGGAAGAATGAGCATATCCGCTTTTTCCAGTTCAGCCGGATCTTCCGACAAAAACGGGTCATGGCCAATCCGCTCCAGCGCTTTCGTAACGCTGTGCAAATTGCCCATTCCGTAGTCGATGATACCGATCATGACAAACTCCCCTTTGTTGATGGAATTCCTTTTACACGCGGATCAAGCTGAACTGCTTCGTCCAGGGCACGGCCGAGTGCCTTAAATACTGCCTCAATGATATGATGCGCATTTGTTCCGTAGTGCACGTTGACGTGCAGGTTCATGCGCGCCTCGAGTGCGAGCTTCCAGAGAAATTCTTCGATCAGCTCTGTATCAAATGTGCCCAGCTTCTGATGCGGAATCGTTCCTTTCAGCTCGAAGTGCGGCCGGTTGCTTAAGTCAATTACAACGTGGGCAAGCGCATCGTCCATCGGTACAAAGGCAGAGCCGTAGCGGCGGATGCCCCGCTTGTCGCCGAGTGCTTCCTGCAAAGCGGACCCGAGCACGATGCCGATGTCTTCAGTCGTGTGATGATCATCGATTTCGGTATCACCCCGGGCTGTCAGTTTCAAATCGAACAGTCCGTGTCTTGTAAACAGGTCGAGCATATGCGTCATAAACGGGACATCAGTGAGCAGTACAGCCTCTCCGCTCCCATCCAGGTTCAGTTCCAGCTCAATCTGTGTTTCTTTCGTATCACGCTTTCTTCCAGCAGTCCGGCTCATGATCGGTCTCCCTTCTTCATTCGGATTTCAATGGCTCTCGCGTGGGCTTCCAGCTGCTCCAGCCTTGCAAATGCAGCAATTTTAGCGCCGTTTTCTTCCAGCGCCTGTTCGCTGTATGATAAAATACTCGTTTTCTTCGTAAAGTCATCCACGTTCAGCGGACTTGAAAAACGCGCCGTGCCGTTCGTCGGCAGCACGTGGTTCGGTCCGGCAAAGTAGTCGCCTACCGGCTCGGAGCTGTTTTCCCCGAGGAAAATCGCGCCTGCGTGGCGGATCTTCGCCATCACATCCCACGGCTTGGCCGTATGGAGCTCGAGGTGCTCCGGAGCCAGTTCGTTAACTGCAGCGCATGCTTCTTCAAGATCTTTTGCTACATAGATAGCGCCGTGATTGTTAATAGACGGTTCTGCAATCTCTTTTTTCGGGAGCGTCTGCAGCTGCTTTTCTACTTCCTGCTTCGTTTCCTCAGCAAGCTCCCGGCTCGTCGTTACGAGAACAGCGGATGACATCGGATCATGCTCTGCCTGGCTCAGCATATCCGCTGCAATGAAGTCCGCGTGAGCCGACTGATCGGCTAAAATAACAATCTCACTCGGTCCGGCGAGCATGTCAATATCGATATGGCCGAAAACAAGCTGCTTGGCGAGCGTTACAAAGATGTTGCCAGGTCCGGTTACTTTATCGACCGGTGCAATCGTTTCGGTACCAAATGCCAGAGCTGCGACGGCCTGCGCACCGCCGACTTTGTAAATTTCCTTTACCCCAAGCTCGTACGCGACAGCAAGAACGACCGGTGCCAGTTTCCCTTCCGCATCCGGAGGGCTGACCATGACAATCCGTTCCACTCCTGCCACCTGTGCCGGCACGACATTCATAATAATAGAAGAAGGGTAGGCAGCCCGACCGCCCGGCACATAAACGCCTGCTGCATCGAGCGGCAGAATGCGCTGGCCGAGAATCGTTCCGTCCGGCTTCGTCGTGATCCACGCTTCCCGCTTCTGACGCTCGTGAAAATCGCGCACGTTGGCTGCTGCCTCGCGGATGATCTCTCTTGTTTCCTCCGACACGGCTGCCGCTCCCTGCTCCAGCTCGTTCCGGGTCACACGCATGCTGTCGAGTTCAGCACCGTCAAAGCGCTTCGTCAGCTCAGCAACGGCTTCGTCTCCGCGTGTGCGGACGTCCTGCAGAATCTTCTCTACGGTTCTGCGCTGTTCCGACGTTCCTTGATCAATCGAGCGCTTCAGCGACATGCCTTCCGTCAGTGCTTCGAGTTTCATGCTTGTTCCTCCCCGTTGATAACCTCTGCAAGGCGGTCGACCATATCATCGATCCGGTCTGCCTTCGTCCGGTAGCTGACCGGATTAACGATGAAGCGCGAAGTGATGGGAATCATCGTTTCAATTTCCACAAGCCCGTTCTCCTTCAGCGTCTGGCCGGTCGATACGATATCAACGATCCGGTCTGCCAGGCCGACAATCGGCGCGAGCTCAATCGATCCGTTCAGCTTGATGATTTCGACCTGCTCACCCTGTTCGCGGAAATAGTCGGACGTCAGCTTCGGATACTTCGACGCGATTTTCGGTGCGACGTCGAGCTCGGGGCTGTAGTCCGGAAGCGCGGCAACGGCCATGTAGCAGGCACTTATTTTCAAGTCCAGCACTTCGTACACGTCACGCTCTTCTTCGATCATGACGTCCTTTCCGGCTACGCCTACGTCTGCCACGCCGTGTTCAACGTAGGTCGGCACGTCCATTGGTTTTGCGAGGATAAACTGCATGCCGGATTCCGGCACTTCCAAAATGAGGCGGCGGGAGTCATCAAATTCCGGAGGCAGATCGTAGCCTGCTTTGCGGAGAAGTTCGACTGCTTCTTCAAAAATACGACCTTTCGGCATGGCGACTGTTAACAGCTCCTGATTCATCGCTTGACTCCCCCTTCCCCGTTTGATCCGACGTAGTAAGCGGTACGGTCAAACTGCTTGGAATACGCATCGATATTGGCAATTCCGCTGATTTCCTGTATGACGACCGAGCGGCCTTCAGAGCGGAGTCGTTTCGCTTCAGCGAACGCTTCCCTGCGCCGTTCACTGCTGTAAATGACGCAAACATCCTTTTGCACAGACTGCTTTGCCTGGCCGAGCGCTTCTGTCATCCGGTCCACACGCAGTCCAAAACCGGTTGCCGGCTCTTCGTGGTGAAACCGTCCGAGCAGCTGATCATAGCGGCCTCCGCCTCCAAGCGGATAGCCCAGACCTTCACTGTAAGCTTCAAAGACAACTCCCGTATAGTAGCTCATGTGCATAACGAGGTTCAGATCGAGAATGAGACAGTCTTCCACGTCAAAATCAGCAAGCACGTCAAGCAGGTTTTCGAGCTGATCGAGCGCCTTTTGTCCTGCTCTTGATTCCGTGATGCTGCGGGCACGTTCAATAATTGAAGCGTCCCCTTTCAGACGAAGCAGCTCCAGCAGCCTCCGCTTATCCAGTGAGGAAAGCGGGAGCTGTTCAACTGCTTTGCGGAAGCCGACGTAGTTTTTCTCGTATAAATAACGGCGGAACTCCGATGCCCGCTTCTCATTGCCAAGCACTTCTTTGAGCAAGGCATTGACGAAGCCAACGTGCCCGACGGCTACCTGATACGTCGGAATTCCTGCTGCTTTCATCGACGACACCATGAGTGAGATCACTTCCGCATCCGCACTGACAGAATCATCCCCAATCAGCTCGACGCCTGCCTGTTCGAACTCGGCCGGCCGCCCGCCTTCATACTGCTGAGCGCGAAAAACGGCTGCATCATATGTGAGCCGGAGCGGACGTTCCGATGCTTTCATCGTCGAAGCGGCAATTCGTGCGATCGGCGCGGTCATGTCCGGCCGCAGAACAAGCGTATTGCCCTCCTGGTCAAGCAGCTTAAACAGCTGACGGTCGAGAATGGCCGATGCGCTGCCGACCGTTTCATTGAACTCTACCGTCGGTGTTTCCACAAATTCATAGCCCCACTGCGTTACCTCCTGGGTGACGCCGCGTTTGATCTGCTGCTTCAGCTGGTAAAGCTCCGGCAGTGTATCCCGCATCCCCTGCGGCTTTTCAAACATAAACAGCTTCGTCATGTCATCAGTCTTCCTTTCCTGTCTGTATCAATTCGTTCCGGAATCCGGAAATGTCAACGTTTCGTTTACTTTAATGTGCTAACGTGATAGAGCAATAAAGATCTTATGACATATATTACACGCCATCCTTGGCTCCGTCAACCGGAAGGATATCGATAAAAAACGCGGTCTGACAGAGCATCCCCTATCAGTCCCGCGCCTTTAACTCCATTGTTTTTTCTGTATCGCCCGGTCGGATCAGCTGCATCGGATTCCCGCCGACAAACGCACCGGGAGGGACATCTTTATGCACGAGCGTTGCCGCCGAGACAATCGCCCCGTCCCCGATGGTAACGCCGGGCAGAATCGTGCAGTTCGCGCCGATCATGACATTATCTCCGATAACCACATCGCCGAGCCGATATTCGCTGATCAGATATTCATGCGCCAGTATCGTCGTGTTATAGCCGACGACGCTGTTCCGGCCGATGGAAATGCGCTCCGGAAACATAACATCAAACATGACCATCAGTGCAACAGCTGCTTCCGGACCGATTTTAGCGCGCAAAAATGTACGGTACAGCCAGTTTTTCATGGGCAGAAACGGTGTATACCGCGCCGTCTGAATAACGACAAAGTTGCGTACTACTTTCCAGAACGGGACCGTTTTGTAAATGTGCCAGAGCGAGTTGGCAGTTTCCACCGGGTAGCTCGTTGTGTTCCGGGGCATAACGCTCCTCCTCTCAGTCCTTCTCCATGAAGGAGATCAAATCGGTCATCTGATCGAGCATCGTATCCGGTTCAAACCGCTCCAGATGCTCACGGCCTTTAATCGACCAGGAAACGCCGGCTGAGCGGGTGCCGGTATTTTTACCGGCAAGAATATCATGCTCGCTGTCGCCGACCATAATCGCTTCTTCCGGACGGCGCTCCAGCTGCCCAAGCGCTTTTAGCAGCGGCTCCGGATCCGGCTTCCAGTTCGATACGTGATCGAGCGCGATGACAACCGGGAAATACTGCTCCATTTTCATCAGCTTCAACCCTTTCATCGCCGTATCGCTCCGCTTCGTCGTCACTACTGCAAGCGAATACGCCTCCCTGCGCAAGTATTCCAGCGTCTCATGAACGCCCTCATAGCCTTTCACAAGCTCGTCATGATGCGCATGATTAAACGTGCGGTACACACCGATCATCTCTTCTGCATAGTCCGGATTCAGCCTCGTAAACGTTTCCGACAGAGGCGGGCCAATAAATCGTGCGATATCATCCCGGGCGTAGGCTCCCGGAAAATACCGGTCCAACGTATGTTCGAATGAAGCTACTATCAGATCGATCGTATTGATCAGCGTGCCGTCCAGATCAAACAGCACCGTATTCAGCTTTTTCTGATTCATGTCGACTCGTCCCTTCTACCGGTCCGACGACGCAGCGGCAGCCGGTTCTTCTTCCTCCTGCTCCTTTTGCTCAAGCCTGTTCCAGATAAAGGCGACAGCAGCCGTTAACAGAATCGCCGTCACGAGTCTTACGAGCAGCAGCGGCCAGAGCGGAATGCCTAGCGGAGCAAAAATGAGCGTATCTTCAATCACTGCATGGCAGGCCACGAGAAAAATAAATACGAGGTACAAATCTTTTTTCGATACCCCGTCTTCTTTCGCTGCCTGAATCATCACGCCTGCGCCATAGGCAAGGCCGAAAAGCAGACCGGAAGCGAGTGTTGTTGACGTATTCGGCTTCACGCCGAGCAGCTTTGTAAACGGGGTCATCCACCTCGAAAAGACAGGCAGCCACGCCAGATCTTTCATCACCTGCACAAACAGCATGATCGGAATAACGATCGCCGCCAGCTGCAGAATCCCGATGAAAGCTGCTTCCACCCCGTAAAAGAAGATGTCTGCAGTACCGGTGACGTTTTCGGGACCTGCCGGCACAAAGCCGTAGCTCGCCTGCTCCGATCCCCCCTGCCATACGAGGTGTATCACCCATGCAGATACGAGCGCAAGACCAATCCGTACGGCCAACACGACGCTGATCCGCAGACCGACCTGCTTTGCCACGGCAGATTCCACAAACAAATTGTGTGAAAACGAGAGCATCACGGCGAGGATAAACACCTGCTTCACGCTTAAATCCATCGTCAGCATCGCGCCGATCGCCGCGTACAGATTCAGCACATTGCCGAGAACGAGCGGAATTGCTGCCTCCCCCGGGAGACCGATCAGGCCCATCATCGGAGAAAGAACCCGCGTCAGCCAGTCCATGACAACGGTCTGACTTAGCATCGTCACAATCAGCGTGATCGGAAATATGATTTTACCGAGCTTCCACGTCGTTGCAAGGCCGGCGAGCAGTCCTTTCTTCAATGTCTGCATAAGAAAACAAGCATCCTTTCCTTTGTTACGGTCAGTCGTCTAAATAACGTTTCGTGTAGCCTGCTTTACGCCAGTAGATAATCAACGCAATACTACCTGCAATAAGGACGGCAGATAGCACCATCGCGGTTCGGAAGGTTCCGAAAAGCAGCAGATAGTCGGTACGGATTCCTTCTATGAAGAATCGTCCGATTGAGTAATAAATCACGTACGTCAGGAACAGCTCTCCACGGCGCAGGTTAACGCGGCGCAAGTAGAGCAGCAGCGCCACTCCGGCGAGACTCCAGAGAGACTCATACAGAAAAGTCGGATGGTAGTAGCTGCCGTTGATGTACATCTGATCGATAATAAACGTCGGCAGGAACAACGACTCGAGAAACTGACGGGATACTTCCCCGCCATAAACTTCCTGGTTCACGAAGTTGCCCCAGCGTCCCACTGCCTGACCGAGCAGAATACTCGGCGCTGTGATGTCGGCCATTTTCCAGAACGAGACGTTTTTAATCCGGCAGAAGATGTAGCCGGTTAACACAGCTGCGATCAAGCCTCCGTGAATCGCGAGGCCTCCTTCCCAGATAAAGAAGACGCGCACCGGATCCCCCGCAAATTGTTCCCAGCGGAAAATGACGTAGTACAATCTAGCTCCGATAATCGCTGCCGGAAGTGCCCACATGAGCAGATCTGCAAGCAGATCATCCGGCATACCGCGCTTTTTCGCTTCCCGGTTGGCAATCAGATACCCTAAAAAGGCACCGAGGCCGATCAGCAGACCATACCAGTGGACGGAAATCGGCCCGATTTCAAATGCAATAGGATTCATTGGCTGTATCGAATATAGCAACTTGGTCACCTCAACTGTTGATTAGTCATTATCGTGATCGCCTTCTTCAATCACGGTCGCAAGCCGTTCTGAGAACTGTTCAGCGGCGTTGATGCCCATACGCTTCAGACGGAAGTTCATCGCAGCTACCTCAATGATAACCGCCAGGTTCCGCCCGGGCCGGACCGGCACCGTAATTTTCGGAAGATTTGTTTCAAAAATCTGGATGAAATCCTCGTCCAGCCCGAGACGGTCGTACTGCTTCTTTTGATCCCATGCTTCAAGATCAATGGCCAGTCCGAGCCGCTTTTCGTTACGGACGGAGCCAGCCCCAAACAGCGTCATTACGTTAATGATGCCCAGTCCGCGTATTTCAAGCAGGTGGCGGATTAAATCCGGAGAACGTCCGACCAGAACGCCATCCTGCTCTTCGCGGATTTCAACGGAGTCATCCGCCACGAGCCGATGCCCGCGCCGGACGAGGTCCAGCGCTGTTTCACTTTTACCAACGCCGCTCGAACCGGTGATCAGCACGCCGATTCCATAAATATCAATCAGTACGCCGTGCATGGCAGTCATCGGTGCCAGCCTGCTTTCCAGATACGTCGTCAGCTTCGAACTAAGTCTCGTCGTGGAAATTTCCGCTGAGAAAACTGGCACGCCCACCTCGTCCGCAGCTTGCTTCAGCGTATCAGGTGCTTCGATGCCCCTGGAAAGAATGATAGCCGGCGTATCATATGTGCAAAGCCGCTGCATCCGGTCAATCTGGTCCTCCTCCGGCAGCTGTTCGTAAAACGACATCTCTGCTTTACCGAGCAGCTGAATCCGCTTTGCCGGATAGTATGTAAAAAAGCCAGCCATTTCCATGCCCGGTCGCGAAATATCACTCGTCGTAATCGAACGGTACGTAACCGATTCTTCGTCATTCATCAGCGTCAGGTCAAATTCCTCCATCAGTCGATCTGCTGTCACTTCTGCCATGCTGTATCTGCTCCTCTCCTGCTCGCTTCATCTTTATCCATTCTAGCATACCAGAGGAACCCCCGGACGGAAAGCGCCTCTGCCCGCCGCATGAAAAAACGATCCGGCATCAGCCGGACCGCATCACCTGTCTTTTTTACCGCTTTGTGAGCGGGTCGATAATAAAGTTCGAAATGATCGCATTGAGCAGCGCGAAGATCACGGCTGCAAGCAGGCCGTTGAAAAAGCCGTCAATGACAAAGCTGTCGCCCATAAACCATGCCGTCAGCATAAGGGTAATGGCGTTGATCACGAATAGAAACAAGCCGAGCGACAGGATCGTGATTGGGAGCGTAAGCACGACGAGAATCGGTTTCACGATGACATTGACAACCGCGAGGATCAGGCTTGCAATCACGGCTGCTCCGAATCCCGTCAGCTCGATACCGTTGAAAAAATACGCGATGATGAGCAGAACGACTGCGTTTACAATCAGCTGTATGAGCCAGCTCATAGTCCCCTCACATCCCCTTCATTCGGCATCAGAAAGACGCCGATTAAATAAAGTGACACGATAAGCAGGGAAAACGGGAAGAATAGCACAATCGCTGCAATGCGCACGACTGTGGGAT
The DNA here is from genome assembly GCF_012034335.1 of Alkalicoccus luteus. GTDB lineage: Bacteria > Bacillota > Bacilli > Bacillales > Salisediminibacteriaceae > Alkalicoccus > Alkalicoccus luteus_A. Next base: position 79,167 of record NZ_JAATHJ010000006.1, on the reverse strand, counting down.
CCACACCGAAGTACTTGCCGAGTCCTCCGCATACCCCTGCGAGCTTGCGGTCTTCGATCGTCCGGGATAGCTGTTTCATGCATGACACCTCCGGTTATTTAACGTGAATCGAACCTGTAGTGGATTCGGCCTCAATGTAGAAGTGGCCCTCTCCATCCTTGTTGGCAAGAAACGTCTGACGCTTCTGAGCATAATCCTTTTTCTCTTCAATCACGCTCATATTCGGCAGCTGGCAGTGCAGCCCTCCGACCGTTGTCTTTACGTCTGCTTCTACTTTCACGCCGTCCGGAACTGCCACGTAGACACTTCCCATAACGGTTTTCAAGTATGCCTTTGACTGCGAAGCTTCCGACAAACGGAAATGCAGCGTGCCGTTCACCGACTCCAGATGAAAGTCGCCGCGTCCGGCGTCCACCGTTACCGTCCCGTTCATCGACTTCAGTTCCCCGTCCATCGCATTGAACTGGCGCACGGTAATCGAACCGTTCGTCGTTTCAATTCTCGCTTCTTTCGCATCAATCCGTTCGATCGCTACTTTACTGTTGACGCCGCGGATATCGAGTTTATGAACAGGCAGGCTCCCTGCATTAACACGACCGTTGAAAGCATATATTTTCAGCTTTTCCAGGTCGTTCGTCGGCAGATACACAACCGTGTTCACCTTTATCGATTTTTTACGGACATCAAAGCGAAGCCGGCCGTTTGAAATACTGAACTGAGCTTCACGCAAAAATTCACGCCGGGCTGTTTCTGCATCCTTCACGCGAAATACTTGTACGTCGCACTCAATCCGCACCTGCTTCTCATCGGAAGGCCGAATTTCAATCGCACCGTTTTCGACGTGAATATCCGCTTCTTTAACATAAACGTCACGCTGTTGAAACACATGATCAATTTTCTCAGCTGTACCGAAATTGAAATCGAGATCAAATTCTTTCAGCCGGTGTACGGCATCATCCACAAAACCCGAAAACTTGTTGGCGAAGCTCGTCATTTTCTCTTCCGCACGACGGTAGCTCCAGTCTCCGCTTTCCTGACTCTGTTTTCCTGTCTCCCGCTGTTCTTCCTCAAAAAAGGCTTGTTCCTCCGGCTCCGGCTCTGCCTGCTTTTCGCGCTCATTGATCGTCTCCAGCAGACGCATGCCCTCCTCGGCAGAAATTTTCCCGTCCTCGATCATCTTCAGAATCATTTTCCGTTCTTCCTGCATGATCAAACGCCCCTTTCCATAGTCGGCAGGTTCGGTTTCCCGCCCCTGCCTTCATAATACAGCAGCCTCCACGGAGTTCCCTCCGTCCGGAGGCGTATTCTCCATCGGCATTCGGGTGTATTACGGATCAGCGCCACAGATGTTTCATCTCGCAGTCGCAGGTTCCGCTATTTCGTTCATTCGTTTCCGTTCGCGTTCCAAGATCGGCTTTAAAAACCGGCCGGTATGCGAGGCTTCCACTTCAGCCACTTCTTCCGGCGTTCCTTCAGCAACGAGCTCTCCGCCTCCGTTTCCGCCTTCCGGACCGAGATCAATAACGTGGTCGACCGTTTTAATAACATCAAGGTTGTGCTCAATGACGACGACAGTATCTCCGTTCTCCACGAGGCGCTGCAGCACGTGAAGCAGCTTTTCAATGTCAGCCACGTGCAGGCCGGTAGTCGGTTCATCCAGAATGTAGAACGTCTTTCCCGTTGAGCGGCGGTGCAGCTGGGAAGCGAGCTTAACCCGCTGAGCTTCCCCTCCTGAAAGCGTCGTTGCAGGCTGACCGAGCTTAATATAGCCGAGACCGACGTCCTGCAGCGTCGTCACTTTCCGTTTAATTCGCGGTATATTTTCGAAAAAGTCGACCGCTTCGTCCACCGTCATGTCGAGCACATCAGCAATGTTTTTGCCTTTGTATTTAATTTCAAGCGTTTCACGGTTGTACCGCTTTCCGTGACATTCCTCGCACGGGACGTACACATCCGGGAGAAAGTGCATCTCAATCTTAATGATGCCGTCCCCGCGGCAGGCTTCACAGCGGCCGCCTTTTACGTTAAAGCTGAAGCGCCCCTTTTTATAGCCGCGCACTTTCGCTTCGTTCGTCATCGCAAACACGTCGCGGATATCATCAAACATGCCGGTATACGTAGCCGGATTTGATCGGGGCGTTCTGCCGATCGGCGACTGGTCGATGTCGACCACCTTCTCAAGCTGATCGATCCCTTTCACTTCCTTAACACGGCCGGGCTTCGCTTTTGCTGTTGTCAGCTTTAAGGAGAGCGAACGCTTTAAAATATCGTTGATCAGCGTACTTTTACCAGAACCGGATACACCGGTCACCGCATTCAGCAGGCCGAGCGGAATCGACACGTCTGTGTCCTTCAGGTTATTTTCTGCGGCTCCCTTAATCTGAAGACGGCGCTTCGTCGGCTTGCGTCTTTCCGCCGGCAGTGAAATAAACTTTTCACCGGAAAGATACTTTCCTGTCAGCGATTTTTCGTCTTTCATCACTTCCTCGGGAGTGCCGGTTGAACAAATGCTTCCGCCGTTAACACCTGCTCCGGGTCCGATATCAATCAGATGATCGGCCGCAAGCATCGTATCCTCATCGTGTTCAACAACGATCAGCGTGTTGCCGAGATCCCTCATTCTTTCGAGCGTGCTGATCAGCCGGTGATTATCCCGCTGATGCAGCCCGATGGACGGTTCATCAAGAATGTACAGCACCCCCATCAGCGAAGACCCGATCTGCGTAGCAAGACGGATTCGCTGTGCCTCACCGCCGGAAAGTGTCCCCGCCGAGCGCGACAGCGTCAGATACTCGAGGCCGACGTTCACCAGAAAGCCAAGCCGCTCTTTAATTTCACGGAGAATCATCCTCGCAATCGTCATATCCTTTTCTGAGAGCGTCAGGCTGTCGAAAAACTGATCCGCTTCGGTGATAGACATGTCGGTTACTTCACCAATGTGCCGGCTGTCTATTTTTACCGCAAGCGATTCCTCGCGCAGACGGTTGCCGTCACAGGAAGGGCAGGGTTTCTGAGCCATGTACTGCTCCATCTGCTCGCGTATATAGTCCGAACCGGTTTCCCGGTACCGTCTGGCAACATTTTTCAGCACGCCTTCGAAGTAAATATCCTTCTCGCGGATCCGTCCGAATTCATTCTCGTATCGGAAATGGATTTTTTCGCGGCCGCTTCCTTCGAGGATAATATTTTTTTCCTTTTTTGCGAGTTTTTTAAACGGCTTGTCCATATCTATTCCATAATGACTGCAGACACTTGCAAGCAGGGAAGGGTAATACTGGGAGCTAGTCGGCTTCCATGCCGCAATGGCGTGTTCGTTCAGTGTAAGAGACGGATCGGGAATGATCAGCTCTTCATCCACTTCCAGCTTGTGGCCGAGGCCGTCACAGCTCGAGCACGCACCGAACGGACTGTTAAACGAGAACATCCGCGGTTCCAGCTCGCCAATGGAAAATCCACAGTGCGGACACGCGTGATGCTGGTTGAACAGCAGCTCTTCCTGATCGATCACATCGACAATGACCTGGCCTTCAGCAAAATCCAGCGCCGTTTCCAGGGAATCTGTCAGCCGTGTTTCGATTCCTTCCTTAATCATAATCCGGTCGATGATAACTTCTATATTGTGCTTTTTGTTCTTATCGAGCGTGATCTCTTCTGCTGCCTCCCGCATCTCGCCGTTGACGCGGACTCTGACGTATCCCTGTTTTTTAATGTCTTCGAGAACTTTCGCATGCGTTCCTTTGCGGCCGGACACAACCGGCGCGAGAATCTGCATCTTCGTGCGCTCCTCATATGCCATCAGCTGGTCGGCCATCTGTGTTACTGTCTGGGAAGTGATTTCCACTCCGTGGACCGGACAGATCGGTGTTCCGACTCTTGCAAACAGCAGGCGCAGATAGTCGTAAATTTCAGTAACCGTCCCGACTGTCGACCTTGGGTTTTTTGACGTCGTTTTCTGATCGATAGAAATGGCCGGGCTCAGTCCGTCAATTGAATCAACGTCCGGTTTATCCATCTGACCGAGAAACTGCCGGGCGTAAGCAGAAAGAGATTCCACGTAGCGACGCTGTCCTTCCGCATAGATTGTGTCAAAAGCGAGCGAGGATTTCCCTGACCCTGACAGGCCGGTCATGACGACGAGTTTGTTTCTCGGGATCGTCACGTCGATATCCTTCAGGTTATGGGATCTCGCCCCCTTTACTACAATGTTATCTAAAGCCATGTTAGTCTCATCCTTCCGCTTTCAATTCTAAGATGACGTCACGCAGTTCGGCAGCCCGCTCGAAATCGAGGTCTTTAGCAGCCTGCTTCATTTCAAGCTCCATTCGCTCCACTACTTTTTCGCGTTCTTTTTTCGTCAGTTTTTTATTCGGTGCCTTTTCAAGTGCTTCGTATGTTTCGTCTTCCTCGGCCGCAAATGTCGCCTTGATCAGCTCCGGAATCGCTTTTTGAATCGTCGTAGGTGTGATACCGTATTTATCGTTGTACGCTTTCTGTATCGAACGGCGGCGGGTCGTTTCATCGATCGCCACCTGCATCGAATTCGTCACTTTGTCTGCATACATAATAACGTGCCCGTTTGCGTTACGGGCCGCCCGCCCCATCGTCTGAATCAGCGAACGCTCTGCCCGGAGGAAGCCTTCTTTATCCGCATCCAGAATGGCAACGAGCGATACTTCCGGAATATCGAGACCTTCCCGCAGCAGGTTGATTCCGACGAGCACGTCGAATTCTCCCTGGCGCAGTTCACGAATAATTTCAATCCGTTCCAGCGTCTTAATGTCCGAGTGCAAATACTGCACTTTGACACCGACCTCTTTTAAATAGCTCGTCAGGTCCTCTGACATTTTTTTCGTCAGCGTCGTGATGAGAACTCGTTCACCACGCTCCCTGCGCAGGCGGATTTCCTCAATCAAATCATCAATTTGTCCTTCAATCGGACGGATGTCTATCGTCGGATCGAGCAGCCCCGTCGGCCGGATAATCTGTTCCACCATTTCTTTCGTATGCTCAATTTCATACGGTCCTGGTGTGGCAGAGACGAACACGATCTGCCGGATGTGCTTTTCAAACTCCTCGAACTTGAGCGGCCGGTTATCTTTAGCCGACGGCAGACGGAATCCGTGATCGACAAGCACGTTTTTACGAGCCTGGTCCCCATTGTACATGCCGCGCACCTGCGGCAGCGTCACGTGGGACTCGTCGATAATAATGAGGGAATCTTCCGGAAAATAGTCAAGCAGCGTGTAAGGAGTCGCACCAGCCTCACGGAACGTCAGATGCCGCGAATAGTTCTCGATTCCGGAACAGTACCCGAGCTCCTGCATCATTTCCAGATCGTAGCGTGTGCGCTGTTCCAGACGCTGAGCCTCCAGCAGCTTTCCTCTGTCGTGCATATCTTTTAAGACAGTATCGAGCTCCGCCTCTATGTTTTTCATCGCGCGCTGCAGTTTTTCTTCACGTGTGACGAAGTGGGAGGCCGGAAAGATAGCAGCGTGCTGCCGTTCTCCCAGCACTTCACCTGTCAGGGCGTCCACTTCGGTAATCCGGTCGATCTCATCTCCAAAGAACTCCACTCGTAAACAATGCTCATCGCGGGAAGCAGGAAAAATCTCCACGACGTCTCCGCGCACCCGAAACGTCCCCCGCTGAAAGTCTATATCGTTACGCGTATACTGCACATCGACGAGCTGCCGCAGCAGGTCATTCCGCTCACGCTCATCTCCGGTTCTTAATGACACAACAAGATCCCGGTATTCCTCCGGGGAACCCAGGCCGTAAATGCACGAAACACTGGCCACGATAATAACATCGTCGCGTTCAAACAGTGAACTCGTGGCGGAGTGGCGCAGCTTATCAATTTCGTCATTGATGCTGGCATCTTTTTCGATGAACGTATCCGACTGCGGAATATACGCCTCCGGCTGATAATAGTCATAATAGCTGACAAAATATTCAACCCGGTTTTCCGGGAAAAATTCCTTAAACTCGCTGTACAGCTGTCCTGCAAGTGTTTTATTGTGTGCAATGATCAGCGTTGGTTTTTTTACCCGTTCAATCACGTTGGACATCGTAAACGTTTTCCCTGTTCCGGTCGCTCCTAACAGCGTCTGAAACTTTTCCCCCTGCTCAATGCCTTCTACGAGCTTTTCTATTGCTTGCGGCTGATCGCCTGCAGGCTTGTATTTGGATTCCAGCTTAAATGGATAGGTTTCAACAGCCACGTTGTGTCACCTTGCCTTCCTTCGTTAAACTTTATTCTTCTCAATCTATTACCCGATTTTATCCTGATTCACCCATTATATCACGAAAAGCAGCTTCGTGCGAACATACATTCTGCTCCTGATCTGGAAGCAGTCCGCTCTTGCTTAAACGGCAAAAAACTGTCCCGGAAATGTTCCGGGACAGTCGCACAGCACAGTCAGCTGCTTTTTTCTTCGTGCGTATCTTCCTGCTTTTCTTCGTCATCTGCGGTTTCCCTTCGGTCCTGACGAAGGACTACGAGAGACCGGAGTCCGCGAAGTGATAAATTCGTATTCTCATCATCAGGGATAAACAGGCAGCCGATTAAATAATGATCATTTTCATAGATCGACGCCTGAGCAATCCGTTTTTCGCCGTCCCGGTCCACTACTTCCAGCTTGGCATAAGCAGAGCTTTGCTGCAGCGCTTCGTAAAACGCCGCCTGCGTTTCCACCTGCACACCGTTTGTCTTGACGATCGTTTCACCCGGCAATATGTTCAGCTTTTCAGCGGTCGATCCCGGCAGCACGCCGAGTACCGTCAGCCCATTTTCCCGTGCGGTATAAATGCTTACACTGCTATGGTCTGCCGCTTCAAATGCCCATCCGGCACTCGCCCGTCCGAGCAGAACGACCGCGGCTGCTGCATAGATAAGCACCGGCAGAAAGAAAGAACCTGCAAAGAATGCTCCGGCGAGGAGAGCTGTGACAAATAATCTCGCTCCAACTCGCTCTGAGGCTACGTCCGGATAGACGGACTGCGCCTTCACCTGATAACCGACCAGAAACGGAATCAGCATAAATCCGAACGTTCCTGTCGTCCCGTCCAGCAGCGGCCACCACCCCTGCGAAGCAGCTCCGCCGGCTGGCACGAGCACCACCGCAGGCATCAGCCAGAGGTTAGAGATCGTATGTGCCCCGACCATTTTACCGCGCGGACTTTTCTGCAGCAGCGGAGAAGAAGCAGCCGACGTCCGGAATAAAACGGCTTCCAGCAGCATCAGCGTCACGAGCAGCACGCCCAGGTGAAACATGTTCACTTCCTGAAGCGACGCAAGCATATCGTTCAGCCAGGCAGAGCCGGTGCCTCCCGCAGGTAAAAAGGGCAGAAGCAGCATGGAAACAGCTGCTGTTACCGTAAAACTGTACCAGGAAGCATGGCGGAACGGCAGCTGGAGCAGCCACACTGCTGAAAACAGCAGCAGAAGCGCATAGGACAGCTCAACGCCGGTGACGACAAAAACTACCGCGGCAGTGACCCCGGCGATCAGTGCTTTCGGTACCGGTGACAGCAAAGCGCTGACAACGTCTTGCACCTTCGTATGAAAATGGCGCCTTTCCCGCTTCACCCGCTTAATATGATAGAAAAACAGTCCAAGCACAAATATGTATGTTAACGGATGCAGAAACAGTCTGCCAACCGCCGTCAACGCTTCAAGCAAAACGGATCCCATGATGATTCCCTCCTAAAACAAACCTGTACATTCTATTCTAAAGGAATTATTGGAAAAGAACAGCATTTTTCGATTATCTTTTCTGATCATCTTTCATCAATATCCCCATAGCTTTTAACAACAATAGTCCATTTCATTCGCACAACCGGAAGGGTTCTGTTCTGTTCTTAACGAAACGGGCACGGGTTCAAAAAAAGGAGACTCCGGCAGCGGAACCGGAATCTCCCAATCATTTATTTACTATGCCTGTTCCAGAAGCAGATCGAGCGCTTCCTGATACTGAAGGTCATTCTCCTGATCCTGCACCGATTCGATGATTCGTTCCTGAATCGCATCAGCAGTTTCTTCGTTAATTTCTCCGCTTGCGTCGAGTCCTTCATCTTCCTGGAACGAGCGGACAGCGTCTTCTGTCGTCTCATCAAAGTAGCCGTCTGTCCGGTCGGTATCGTAGCCTAGTCCTGTCAGCATTTCCTGCGCGCTTTCGACATGTTCACTGAACATATCCAGCACGAGCGGTTCTTCCGCATCAATCGGCGTACTGTAGAAGTAATCAGGCTGCTCGACTTCGACTGTCGGACTGACGCCTTCTTCATTGATATCATTTCCATCTGACGTGAGCCAGCGGAACAGCGTCAGCTTCAGCTGACTGCCGTCTTCCATCGGCATCGTCTGCTGAACGGTTCCTTTGCCGAAGGTCGTCGTACCAACGACATCGTAGCCGCCAGCCTCGTGCAGAGCCGCAGCAAGAATCTCGGATGCTGACGCACTGCCTTCATTGATCAATCCAATAATAGGATAGTCTTTTTCCTCTTCTAAATTGGAAACGTGCCGGGTTCTGTCCCCGTCACGGTCTTCGATCTGAACGACCGTTTCTCCACCCGGAATAATCAGGTCCCCGATGTCTTCCACACTTTGCAAGTATCCGCCGGGATTGCCCCGGACATCTATCATCAGACCGTCGATGCCTTCTGATTCAAGCTCCCCGAGTTCCTCTTCAAAGCGTTCTGCTGTGTTTTCAGAGAAGGAACGGATTTCGAGTACTCCTACGCTCAGGCCGTCCTGTTCGACAATGTCTCCGTAGACTGTCTCCACCGGAATCTCATCGCGGACGACGTCTACGTCCATCGGATCTGACATACCGGGGCGGTCAATTGTGAGTGTGACCGTAGTACCTTTTTCTCCGCGTATTTTTAACACGGCATCATAAAGAGAAAGGCCTTCTATATCTTCGCCGTCAATTTCTATAATCTGATCATTCGGACGAAGTCCTGCATCCTCTGCCGGCGAATCGCGGAACGGTGCTACGATCGTAACCCGGCCTTCCGTCATGCTGACTTCTGCTCCGATTCCTTCAAATGACGATTCCAGTGAATTCATGAATTCTTCTGCGGTAGATTCATTCATGAAGTCGGAGAAAGGATCATCCAGCGTTTCAATCATTCCGGAGATGGCCCCTTCGATAAGCTGCTGCTCATCAACATCTTCCAAATATGTGTCGAGAATCATTTCCATCGCACGCTGAATTTGATCGTCGTCCGGTTCAGAACCGTTGCTTTCGGTGTTTTCAGTGCTTTCGGAGCTGCCCTGGCTGCTGCTGTTGTCATCACTTTCGGCAGATGCCTGCTCGGATGTATTTTCCTGCGGTGCCGCTTCCTGATTGTCTGAAACAGACAGATATGCAAACATACCGCCCGCACCGATCAACAGTGCGAGAACAAATACGACCGGCAGAAATATTCGAATGTTCATATTCCCACCCCATTCATAGCGAAAATGTCTTCCCCCTGATCTATCAGGTATTGTCTACAATCATAACAGAATCCACTTAAAAATTGAAAGAAAGCAAAAACCGTTACATAATATTTCACAGCGATGTCCGTTCGGCATAAATGAGACAAACAGGTTTTCCTGCAGATGTATAGATGAGCTTTTTTTAAGCGATGCGACCTCCGCGGCGAAGCACACGCAAAAAACGCCCGGCATAAGAGCCGGGCGTTGCAGACTGCAGACAAAGTCGGTAAAGGTGAATCATGTTGCATCTGCCTGTATCTACGGGCACTCGCTTTCCGGAGGGAACGGGCTCAGCTAATCGCTTCTTCCTTGCGTCGGAAGCGCTGGATCTTCGCCTCGTTCTGATCCTCCCGGAGTCGAGGCCCTTCGATGCCGGCAGCTGGCAGTATGTTTCAACCATCTGTTTATGATTAGTACAATCTTGCTCCATACGGATGGGGTTTTACCTATGGGACGTTTCTATGAACAATAGAGATGCCAGTGCTTCAACGTCTTCACGATGAAAGCAGAAAGGAAAACGTGCCAACCGATTGTGTCATCTTTCGCTAACAAACAGATCCGTTTCACCGATGTGTCCGGCGGGGACGCCTGTGGAATCAGCGCAGCATGAAGATTCAGAGCCGTTCAGATCTGCGAACGGCATCAACGCACGAGCGGAGCCGGACCGGGTCTTAAAGGCTTCTCGCGAGAAGCCTGTGTCCGAGTGAAGCCTCATAGCCGTTCGATTTTGAACGGTATGAAAAGCGCGAGCGGAGCCGGACCGGGTCTTAAAGGCTTCTCGCGAGAAGCCTGTGTCCGAGTGAAGCCGCGCCATCCTGCGTGTCTTTCTTCCCTTCATACAGGGTCACCCTGAGAAATAGCTGAAGGCAAGCCCACGGCAAGCTTCCGCCGGTAAGCGGAGGGGAATACAACCAAACGAATAAACATGTAGGCAGATTGACTTTGTCAACAGCCAGAAACGTATATTATATGTTACGGAAGATACGATGCCGGATTGACAGCTGATGAGCCGCCGGCATAGCCGCCGGGATGAACTTCAAAGTGCAGATGGACACCCGTTGAAACTCCGGTGGTCCCCATCGTAGCAATCACTTCTCCACGGCCGACTCTGTCGCCAGCCGATACGTTCATGGAAGCAAGATGCGCATAAAGCGTTGCATACGTCTGTCCATTGACGACATGCGTCACAACAACGGTATTCCCGTAACCGCCCATCCAACCTGCAGATGATACGGTGCCGCTTTCGGCAGCATAGATATTTGTACCGCCGTCACTTCCGTAGTCGATCCCGCGGTGCGGCCGGACATCTCCGTGCACCGGATGGCGCCGGTTCGGATTAAATCCGGACGTCACACGCCCGTCTGCCGGACGATGGAAAGTTGCCGATCCGGACGATGGCGCGGCTTCCTCAGAAGAAGTGCTTTCCGAAGAATCAGAGCCTGATGAGCTGTTGGAACTGCTCTCAGACGAACTGGAACTTCCCGAGCTGTCCGAGCTGCCTGAGCTGCTTGAACTGCTCGAGCTTCCCGAACTGCTGGAAGAGCTCTCAGAACCGGATGAAGCTATCTGCGTTTCCTCTTCTTCCTCTTCCTGCTGCTGACGTTCTTCTTCTTCACGACGCTCCTGCTCGCGCTGGCGTTCTGCTTCCTCTTCTTCTTCAGCCTGGCGCTGCTCCTCAGCAGCACGCTGGCGTTCCTCTTCTTCGCGCTGGCGCCGCTCTTCTTCCTCACGTGCCAGACGTTCTTCTTCTAAACGTCTCTCTTCTTCAATACGCCGCTGTTCTTCTTCCCACTCTGCAAGCTCCTGCTCTGCGGCTGCTTCCTGAGCGGCAAGAAATTCTGTTTCCTCTTCCAGTGTGAACAGGCTGTCTTCGAGTACAAATCCTCTCTCCGCCAGCTCTTCTAACAAGGAGTCCTTTTCAGCCGTCTGCGTTTCCAGGGATGCCTGCAGAGACTGAAGCTCAGCCATTTGTGTTTCCAGTGTTTCCAGCTGTTCTTCGAGTTCTGCTGTAGCCCGCTCCAGTGTTTCCATGTCTGCTATGTGTTCGTCGAGAATTTCCCTGTCCTGGGAAGCTATGTTATGAAGCGTGGAAACACGTTCCAGCAGATCACCGAAGCTCTGCGCCCCGAGAATGACCTCAATGTAGCGAACGGACCCGCCCGACTGATGCATGGAGCGCACGCGCTCTTTCAGTACGTCATCCCGCTCGTCAATACGGATTTCGGTTTCTTCGATCTCTTCACGGAGATCTTCTGTCCGTTCTGTCGTCGTATCTATTTCGCTCTGCTTGTCATTCATTTGGCCGGACGTTTCACTCATTTGTTCATCCAGATCCCGGATCTCCGTCTGCACTTCTCCGATTTCGCGCTCGACCTCATCCAGTTCTTCTTCTGTTTGTTCTGCTTCCTGCTCTGTATCCTGCTGCTGTTCCCGGTACTCTTCGATCTGTTCCTCCAGCTCATCACCGGTGTTGTCCGCAAAGGCAACACCGGGAGAGAGAAGGAGCAGGCCGGCAGAAAAACCGAGCAGCGTTTTTCGAATCATCATCTGCAATGCCCCTTTTACTAGTAGATTGTATGCGTTATATACGAAGGAATTTTCTTACGCTCATCAGGCTTCCCCATACCCCGACGACTGCTCCGATGACGAGCAGCAGTACGGAAGTCTGCAGAATCAGCGGATTAGCCGGGAGGAAATTAAAGAATTCCAGCCCCGTTGCTGTGCCAATGGAATCATAAAAGCGCTGATAGCCGTAAGTAAGCAGTATGATCGGTATCGCTGCGCCGAAGACACCGAGCAGCAGGCCTTCAATAAAGAACGGCCAGCGTATAAAGCTGTTCGTCGCACCTACAAGCTTCATAATTTGTATTTCTGTCTTACGTGCCATGATCGTCAGCTTAATAGTGTTGGCAATCAGAAAGACGGCTGTAAAAAGAAGACCAACAATCAGCACCAGGCCGACAATTCGCACAAAGTCTGTTGCCGCAAACAGCTGCTCAAAAATATCAGAGCCGTATTCAATATCATCAACGTAGCTTAACGAATCTATTTCCTCAGCTACAAGTTCTGTATCCTGGGGATCCGCAGCCTGTACGACAAATACATCGTTCAGCGGATTTTCATCCCTCAGGTTTTCAAAATAATCTCCCTGTTCGCCGAGACTTTCAATGAAGTTTTCCAGCCCTTCATCTCTCGGAATAAATTCAACATCTTCTACCTGATGAATCGTTCCGATCGATTCCTCGAGCTCTTCCTGTTCCGGCGCTTCTGCTTCACGATCTACGAAGACCCGCACCTCTACATCGCTCTCAAGTGAATCCGCAAAGTGATTGACGTTTAGAATCACCATGAGAAAGGCGCCGACAACGAGCAGCATAACCGTCACCGCACTGACAGAAGCAAACGTCATCCAGCCGTTGCGAACGATGTTTTTTCCGCCTTCTTTAATGTGGCGGCCGACCGTTCTAGCTTTCATAACCGTATGCCCCCCTTACTTCATCACGGGAGATGCGGCCGCCCTCGATGGCGATAACGCGCTTTCGCATATTGTTTACGATGCTGCGGTTGTGTGTCGCCATCACTACCGTCGTGCCGCGCTCGTTGATCTCTTCTAAAATATGCATGATTTCCCATGAGGTATCCGGATCGAGGTTTCCAGTCGGCTCGTCCGCAATCAATACAGCCGGACTGTTCACAATCGCCCTTGCAATCGCTACGCGCTGCTGTTCCCCGCCGGAAAGCTCATGGGGCATAAAGCGTGCTTTATTTTTTAAGCGTACGATATCGAGAACGTTCATTACACGCTTGCGTATATCGTCGCGCCCCGCTTCAATAACCTCCATGGCAAACGCCACGTTTTCAAATACCGTCATCGACGGAAGCAGCTTGAAATCCTGGAACACGACCCCGATGTCACGTCTTAGATAAGGAACATGACGTTCCTTCATCAGCCGCAGGTTCTGGCTGTTAATTAAAATATCGCCCCGCGTCGGCCGTTCTTCCCGGTACATCATTTTTATAAATGTTGATTTTCCAGCGCCACTCGGTCCCACTACATAAACAAACTCGCCTTTTTGTATGTATACCGTCAATCCGTTGACCGCCATGACGCCGTTCGGATACGTTTTCCAGACGTCTTTCATTTCGATCAAAACACATCACTTCCCACTGTATAAAGTCCCGTTTTCCCCTATCACAAAGCACTACGATTGTCGTTCCTTGTCGAATTTCTTGAATTCGTCAACTTCGCTATTATACCATGAAGCATTTTTAAAAAAAGCATCAGGAAGTTTACAATTTCATTTCAAAATACAACAAAAAGAGCATCTGGACGGCATGAATCGTTTCCATCAGATGCTCTCTTCACATATGTGTTTGCTGACTGCCGTATTATCCCTGGTCTTCCACCCATGCTGCTACGTCGTCAGCGTCATCGCCTTCAACGAGATCAGCAGGCATGCTCCCAGGACCTTCCTGAATCGCACTCAGAACTTCATCAAAGGAATAGCCTTCAAGTGCCGGACCCGTTCCGCCTTCCAGTTCGCCGCCGTGACAGGAAGCACAGTTACCTTGATAAAGCTCTTCCCCGTTAGCGAGATCGTACTCACCGTCGTCGCCGCCGTTGTTATCAGCAGCTTCTTCGTTCGTGTTATTGGCGTTGTTGTCTGCCGGGTCATTGGCAGGCTCGTTATCTCCACCGTTATCTCCGCAAGCTGCAAGCAGCAGGGAAGCAGCAAAGAGACCTGCAACCATTTTCTTCATACATTCCCCTCCTCGAATTAAAAAATACCTAAAAGAACTGGCAGGATATAGAAATCCCGTCTTAACCATTATAACCGATTCAGCGTCTTTTGAAACCTTCTCCGAGAACTTCAGACGTATCACTCACGATTACGAACGCACTGGGATCGATAGTCCGTACGAGCTGCTTCAGTTTCGTCACTTCATTGCGACCGACGACACATAAGAGCACAGGACGATCGTGGTTTGTATAACCGCCGTATCCAGCGAGCTTCGTTACGCCCCGGTCGACCTGTGTCAAGAGCCCCTGCTTTACCTCTTCTTCATATTCAGAGATGATCATAACCATCTTCGAATAGCCGAAACCGATCTGCACGATGTCGATGGTTTTCCCTGTAATAAACAGTGCAATCAGCGCATAGAGCGCAAACTCAAATCCAAAAATAAACGCGGATGACGTGACGACGAGCCCGTCCATCACAAAGACGCACGCCCCAAGCGACATCCCGGTATATTTATTGATAATTTGAGCCGCAAGGTCCGTTCCTCCGGTCGATGAATTCGACCGGAACACGATGCCAAGTCCGACACCGACGCCTACGCCGCCCATAATCGACGCAAGCAGCGGATCTGTCGTAACCGGTTCCCAGTTTCTCGTCAAATAAACGACGTACGGCAGAAACAGCGTGCCGATCAGCGTTTTTCCTCCATAAAAAAGGCTGCCGCTGATGCTTCCGCCAAGCAGCAGGACACCTGCAATAAAGAGTGGAATGTTAAAGGCCCACTGTGTATATGCCGGTTCAAAGCCGAATACGTGCAGAAACAAGGTCGAAATACCAGCTACGCCGCCGGACGCAATCTGATTCGGCAGCAGAAATAAGTTAAACGCAATCGCGACGATTGCCGCCCCGACCAGTACGTGGCCAATCTCGAACACCGCCCGTGTAAACGGAGTTCCCGGCCTGGCTGTACCGCGCCGGTTCATTTTTTTCATCATATGTATACGCCCCCGTCAGCAAAATCCTTCCGTAGTATATCACCAGTGGAAATGCTTGTAAACGCGGCTCCGCTAACGCTTTAACACGTTATAGCAGCGCCTTTTATCCGGAAAATAGTTTGCCTCACTCGCTTATCAAAAATGTTTCTGCGCACGCAAAAAAGCACCGGAACGATCTGCTCCGGTGCTCTCATGCTTGCTTATTGAATACGTGAGCGCAGGTAAGAGTCGATGAACTGCGTCAGATCACCGTCCATAACAGCCTGCGTGTTGCCTGTTTCCGAATCCGTCCGATGGTCCTTCACCATGTTGTACGGGTGAAAAACGTAGGAGCGGATTTGACTGCCCCAGCCGATTTCAGACTGCTCGCCGCGGATTTCTTCTGCTTCCGCGCGCTGACGGTCAAGCTCCTGCTGATAGAGCTTTGCTTTCAGCATTTTGATCGCTTTTTCCCGGTTCTTAATCTGCGAGCGTTCGGACTGACAGCTCACGACCGTATTCGTCGGAATGTGCGTCATCCGCACGGCAGAATCCGTCGTGTTCACGTGCTGACCGCCGGCACCGCTTGATCGGAAAGTGTCTACGCGAATATCTTCCGGTGAAAGGTCAATTTCCACGTTATCGTCCAGCTCCGGCATAATATCACACGACACGAATGACGTGTGGCGTCTGCCGGAAGAATCAAATGGTGAAATACGCACGAGCCGGTGCACGCCTTTCTCTGCCTTCAGGTAGCCAAAGGCGTTATGCCCTTTTATCAGGAGCGTGACGCTTTTCACGCCGGCCTCATCACCCGGCAGATAGTCGAGCGTTTCCACCTGAAAGCCTTGCGCTTCGGCCCAGCGGGTGTACATGCGAAGCAGCATCGATGCCCAGTCCTGAGATTCTGTTCCGCCGGCACCAGGGTGCAGCTCAAGAATCGCATTGTTAGCGTCATGCGGCTCCGATAACAGCAGCTGCAGTTCAAACTTCTGCAGCTCACGTTCCACTGCTTTTACGTCATCGACAAGCTCCGCCTTCAGTTCTTCATCACTTTCTTCTTTTACAAGCTCATACGATACGTCCATGTTATCCAGTTTTTCTTCCAGATCGCGGTACGTTTCCGTCATTGCCTTCAGCGCATTGTTTTCTGCGATGACCTTTTGCGCTTCCTCCTGGTTATCCCAAAAGGACGGATCAGCCATTCGTTCTTCCAGTTCTGCTACGCGGGTCTCCTTTTCTTCGAGGTCAAAGAGACCCCCTGAAGTCCGCCAGCGTACCGGCCATATTTTCAAGCTTCTGTCTGATTTCTGCCATTTCCATCGTATATCACTCCATTAATTATTCCCGTCACGGCGAAAGCCGGCGGGGTGCCGGCTATTCTTCTTTTCCGTGGCAATTTTTATACTTTTTACCGGATCCGCACGGGCAGGGATCGTTGCGTCCAACCGTATCACCTTTTACGTACGGCTGGGTTTTCCCCTGTTCCTGCTGTTGCTGCTGTTGCTGCTGTTCACCCGGCGTGCGGTGAACTGCTTTTCCTTCTGCTACCTGCTGACGCTGCAGATTCGACTGAATCTGGGCTTTCATGATATAACGGGACACTTCTTCTTCAATAGAAGCAACCATCGTCTCAAACATCTCAAAGCCTTCAAACTTATATTCGCGCAGCGGATCGTTCTGCGCGTAGGCACGCAGATGGATCCCCTGGCGCAGCTGGTCCATCTGGTCGATGTGCGCCGTCCACTTCTGATCGACGGTGCGAAGCAGAATGACCCGCTCGAATTCGCGCATCTGCTCCGGCGTAAACTCTTCTTCACGCGCATCGTAGTCTTTCTGGACCCGTTCGACAATCAGCTCGGTCATCTCTTCCGGATCGAGGTTTTTCAGCTCGTCTTCCGAAACTTCCGAAGAAGCAAAGACGGTCATGTTCATATACTCTGCCAGTCCGGCAAGATTCCAGTCTTCCGGCACCTCATCTTCCGGCGTATACGAATTCACGACACGCTCGACGGTATTGTGGAGCATATCTTCCACAACCGGGCGCAGGTTATCAGAATCGAGCACTTCATTACGCTGCTCATAAATCACATCGCGCTGCTCACGCATGACATCGTCATACTGCAGCAGCTGCTTCCGCGCATCAAAGTTGTTACCCTCTACACGCTTCTGCGCCTGCTCGACCGCTTTTGTAATGATCTTGCTTTCGATCGGCTGATCTTCTTCCATTCCGAGCCGCTCCATCATTTTACTCATGTTCTCAGATCCGAAGCGGCGCATCAGCGAATCCTCAAGCGACAGGAAGAAAAGGGACATACCAGGGTCTCCCTGACGACCCGCTCGTCCGCGCAGCTGGTTGTCGATCCGGCGGGACTCGTGCCGCTCGGTACCGAGAACGAACAATCCGCCGAGATCCGATACGCCCTGACCAAGCTTAATGTCAGTACCGCGGCCTGCCATGTTCGTTGCGATCGTAACGGCATGCTTCTGACCGGCATTTTCAATGATTTCCGCTTCACGAGCGTGGTTTTTCGCATTCAGCACGTTGTGCGGAATCCGTTTTTTCTTCAGCAGCTGGGAAATCAGCTCCGAATTATCCACGCTGACCGTACCGACGAGCACCGGCTGGCCTGCCTTATGAAGCTCTTCAATTTTCTCTACAATCGCACGCTGCTTGCTCGCAAGCGATTTGTAAATCAAATCGGATTTATCGATCCGGACGATATCTTTATTCGTCGGCACCGCATAAACGTTCATGTTATAGATGTTCTGGAATTCCTCTTCTTCCGTTTTTGCTGTACCGGTCATCCCGGACAGCTTCTTGTACATACGGAAATAGTTCTGGAACGTAATGGACGCCATCGTCATGCTTTCACGCTTGATTTTGACGCCTTCCTTTGCTTCGATTGCCTGGTGCAGCCCGTCACTAAAGCGGCGGCCTTTCATCAGTCGTCCGGTAAACTGGTCCACGATCGCAACCTGATCGTCTTCCACGACGTAATCTTCATCACGGATCATCACTTTATGTGCTTTCAGCGCCTGGTTAATGTGATGGTTCAGCTGCACGTGATCGGAATCGAACAGATTGTCGATATTAAAGATTCGTTCTGCCTTTGCGACACCGTTCTCGGTCAGCTGGACAGACTTCGTTTTCTCATCGAGCGTGAAATCATCGTCGAGTTTGAGCATTTTCACGAACTGGTTCGCCGTGCTGTAAAGTTCAGACGTGCGGTTCGCAGCACCTGAGATGATGAGCGGTGTCCGCGCTTCGTCGATCAGAATCGAGTCGACCTCATCGACGATTGCAAAATGAAGGTCGCGCTGCACCATATCCCGCTTGTATGTCACCATGTTATCGCGCAGATAGTCAAAGCCGAATTCGTTGTTCGTTCCGTACGTAACGTCTGCTGCATAGGCCTCGCGCTTCTCTTCCTTCGTCATACCGGACGCGTTCAGTCCGACTGTCAGGCCGAGGTAGTTATACAGCTTGCCCATTTCTTCCGCGTCACGACGAGCGAGATAGTCGTTGACGGTTACGACGTGAACGCCTTTTTCCGAGAGCGCGTTCAAATAAACCGGGAGGGTCGCGACGAGCGTTTTACCTTCCCCGGTTTTCATCTCTGAAATATCGCCGCGGTGGAGGACGATACCACCGATCAGCTGCACGCGGAAATGCGTCATGCCAAACACACGCGTGGACGCTTCACGCACGACTGCAAATGCTTCCGGAAGCAGATCATCAATCGCTTCTCCGTCGGCAAGGCGCTTCTTAAACTCCACTGTTTTTCCGCGCAGCTCATTCTCGCTCAGCTGCTTTATTTTTTCTCCGTATTCGTCAATCTCGGCCACAAGCTTATCCAGCTTTTTCAGATGACGGGCATCTGAGTCGCCGATCACTTTTTTGAGTAATCCAATCATCGGGCATTGCTCCCTTTCTGCTAAATTCCTTCCCTGCACAAAAAAGCCGTGCCGGGCAGGATCCGCTGTTACACGCTGCTATTCATTTTATCAGGTTGCTGATAAGCTTACAAGGAGCGGCAAAACGCCGAAGAAGCTGCAGGTTGATTCCTGAAAACGGATACGACTATAATAGGAACACTAACGTCACAGCAATATACCTTTAGAAGGAAGGAGGGAGCCTGATGCTGGCGGTGAAAAAAGTATTGAACAACAACGTCGTCATCGCCTCCCATCCGGATCACGAGGAGGTTGTGCTGATCGGCAAAGGACTTGGATTCGGCCGGAACCCAGGCGATGAGATCGCCGGCAGCCAGGCGGAAAAGTTCTTCGTGCTTCGGAACGAAACGGAACGTGAGCAGTATAAACAGCTGCTGACGTATATTGATGAAGACTTTATCGGACTGATGGAAGAAGAAATTTCCGGTCTCGAGGAAGCGTTCTCCTCGCGACTGAATGAGCACATCCACGTCGGGCTGACGGATCACCTGTATTTTGCCGTCAAACGGCTTCAGGAGGGCCACGGACTTACCAACCCGTTTCTGAAAGAAACTGAGCTCGCCTATCCGAAGGAATACCAGGCAGCGACTGCGATGGCAGAGCGAGTCGGGAACAGACTCGGCCTCCGCCTTCCGGAAGGTGAAATCGGATTTATCACGCTTCATATCCACAGTGCGCTGACGAACCGTGATTTATCGGTTGTAAACAGACATACGCAGCTCGTCAGCGAACTCGTCCGCCGGATTGAGACGTTTCTCGGCTTCGAGCTTGACCGACAGGATGTCAACTACCTGAGGCTCGTCAGGCATCTGCATCACGCGATCGAACGGGTGGAAACAGAAACGTATACAGAAAATCAGGATCCGCTGTTAAACGTGTTGCAAACGGAGTATCCGCTTTGCTATAATTTGAGCTGGAAACTGATGAAAGTCATGCAGCAGCGCCTGAACAAACACGTACCGGATGCGGAAGCCGTTTATTTAACGCTCCACATTCAGCGGATTTCCGGCGCGCAGCCTAATTCCATACGCTGATCGGCTTTTTCCGTGTTACTGGTGATGCAGGCATGAGAGAAAAGGACGACTGAAACACGTCGACAGGAGAGGACTATCTTCTGGCGGGGGTTCGGTTCCTTTTTTCTCATGCCTTTTTTGCGTTCAGCTGCATGCTTTCTATGGTTTATTATTCTTTTTTCAGGAGGTATTCTGCTATGTTTAAACGTTTTTTTGGCCAGCTGCAGCGAATCGGTAAATCGCTTATGCTGCCGGTTGCCATTCTTCCGGCCGCAGGTCTGCTGCTGGCGTTCGGTAACGCGATGCGCAATCCGAACATGATCAGCCTGATGCCGTTTCTGGAGAGCGATTTTTTCATCAGTCTTGCAACGATGATGGAAAATGCCGGCGGAATCGTTTTTGACAACCTCGCCTTAATCTTTGCGCTCGGGGTCGCCGTCGGTCTCGCCAACGGGGCCGGTGTAGCCGCTCTCGCTGCTCTCGTCGGTTTCCTTGTGATGAACGTGACGATGGGCGTCATGGGCGGTCTGACTGTTGAAGGCGTCCTGCAGTCAGAAGACCCGGCACACGCGCTCGTACTCGGTATTCCGACGCTGCAGACCGGGGTGTTCGGCGGTATTATCATGGGTGCTCTTGCTGCCTGGGCTTATAACCGCTACTACACGATCGAACTGCCCGCGTTTCTCGGCTTCTTTGCCGGCAAGCGATTCGTTCCGATTGTAACCGCATTTGCTTCATTCTTTGTCGGGATCGCATTGTTCTTTATTTGGCCGCCGATTCAGGAAGGGATGAACTCGGCTTCGCAGTTTTTAATGGAAGAAGCAATGACGGTCGCCGTCTTTTTCTTCGGCTTCATAAAGCGTCTGCTCATTCCGTTCGGTCTGCATCACATTTTCCATGCGCCGTTCTGGTTTGAATTCGGACAGTACACGAACGCCGCAGGCAACGTCGTCCGCGGTGATATGAACATTTTCTTTGCGCAGCTTCAGGATCAGACAGAACTTACTGCCGGACACTTTATGGCCGGGGAATTTCCGATTATGATGTTCGGCCTGCCTGCTGCGGCACTTGCGATGTACCACCAGGCGCGTCCGGAAAACAAGAAAGTTGTCGGCGGCCTGCTCGGTTCAGCTGCTCTGACTTCCTTTTTAACCGGGATTACAGAACCGATTGAATTTTCGTTCCTGTTTCTAAGCCCGCTGCTTTTCTTTATCCATGCGGTGCTTGACGGGATATCGTTTGTGATTCTTTACTGGCTGAACATCAATATGGGCTACACCTTCTCCGGAGGAGCAATCGACTTCTTCCTGTTCGGCGTCGTGCCGGGCCGTGAGCCCTGGTGGATCGTGATTATCGTCGGTCTCGTATTTGCCGTCATCTATTACTTCCTGTTCACCTTCATGATCAAGAAGTTTAACCTGATGACGCCGGGCCGTGAGAAAAACATGGACAACGGTGACTCGAAAAAGTCCGGTTCCGTCAGCGAGCTTCCTTACTCTGTATTGAAGGCATTTGGCGGCAAAGAGAACTTGTCTCACCTGGACGCCTGCATCACCCGTCTGCGCATCACCGTTAAAGACGTGGATCAAGTTGATAAAAATGAGCTGAAAAACCTTGGTGCATCCGGCGTCATGCAAGTTGACAAAAACATTCAGGCGATTTTCGGACCTCGCTCAGAGACGATCAAGAGTCAGATGGAAGATATCATCAGCGGCAAAACACCTGCTGAACCGGATTCAGCTCCGGAAGCTTCCAGCGGACCTGTTCTGTCCAGCGCTGCCGTTGCACTGCCGCTGAACGGTGAACTGAAAAAGCTCGAAGAAGTTCCGGATGACATGTTCGCTGAAAAAATGATGGGCGACGGTTTCGCGATTGAACCAGCTGATGGCACGGTCGTCTCCCCGGTTGACGGGAAAGTCGTGCAGCTGTTCCATACGAAGCACGCTGTCGGCCTCGAAGCTGAAGATGGTACAGAAATCCTGATTCATATCGGTATTGATACCGTCAATATGAAAGGCGAAGGTTTTGAAGCATTCGTGGAGCAGGGTGACACCGTCCGCGTCGGCGATGAGCTGATCCGCTTTGATCTGGATAAGGTGCGCAAGGAAGCCAAAGCTTCCATTACACCGGTTATTTTCACGAATTTAAGCGAGAAACAGCGCATTTTCATCCTGCGTGAAGGCTCGGTTAAACGCGGCGATACAGACGCCATTCGCATCGATTAATCTAAAAGCCGGTGATTCTCTGTTGCGGAGGATCGCCGGCTTCAAAGTGTTGATAAAGTCATTTTAGGTGAATAACGTTGCATCTGCCTGTATCTGCGGACACTCGCTTTCCGGAGGGAACGGCCTCAGCTAACCGCTTCCTCCTGCTGTCGGAAGCGCTGGATCTTCGCCTCGTTCTGATCCTCCAGGAGTCGAGCTCCTTCGATGCCGGCAGTTTGCAGTGCGTTTCACGTACTTGGATAGGACTGCACGATCGGCTTCCTTTCAGGATAGAACCTTCCCGATGAAACGTTTCGATGTTGAATAGGGGGTGTCCGTACTTTCTAGAAATCTTGATAAACGTAAAAAAGCAGTCACGTCTATCTGTGTGCCGTTGTTCTCCACAAGCAGAGTCGTTTCCTTGATGTGTCCGGCGGAGACGCCTGTGGAATCCGCGCAGTCTGAAGATCCTTTCTCAGGGGGCACCCTGAGAAATAGCTGAAGACAAGCCCACGGCAGGCTCGGTAAGCAGAGAGGAAATACAACCAAACAAATAAACATGTAAATTGAAAGACTTTTTCAACAGTCTGGGAGGTCCTCTCTTACAGAGGATCGCCGGCTTTATTACTATGAAAGGCTGTCCAAAAAGATACGGCGCGCGTGAACGGCGTATGAAAAAGCAAAGAAGCTGCCCCCGCTGAGAGGCAGCTTCATTCGTTTGTTATTCAGGTACAGCCGGGATCAGGATTCCGGTTCGATCAGCCCGTAGCGTCCGTCACGTCTTCTGTACACGACGTTCGTATCTCCGTTAACCGAGTTGGAGAACACGAAGAAGCTGTGACCGAGCATGTCCATCTGCAGAATAGCTTCTTCTGCATCCATTGGCTTCAGGTCAAAACGCTTCGTACGGACGATTTCAAAATCGTCGTCCGGGAATTCTTCATCCGCAAGCGGCTCGAGTTCATTTTTGAACATGAACTTCAGGCTGTCATCGCCGTTGCGGTATTTACGATTTACTTTCGTTTTATGCTTGCGGATCTGCCGCTCAAGCTTCTCAATTACGAGATCGACGGCAGCATACATATCTGCATGCTTTTCCTCCGCCCGAAGGAGGAGCTTCGGCATTGGGATCGTAATCTCCACTTTTTGCTCCTGATTAAGGACACTCATCTTCACGTGAACGTCAGATGAAGGTGTTGTATCGAAATAGCGCTCCAGTTTGCTGACTTTTTTCTCCACGTGGTCTCTCAGCGCATCCGTAATCTCCAGGTTCTCGCCACGAATATTAAAATTCATAAGCTAACAACTCCTTTCGGTTATACGTACATTATTCGCTGTACCCTCACGCTTCTCCTGCTGAAACATTCATTTTCTTCATAAATAATTAACAAAAACCTGCTGGGCGCCGAAGCGGATCCGCCCTCCTTTCCGCAGGTTCAGCTGGTAAAAAACGCCCCGTCTAAAAAGCTGTACGGGACGTCTGCTTATATACGGTTATTTTTTCACAACGTTGGATGCCTGCGGTCCCCTTGCTCCTTCGACGATGTCGAATTCGACTTCCTGGCCCTCATCCAGCGATTTATATCCTTCTTCATCGATGGCCGAATAATGAACGAACACGTCCTCCGACCCTTCCACTTCAATAAATCCGAATCCTTTTTCTGCGTTAAACCATTTTACTTTTCCGAGCATAGAATGATCCCATTCCCTTCGTAAAAAGTGAGCGGCTGCTCCGTCACCTACAATATATCAACCCGCCTCTGCTTCGTCAATGCTATTTGTCAGATAATTTCATCATCTTTCCGGAGTAGATTTACTTTTCAGAAAGCGTTCTCATTTTTAGTTCTTTAGACTCATTTTTATCTCTTTCATTTGTCATATTATTATTTTAGCACGTATTTTGATCCATTATTTTACTTCTGATTCAGTATTCATTATGGTGAAACAAGAAGTATTTACAACTCATTCATAAAGGAGGGCAGTCGTACATCGCAGTTTACAATCCAACATCCTATCCCACTACACCAACCAAGTTAAAGGAGCGACTATTATGCTGAATCAATTTATTTTTATCGGAAGAGTGGCCAAAACGCCTCATCATACAACGACCGCCAACGGTGCTTCGCTGACACGCTTTACGCTTGCCGTGAGACGTTCTTTTCGCAACAGCAAAGGCAGCTATGACACAGATTTTGTACAGATCGCCTGCTGGAACAAGCTCGCTGATCGTGTTGCAGATTACTGCGGCACCGGCTCCCTTTTGTCTGTAAAAGGCCGTATTCAGATGCGCCAGCTCGTCGTAAATGACGAAAAGCAGGTCTGGGTGCCTGACGTTATCGCTGACACAGTCACGTTTTTAAAGCTGAATAAGCTGGACGGGTCTTATGAGGAAACGACGATAGATGACTCATCTGAAGAATCCGTTCAGGAACAGACAGGGGTGTGACCGGACGTGACAGAGCTGGAGCTGCTGAAAGTAATTATCCGCCGGCTGTCCCGTCTCGAAAACCTGCTCTCATCCAAAGACGATATGGAGCTCATAACCGAGCAGCTTGATCATCAGTCTGATGCCATCCGCCATCTTCATGACAGCATGGCGGAAATGAAAGGGCTCGTCGATTCTCATCATATGGAAAACGTCAACTCAGACGACGTTCTGCTCCGCTCGATTCTGCAAAGCTCGGACAGAAGCTGATACACATCCTGCCTCTCACCCGTTCGCAGGAAACAGAAGAAGCCGCCCCGATGCGGCTTCTTTTTTGCATTTTATAGAGCTTTTCCGTTCTTGCTGCGTCCGATTATTCGTTAAAACACCTTATCGTCAGGGAACTATTTAATCGTGGCATTACTGCTGATATCGTATCCGCCGGTTGTCAGGATGCGATGCTCGTGATCAGCCAGAACAAGCGTGATTTCGGTTCCAGGGTCAAGCTCACCGAGAGCATACGGAAAGGCATAAACTCTCGCTTCCCGTTCGCCATTCACGTAAAGGTGCCCGTGTCCTCCGGGTGTCACCGCTTCATCTCTCGTAAAGCGAAAGTGCTCGGTTTCCTCATGAAGCAGGTAACCGCCTTCCGTTTCCTCCAGACGGATTATGAGTTCCGGCACTGGTTCTTCCGCTTCCACCGCCCTGTGGCTATGATTTTCTGTCAGGTGGCTGATGAAATGGCTGTTAGCCGTATGCCCATACAGCATAAGTCCCGCCGTACCAAAAATAATAAAGAAGCTGACGATTTTATAGGTCACGCTGCTTCACCTTCTTTCGAAGCAGGAAGCCTGCTCCGAGCAGGATGACCCCGCTTGCCAGAAAAGCCAGGTCGAACAAAAGCGGGTTTTCAGCTTCCGGATGCACCCGGTGAATCTGAAGGATATGATGATTGATGATCCCTTCCACCAGATTAAACAGGCCTCCTCCGATCAGGAATAAACCGCCCGCAGACATCCACGCACGTTTTGGTTCCTGCGGTTTACCGCTCAGCCAGAGCAGCAAAGCTCCTGCCATGATCGTCAGCGTTACAGCGAAATGAAACACCCCGTCACTGATAATCTGAACGTTTGTCGGCGCATCGTGAATGACGCTGTGCCACTGCAGAAGCTGATGAAAAACGATCCCGTCCAGTGCCCCCAGAAATCCGAACCCGAGCAGGAAACTCCCGATATGCATTTTTTTCTGATCCTTCATGTATCTCTCTCCTCTCAAAAATCGTTGTCATCCTATACACAGGATTTCGATTTCCGAAACGTCATCTAATGACCTATTATCATAGAATTATATTATTCAAAGAAACAGGTTTCCTGAAAGCGCTGACTGGGGAAAAGTGTAAGTATCTGAAAATTTCATACAATTTTATTTTAAGGGAGGAATCTGCATTGTCGAAGCAAGTCAGTGTACAAGTGAACGGAAAGCTCCATCAGGCTTCTGAAGAACAGACGGTGCTGCAGCATTTGAATGAACGCGGAGTGGAAGTCCCCCAGGTCTGCTACCATGAAGCGCTCGGCCCGATTAAAACGTGCGATGCCTGTATCGTGGAGGTCGACGGCGAGCTCGTCCGCTCCTGTGACACGAAAGTAAAGAAAGGTTCCCGGATCGATACGGTTCAGCAGGATGTGAAGGATGCCCAAGTCATTGCAATGGACCGCATTCTACATAACCATGAGCTGTACTGCACAGTGTGCGACTATAACAACGGTAACTGCGAAGTCCATAATGCCGTTAAGGACATGAAGATCGAGCATCAGACTATCCCGTTTGAACCGAAGCCGGAACCAAAAGACAATTCTCACCCTTATTACCGCTATGACCCGGATCAGTGTATTTTATGCGGCCGCTGCGTCGAAGCATGCCAAGACGTGCAGGTGACAGAAACGCTCCGCATCGACTGGGAACGGGACCGTCCGCGAGTTATCTGGGATAACGATGTGGCCATCAATGAGTCGTCCTGTGTTTCCTGCGGCCACTGTTCGACCGTCTGTCCGTGTAATGCGATGATGGAAAAAGGCATGGAAGGCAAAGCAGGCTATATGACCGGGATGGATCAAAAAACCCTTCGCCCGATGATCGAGCTGACGAAAAATGTTGAAACCGGCTATGGCTCCATTCTTGCAATATCTGACATGGAAGCTTCCATGCGCGACGCTAAAATTAAAAAGACGAAAACCGTCTGTACGTATTGCGGTGTCGGATGTTCATTTGATGTATGGACGCAGGGAAGAGACATTCTGAAGGTGGAGCCGCAGGAGGAAGCCCCGGCAAACGGGATTTCCACGTGTGTGAAAGGAAAATTTGGCTGGGATTACGTGAACAGCGAAGAGCGGGTTACGAAGCCTCTCATCCGTGAAGGATCCCGCTTCAGAGAAGGAACGTGGGAGGAAGCCTACAAGCTGATCGCCGAAAACCTGCGTTCGATCGAAAAAGAACACGGAAACGATGCGCTTGCCTTCATTAGTTCATCCAAAACGACAAACGAAGAGTCTTACCTGATGCAGAAGCTCGCGCGCAGTATTTTCAAAACAAACAACGTGGATAACTGCTCCCGCTACTGCCAGACGCCGGCAACGAAGGGATTATTCCGCACCGTCGGCTATGGCGGGGATTCCGGCAGCATCACCGACATTCAGCAGGCGGATCTCGTGCTCGTGATCGGCTCCAATACAGCCGAATCCCATCCTGTACTCGCCACGCGGGTGAAGAGCTCACAGAAGCTTCACGGTCAAAAGCTTATCGTCTCAGACCTGCGCCGACACGAGATGGCCGAACGTGCGGATCTGTTTCTGCATCCTCGCTCAGGCTCCGACCTCGTCTGGCTTTCTGCTGTATCCAAATACATTTTGGATCACAACATGGAAGACAAAGCATTCATCGATAAGCATGTCAACGGCATTGACGAATTCCGTGAAACGCTCGAAACGTACACGCTTGAGTATGCAGAGAAATATACCGGTCTCAGCCGCGAGGAGCTGATTCGGACGGCTGAAATGATCGCCGAAGCGGAAACGGTCTGCTCTCTCTGGGCCATGGGCGTCACCCAGCACCTCGGAGGCAGCGACACGAGTACGGCGATTTCCAATCTGATGCTGATCACCGGAAACTATATGAAGCCGGGAGCCGGCACGTATCCTCTCCGCGGACATAACAACGTGCAGGGCGCCAGCGATTTCGGCAGCATGCCGGATAAATTCCCCGGCTATGAATCAGTAGAAGACAGCGTAATCCGCCGCAAATATGAAGAGGGCTGGGGCACCTCCCTTCCGGAAAAAGCCGGCTGGAACAACCATGAAATGGTAGAGGCGGTTCATGACGGCAGACTGAAAGCGATGTACCTGAAAGGCGAGGACATGGGCATCGTTGACTCCAATATTAACTACGTGCATGAAGCATTCGAGAAGCTTGATTTCTTTGTTGTACAAGACGTCTTCTTATCCAAAACAGCTGAATTTGCGGACGTCGTGCTTCCGGCAAGCCCGAGCCTCGAAAAAGAAGGTACGTTTACGAATACAGAGCGCCGCGTGCAGCGCCTTTATCAAGTACTGGAGCCGCTAGGGGACTCGAAACCGGACTGGAAAATCATTATGGAACTCGCAAATGAGCTGGGTGCAGACTGGAACTATTCGCATCCTTCTGAAATCATGGCGGAGTCCGCTTCCCTTGCACCACTTTTTGCAGGTGTCTCCTATGACCGTCTCGAGGGTTACAACAGCCTGCAGTGGCCGGTTGCCGAAGACGGCACCGATACGCCGCTTCTCTTCAAGGAAGAGTTCCCGTTCCCGGATGGTAAAGCCCGCCTCTTCCCGGTTGACTGGTCCGTTCCGCTTGATTTTGGAGAGGAATATGATCTGCACATCAACAACGGACGACTGCTGGAGCACTTCCATGAAGGCAACATGACGTACAAAGCGGAAGGCATTACGAGTAAAACGCCAGGCGCGTTTCTTGAAGTGTCTCCGGAGCTTGCAGAGGAGCGAGGGATTGAAGACGGTTCGTTTGTCAAACTGACCTCTCCGTACGGCCAGGTGAAGGTATCCTGTATCGTAACAGACCGGGTGCAGGGCAAGGAGCTGTACCTTCCGATGAACGACTCCGGCTCGTCAGCTGTTAACCAGCTGACGAGCAGCTACGCCGATAAAGACACCGACACGCCGGCCTATAAGGAGCTATCCGCCAAGATGGACGTGCTGAAGCCGAAGGGCGAGAGCCCGCTTCCGCGCACGAACCATCGTTACGGCAATCCTCAGCCGCAGATCGGGGTCAATGTTGAAGCAAAATGGCAGCGCAAAGATTACGTGTTCCCTGGAGATGTAGTGAGAAGGAAAGGGGCGAAACCGAATGGCTAGACCGATTCGTGACATTGAACCTGCTCCGCTCTCAGCTGAAACGCAGCGTCAGAAAGACCTGGAGGAAGTGGAACAGGCACTCGCTGATAACAAGGAAGCGGTGCTCGGTGCGATTGATCTGATGAACAACCTCCATAAAAACGGCATCACCCGGATCGCAAACGGTCTTGTGTCAGAGGGCGATAAAGTGCTTGAGATCATCGTTCAGGAGATTTCAAAAGATGAAAACACGAATGCGCTTCGCAACATGCTGCTGATGGTCGGCGTGCTCGGTACGATTGACATGCGTAAAATCGAGCCGCTTCTGCTGAAGCTGAACAACGGCATCGAGCGGGTTGCAGAAGACCCGGATCCGGATGAAAAAACGGGCTATTTCGATCTCGCCAAAAAGCTGAAGGATCCTCAGATCAATCGTTCCCTGACGATTTTGATGCGCTTTTTAGAAGGCATGGGCCAGGAAACGAAGGATCAGGAGCGCAACTAAATGAGCCTGAACCGGGCGGAGGGACACCGCGTTCCCTTCCGCTCGTTTTTTTCAGACAACCGTTCAAAGGAGTGAATAAGCATGGCAGCAGAAACATCCAAAAACCGCTGGCTCATCGCAGCGGCGGCAGTTGGCATTCATATATCCATCGGTTCCGTTTATTCATGGAGCGTATTCTCCAATCCGATGAACGAAACGTTCGGCTGGAGTCTGACGGCGATCTCGATTACATTCAGTATTGCGATCGCCTTTTTAGGTCTGTCGGCCGCCTTCATGGGGCACTTCGTCGAAAAGTACGGACCGCGTGTTTCCGGGCTTGTTTCCACCGCTTTTTTCGGAGTCGGCATGATCGGATCCGGTCTGTCCGTCCAGCTCGAATCGCTGTGGATGCTCTATTTCTTTTATGGGGCAATGGGTGGCTTCGGTTTGGGTGTCGGCTATATCACGCCGGTATCGTCGCTCGTCAAATGGTTTCCGGACCGCCGCGGACTTGCGACCGGCATGGCGATTATGGGCTTTGGTTTCGCTTCGTTGATTGCAAGCCCCGTTATGCAATACTTAATTGGTGCCTTCAGCATCGCGGCAACCTTTTATATTCTCGGTGTCGTTTATTTTGTGATCATGCTCATTTCGTCCTTGTATCTCGCCAAACCGCCGGAAGGCTGGAAGCCAAAGGCGATGCGGGAAAAAGAAGAGAGCGGCGAGCAGTCTGAGAAAAAAGACCTTGCCTTTCTCACTGCGAACGAATCGGTTAAAACACGGCGCTTTTACCTGCTTTGGGTGATGCTGTTTATTAACGTCACCTGCGGAATTGCCATCCTGTCCGTTGCTTCGCCGATGGGTCAGGAAATTGCCGGTCTTTCTGCAGCAGCGGCTGCGACGATGGTTGGGATTATGGGCTTCTTTAATGGAGCAGGGCGTTTAGCCTGGGCATCTATTTCCGACTATATCGGACGACCGAACGTCTACACCGCTTTTTTCGCAATTCAGATCGTCTCGTTCATTGTGCTTCCGAGCTTAACCGATGCGCTCATTTTCCAGGCCGTCCTGTTTCTTATTATGACATGCTACGGCGGTGGGTTTGCGTCGATTCCGGCCTACATCGGTGATATTTTCGGTACGAAGCAGCTCGGTGCCATTCACGGCTATATACTCACTGCATGGGCTGCAGCAGGTCTCGTCGGACCAGTCGTTGTTTCCTGGCTCCGTGAAGTGACGGAAAGCTACGCGCTGACGATGTATATTTTTGGCGGGATGTTCGTCATCGCCTTATTTGCCTCCATCCTCATCCGCGCCGACATAAAGAAACTGAAGGAAAAGCAAGGAAGCGAAGAGTACGC
This sequence comes from Alkalicoccus luteus, assembly GCF_012034335.1. Taxonomy (GTDB): domain Bacteria; phylum Bacillota; class Bacilli; order Bacillales; family Salisediminibacteriaceae; genus Alkalicoccus; species Alkalicoccus luteus_A. The sequence continues at coordinate 48,138 of NZ_JAATHJ010000006.1, read as the reverse complement.
AGAAGCGTCCGGAAGCAGCAGCTGATACGAAAAAGGTGCCCGATCATTTTCTGATGCGGGCACCTTTTCTTATTCGTGCAGCGTTTTACTTGCTCAGGCTGATTCACCAGGCTCAGCAGCGATCAGCTCAAGCGTACCGGCAAAAACAGGCTGCTCCTCCCCTGCTGTGACGACGAAGTGATCTCCCTTTTGGACGGGCATTTTCTCGTCGTTTAACAGGACATAGCCTTCTCCGTCAATGACCGAGATCAGCTGATACGACGCTTTTTTTGCCAGCGCAGTTTCCGATTCGACTAGGGCTCGGCGAACTGTAAAGTACGGAGCCTCAATTAAGGTCTCAATCGTCGCACCGGCTGTCTGTTCCGTTGTACGTGGAGGGGTTTGATCCTCATGAGGCACCATCGAGCAGGCGATCGAATCCTCCAGATGCAGCTCCCGCAGCTCGCCGTCCTGACCGGGACGATCGTAATCATAGAAGCGGTAGGTAATATCCGAGCTTTGCTGGACCTCCAGCAGCGTGATCCCACCGCCAATAGCATGCACCGTCCCACTCGGAACATAGACGAAATCCCCCGCCTTTACGTTAACGCGCCGAAACAGCTTGTTCCATTCCCCTGCTTCTGCAAGCTCCTGGAGCTCTTCTCTTGTGGCAGCGTGATGACCGAGCACCAGCTCTGCACCGGGAGCGGCATGTACAATATACCAGCACTCCGTTTTTCCGTACGCCCACCCTTCCTTTTCCCTCGCGTAATCGTCGTTCGGATGCACCTGTACAGATAAATCATCGGCCGCGTCAAGCAGCTTTACAAGCAGCGGAAAGTCACCGTTCTGCTGTCCGAACAGCTCTGGTTTTTCACTCCAGAGCGTGGACAGCGGCATCCCGTCATACGGGCCTCCCTGTACTTCAGTCGCTCCGTTTGCGTGCCCGGAAATGCCCCAGCACTCTCCTGTATTGTTTTTCGCTTCCCTATATCCGAAACGGTCCCGTAAAGCAGACCCGCCCCATATTTTCTCTTTGAATACCGGCTTCATTTTCAGCAATTGTGTCATGGCAACCTCCTGATTGAATGTCCATGGACACACCTTTGTACCCATGCTATACTGGCGGTGCAACCGCTTTTTTATTCGTCCGTTTGTGCAAACGATTGCACTTATTTATTGCGGATGACCGGCACGACGTCGTGCACTGATACTTATTGTAGCGGATACGGGAGGCGCTGCCTACCCGCTCTGCGGACAGGGAGGAACCGATATGCTGCTAGAAGCAATCTACCACCAGCCAAAATCGCAATATGCATACGCCTATGATCATGAAACACTGCACATTCGAGTTCGTACGAAGAAAGACGATATGGACCGGGTTTCCGTCGTCTGGGGAGACAAATATGACTTCCATGAGGAAACGATCCGGACGTCAGAAATGAACGTTTTTGCCCGTGATACGATGTTTGACTATTATGAAGTGGAAATCAAACCGCCGTTTCGGCGCTTTGCCTATGCCTTTAAATTTGAGAAGGGCGACAGAACCGTTTTCTGGAACGAGACCGGCTTTAAAGAAGACTCGCTTCATTCCGGCGGTGTCGGCATGCTCTGGTCGCCGTCGGGCATGTTTGAATTCCCATTTTTAAATACGATCGATGTTTTCACTCCGCCTGAGTGGGTGAAAGACGCCGTGTTTTATCAAATTTTCCCGGAGCGGTTTGCTAATGGAGACGCATCCTTAAATCCGCCCGGCACAGAAGCATGGACTCCTGACGCTGTGCCGACACGCGACAACTTTTTCGGCGGCGACCTGCAAGGGGTCATCGACAAGCTGGACTATCTGGAAGAGCTCGGCGTGACGTGTATCTACTTCACACCGTTTTTCGAAGCGTTTTCCAATCATAAATACGATACGATCGATTACTTAAAAGTCGACCCGCAGTTCGGTGATAACGAAACCGCGAAGCGGCTCGTTGATGAAGCACACGCGCGCGGCATCCGTGTCATGCTCGATGCTGTGTTCAACCATTCCGGCTACTATTTCCCACCGTTTCAAGACGTGCTGAAAAACGGAGAGAAATCACGGTTCCGCGACTGGTTCCACATCCGCGACTATCCGCTAGCAGAAGATCCGCTCAACTATGATACGTTCGGCTTCGTCGCCCAGATGCCGAAGCTGAACACGGAGCATCCGGAAGTGAAAGCGTATCTGCTTGAGGTTGCCCGTTACTGGATTGAGGATATCGGCGCAGACGGCTGGCGCCTTGATGTCGCCAATGAAGTAGACCACCGCTTCTGGCGGGAGTTCCGGGATACCGTGAAGAAAGCGAATCCGGATGCCTATATCCTCGGTGAAATCTGGCACAATTCGCTCGCTTGGCTTGGCGGCGACCAGTTCGATGCCGTCATGAACTATCCGGTCACCAACGCGATTCTCGACTTCTTTGTCAAAGAAGAAATCGACGCCGCGCACTTTATGGGCCGGCTTGACGCCATGTTGATCTCCTATCCGCGCCAGGCAAACGAAGCTGCGTTTAACCTGCTCGATTCCCATGACACGCCGCGCCTGCTAAGCATTGCAGAGGGCGACAAAGAGCGGATGAAGCTCGCTGCTTTGTTTCAGCTGACTTACATGGGCGCGCCGTGCATTTATTACGGCGATGAAGTCGGCATGGACGGCGGCGCCGATCCTGGCTGCCGACGCCCGATGGTCTGGGAGGAAGATCACCAGGATCAGGAGCTGCTTTCGTTTTATCAGACCCTCATCTCGCTGCGGCGCAGCCACCGCGCGCTCCGTGACGGCTCCTTCCGCTTTATCTCCGCGGAATCCGGCAGCAGCGTGACGGCCTACGAACGCGCAGACGACATGTCCCGTTTCGTTATCGCAGCGAACGCTGGCACAAAGCAGGAAAAAATTGAGCTAAGCGACCTCGGTCAAGGGACATTTCGAAGCCTTGAGGACGATACGCTTTACGAATTGAAAAATGGGAAGCTGACCTTAACACTCGTGCCGCTGCAGGCGGTCGTGCTGAAAGAGCAGTAACCACTGATCCGCATCTTCCGTTGACGAAGATGCGGATATTTTAGCAGAATCAGCCTGGATCCCAACTGGCTGGTTTGGATGTCCGGTTTGCAGATCGTGAGTAAAATTACGGATGCCATTACCGAAAGCATTCCATGAAAAAAAAGCTCCGGATCGCATTGATCCGGAGTTTTTTCCTGCTTTATGCGTTGCCTTCTTTTTGCGCGAGACGGACGAGCGTGCGGGCGATGTGCCGCTTTTCTTCTTCTTCCGCGACCTGCCACATTTCCTGCAGCAGCTTCTCTTCCGAGTTACGCGGCTCTTCGTGGTTCTTCAAGTATTCAGCCACGCGCTCGGCACCTTTTGCGAGCTGCTCTTCTCCGAGACCAAGCTTCTCGCCGCGATTCACCTGCTTGTTTAAATAATCGAGAAATCCTTGAAAGCTGTCGAGAATTTCCTGTTTTTTCTCTTCGGACGTATGGTCAAGCTTTTCTTCTGCCTGTTGTTTTGGATCCATGTGATAACGCCTCCTCTAATATAGTGTGTACGAAGGCTATTTCACGAATCGCCATATTCTCAACCCCATAATCAGGATTTTATGTAAATCCTTTTCATAGTAAAAAAGGTAATCCTTACTCTCCCTTGTTGTCTCCTCCTTTTACCTGCCCGTTAAAAACGTGAAAATCCGGTCCCGCATGCCGGGCAGCGCTTCATGGGCAAAATCCGGATAGAGCACGATCTCTTTTTCCGACGTGATTTTATTGTAGGCAGCAAACTGCGACGACGGCGGACAAACCGGATCAATCAATCCGGTTCCCATTAAGACAGGTGCCTGAATCCGGTCAACCAGATGCTGAATGTCAATATAGCCGAGGCGCTCAAAAAAGGAATCCCGTTCCGCATGCACCGGGTCGAAGCGGCGGAAGTAGCGGCGGATATCCTGATAGGCTTCCACGTCCAGATCCATTTCCCAGACACGCAGGTAGTCCGATAAAAACGGATACACCGGCGCTGCGCGCTTTACACGAGGCTCCAGCGCCGCACAAGCAACCGCGAGCGCCCCGCCCTGAGACCAGCCGGTCACTGATACGTTCGTTTCATCGATATCCTCCCGTGCCATTACGAGGCGGGCGAGCTGAACGGTGTCGAGAAAAATGTGGCGGAACAACAGCTCATCTTCCCCATCCTGCATGCCTCTCGTAATATGACCCTGCAATGTGTTGCCGCTTACGCCTCCGGTATCCTCCGATAATCCACCTTGACCGCGGACATCCATCGAAAAAACGGCCCGGCCGGCAGCGGCAAACGCTGCCTTTGACGTCCAGTCACCGGCATTCATGCTGTACCCGTGAAACTCCAGCACGGCCGGCAGCTTCTCCGCCCCCGCAGGCGGCTGATGCGGGATAATGGCTTTGACATGAATCTGCGCCCCGCGAACGCCGGTAAACGTCAAGTGTCGGCACGTGGCAAACGGAAATTGAAACGATGCCTCTTCTTCTTTTACGTCAGCCTCAATGGCCTCAAGCTCTGCGAGTGCCCGCTGCCAGTAATCGTCAAAATCAGCTGGCTTCGGATTTCTTCCTTGATAGGCGTAAAGCTCCTCAAGCGGCATATCAATGACCGGCATCAGTATCATCTCCTGACGTAGAATAAAGAGCTGCGGTATCCTGCCACGTTTTCAGTGCAGGAATAAACTGCTCGTGTAAAAATTGCATTTTTTCCGCTGTCGTCCATTCTTTTTCCGTAATCGCTGCCGCTTCGGTAACCGCATGATGAAATATAGTCAGACGATTGAGCGCGCTCTTTTCTGATCCGAAGATCGAGAACATCGTCATATTCTCCGGATTGTACGGAATCAGTCCCGTGCTGACAGAGGCGAGCAGCCTGTCTGCGATATCGTCATCCCCCTGAATGTAGCATTCTCCCGCATAAACAGCGGATTCCTGTACTTCCTGCAACAGGCTCGTGTACTGCTTTAAAAACACTTTCTGCTTCTCGTTCAGCTGAACAGGCATGAAGGGCCACTCCTTTCAAACGTCATCTTCTTCAGTTTAGCACGGCAGCCCTTATAAGAAAAAAAGAACACGAACCGGCTGAGCGGTTGTGTTCTGCGATATGTTATAAGTCAGCGTTTTGCTCCCGCAGCTGCATACGCACTGCCAGCTGCTTTTGAAATGCCGCCGGAACCGTGCCGTGCACGCCGGTCCATCTGAATGACTTCCTTCCACGTATCACGGAAATCCGTCACAAATCCCGCCGCTTCAGCAAGCGCCTCGCGGTCGTTCTTCGTATTGGCATCAATCAGCTTGGCGAGAATGAAATCATACAGCTGCATCATGCCCTGACTGACGTTTACGCTTTGATCGAGTGTTACCATGAGCTCGCGGATGATGTTTTGCGCCTTTACCAGATTCGTATGGCGGTCCTCTGTGCTGCCTGCTTCCATTGCGGCATCGGCTCGCCTGATGAACTTCAAGCATCCGTCGTAAAGCATGAGCGTCAGTTCTCCCGGTGATTTCGTTTCGATCGATGTTTGTTTATATGCAGCATATGGATTGTTTGCAGCCATACAGTATGACACCCTTTCTTTCTGGTAATAGACTTCCACTGTTCATATCGGTACATCCGGTGGAAAGGTTTAATGTATTTGCCTGTCAAAAAGAAAAAGAGGAGCCGCAGTCTCCTCTCTTCTCACACTTTCCGGTCGAACAAAAGACCCGCAAACTCCAGCATCGAAGAAATCATATCAAGAAATTCCTCCGGCGGCAGTTCCCTGACGACTTCATCCGTTTCCCGGTCAATGATTTTGACCATCGTCCTGTCCAGCGTGTCGTGCTGTTCAAACTTTAAGGAACGCTCTTTCATGATCGAAAGCTCGTTCATGCCCTCGAGGCTGCGGTCCAGGTTTTCCTGAGACCATGGCCCTGCTTCTGTACGTCCTTGTGGAGCAGATACGGGCTGCTGCGGCAGCTGTTTCTCCTGATGTATCAGGGCAGAGCGGTTCGGCACCGCGCTTCGGCCTGTGTGCACTTCCATGTGCCAACACCTCACTTTTCCGATGGTACATCGTTTATATCGGACGAAAGGCTCATATGTGAAGGTTTATTTCTTGGAGTCGACGAAAACCCCGTCCGGTGTCGGTCCGCTGTACGGATTTTCGTACTGCACGGCCCGTTTCCGCTGTTCATGGGAGCGGATATCTTTTTGAATCAGTGATTTACCGGATTCCAACTCCTTAGCAATTCCCTTGGAAAGCCGGATTATTTCCCGGGCAATACGTGTTTCTGCTTCTGATTCCGGCGGTCTGACGCCGTCCATATAGTGCTCCCGACGCTCCAGCAGCTCGTTGACCGTTTCAATATACGTATCACGCGCTTCGCCGTCCTTCGGCATCGGCACCGTGACGTGATCATAAAGTGCTTTCGTCGTTTCGTACAAGCTGCGCAGCTGTGCCATCCGTTTCTCTCCTTTAATTCCGTTTACATACCGTTAAACATTTGCGCAAAGAAGGTCTCTGCCTGTGCATTCGCTTTTGCGACTGCTTTTTCCATCGCGGTGAACTGGGACCAGTACCGCTGCTCTACCTGCTGCATGCGGCGTTCGAAAGCCGACATTCGGTCTTCAATATTATTGATTTCCCGGCCGAGCGTAAACTGCTGATTGACCGTCCGGCCCCGAAGTCCTCCGGCTCGTCTGGAAATCGATTCGATCATGCCGTTGGCGCTGTCTCGCAGCCGCCTTGCCAGTCCCTTTTCTGATTCAGCGGCTCCATCTGCCGCGAAAAGCTGATAAACGCCCTCCGCATCCTGTTCAATGGCAGCCCGCAGCCGATCCTCGTTGATTTCCAGCTTGCCGCCGTTTCGGAAATCAGACGTTGTCGTGATACCGATTTGCGCCAGCTGCCTGAACTCAGAGCCGGTACCCTCCACGTTGGAATACATCTGCACCCGGAAGCGGTCCATTCCGCCTCGTAGAATGGAGTCGTTTCGGAGCAGGCCGCTCATCGCCTTTTCATCCCAAAGCTCGGCTTCCCGCTCGGTTAAATCGCGTCGCTCTTCTTCCGTCAAAGGCGGAAAGTCACGGAATGCTTCTTCGGAGATACGACCCTGCATGAGATCAATCAGTTCATTGTATTCGTCCACAAATGCTTTTATCGTATCAAAGACCTTATCTGTGTCACGCTGAACGGTCAGGCTCACGTCTCTGCCGCTGAACGTTTCGTGGAGCGTGATCGCCATACCGTTAACGCTGAACGTATTCGACTGCCGGTGTGTCTCCAGTCCGTTGATCGTAAACACGGCGTTCGTGCCGGTACGCTCATTCGCTTCATCCAGCTTGAGCGCCTCGCGAAAAAAAGATCCGCTGAACGTCATTTCAGCGCCGCCCTCGTTATAAATACCGGTCTCATCCCGGACGATTGACACCCGGTCCGTCCCGGTATCATAAAAAGCACTCACTCCGACCTTTGAGCGGTTCATCATCTGCATGACATCGTTCATCGACTGGTCACCAGTGATGAGAAAACGGTCCGTCACCGTCGAGCCGTCCTTTGCCTTCGTTTCGATGCTGTTCATGGAAAACAGATCCGTTCCGTTCTCATCTTCTCTTGCAGAAACGACCTCGACGCGGGCATTGCGGGCAAGCTCCTGTCCGAATACGAGACTGTTCGTCTCCCGGTCAAGCATCACCTGTGTAGCGGTAAGCTCGCCGTCAAAGCCTTCCTCCACCACTTTGTAGGAAACACCGTTTACCCGCACGACCGTCGACTCCGGATTTCCCAGCTCGCGGTTCAGGCTGATCGACGACTGCGACTGCTGAACCGTAATTGTTTCACGGTTGACGACGCCCCGTGTCCATACGTTTTCTGCATCCAGCTGCTGCTCGCTCAGCTTGCCTGAAACAGACAACTGCTCGCCGACACGGCTTGTGCTGGCGTTTGATGCTGCGGTCGCCAGTGATTTCACTTCCGTAAGCCTCAGCGAGCCTTCCATCGTGGATGAACTCCCTGCAGCCGTCACGAGCGATGGCTGTGAGCTGACGATTTTATTCGCCATCATGGTCGAGCGTCGCATCACGTTATCAAACGTATTGTTCCGGAACTGATCGAGCTTCACGTTAATTTCCCGGAATTGATCGATCCGCCACTGCGTCTGCGTTTTGCGCTGCTCTAATTTATTGAGCGGCATCCGTTCTGCCTTCATTAAATCCTGCACCATCTGATTGATATCCATCCCCGTTGCAAAGCCACTGAGCCGCATATGCCTCACTCCTCATGTTCTATTCGGTTGTTATTTGGTTGTTATGCTGTTGTCAGTATGATCCTCTTCTAACTATATCGGATAAAAAAAGAAGCGCGTTCAGCGCTTCTCGTAAAAACAGGACTATCTGCCCTTTATTCATCAAGTGCCCAGTGACGATCGGCCATAAACGAGACCGTCAGCCATTTTTTCGGGGCAGCTCCGGTCAAAACCGAGGACAGCTTGCTTCGCATTTCATCCTGCTTCGTCAACGAATTCAGGGGGCTTGTTTCCGGTGCAACGATGTCAATCTCTACCCAGATGGTGCGCCCTACCTTCGTCATTCGCAGAAAACTTTCTTCTACGCCGTATTCGCCGGCAAGCTCCTGAAGGGTTTCCTCCATCCGGCTTCGCACTGCGCCGTCCGGACTCATCTCGAGTACTTCCTTCAGCGCCGCCCGCATTTCCTTCAGTGGAAACTTTAAAAAGTAGAGCGACACGAGCAGAACCATCAGCGGGTCGACATATGGAATAAAGGCCGGGAACCACTGGAATACGTCCAGCACGAATGCAACGAGAAATCCGGCAAATACGCCGGTGCTCACAAGCGTATCCATGAGCCACTGGTTCGATTCCGCCTTCAAAAGAGCAGACTCCGAGCGTTTCGCGCGTTTGTGCAGATACATCGTAACCGCCCCGCAGGCGAGCAGCCCAACAAACGAATACGCGAATGCCGGTCCAACCTGCATGTCACGCCCGCCCTGAAACAGCGCCGTCACCGCTGCGGCGGCTGAGCCTGCAATCAAAATAAGAATCACCGTATATTTAAACAGGACGACGAGCGGCTCCACAATATCTTTCCCAAACGGATACCGCTTCCAGTCGCTTTTTGCCATAAACGCTGCCGCCATAAGTGACACGTAGGAAAGCGCCACGCTGATTAAAGAGTATAGTCCGTCAAACAAAATCATCTGGGACTGAAACAGCATACCGAGTACGATGCCGGCACCAGAAAAAAGGATGGCTGCAGCCACAGACATCCAGAGAATATTCTTTTCTTGTTTCAAACTCACGTTTTTCACCTCATTAAATTGTAAGCGCACGGACGAGCATCCGCTTCAGTTCCGCTTCTGCAGTCGTCCGGTCTTCTGTTACCGCCCGGGATAAATAGTGGGCTTCTGCTGCATGCTCAATCAGGCCGACCGTATTATTCACGGCCGCCTTCAGCTCAAGCTCTGTCGTGATTCTGCCAGCCCGCTGCAGTTTGGAGAACTGCGATTCGAGCCAATCATAGTAGGGCCGGTAAATCTCATCCCACCGCTCAAACGAGTAGTACATCGAGATCCCGCTGTAGCAAAAGCTGATATAATCCCGGAATTCTTCTGTAATTGTAAACGTCACGTCAATCATCGTTTCCACTAGCGTCTCCAGCGTTTCTGCATCCCCACGCGCCTGCATGCGGGCAAGCTGCTCATCGAGAATGCGTGCTGCGATTGCCGGCACGAGCTCGTTTTTTGAAGCAAAGTAATTGTAAAAGGTGCCTTGAGCGACGCCCGCTTCTTTCACAAAGCGCGACACCGACGCTTTATCAAAGCCTTCGCGGCGGATCACATTCATCGCCGCTTCGAGCAGCTGGTCATAGGTTGTCTGCTTCATATCCGCCTCCTGATTTTCAACCGAATAAGTGACTGACAGTCAGTCACTTTCTATCCATAGTTTAGCACGGCGCATATTTTTCGTCAAACGGTCCCACGCATGGTTTATATTCAGACTTTAGAGAAGCTTGCAATAATAAGCCGGTTTCTTGTTACGTATATATTTTACACTTACGGTTGGACGCTTTCCGGAGGGAACGCGCTCAGCTAATCCCTTCCTCCTGACGTCGGGAGCGCTGGATCTTCGCTACGTTCTGATCCTCTCAGAGTCGCCGACCTTCGCTTCGACATTCAATGCTAATAAGTTCCCCTCGACTACACACGAACCGCACATAAGCTTTATATTAGAATCTAACGTTTTCTTATTATTGCTTCATAACAAATGAGGCTTACTTTTCATTTGAAATAATTTCACACGAAACTCCCCTTCATCCTGAATTTAATTTAGGGATATTTACAGTTATTACAATGCAAAAAAAACAAACCCTAAATGACCGTCGAACAACTGAGAGTCATTTAGGATTTGCTATCGTTTTACAGGATCCTTCAATATCTTTGCCTAAAATACAAATTATACCATTTAGATAGTTTCATCTTATCCGTATCGTTTTCAAAATCAGCAAACTCTCATTTACTGCATCTGCATGCCGCCGAGTGACGACATCAGCTGTTCCGCCTGGGCATTCGCTCGTGCCATGGCCTGTTCCATCGCTGTAAACTGGCGCCAGTGACGTTCTTCCACCTGCTGCATGCGGCGTTCGAAGTTGGTGATCTGCTCTCCCTGTTGCTCCAGCTCCCGTCCGAGTGTAAACGTCTGGTTAGAGGAGATATCGGTTCGGCCGGCGCGTTCACCGATTTGGCCGATCGTCCCGCTCAGCGTGTCGCGGAGGCGGCGGGCTATGCCCTGCTCTTCACTCGTTTCACCGTCTGCGGCAAACAGCTGCTGGACGCCTTCCGGATTTTCAGCAATCTGACGGCGCAGCTGCTCTTCGTCCACTTCCAGCAGTCCTCCCATCTGGTAATCGGATGAAGTCGTGATGCCGATCTCCGTAATCTGGGACAGATCACCGGTGCCTTCTACCGGCTCGTAAAACTGCATCCGCATTTGGCTGAGCGCACCGGTTAAAATGGAATCACGGCGCAATAGACCACTGTTGGAGCGCTCTTCCCACATCTCAACTTCCGATTCCGTCATATCGCGGCGCTGCTCGTCCGTAAGGGGCGCGTAGTCCCGAAAGTACTCTTCGGACGTTTTTTCCTGCACGCCGGCGACCATTTCATTGTAGTCATCGACAAATGCCATCACGGTATCAAACATTTTCTCCCCGTCAGAAGCGACCGATACCGTCACCGGTCCTGCTGTCTCATTTTGCAGCGAAAACTGCACCCCGTTAATTTCAAACTGATTGCTCTGCCGTTCCATTTCCGTCAGCCCGTTCATCGTAAATACGGCGTTTTCGGCTTCTTCCATAACGGCATGTGCCGGATCAAAGCCGAACATCGAGGAAAAAGCGTTCTCAGCCGTTTCTGTAAACGTCTCCTCATCGCCTGTGCCGAACCGGATTTCCGAACCGGTTTCATTGTAAACGCCTGTGTCCGTCCGCTGCATCGACATCTGGCCGGAGAACTCATCATAGAACGCCTGCACGCCGATCCCGGATCCGTTGATATCCTGAAGCAGGTCATCCAGCGTCGTCGTATCGTCAATCGTAAACGAGCGGACATGCTCCTCTCCTTCCTCATTCGTCACGGCAATCGCAAACGCTCCTGTCTCAAAGCCGGCTGCGAGCTCATCTGCCTGATCCGCCAGTGCAAGCTGACGGTCCAGAGAGCCGCCTTCGCGGATAAACGATCCGTCCGTACTGCCTTCCAAAAACGATGCCTGCGTTTCAGCTTTGGCAAGTGAAATATCCGAAAGCGTATACGTCCCCTCCGGTGTACCGGCCCCTGCCGAAACAGAAACCGCTGCTTCATTGGAGCTCGCCGCTTCCATCGCGCGCATGTTCGAGCTTCGGAGGACGCCGTCGAACGTATTGTTTCGAAACTCGGAAAAACTCCGGTTCATCGTCCGGTATTCGTCAATTTTAAGCTGAAGCTCTGCTGCGTTCTGCTGCATCGGCTCGAGCGGCTGCCGCTCTGCCCGCATCAGGTCCTGTACCATTTGATTGATATCCATGCCGGAAGCAAACCCCGTCATTCTGTTCATGCCATCCATCTGCTCACCCTTTCTTCAGTTGACCGCCATCTTCTATAAAAAAAACAGAACACGAAGCCTCTTTCCGGCGCCGTCTTCTGTTTTCCCTGCTTGTGTTTCTATCGGTTTCCTCCACGAAACGTTGACCATCTGCGGACGATTCAATGAATAGTCCCGGTTGCACCTTCCACCATTTGCTCATAAGCCGCCAGCGCCTGATTAAACTCCTGCTGCAGTTCCTGCCGCTCTGCTGATGTAACGGAAACTGCCGCTTGTTCAGCGAGACAGCGCATGTACAACAGCATCTGCTCCAACTGTTCATACTGGCGGTCCAGACGCTTTACTTCTTCAAGCTGCATCTCGAGCATTTCTTTTTCCACAGCTATCTCCCCTCTCCCTCCTTCCTCGTATCGGCGCTGATCGCCTTCTCGTTAAGACTCAGGACCAATTTAAGGAAAAAACCACGGAAATCATGGTACGATCAGACAAAGGAGTTGATCAGATGACATTTTACCATCCGATTGTAACGACCGACTGGCTGCTCGAGCATCTGGATGATGACAACGTCCGCATACTCGATGCGAGCGTTCTGGCAGAAGAAACGCCGGATGAATTCCGCATTCATCCCGGTGCCGACGCGTATCAGGAGGAGCATATTCCCGGCGCATTTTTCGCCGATCTTCTGACTGTATTCTCCGACACGAAAGCCTCTGTGCCACTGACGGCTGTCAGTCACGAAACATTTGTCACACTGGCCCGTGGACTCGGGATTCACGATGATACGACCGTTGTGATTTACGACCGCGGACCGCTCGTGAATGCGTCGTTTACCGCTTCCGACTGGGCCTCGAGGCTCTGGTGGCAGTTCCGGCTGGCCGGCCACGAAGACGTGTACGTTCTTGCAGGCGGCCTGCCGCAGTGGAAAAAGCAGGCCGGACCACTTACCGATGAGATTCCGCTTGCTGCTGCCGGCACATTTACCGGATCCCATCGTCCGGAGCTGCTCGCTGATATTAACGACGTCAGACGGGCGATGCACGATGACCAGACCGTTATCATGAACTGTCTGTCGCTGGAGGATTTCCGTGGGGAGTCCGGCCGCTATCCGCGTAAAGGTCACATCCCGGGAAGCACTCACGTGTTTTTTGGGGACTTAAGCCGTGAAGACGGGACATTGCCGCTCCCGGAACGACTGCACGAACAGTTCCGGGAATCTGGCGTGCTCGATGCGGATAAGCGCGTGATCACATATTGCGGCGGCGGTGTAGCCGCGACATGGAACGCACTCGTGCTTACTTCACTCGGCCGTGAACCTGCCGTATACGACGGTTCGCTGATGGAATGGACGAGTGATGACGCCAATCCGCTGACACTGCCGGAAGACAGCTGAATGTAAAAAGAAGCCGTCCGGCGAATTCGGACGGCTTTCATGATTACTGCCCTTGTGCGGACATTTTATCTACTTGTTCACGAGCAAATTTGCCGGCCCACGGAAACTCATACCATTCGCCTTTATACGCCTTCACCATACAAAGGATCCAAATCACAAGCCCGACCGGTGCAAGCAGCGGTGCCAAAATCCAGCCAATAATCGGAATAAAGCTTAAGACGGTATTCAAAATGAGAAATGCAACGGAAATGACAATCGACTGCATCGCATGAAAACGGATAAATTTATTATCCTTCTCAAGAAACAAAAAGATCAGACCAGTGATAAACCCGAGCACGTAACTGAGCGTTGCGGCTGTGTTCTGCGTTAGGCCGGAGCTGCTGACGGGAGGCGAATTTTTCTCGGACATGATCGATCCCTCCAACTAATTGTTTTCGGTGCAAGTCGTGTTGCTACTTGTATTTTATCATAAAACGAACAGCGCTGTCATTTATATTTTGACTATTCAGATAATAATAAATTGGTGAAGAAGAGGTGCTGCCACCTCTTCTCGCTGACAGGGCTAAACCCGGACGTCTACGACACCGCCAAGATACGGCTGCACGCTGCGAAGCTGCTCATCCACCTGCTGCTGAAGCAAGTGACGCTGCTGCTCCCGCGCCGCCTCATCCTCGCGGCTGCTGCCGGCTTCCGCAGGCAGTTCTGCCCCGTCCACCGGGAGAACCGACCGTTCTTCCCCTGCCTTGTCTAAAAGCTGATGCTGCTGTATGGATTCTACCTGCTGCTGCGTCTGAAGCTGATTGACGGCAAGCGACATTCTCCCTACATCCAACATAAGCCCTCCTTTCGCGGACAATTGTCCGTGCGGCTGAACCGCATCTTTATCATACTAAAGATGTTCATCAAAAAGAATACAAGGATAGACCTGTTTCTGTAAAAAGCGGAACGAAGGCATTTGCTGATTCTTTAAAACGAACGCTTGCTGCTTTCTTTTCAGATTCGGCGTTTTCTTTTCTGCAGAAAAGGTATGTAACAGGTACGCACACAATTAATCGGAAGACGGATTTTCTGCCGCAGTTTACCACCATAGACCTACTATCAGGCGCCGCATATACAGAGATCACGCCGGAAGCTGCTTCCAGACCGGCAGGCGTAATTGCTTCACTTCATTTTTCTCCGCAGAAAAGACTTGATTATTTTCACCTGTGCGTTATAATGAACTAAATCATATTCTTTATAACGAACGGAGGAGTACGAATGAGCGAACATCTGCACAGGGAACAAATGCGCTATTTATGGGATTCACCGACTGCGCTCCGGGAAATGACGGATTTTCTGATCCGCCGGCTTGCCGGAAGCACAAGGCCTGTCGTTCTCGTTTGCATCGGAACGGACCGTTCCACAGGAGACTCGCTCGGTCCGCTCACGGGAACGCTGCTGAAAGAGCGATACTTAAAGCAAATGAACGTCTACGGCACACTCGATGAGCCGGTCCATGCCAAAAACCTGCACGGCGTCATTGCCGAGATTGAAGCAGACTACGATGACCCGTTTATCATCGCCGTTGATGCCTGTCTTGGCCGCCGTCAAAATGTAGGAACGGTCGTTGTCGGCGACGGTCCGCTTTATCCCGGTTCGGCGCTGAGCAGAGAGCTGCCGCCTGTCGGCAACATGCACATCACCGGAATCGTAAATGTCGCCGGCTTTATGGAGCTGTCAGTGCTGCAAAATACGCGGCTGCATACGGTGATGAACATCGCAAAGCTGATCGCCTCTGCGATTAAGTATACCGACTGGAAGCTTCACCGGGAAAACGAAGCAATCCACGAGGCACATACGAATGTCGTCTTGTTTAAGCGAAACGAAAAAACAGCCGAGGTGTAACAAACGGCTGCAGTATCAAAAGCTCGATGAAGCCCGGATCATTCTGTCATCATTGCAGAATCATCGCGGGCTTTTTTCATTGTTGATAATCATATAGATAACGCTACCGCTTAATCGCATAACACCATGCCGTGCCCTGCCAAAATGTGAAAAACTATGAGAAAGAACCGACATATGTTTAACGAATCCGTGAGAGTGAAATAGCCTGTCGTAAGAGCTATCATTACTTATTACTAGGAGGATGTATTATTTATGAAAAAATCACTTAAACTTACAGCAGCAACAGGCATGATCGCAGCAGGGGTACTCGCAGGCTGCGGAAACGATGTCGACAACGGAATCGACAACAACGGTGACGGACTGAACAACAACGGTACAGAAGAAAACGCAGATATCGATAACGATGCTGGAAACGACAACGCAATGAATGATGATGACGATGATGACGACGACATGATGAACGACGACGATGATGATGACGACGACATGATGAACGACGATGACGATGATGACGACGATATGATGAACGACGACGACGATGATGACGACGATATGATGAACGACGATGACGATGATGACGACGATATGTAATCAGCTTTAATAACCTGAGCGTGCCGGAATTTCCGGCACGCTTTTTCGTTGTATGCTGCGACTGTCAAGGCCCGACACCTGCTGTTTTAAAAATAAATCCATCAATTATAAACAAAACACTTGAAAGTCAAAGATAGTCAAACTATAATATAGTCAAAGATAGTCAAAGTCAGACTTTGATTACATCAGAAGGAGGTTATCTATTATGAAATGCCAACACTGCCAACAGCGAGAAGCTGCCATTCATGTGAGATTACAGCATAACGAAAACGTTCAGGATATGCGCCTTTGCCACGTTTGCTTTCAGGAGCTGAGGTCCCGGGCTCCTCAGTCACCGAACATGAGCGGAGGTTTTTCCGGCGGCGGCCCAGACGCCGGATTCCAGGCGCCTCCGGAAGCACCCGCAAAAGATCAAGGTGTCCTCGATGAGCTCGGAACGAACGTCACCGATGCTGCCCGCGCTGGCTTGATTGACCCGGTGATCGGCCGGGATCAGGAAGTAAAGCGAGTCGCAGAAATTTTAAACCGCCGCACGAAAAATAATCCGGTGCTGATCGGTGAGCCAGGAGTCGGTAAAACGGCTGTTGCCGAAGGTCTCGCGTTAAAAATTGCTTCCGGCGACGTGCCGGCTAAGCTGAAAAACAAGCAGGTGTACCTGCTCGACATGGCATCGCTAGTAGCTGACACCGGCATCCGCGGTCAGTTTGAAGAGCGAATGAAGCAGCTGATCAATGAAGTGCAGGAACGTCAGGATGTGCTCCTGTTTATTGATGAAATTCATCAGGTTGCCGGAGCAGGCAAAGCTGAAGGGTCCATGGATGCCGGAAACATCTTAAAACCGGCCCTCGCCCGCGGCGGCCTGCAGGTTATTGGAGCCACAACGTTGAAAGAATACCGTCAAATTGAGAAAGACGGTGCGCTAGAGCGCCGTTTTCAGCCGGTGATGGTCAACGAGCCGTCGCTGGAGGAAGCACTGACCATTTTAGAAGGGTTAAAAGAAAAATACGAGGATTACCACGCCGTTTCTTTCACGGATGAGGCACTGCAGGCGTGTGTGAAGCTGTCCGACCGGTACATTCAGGACCGCTTCCTTCCGGACAAAGCAATCGACCTCATGGACGAGGCCGGCGCAAGAACGAACCTGCAAAACGGAGGCATGACGCTCAGTGAAGCCGAAGAACGACTTACCGAGCTTGCAGCTGAAAAGGAAAAAGCATTGAAAAAAGAAGATTATGAAACGGCTGCCAAACTCCGTGATGAAGAGGAAAGTCTTGAAAAACAAGTGAAGCAGGCCGAGCCGGATGTCAAAACAGCGATCAACGCTGATGTGATTCAGCATATTATCGAGGAGAAAACCGGCATTCCAGTCGGTAAACTGCAGAATAACGAAGCGTCCAAAATGAAGCATTTGGCCGAATCGTTAAGCGGAAGCGTCATCGGCCAGGAAGAAGCAGTGCAGCAGGTCGCAAAAGCCGTTCGCCGCTCACGGGCGGGTCTTAAATCCAAGCACCGGCCGATCGGTTCGTTTCTGTTCGTCGGTCCGACCGGTGTCGGAAAGACCGAGCTGACAAAAACCTTGGCAAAAGAAATGTTCGGCACGAAAGAAGCGATGCACCGCCTTGATATGAGCGAGTATATGGAGAAGCACGCCGTTTCCAAGCTGATCGGTTCTCCCCCGGGCTACGTCGGCCACGAAGAAGCAGGTCAGCTGACCGAAAAAGTGCGTCGCAATCCGTATTCAATCATTTTGCTCGACGAGATTGAAAAGGCGCAACCGGACGTGCAGCATATGTTCCTGCAGATCATGGAAGACGGTCGTCTCACCGACAGCCAGGGACGTACCGTCAGCTTTAAGGATACCGTGATCATCATGACGAGCAACGCCGGAACGGGTGCTTCCCAGCAGGAGCCGATCGGCTTCGGGGAAAGCGACTCTGTCCGCGAGCAGAACCTCATGGAAAAGCTGTCCGGCTACTTCAAGCCGGAGTTCCTGAACCGGTTTGACGCGATCATTTCGTTCAACCATCTGGAGCAGGAGCACCTCGTGTCGATCGTTGATCTGATGATCAGCGAGCTGAACGAAACGCTCGCCGATCAGGAGCTGACGCTGACGATCAGCGGGGAAGCCAAACGAAAGCTTGCGGAGATGGGCTACAACCGCGCATTCGGCGCACGCCCGCTTCGCAGAACGATTCAGCACGAAGTCGAAGACCGCATCACCGATCTGATTTTGGATCACGACGATCTGACAAAGATCCGCGTCGATGTGAAAGACGATGCGATCACCGTCGTAAAAGCATAGCAAAACGCCCCGGGTTAATATCGAACCCGGGGCGTTTCTGTGTGATTACTTCTTTCGCTGATCAGACCAGCCGGGACTTTTCGTTTCAGCCACCGACCTCCCGCGAGAAGCCCTGACCGGCTTCACTCGCGCGTACAGGTGGCAGGTTCAGTCGATTGTCCGGTTTGCCCTGTGACACGTTACAATTGCAAGGTCTTAAGTTATTTTATCTGCTAAGTTGTTTCAATCATTTTAACCGCTCGCTATTGTGTTAGAAGAAACAGCTTCCAGCAGCTTCACATACACAAAAACCGTCTACAGCCTGAACCCGGGATGTTTTGATGCGCAAAAGTCCGTTACAAGCTGCTTTTACTGCGTTCCGTTGTGCATCTGCTTCAGCAGGCCTAAAAAACTGGAGACACTGTGCTGCGTAAAGTCATTGCGAATTTCGTAGCTGCCGAGACTCGTGTGCACCGCTCCGATGCAGAGCGGCTTATAGTCATAGAACATTACGCTCTCACGTCTATACTGCATGCGCAGCTGAAACAGGATGCCGGCCTTCGCTGCCTCTATGCAGCGCCGCTGCATGTCCGTATCTCCAACGCGTTCGGCGAGTGCTGCCAGTGCGGATAAGCCTTCGCTGCGGCAGGCAGTCGGCGTGGAACGAGGGGTCCCTTTCATGTCATAGGATCCGTGCCACTCCGGGACTTCGGTTTTTTCCAGCCGCTGTGCGTCCATGATCGCTTCGCCGATAAAATAGGCGTGGTCCACGTACATTTGCTTTGGGCGCAGCGGATACAGGTCATTTAACGCATAGAGCAGCCAGTGATCGTGCGGAATCGACTGTTTGTCCGCGTCACGATCGCGGTCGTTGATTAAGTAATGCGCTTCGTCTTCTGCTGCATCGAGCCAACGCTCATCGCCGTCATGATGATAAAGGCGCACCAGGCCAAGAATCGCTTCTCCCGGATAGTAGTCCGACGTAAACGGCGAGGTCTTCCCTGACTTAAAGGACATTTTATGAATGGCAAATTTCTTCGTTTCATCCTGCGTCGCGAGCATCCATTCTGCCAGCCCCTGCATAACAGGAAGGAACTGTTTGTCTCCTGTCACATCGATATACTGGCTTAACGCGAGCAGCGCAAGACTGTGCCCGCCCAGCTTGATTTCGTCTTTATGAACGAGTGCCATCACGCTTCGTCCGTTTACGGTCACCGGCTCCATGTGCCGGACGAGAAAGCGCACCGCTTTTTCTGCGTGCCGGAGAACGTCCGCTTCATTCGTATGGGCATATGTCTGCAGCATCGCATAAACGGTCCCCGCGTGCCGCAGCATGTTGTAGGCGGTTGATACCTCGTTCGTCACCGGATTAAACGCGTAGACGAACTGTCCCTGGCTGCTCACCGCGTGCTGAAAGTAATGAGTCGCAGCCGTTCTCACTGCGTCTTCCAGCACCGATTCAGTCAGCTCTTCATGCGTTCTTCTGCCGCGAAACAGCGGGCGCACACCTTCTTCGCCGCCGTACCACGCATCTGTTTCAAACACGTGTACGTGAAGCCACTCTTCTGTAACAAGCTCTTTATATGTATGCCAGTCATCAGCCCGGCCGTGCCGTGGCAGCGCATGGAGCAGCGCCTCGCGGTTCAGCTTTCCTTTGACGATCATGCCATAGGCCTCCACTTCATCCGGAAGAAAATACAGCTCCTCACCGATCAGCAGACCGTGCTTTCTCGGTGTATAGGCAATTTTCGTTTTAGACACAGAGGTAAGCGCCTGAGCCCCGGAAGCAGGCTTCACGTTTTTAACAACGTCGATCCTCATCGCTTCGGCTTCTGCCGCTTCTTGGTACGCTTGTCCGCGGAACGGCTGCACGCTTGCCCGTCCCGATCCATGATCAGCTGACACGAGGACGACCGTTTTGTCCTGAATTGCTGCCTCTTCCTGTACGACTTGCTTCAGCTTCTCCCAGCTCACAAAACCCGCTCCTTCTCTACGCAGAAATACCGGTCCGGGATGCCCGGACCGGCTGCTCAATTACTCTTCGTCTTCTACTTCCAGTTCTTCATCATCAAAAAACTCAATCTCCACTTCAAACTCCTCGTAGCCTTCTTCAATACCAAATGCGTTCATGACTTGATCCATAACCTCATCGTCCGAGCTGTCTGCATCGAGATCAAGCTCTGTCAGCGGACCTTCCAGCTCTTCCAGCGCGCCTTCCCCGGTCAGGCTCAGCTCGTCACCGTCACGGCTGTCTTCGATCTGCGCTTCCGGATTTCCGTCGTTATATTCGTACTCGGCTTCATACTCCTGATCACCGTAGTCGACATCGAGATCAAATTCATAGAAATTCAGATCCTCGTACCACTCTCCGGATGCTTCCTCGTCGCCTTCTTCCTCTTCATCTTCCACATCACCGTCTACGTCGTTATTCCCCTCACCAACGAAGTCGTTCTCGTTTTCTTCATCATCTTCTGTTTCCGTCTGGCTTTGCGGGCTGTTGTCATCGGTCTGACCCGTATTCGTCGCATCCATTTCGTTTTCTGAAATGTCGAGTCCGTTATTATCTTCTCCGCATGCACTCAATACGAGGGCTGCGGCTAGTGTCCCTGTTGTCAGCAATGTCTTTTTCATGATGATGTCCTCCTCCAAAAAACTAAGTCACAGTCATTATTTCCTGAAAGAGGGAATTGTAAACATATGACCCAGGTCGAAGGATAAAGCACCAGTCATTCGTTACATGTCTCAGTTATTCATGGATCATCTTTTCTCTGTTCTTGCAGCCTGCCCTTTCGTACGATACATGGTTTCTCTTCTTTATCAAAGATGCATCGCAGCACTTACAGTCTCACAACCAGTATTATCAACCGTTTTTTCACTGATATGATTTGTATGAAAAAAGATAAAAACCACGGCCGAGGGGGTATCGACCGTGGTTTTTCGTGCTTATTCGAAAGAAATGCCGCTTCCATATTCAAACAGCGTGCCGCCATCCGGATCCGGAATCGTCACCGGCAAGGTGCCCGTTGGATTTTCTTCGCCAAACAGAACGGCTGCGGTTGCCCGGAAGCTCGCGTCACGGAAGCCGTACTGAGCGAGATACGCATCGACGTCCGGGTAGGCCATGATGTCATACGGGTTTCGAATGGCAACGGCCGCAACATCGTCCTTCATGTCCATCACCTCAGCGTACATCTGCATCACCGCATTGTCTGCGCTTCGCTGTGCGACGGTCGCTGTGGTGGAGCCGATCACGACGTGGTCTGCCGCTTCAATCGTGCTGCGCTGATCATCTGTCAGGCTGCTTTGCCCGGAAAGGTTCACTGCATCGATATGCTGATGATGCTCGCCGACAGCTGAAACGAGGCTGTTCAAGTAGGTCGTTCCGACGACGGCAATGCGCTCTTCTGCATCAGGTGTGAGCGGCAGCACGTCATCGTTTTTCAGCATCGTCACCGCATCATCGGCGATCGTCTGCTCAACAGCCAGATGAGAGTCCTGTCCGATCGTATCCAGTGCGCCCTGTTTTCCTTCTGCCGGGTCTTGCGGGGATTCCTGCTTGAAAATACCGCGCTCGACCTTCAGCGTCAGAATACGCTCAACGGATTCATCCAGCTCCGCTTCTGAAATGTCACCACCGTCGACTGCATCAAGCACACCGTCGACAACTTCTTCCAGTCCGACCGGCATGAGAATGATGTCTGCACCGGCATCAATCGCACGAATCGCGGCATCCACCGGGCCGAAGTGATCCGTGATCGCATTCATGTTCATCGCATCGGTCATGACAACACCGTCATAGCCGAGCTCGTCGCGCATCAGGTCCGTCAGTACGGTACGGGAAAGGGTCGCCGGAATGGAGATTTCCGTTCCGTCCTTTTCGGAAATCGCTTTGCTTCCATCAATTTGCGGGAAGGTGACGTGTGCCGTCATCACCGCATCCAGTCCGGCATCCATCGCCTGCTGGAACGGGTACAGCTCAACATCCATGAGCCTGTCCAGATCGTGCGGCACTTCCGGCAGACCGAGATGCGAATCAACCGCGGTATCGCCGTGTCCCGGGAAATGCTTGGCCGTCGCTGCAATACCGTTCTGCTGCAGGCCGTTAATATAAGAGACGCCCATGTCCGCTACAAGCTGCGGATCTTCCCCGAAGGACCGCACGCCGATGACGGGGTTATCCGGGTTGTTGTTCACGTCCACAACCGGCGCGAGGTTCGTGTTAATGCCGAGTGACGACAGCTCCGCACCGATGACGTCCCCTGCTGCTTCTGAAAGCTCCAGATTCCGGGTTGCGCCGAGCGCCATATTGCCCGGCAAGTCCGTGCCTGTCTGCAGCCGGGTGACGATACCGCCTTCCTGGTCAATCGTCACGAGCATGCCGAATTTTTCCGCTGCTTCCTGGTAGTCATGAACGAGCTGGTACGTCTGCTCGGTTTCCACGACGTTTTCCGCAAATAAAATCACGCCGCCTAAATGATAGTCTTCCACGAGCTGCTCAATTTCCGGCAGCATTTCCGTTACTTCCTGACCGTCGTAGTGGCGGAAGTCCGGCATCATCATCTGCCCGACTTTTTCTTCAAGCGTCATGCCTTCAACTGCCCCGTCCACGATGTCGTAGCGCTCACCAGACTGCGGCACAAGCTGAGCTTCGACAGGCGGCGGTCCGCCCCCGTCGCGTGCGTCCGGATTCGGCTTATAGTCCACCGCGATCCGGTCGGTATGCTCTCCGTCCGACACCGAAATAAACGTACGTCCGCGCTGGCCGGTCATCTCAACGACGCCGTTATCGTCAACGGTTGCCACATTCTCATTCGTCGAGCTCCATTCGAGTCCCTCTGAACGTTCCGTGAAATGTCCGTCCTCATGCACAGCGAGCGCCCGAAGGTCCAGTCCTTCCTCCAGATCGGTCTCTACACCCGGTACGTTTTGATACAAAATCAAGTCCCCGTCTGATTCCTGTGCCACAGCAGCAGGCGCTGCGTGTGTGAGAAGCATCGTACCTGCCAGTACGGAAAGTGCTGCTTTTTTCATCGCTATTCTCCTCCCCTTCTGTTTGCTGGATGTGCGTTGATCGAGTCGCTCACGGCATTCATCAGTCCGAGCCGCCACGGATTAATTGACCCGCCGTCACGTGTCGGATGCACGCGGTTCGTCAGTAAAATCGCGATCGTATTCGTTTTCGGATCAATCACGAATGATGTGCCGGTAAAGCCTGTATGACCTGCCGCTGTTGGGGCAAATTCCCCCATAAACCAGTCCCGGTTGACGTTAAAGCCGAAGCCCTGCTCCAAATCGCCGCCGGTTTGATCCGTCAGCATCTCGCGGACCGTGTCCGCTTCCAGAATCCGCTCTCCGTCATACACACCGCCGTTTAACAGTGTCTGTAAAAAGACGGCAAGGTCACTCGTCGTACTGAACAGACCGGCGTGGCCGACTGCCCCGCCGAGTGAATAGGCGTTTTCATCGTGCACGCTTCCCCAGACGAGTCCGCGATCCAGTGCCGGCTGCGGCTCTGTTGCGGCAATCCGCTCCTGCAGCGCTGCCGGCGGATTAAACATCGTATCCTCCATGCCGAGCGGCTCAAAAATCGCTTCTTCCATGTACGTATCGAGCGTGTCACCAGACACCGCTTCGATTACCTGACCGAGCAGAATCATGTTCAGATCGCTGTAAATGTACGCCTCACCCGGCTCCTCCTCCGGTGCTGTGTCATAAATCGCGTCCCATCTCGCCTGCTCGTCTTCTAAAAAGGCAAGCGGGATCCAGGCCGGAAGCCCGCTCGTGTGCGTCAGCAGCTGGCGGATTGTAAACGCCTCCTCCACTTCCGGAATGTAGTCGGCTACATGATCATCAAGCGCGAGCTCACCTGCTTCGATCAGCTGCACCGCAGCAGTGGAGGTGAACGTTTTCGTAAGTGAAGCGAGATCATAGATCGTATCGGTCTCTGCTGCAATTCGCTCTGCTTCCGGCAGAAGCGCTGACTCCGCATCGTAGCGGAGCGCTTCCCCGTATGCGTCATGCTTGACGATCGTTCCTTCCTTCGCAACGAGGGCGACAGCACCAGGAAAGAATCCTTCGGCGATGCCTGCTTCCAGCCCCTCATCCATCTGTTCAAGCACTCGCGGGTCCATCTGCACGCGCTGCGCTGGTCCTTCCTGCAGCGTGACGGACGGTCGGCCTGCTCGTTCCCAGGCCGGCACCCAGTCCGGGGCGTTCGCCTGCTCCGGCAGACCGTCCAGCTGGCTCTCTTCCGTGAGCTCCGGCTCCATCGACGGCGTAAGCTCCGCTGCTCCTGCCACGGATCCCGCTGCCAGCAGCGTAACGGCTGTGATCACTGTTTTCTTCATCGCGCTCCTCCTCAATGAACAACGGCAGACTTTCATCGAAAGCCCGCCGTCATTTCAGCTTAGTTCCCGTGTCCCGGCGGGTTATTTCCGCGACCAGGGTGATCCGGGCTTCCCGGCGATCGTCCCGGTGCGTCGTTTGATTCATAGAGCAGGTAGTCCGCACGCACATCCATGAAGTCGTCCAGCTCATCCTGCCACTTCGCAATGATCTCGTCGGCCGGCACGCCGTTTAAGAGATCCTCCCGCACGTAGCTGTTGCCGATCAGGTTATCAAAGAAGTTCGTTCCGAGGAATTCAAACTCATCCGGGTACAGCTCGAGCATCGTCTGCACGATATGAAGTCCCGTTTCCACCGGCTGGAACGCATCGCGGTCGTCAATATGAATCTGGACGCCGTTTGAGAGCGTGCCCTGATGCTTCGATATCGTCGGCGTAAACGATGCCGCCCGGAACGTCACACCCGGAAGTTCCAGTGCATTCAACTCCGCCGCGAGCTCCGTTGAGTTCACAAACGGGGCACCGAGCAGCTCAAACGGCTTTGTCGTGCCGCGCCCTTCTGACGCATTCGTCCCTTCAATCAGTGCCGCTCCCGGATAGACAAGTGCGGTATCCAGTGTCGGCATGTTCGGTGACTGAAGCACCCAGTGCAGCGGCGTATCGTCGTAGTACATCCAGCGCTCCCAGCCTTCCATCTCGACGACAGATAAATCAGCGTTAATATCGAACTCTTCATTGAAGAAGTAAGCAAGCTCCCCGCTCGTCATTCCGTGCCGGAGCGGAATCGGGTACAGCCCGACGAACGATTCAAAATCAGGGTCGAGCACCGGTCCTTCGACTGCCTCCCCGTTGATCGGATTCGGCCGGTCGAGCACGACAACCGGAATGTCATATTCCTCTGCCGCTTCCATCACGTAGGCCATCGTATAAATGTACGTATAAAATCGCGTCCCGACGTCCTGAATGTCATAGAGCAGTACGTCCACATCTTCCAGCATCTCTTCGGTCGGCTGTCTCGTCTCACCATACAGGCTGTAAACCGGGAGACCCGTCTGTTCATCGATGTAGGACTCGACGTATTCACCAGCCTGGGCATCGCCGCGGATGCCGTGCTCCGGACCGTACAGTGCGGTCAGCTCCACTTCCGGATGCTCAAACAGCACGTCGACGATGTTGTTCAGCTCCTGATCGACACCGGTCGGATTCGTAATCAGTCCAACATTTTTTTCCTTCCACAAGCTCCAGCTCTTCCTCCATCAGCACGTCCACACCGAGCTTAAAGTCGTCGCCTTTGTCCGGTGCGTTTCCCGGACTCGCGCCGGCAGTCGTCATCACGGATGCCACCAGTGCCGCAGACAGTAAAATCGAAACCTTCTTTTTCATCGTAACCCCTCCTCCGTTTAATTAAGCGCTTACAAATAACTTGCTTCTAAAATAAAATTTTACAACTATTTATAATTTTCAATCTATCATTTTAAATTTTACCTGACCACCCTTTCTCACACGTTTTATAGGAATGAACTATGTAAAAAATCCCAGATCCCTTCTTTCCGCTTACGAGCCCCTCACTGGTATGGTTCGTTCGCCTGCTGTCTGCGAGTCTTCAAAACAGGACAGATTCAGATACTTTTTTCCGCAGTAAAAAACCGCCCGATCGAAATCGGACGGCCGTGTTTCTTATTTATAGACGCTTTGCGACGCCATAATTTGTTCCAGCGCCTGGTGGGTCGTCTGGTACGTTTTTAAATCCTGATCGAGCGCGCGGAAAGACATCGCAAGAGACGGTCCGATGCCGACAACGAGACATTCGGTGCCGATCAGCTGCAGGCATTCGCACAGCTGGCGGATTCCGGACGCAAGCGTTTCATCAAACGTGTGAATCCCGGACAGCGCAACGATCACGTAATCCGTCTCGGAATCGGTGCACGCTTCCAGCACCGCCGAAACGAGACGGTTGCTGCGCTCCTCGGTCATGCTGCCGACCATCGGCACAGCGATCGTGTTTTCCCAGACGTGCATGATCGGAACAGACAAATCCTCGAGCATTTTCTCACGCTCCGCATCCCGTTCTGCAGTGCGCGTCACGTCCTGGAGCATGACGACGTACCCTTCAATCGGGGCATCCTTCGCCTGAATCGCTGTGATGACAATGTCGGTTACAATCTGGTCCTTGATCGTAATGCGGGTCCGGTGGCCTTTCTCAAGTGACGCCATGATCCGCTGCTGATGCTCCGGCTTCTCATGAAAGTGATTCATCTGCATGCCGATCAAATCTTCGGCACTCTCATATCCGTAAAGCAAGGCGATTTCATTAAACAGCTTCACCGCCTCGGTATTCATCCAGTTGATCCTGTAGTCTGTATCTGCAATTAAAATATTTTCCCCAATGCTGTCGATTGCATTCAGTAACGTTATCTGGTCCGGAAGATTTCCGATTGCGGGCACGTTGATCACTCTTTCTGATTGTTTTCATCATCATATCATATTCATCACTTTCAAAAAGGGAGTTAGGACCGATTTTTCATGAATAATCTATTAAACGAAGACCTATTTCAAAAGTATCAATCTTTCTATTATCGGAATATTTTACGAATATTACATAGATATTACAAATTGAATATGATACATATATAAATAGACACAATTCGAAAAGGCAGGTTTGTTTATGACGATGCTGACCGAAAAAGACGTTGCAATTTTGCACGCCCCCCAGGCAACATCCGAGAAAATGAAGCAGATCCGCTTTCCGGAACCGATTTCCTGCTCGTTTTTAACGAGCTTTGACCCAAAAGAAGCCGCACGTTTTGACCACATTTTCGTCTATCACCCGCGCGCTGCGCGCATGCTGGAGCTCTTTCCGGAAGAATCGTCCACTATCATGAACGATCTTGAGCCGGTCATCCTCACCGATGAAGCGCATCTGGCAGGAGCGCGGACGCTGCTCGACTACCCGATCAAAGGGCTTCTGTCGGTCGAATCGATGAGCGAAAGCCCGGAGCTGTATTTGCAGCAGCTCGAGGAATACGATTTTATCGCCGATCCCGGCCTCAGCTTTGAGATAGCCGAGCATAACTTTCAATATAAATTTTCACAGCGCCCGATCGACTCGTTTGAATTGAACCACGAGCAGATCCCTGAATCAGTCACGAAGCAGGAGCGCCTTGTGCTCTACTACTTGATTAACGGCTACTCCACCCAGAAAACCGCCGATGAGATGCACTACTCGCTGAAAACGATCAAGCGCTACATCGGCAATCTGATGCGCAAAACGGGCTGCACCGAGCGTACGAGCTGCATCGTCTACGCGATTCGCCACCATTGGGT
Source organism: Alkalicoccus luteus (assembly GCF_012034335.1). GTDB lineage: Bacteria > Bacillota > Bacilli > Bacillales > Salisediminibacteriaceae > Alkalicoccus > Alkalicoccus luteus_A. The sequence continues at coordinate 20,234 of NZ_JAATHJ010000006.1, read as the reverse complement.
GACGAGCGTTCACCGCCTGCCGGAGCGCTAGCGCACCGACGACGTCAGCAGGAGCGTAACCCAGCCTTTATCCGCACGGCGGGTATCCAGCAACAGCAGGCCGCCGTCGTTCTCCAGCCGGCGGTCTGCAGACCCGTCCAGCTCCTCCCAGTCGCTCTCGGCAAGCTCTTCCACAGGAAGCTGCACAACAATCGTGTACACGTCCCCTGTATGGGAGCGAACGTATACATCCACGTCCTCATAGGCATGATGCACCGCGCTCACGATCAGCTCCTGACCAGGCGGTTGAAAATCGTGATGCAGCGTCTGCGACTCCGCAACGCCAAGCGCATCAATGAGCAAAGCCTCCGGCATACCCGCGTAAAGAACCGCTCCATTTACTTCAACCTCAAACCGTTCGTCCGCTTCCCTCACCAAAACCTCTGCATCCCACTCGTCGCTTTCCGCAAGCAGCTGATCCGGCTCACGCTCCGCAGCGATCTGTGACTCCGGTTCCTCAGCTGGAACCTCGTCATCGATGTCCGTTTCAAATGATGACAGCGGTTCTTCTATGTCTATTTCCACTTCAGCATCGAGCTCATCGTTCGCCAGCGCTTCCTCCGGATCACCGTACACCCGCTCCAGAAACTGCGGCATAAACCACACATTAAACCCGAGCAGCACAACGACCGCACCAAGCATCACGTACCGCTTTTTCTGACGACTCTTCATCAAACCGACTCCCCCTGCGTAAAAATAACTATGTATATTTTACTACAACAACCAGCTAATAGCGAGTTAAACAAGGACTTTCGAAAGTCAAAAAACAAAAAAGACCCATCCCGAAGGACAGGTCGTGAGAAGGTATTAACCAAGAAGCTGAAGTACAGCTTGTGGCTGCTGGTTAGCTTGCGCCAGCATAGATTGGGAAGCCTGAGAGAGAATGTTGGCACGTGTCATTTCCATCATTTCTTGCGCCATATCCACGTCACGAATACGAGATTCCGCAGCGGAGAGGTTTTCGGATGCATTATTTAGGTTAGAAATTGTGTGATCTAAGCGGTTTTGAGTAGCTCCAAGCTTGGAGCGTTCTGCTGAAACAGTTTCAATCGCATTGTTGATTGTTGTGATTGCGGCGTTAGCTGCTTCCTGTGTAGAAACGTTAATTCCCTTTGAAGCGTCTTCAGTGCCCGCTGCAACTGTGGCAGGTGTAGCTACGACTGTAGCAGGATCTGTACCAGTAGCTCCTCCTTCAACAGCACTTACTGCTCCCGTAGCATTCAATGCTGAAATAACATCATTTTTTGTTGCTGTGATAGCTCCTGCATCAGTACCGTCCCCTGCGGCTTGACCAAGAGTTACTGTAATTGTATTAGCTTCTGCATCAAATACAGCAGTTGTCTCTCTAGCAGCACCGTTAGCTTCCGTATCTGCAGTAGTATAATTTATAGTAATCTCATTCTCAGTAAGGTTCTGAACATCAAATCCATCAACCGCTACTACTGCCCCAGGTTCTGTGCCGATAACACCTAGCGCAGTTGCGCTCATATCATTAATGCCTAACGATATATTCTGGTTCGCATTAGCACCAATCTGAAACTTAGCCTGAAAGTCCCCACCCAATAGATTCTGCGTGTTAAATTCAGTATTACCAGAAATACGGCTGATTTCCTGAGCCAATTGATCTACTTCTTTTTGAATTTCCTCCCGGTCTTTTTCTACGTTAGTATCGTTTGCAGATTGAACTGCAAGCTCACGCATCCGCTGTAAGATACTGTGAGTTTCGTCAAGCGCTCCTTCTGCAGTCTGAATTAAGGAGATACCATCTTGTGCGTTTCGGCTAGCCTGATCCAATCCATTAATCTGCGCACGCATCTTTTCAGAAATCGCTAGGCCTGCTGCGTCGTCACCCGCTCTGTTAATACGAAGCCCTGAAGCAAGCTTTTCCATTGAGTTTTGCATTGCGTTCTGGTTCATTCCAAGTTGACGATGAGTGTTTAAAGCTGAAATGTTGTTGTTGATAATCATGATTACATGACCTCCGTGTAATAGTTTTTTTGGCATACATCCGTTTATACCATCCGCGACTGAGTAACAATCAACTTTTCTGCTCTAATCTTTTTGAACGAGCAGAGGAAGGGACAGAACATTTACCATTCTGCATCTTCCTCCGCTCGTCCTTGAGCATTCGTATTTTTATGCTTGAAGCTGTTGAGTTGGATCCTGCTGCGCGGCTAGAAATGCAGCAGTCTGTTGCTGCTCTTCGTATACTTCTCCGCGGGTGATGCTCATATGTCGAGGTGCGTCGATGGCTAGTCTCAGCTGACCGCCGGCACCTCGTACGACTTTAACCGTAATTTCCTCATTGATAACGACGTATTCTCCAGGCTTTCTTCCTAATACCAGCATGTTATACCCTCCTTGGCATGTAAAAAACAAAAAACGAGCAGACTAAGAAACCGTCCACTGCATCCTGCAGCGCGTTTCGCTTGTCTGCTCGTCCTGAGCTTTTTTTATTCGATTCTTTTCCTGCTAAAAACACCATTTACTAACCGATCTGCTTCGTGTCTTGGCGCTTAATGGCGATTTCTTTTGGCGCGTCAAACGCCAGTCGTAACTGCCCTTGTTTGCCTTGAACGACCCGCAGAGTGACGTTGTCACCCACTACAATGCAGTCTCCTGCTTTACATTGCATTACGAGCACGGGACAGCTCCTCCTTCCGTGGAAGATAACGAACAGCTTGACACAGGAAAAGCTGGTACGAAAAAGACGAGATACGAATGAACATCCATTGCCTCCTGCAATAAATAACACACGAAACTCGTCCTGAGTTTACCGTCTTTTGAGGTTTTACTGTTCTGATGTATATATCGGCGCTATACTCCGACTGTTTAGCCTTTTATCAAAAATTAAAAATAATTATTTCTCTGCTCTATATTCTTTAGTTTATTGCACATTTTTCTGCATCCATTTGATTACCTTCGCCTGATCCAGCCTGCCTTTGCCATTCTTTGTTCTACTCAGCCGGATAAAGTGATAGCTCCCCTGCTCTTTTCTACAGTAGATTCGTCCCGTGTCGCCAAATCGGTACTCGGGAATCGTTCCACCACTCACCTGTACTGGATTTTTCCTGATCGAAGAAACTGTTAGCTTATTCTCATGCACTAGCCCGGCAATCACACCTTCTGCTTTTAATCGGTCAGATGCCGTTAGCGCATAAAAATCTTGAAAGAATTCTTCACGAAAAACTGCCCGCTTATAGAGTTCGCGAAATCGAATTTCATATTCATTTCGAAGAATGATCAGCTTTTCTTTATCCTCCGGTGACACTTCGGTTTTCTCTGCCTCTTTTACCGCAATTGTTTCCTGCGCCTGTTCCAACTCTGCTTTGGCATTTTGCAGCTCCATATCAGCGACAACCAACTTTTGAGCAAACGTTACCTCTATCTGCTTCAACCTTGCTTCTGCCTCCTGTTTATCAACAACTATTTGTTCCATCTCTTTCAAATATCGAAGCATTTCTGCTTCCTTCTCAAGCGTAAGCTGGTATAGTTTTTCTCGATCGTTTTGCAGTGTCGTAACCTCGAGCTTAGCTTGTTCATAAGCTTCTTTCGTATTAGCAAGCTGATGCTTTTCTTCGCAATACTTTTGTTTGTATTCATGAAACTGGCTGTTTAATTTCCCAAGCGCCTGAAGCTTTCGCTGAAACTCTTTTTTCAGGTGATCCAGCTCCTGCTGATTAAGAGAAACCTCTCGTTCCAGCTCTGATACTCGAATTTGTTTTTCTATGAGGAGTTCGGATGAAGGCTCTTGCTTCAACGCTTCTACCTCAATCAGTAACGAGTTCTTTTCCTCTATGAGCTGAGTCGTTCGGGCATCTAGTTCTTGATACTGCTCGCGATACGTATCACGCTCTTTCGCTGTAGTCAGCTGTTCAGCTTGGACCTGCTCCATCTTTATCTCGAACAGGTTAAGCTTTGCTTCCAATTGTTCCAAATCCAACTCTGCCTGATGCAGCTCATTGACCTTATGGGAAAGCTCATCGCTTATAGCTGCATACTGCTTAGAGGATGATTCTGCAGTAAGCTGACTTAGTTTTTCATGAAGCTCAAGAATTTCATGTTGCTTCAACTCGATAAACATCGTCAGCTCATGACGATCCTGCACGTACAGCTCAAACTCCGCTTTTGTCTCCTGCAGTAAGCGAAGCGCTTTGGATAAATAAAAATCCGTCTCATCAACCAGCTTCGAAAACCACCGCTGAGCAGTCGACAGCATTTTATGTAGGATCTTTTTCCCCTGGGATTTCACTTCGTGCATGCACTCACCTCCAAATCAAAATCAAAAAAGAGGCCCGGCCTAAGCCAGAGCCTCCCGTTAAGAAGTAACGAAATGAAATTATCCAAGCAGTTGAAGAACAGACTGTGGCTGCTGGTTAGCTTGAGCAAGCATAGACTGAGAAGCCTGAGAGAGAATATTCGCACGCGTCATCTCCATCATCTCAGCAGCCATATCAACATCACGGATACGAGATTCCGCAGCTGATAGGTTCTCCGAAGAGTTATCCAAGTTAGAGATCGTGTGTTCTAAGCGATTTTGTACTGCGCCCAGCTCGGAACGTTGTGCAGAAACTGATTCAATAGCAGAGTTAATTGTAGTAATTGCAGTATCAGCAGTTTCTTGACTAGAAACATCAATTCCTTTAGCACCTGTATTACCATCCGCCAATGTAGTTTCTGAAGCTAAAACTAATTCATCATCTTCATTGTAATAACCAGCAACTGCAGCTTCAGTAGTTACATCACCATCACCATCAACAACTTCCTCAACGGCTTCTCGGAATGTAGCAACTGTAGTTCCATCTTGACCTACTAAAGTACCTGTTGTTTCATTTTCTGTTTCAGCAGTATAGGCAGTACCAACTTCAAGTGCATCTGAACGCATATCAGCGACTGAAACGGATATATTCTGCCCCTCGTTGGCTCCGATATGAAATTTATTGTTTAAATCACCATCTAACAGTGTCTGTGTATTAAACTCAGTATTGTCTCCAATACGGGTAATTTCGGCGGCAAGTTGATCTACTTCTTTTTGAATTTCAGCACGGTCTTCTGTAGTATTAGTATCGTTTGAAGACTGAACAGCTAACTCTCTCATTCTCTGAAGAATGCTGTGTGTCTCATCGAGAGCACCCTCTGCAGTTTGAATGAGTGAAATACCATCCTGCGCGTTACGGCTAGCTTGATCAAGTCCGTTGATCTGAGCACGCATCTTTTCAGAAATAGCTAATCCTGCTGCGTCGTCCCCTGCACGGTTGATACGAAGGCCAGAAGAAAGCTTCTCCATCGAGTTCTGCATCGCGTTCTGGTTCATGCCCAGCTGACGGTGAGTGTTCATTGCTGAAATGTTGTTGTTAATAATCATAAAAAATATCCTCCCTGATTTTAACTCCCGGTCACATCCTTGTGATGGAAGTACGTAGTTAGGGCGTTGGTTCCGTCGGCCGCCGGTTCCTCTGCCCTGCATGGTTAATATCGGAGGAAGTTAATTAATGTTTAGGAAATAGGTCACTTTTCTTTTGATAATAAAAGCCTTCCAGATCAGCTGGCTTTTAAGTTAATAATGAAATGAAGGTTTTGTACAAGCAGATATGTTTGATAAATAATGAATTACTTTTATTCAACCGTCTAAACTCCTGCATGTATGCAATGCTGCCAACGACGTTTTAGATGGCACTTTATTCTGACTGCATTTCCGTTGAGAAGAATTGTTCTGTAATAACCGCCAATCGTGTCTTCGTAGCGATGATCGACGACTCCGGGAGGATCAGGGCGAGTCGAAGATCCACTGGCTTTGTTATATAAAGCCAGCTAGCTGAGGCCGTCCCCTCCGGAAAGCGTTCGATCGAAAGCGAAGAACTACCCATCAGCCATTATTTTACTACTCCTATGCATACAAAAAAGCCCTCCTATCCGGAGAGCTTCAAAACGTTTATCTCATTGCGTCGACCCAGCCGTTGCGGATAATGCGCACCATGGCGTCGGTACGGTCGTTGGCGCCGAGCTTTTTCAGCAGGTGGCTGATAACGGTGCTGACGGTGGATGGGGCGAGATACATGAGTTCGGCAATTTTACGGTTGTTGTGGCCATCCAGGATGTGCTGAAGGACGGCGCGCTCGTTTTTCGTGAGCTGGTACTGCACGTCCTCCTGCCTCAGAACGAGCCGCTTAATCGGCCGGTCGCGCAGCTTCTGCTCGTGCAGGTGGCGGACGAGGTCGTCATGCATGCCCTGCTCGAGGTAGCAGCCGAATTCATCGACGGTACTGATAATCGTCTTTCCGTACGTATAAAAGCTATGTACCGACAACAGACCGCTCAGATGATTCGACAAGTATGGGATCAGTGAGCTGCTCGGGCGTCCGACTGTGACAAGCAGCACCTTCGCATCCCCCGCCCGTTCCAGCACATCGTCGATCCAGTCGGTCGTTTCCGACGTCAGGGATTCGATCAGCAGAAACACATGGGAGGCGTCATCAAACGATTGGACATCCCCCTGTTCGACAATGACACGCTCTCCCGGCAGGGTTTCCTGCAGGCGCTTCTCGGAGTTGCCGGTGAGATAGCGGTCATGATCGATGACGAGGACCTGGCCGTTCGCTGCAGTGTGGGTCGGTGTATACGATTGTTGCATGAATGAAGATCCTCCCTTTATTGGTCTACTCATAAGAATACACGTTGAGAAAAAAAACGACAAGATTCGATAGGTATTTTCCAGTCACACCACTGTTCAAAAAAGGCTTGCTATAGAGGCAAAAGACGCAGACAATTCTAAGACAATTATCGATGCCTTGCGGGTGCGCCTGGATGTTTATTCCACTTATTGGATGTTTTTAGTGACTCGAATCATTTTTTGCAAAGGCTGTCAGCACATCAATACTGGAAGAAGCAGCGCTTGCGTTTTCCTCTTGAATCGCGAGATACACCTCTTTGCGGTGGATCTCGACGTTCTTCGGTGCGTTAATGCCGAGCTTTACCTGATCGCCTTCAACGGAAACGACCGTGAGCTCAATATCGTCGCCGATTTTGATCGACTGATTCTGCTTGCGGGAAAGAACGAGCATTTACTTGCCCTCCTTTGCTGGCACCGGCAGCGCATGTTTCGTCGAATAGCTGCTTTCTGCCAGCACGATTTGCCGTCCGAGACGCGTCTCGTGATTGATCACGATCGGTCCCCGCAGATTCGCAGAAGAGTCCTGCCAAGAGTCCTTCAGTGTCAGCATGACAAACAGCGACACGTCCTCTTCGGCGCTCACGTGGAGTGCTTCCAGCGTCTGATCGCTCAGCTCCACTTCATAATCCGGAAAAAACGTAAACGGATTCATGACGATGAACGCGAGCTCCGCTGTGGCGACGGACTGCAGAATGTAAAACGGCCCCGTTTCTTCTGCGAATGGGAGCAGAACAAACTGCTTTTCCGCTTCAAAGCTCGGGATACCGGACGGGAACACGGTAATGTTCGCTTCATTGATGTCCACCGTTCCGCTGTACTTCGTTTCAATTTGCATAATCATCCCCCTGTTTCTCTTCACTTCGTTTAGTGTACCGCATCAAGGTTCTTCATTTCGATAAGGAATTTGGCTTATATTCCCTAAATTTTGTTAGCCGTTCGTGATAATGAAAAAGGCGTTCCCTGACAAATGGAACACCCAGTTTCTACTATTATATAGTCCGGTCAAGACGCGGGGCCGTGATGCGCACGTCCGGCTTTTGTGTGACGTACGTGTCAACGCTCCATCGAGGCGCATCGATATGCGGCCGGTGCGGAGTCACGTTGACTGCTACGTCAGCCGGAGTGACCGTTACCGACAGCTGCGACGGCTCATAGGATATGCGCACCTTCTCCGTCCCGGACGGGATCTGACGGTAGGCGAGCTCGTGCTCAAAGATGCGGCCGCGCTCTTTGGCGAGCATGGCGATTTTATTACCGGGTTCTTCAATCCGCTTTAGCTGCTCCCCGTCCCGGGCCACTTTCGCGATATAGGCGAGCACCTGCTGATTCGCTTTAGCGGCCATTTCGTTGTTGCGGCGGAGAATGCCTTTTAGTCCGGCATCAGCAAACGCTTCGGTCTGATCAATCGACAGCTTTCCATCCGTCGTACTCATCTGCACGGTCCCTGGATCCTGCTGAATCGACAGCTCCGCCGGACGCTGCGTAATCTGCATCGGCGGCCGGTGATGCGTCATGCCCGTTTTCGCGTGGGTTACGTCGATTTGAATCTGCATCAGCTGTTACCGGAGAAAATCCATGAGTGACGGCTGCATGATGCGTGCCCCGGAGGAGAGTGCGGCGCGATGAACGTTTTCAGCGGTCATTAAGTTCATGATCGCTTCTTCCATTTCCACGTCCTCGTTGTCGGACATGATCCGCTTGGCGATTACTTCCTGCTCCTGCACGCGACGGTCGATCATCTCGACCCGGTTCATGCGCGCGCCGAGCTCCGCGCGTTCATTGACGGAATTATTTACGTGCTTATCGAGCACGTCCAGCATGCCGGAAAGCTCCGAGGCTGTTGTATCCGGATGCTCCAGTGCGTTTTCCAGCGCCTTTAAATCCGCAAACAGCTGGTTGCCGAAGACGGCCTGCGGGTTCACGTTAATGTCCACGTTCGTGCCCTTCATCAGCTCCACGCTCACCGTACGTCCATTCGTCGATACAGCGTCTTTATGAGATACGATGACGCTTCGTTCAGGAAGCGATTCCGTGCGGGTCGTGCCGTCCTCAGTAAAGCTGCGCACGGCTCCCGTTACGCTGCCGTCCTCAATCGTAAACGAAATCGTTTCGTTATCCGGTCCGGTAAAGACCGCGCTGTCTCCTTCCATCCCCTGAAAGGCATAGGCGTTTCCTTTATACATCACGTCGAGCGGAAAGTCCTCGGCTTCCTCCGGGAGATCTCCCTCCAAAACGCCGCTCAGGCCGTTAAAGCCGATATCCATGCGGCTCGTATCGACCGGAGCGTTCGTCGTATCCGTGCCGTTGAACATGTATTTATTATTGTTGCGCGTGTTCGCAAGCGACGCCAGGTGCTCCCGCAGCTGGGCGACTTCTTTTGCGATATTGGAGCGCTGTCCGGCTTCGTAGGAGTCATTGGACGCCTGCACGGTCAGCTCGCGGACGCGGTGGAGCGAGTTCGTCGCTTTATCAAGCGTTGCATCCGACGTATCCATCCAGTTGTGCGCTTCAGAAAGATTGCGTTTAAACTGGCCGGTTTCCGTCACCTGGGTTCGATAGCGAATGCCGTTCATCGCCACGACCGGATCCTGGGAGGCACGGGAAATTTTCTTCCCGCTTGAAAGCTGGTCCTGGTATTTCATCATCTGCCCGTACCCGCTGGATAAATGCTTCATCGAATTGGCAGTCATCATCGACTGGGTTACTCGCATGCCGTTTCCTCCTCTACTCGTTTCTTACAGACCGACGCGGCCCATACCGTTGATGACGCGGTCGAGAATGTCATCCATGTTCGTCAGGCTTCGTGCCGCTGCGTTGTAGGAATGCTGAAACTGAATCATGAGCGACATCTCTTCATCCAGCGACACGCTGCTCACCGAATGACGGCGGTTTTCCACTGATTCCCGCAGCGAAGCCGTGTTGCGCTCGAGCCGGCCCGCTTCACTCGTTTCCACGGCCATTTCGCCGATCACCGACTGGTAAAAGCTCTGTACGTTCGTCGTACTGCCGCCAAAGTTCAGGCTCTCATCCTTGACGTTTGCAAGCGCAAGCGCCCCCGATCCGTCGCCGGCAAACGCCTGGCCACCATCAAAGCTTGAGGCAGCAATGTTATCGAGGCTGCTTCTCACCTCATCGCTGACGCGGAAGTTTTTCGCTGCGCCGACGAAGTATTCACCGTCGCCGAGATCGGCAAAGCGCACGTCAGAACCGGTGCCGAAAAAGTCGATGTCCTGATTTTCTCCGGAGGCGATTTCACTCAGGCTCGCGTTGCTGTTATGCACGTCGTTCAGCGCTTTAGCGAACTGGCTCACCATCATGTCGAGCTCCCTGAGCATATCCGGATAAATACCGCGGATGTCGGCTGCCGCAGCGGATGCCGGATTATCGGCTTCGCCTGTATAAATACCGTACGCTTCTGCGATGCCGAACAGCTTGCCCGGTGAGCTGAATTCGCTTAAACGGATTTCCTCACTGCCTATGGAAATGGAATAGAGCGGGTCCTCCAGCTCGTCGCTTTCAGACGGAACGGTGTTCATCGAGATCTGCTCGTATGTAAGGTCCGTTCCGTTGATGAGCGTGAGCGGCTGTCCGTCTGCGCCGGTAAGCGCACGGCCGTTTTCATTGGCAAGCGTCACCGTTACTTTTCCGTCTGCCATCTGCTTTGCATTTCCGCCGCTCGGCACGCGGTCAACTTTAATGTTCACATAGGCTGACAGCTCATCCAGCAGCACGTCGCGCTGATCGTACAGGTCATTTGGCAGCATGCCGTGCGGTTCGACGGATGCAATCTGCTTGTTCAGGCCGTCGATCTGGCGGATGAGGGAATTGACCTTGTTTTCTGTGACATCTACTTCGTTTAAGTAGTCGCGCTGAATCGCCTGGATTGCGCTGTAATTCGTGCCGATCGTATCAGCGAGCGCTTCACCGTTTTGACGCACGACGGATCGTGCTCCGGCGTCCTCCGGATTAACGGACAAGTCCTGGAGCGACTGCCAGAAGCGGTCCATCGCCTGGGAGATCCCGTCATCGGACGGCTCGTTCATGATGTCCTCCATTTTCGTCAGTGCATCAAGCCGGGCGCCCCAGTAGCCGTTTTTTTGATTTTCTTCGCGGTACTGAATATCGAGAAACGATTCCCGGACCCGCTGCACTTCCCCTGCTTTCACGCCGGTTCCCATTTGTCCCGGAATGCCGGGCTTATTGAAGGCCGGGCTCGGGAAGGCTTCTGTCTGTGTAAAATTCACCCGCTGACGGGAGTAGCCCTCTGTATTGGCATTGGCGATATTGTGGCCGACCGTCATCAGTGCTGACTGGTTGGCACTCAGCGCGCGGCGCGCTGTTTCAAGTCCGCTGAACGTGGAAACCATTGCTTTACTCCTCTCTGCAGAAAAAGGCCGCCCCTGTCAGGCTTTTGAATCAAACAGGGACCGCCCGTTCTGTTCCTCTTCTTCCCGGCCGCTGCCGGAATAGCTGCTGAACTGCCGATTCGGCTTCATCGTATCGAGGCTGACGCTTACAAATCGAAGCGAATCCTCCAAAAGCTGCCGGTTTAAGTCATTTTGCGCCTGCAGCTTGTCGACGACCTCGATCAGCTTCGTACGTATCGCACTGAATGTTTCTTTCTCGTCTTCTGTTAACAGCGGCGCGAGATCACTCAGCGTCGCCTGCTTCGGAGGCAGGTTCTGCGCTCGCAGCAGTCCTGCTGTCAGCGTGCGCCTTGCTGCTTCAAGCTTTGACAGCCTGGCAGCGAGTCCTGCTTCCTGACGCACGAGGTCATCGAGCGCTTTCGTATCGTTATGCTGAACGGCTGCTGTCTTCTCTTCCGCAGCTGTCAGAAGCTCTTCGTGCACGCTGAGCTGTGCCTGCAGAATGGTGTATAGGTTCTCCTTCATACAGGCCTCCCTTTACTTATTCCAGTAGTCGTACATTTTTCGTGCCGTTTCGTTTAAGTCCGGCTTATAGGTGCCGTTCTGCACCTGCGCTTTCAGCTCCTGCACCTTCTGCTCACGGGCTTCTGTAAATTCACGGGCCTTCGCAAGCTCTTTTGCCTGAGCGGAAATTTCCAGCTGATCCGCTTTTTTCACAATCTCTTGTTGCTGACGCTGCACGTTCTGCTGGCTTTTGTAAGCCTGAACCGAGTGCATCGGATTGATTTTCATTCGGGCGCCACCTCCTTCTGCTCGCAGCAGAGTCATTTCCTCCATGATAGCATGTCATCCGCTTCCGTGCTTCTACGGCTAGTATCGGCAGAAAGCGCACGCATGTTTACCGGTCTTTGCGTACTTTTCCTTCTAATGAATGGTAAGTCGTGTAACGGCTCTTTTCACGAACGGCCTTCCGGTCGCTGAAATCCTTTTCCCGGTTGGACTGCTCAATGCCTGATTCGATCCTCGACCGGCACGTTGAGCAAAGCTTTCCTTCGCGGATATCCTTCCCACAGGAGTCGCACGGGTACGTTAAATTCGGAAACTGGGAAAGTAAAATGCGTCCTTCCCGGATAAACTGAAAGATGCGTTCCTTCGATACGCCCGTGCTCTCGACGACTTCATCGATTGAAGCCCGGCGGTTGTCCCGTTTGCGGATAAAGCTGTACACCGTATCAAACTGGGCTTCGACGTCTTTGGCGCACGTTTCACAGACGCTCCGAAGCGCCTTGACGAAAAGCGCGCCACAGTCCGGACAGTTGGCTAACTCCGGCATATGCGTTCCTCCTCTGCAAACCGGATTGTCTCCGGCTTTTCTACGCTTAATATCGGCAGGGAGAGCGCGGTTTACATGGGACTTTTGCGTAACGAACGTGCTACTGTTATCCCACAAACCGAAACTGCGCCTGCCTGCATCAGGACGTCTTTACAGGCGCGCATCGTAGCACCAGTCGTATAAATATCGTCAACGAGCGTAATTCGCATGCCGGTGACGTTCCCTGTTACGTGAAACGCTTCGCGAAGGTTCGCTTCCCGCTCAACCGGGGTCGATTTACTCTGCTTCGCCGAGAGAGTGCGCCTCGCGAGCAAAAGCTTCGGACGCCGCACGACGAGCTCGGCCTGATTAAAGCCCCGTTCAAACAGCCGGTCCGCATGCAGCGGCACTGGTACGACTGCGTCCGCTTTCGGAAGCCGGCGTAAAAGCCGCTGCATCGGCAGCTGGAACAATGCTGCTAGCGCCGCATCGCCGCGGTACTTGTAGCGCGCAAGCACGTCCTTTACGTCGTCGTTGTACGGATAAAGGGAGCGCTGCATAAAGTCCTCCGGCTGGCAGGCCGCGCAGCGCGGCTTCGAATCGGGATGCCCGCAAATCGTGCAGCACGACGTCTGGCTGATCGGCGCAAGCTTCGCAGTGCACGCCGAACAGAGCGACGGCAGCTTCGTCTGCAGCAGCGAATACCAGTCGCCGGCCGGATAAATCGTCTCGGAGCAGAGCAGGCACGTGCCGGTTACAATGAGCTTCATCGGCTTTCCCTGTTCAGGCGCCGTATAGTGGCAACCGCTCGCACCGCAGCTGACGTTTTGCCAAAATGAAAAAACGCGACGTCCCCGTTCGGGTAGCGCGGACTGCGTCCGGCCCGACCGGCAATTTGAATCAGTGCGGTTTCGGTGAAAATCGGTGCTTCGATTCCGAGAACGGCTGTCTGCACGTTCTCGATCGTAATCCCACGCTCCAAAATCGTTGTCGTCACGAGCACGTCGATCTGCTTGTTCCGGAATGCCTTCACCCGCTCAGCCCGGAGCGGCTCCCCGGAATAGACGCTCGTGCAGCGAATGCCGGGAAGGAGCTTAGCGACCGCTTCTCTGACCGGCTCCAGATCAGCGGTTTCCGGGACAAACAATAGCACCTGACGATCGCGGTGCTTTCGTAAAAAGCGGACGAGCGTCTCAGGCAGCCTTTTCTTCTCCAACCGCTTCTGCCAGCGGCCAGCCCAGTGGAAGGCCGGAACCGGCAGATCAGCGCCGTGGTAGCGCCTCCCGACGGTGACAGCCGGAAGCTTGCCACGTTTCGCCTCCTGCTGCAGCGTACGCGACGGCGTCGCCGTCACGTAAACGGTCAGGCCGTTTTGGTCAACCGCCTGAGATGCCGCCCGGATCAGCGCAGCATCCGCCGAAAATGGGAACGCGTCGACTTCATCGATGATGAGCACCGGAAAGGCGTCGCGAAAGCGGAGCAGCTGATGCGTCGTGGCAACCGCAATGTTAAAGGAAGCGATCCGTTCGTGCGGCTCCTTACCTCCGTAAAACCCGGCTGTTGTCGCTTCGGGAAACGCCGCGCGGATGCGCGGTTCAAGCTCCTGCACGACGTCCCGCCTTGGTGTTGCGATCATCACCGGCTTCTGATCAGCCAGCACCGCTTCAATCAGCGGAAACAGCATTTCCGTTTTGCCGGCGCCGCATACGGCCCACAATAGCTGCCGGCTCCTCTTTTTCCGATAGGCGGTGACAAGCGCATCTGCCCCCTGCTGCTGCAGGTCCGAGAGCGAGCCGCCCCAAGTGCAGGCTGCAGGATGGGCTGCTGGCGGTGACGCCCGGTATAAAAACGTGCACGCAGTAATCCGCCCCATCATCAAGCAGCCGCGGCAGTAGCTGCACGTTTTACCGCAGCGGCCGCACGTACCAGGGAGCATCGTCGGCGTTTCCCCGCAGCGTCGGCACGTTTTCTGAATCGCTGCTTCTTTCGTGACGATCCCCTCTGCCTCGAGTGTGTCAAGAAGCTGTGTTATCATATCGTAGCTTTCACGAAACGGTTCGCCGCCTGCCAGAGCTGTCACGAGCTCATCGATCGTGAGCTGTCTGCCGCAGAGCGCAGCAAGTACATCCTTTTTCAACATAAAAAGACCCCTTTCATCATTGAAATGAGGTCCGTTCGTATCACATAGGTTGTCGTTCGGTATATTTGCTCCCGCCGGCGGCTTTTAGACCGGTGCCGGCGGTAATAAACATCAGTCGAGGTGCATCCAGCCAATGCCGAGCGCGCCGGGCCCCAGGTGGGTGCCGATGACCGGGCCGAAGTGGCTGATGTACACATCCGCGTTCGGGTATTGTCCGCGCAGCTCATCTGCAATCGGTTCTGCTTTGTCGAGGCAGTTGCCGTGAATGACGGCAATCGACGCGGATTCCTCCTGCGTCAGGTCCGAATCAAGCAGCGAGCGGATTTTCGCGAGCGCTTTTCTCTCCGTTCGCACCTTTTCGTACGGTACAATCTTTTTGTCTTCAAAATGAAGCACCGGCTTCACCTTGAGCATGCTGCCGATAAACAGCTGCGCGCCGTTGAGGCGGCCGCCGCGGTGCAGATGATTCAAGTCATCTGCCATAAAGTAGGCGCTCGTTTTTTCCTTCAGCTCCTCAAGCCGCGCCATAATCGCTCTGCCGTCCTTGCCTTCGTTCGCAAGCTTGGCTGCTTCGAGCGCATAGAAGCCTTGAATCATGCAGCTCACTTCGGAATCAAACACGTGCACCGGCAGCTCCTCGAACATGTTCGCTGCGGCAATCGCCGTCTGGAACGTGCCGCTGATCCCGCTTGAGAGCGTGACGACGACAATTTCATCGTATTCCGCTCCGAGCTCACGGTACGTTTCCTCAAACAGCCCGATGCTCGGCTGCGACGTCGTCGGCAGCTTTTCAGTATGCTTCATTTTATAATAAAAATCTTCAAACGTAATGTCCCATTCTTCCTTAAACGTTTCTTCACCGAAAATCACGTTCAGCGGCACCATTGTAATATTATACTGCTTGCGTGTTTCTTCCGGTATGTAGGATGTAGAGTCGGTAATCACCGCTGTTTTGCCCATCGCCAGGTCCCCTTTATCGTCAAAGTCGTCCGTTTATCGTCTATCTTCCATAGTAGCAGACCGTCTTTTCGCATGTCTATCGTTTCCGGATAAAACACGCGGAAGGACCCACAGAAAAGCCGCCCCTCCTTAAAGGGACGGCAAGCTTCATTAATTCACTTTCACCCAGCCATTTTTAATCGCATCAACGACAGCCTGCGTACGGTCGTTCATGCCCATCTTCTGCAGAATGTTACTGACGTGGTTTTTAACCGTTTTTTCGCTGATATAGAGCGCTTCTCCGATCGCCCGGTTGCTCTTTCCGTCCGTCATCAGCTGCAGCACTTCGCACTCACGGCGCGTGAGCAGGTGCAGCGGCCGGCGGTACTCGACTTCACGGAAGCCGACTTCGGTTTCACCGCCACCGTCTGTTGCAAGACGACGATATTCCTTGATCAGGTTAAACGTTACTTTCGGATGAATGTACGCCCCGCCCTCGCCAACGACCTTCACAGCTTCGATCAGTGCTTCGGTATCCATTTCCTTCAGCAGATAGCCGGAAGCTCCTGTTTTCAGCACGTGCGTAACGTACGTTTCATCATCGTGAATGGAAAGGATGAGTACTTTGACATTCGGGAACGTTTCGACGAGCTGTTTTGTCGCTTCCATCCCGTTCATTTCCGGCATGTTAATGTCCATCAGCACAACGTCCGGCTGGTTTTGACGCACGAGGTCAATCACTTCCGAACCGTCGTTTCCTTCCGCTACGACTTCAATGCTGTCTTCCATGGAAAGAATCCGCTTGACACCTTCGCGGAACAGCTGATGATCATCAATGAGTACAATTCGCAGTTTGTTTTCCATGCTATCTTCCTCCTGTAGGTATATTCATTACTCTGTATCAACGGGAATCTGCACGATAATGAGGGTTCCCTTGCCTTTTTTCGAATCGATGCTAATTTTGCCGTCGAGCATGTTAATCCGTTCCTTCATGCCGATCAGCCCAAAGCTGCCTTCTTTTTTCTTGTCGAGATCAAAGCCGCGTCCGTTATCCCGGATCACCGCGGTAACGAGGTGGTCCTTCACGTCAAGCTTCACCTGAATGAGCGTCGGGTCCGCATGCTTCACCGCATTGTTGACAGCTTCCTGAACGAATCGGAAAATCGCAACTTCCATGTCCGTCGGATAGCGGATTTCCCTCCCCAGATTCCGGAGCTCAATCGTAATGCCGGACCGTTCTTCGACATTTTTCAAATACTTGCCGAGCGTCGGCAGCAGTCCGAGATCATCGAGCGCCATCGGGCGGAGATCGTAAATGATGCGCCGCACTTCAGCAAGCGAGTCTTTTACCATGCTTTTCATATCGCGGATCTCCAGGCGCGCCTGCTCAATGCCCTGCTTATCGAGCACGCGCTCGACAATTTCAGAGCGGATGGCCACATTTGCCATCATTTGAGCCGGACCGTCGTGAATTTCACGGGAGAGCCGCTTGCGCTCTTCTTCCTGCGCCTGAATAATCTGCAGGCCGAATTTCTGCATCTGCTCCGCGTCCTCCAGCATCTCGGAAACCTGCTGCAGGTCCCCGGTTAAATAATGGATGACGACGTTGATCTGATTGATCAGCTGCTCGGCACGCTCCATCGTTTCCTGAAGTTTCACGAGCCGCCGTTCAATATGATCACGCCTGCTGCGCAGCTGCTTTTCCTCCTGGTGAAGCACCGCAAGCTCCACCTGAAAGTTATTCGCCTGTTCATACGCCTCGCGCACCTCCTGATCGGAGTAACTGTCAAAGTGACGGCTGACCTCTGCCAGGCGGTTGCGGGCAAAACGGGAATGAACTTCGGATCGCTCGACCTTATCAATAACTGTAATGACCTTATCCTTTATCACTTTCAATTCTTCTGAAAGTGTTTCATACTCCTGACGGGAATCCTCACCGATGTCAAAAATCTGTTCCTTGCTTTTGCCAACAGTGTCCATCATCCCGGTCAGAATATCGTCTATCGACTGTAAGGAGCTCATTGCACCCCTCGCTTTCTCCCTGGGGGACGGCATCCTTATGCAGGGTCTTATAAACATAAGCCTATATATCTAGTCGATGCCGGATATGTTTCTCTGGGGGGCCCGCAGCATGAGGCGAAAAGAATATTTCGTAAAACTTGTCCCCTCATTCCCTTGATTGGGATAAAGCGGCGTAAACCTCAGACAGGCATGAAGCCTTTTTCCTATTTTCTCTTATAAGCAGAAATTGGTCAAGTAAAGCTGTTATCATCAGAATGCCTTCCTTGACAGTATCTCATTACTCATCTTACCCTAAAAAGGGACTGATCTCGGGATAATTCACAACTTTTCTATATTTTTTTAGAATCCAACTTTTGTGCTAGATATCAGGATGTTCGCTGAAAGGAGCGATGACGTTGCTAAATCAGTACTATACCGTCAAGCCGGAGGGCGAGTCGGAAATTGTCATTCAAAAGTCACGTTTTATTACCTACGTGCGGCGCACGGAAACCGAAGAGGAGGCAGCTGCCTTCATCGACAAAATCAAGCAGCGCCACCGCGACGCCAACCACAACTGCTCCGCCTATATGATCGGCGAGCACGATTTAATTCAGAAGGCGAACGATGACGGCGAGCCGTCCGGCACGGCTGGCGTACCGATGCTTGAGGTGCTGAAAAAGCGTGCGTTAAAAGATACGTGTGTGGTCGTTACCCGCTACTTCGGCGGCATTAAACTAGGCGGAGGCGGTCTGATCCGCGCATACGGCTCAGCTGCTTCTGCCGGTATCAATGCCACCGGCGTCGTGGAGCGCAGGCTCGGCACGGTGATCCGCTTCCAGTTCGACTACGGCATGCTCGGTAAAATCGAAAACGAAGTCCGTAACTCCGATTATATTCTGAAGGACATCGCCTACGAAGAGAACGTCAGCATGACCTGTTTTGTCGAAGCCGGCGGCGAAGACACCTTCGAAAGCTGGATCGCCGACCTCTCCAGCGGCCAGGCTGCCGTTACCCGTGAAGGCAGCGAATACATCGAAGTCGACGTCGCGTTACAAGGCGACGAACGGGAATAGATCGAGCAGAGGCCCCGGCGTTGAGGTGACGCCGGGGCGGTTTTAGGTGGACGGATGGGTTTGGGTTTGGGTGGTGCAGGAGAAAAGTTTTCATTCCGGGAACGAAAGTTATTATACTCCGGAGCAAACTTTTCAAGTTGTCGAGAAAACTTATCATTCTGCGACTTAAACTTATTACGGTTATTATCATTCGTTCTTTATAGCGAAAATTTTATCATTTGCCCCACTGAACTTTTCAACTTCCGACATCAAGTTATCATTCCTTAAAACCCCATCATCCACCTCCGCAGATTCCATCTGCCTTTATTACAACCGGTTGGCACATTTACTGCTAAAGATCGGAATGCTGAATTCATAAAAAAAGCTTCCGCCAGCATGCGGAAGCTTCCTTACTTAATCATGTCGTTTAAACACGTAAAGCTGACCTCTTCGTTCGAGGAAGGGCATCATTAACCGCCTGCCTACCTGATAGGATGGCTGTCGTAATAATGTTAAGAATACGCGCATCGTTACAGGTGTTTTGAGTAACAATCGCAAATCCTGAAGCGCTTCAATATGTCGATACGGCTGACTTTCCCCGCAGTCACAGCAGACCCATGTACCATGGCTCCTCTTAAGTGCTCCTTCACATGACTCACATGCTATCGGATAAAATAACTCCAGTTCGTCAATTCCATACCGTTTTAGTAAATCCTCCTGCTTTTCCATACTCTCCTGCTTCAAGCGCATTAATACGTTTGTTAACGCTTTTTGTGAAACTTTCTTTCGCGAATGCTTTTGAAATAAGAGATCTATTACGGTAGGGAGGCGGCTGCTGTGATAAATGTTCGCTACATTTTCGGGAACGATGAGGCGGGCAGCCGCATTGGAGGAGATGACATGCGCTTCCAGAGGGAGATCCTTCATCCCTGACTCAGCGAACTTACGTTTCAAGAATGCTGCCTGACGAACACTTTGGCTGAGAGGACAAGCGAATGCTCGTTTTTCTCCATTAATATCCTGAATCAGCTGGCCTTGTTCCGGATAAAAATACAAGCTGCCAGACATTTGCTTGATTTCACCTATGTATAAAAAATATGGAGTCGCTATAAGGAGATCGATCTGAAAGATGTGGCTGGAGGTGGTATCTCGTAGTCTGAGCTGCTGAAGCACGGTGCAATGATCCGCAAGAAGTGGGAAATAATACTGTACTGACTCTTCACCGTAATGACCGGCCGTATAGCGCCGATAATCTGATTCAATCTTTTTCCTGCTCGAATGATCAGGCGGCAGCCTGCGTAGTATCGCTTCGTATTGATCAAATAAAAATGGTCGAACGATTGCCGATTTTGTCATGAAAACCTCCATATGTCATTTTTTTCTATTATAAGGAGGGATTCTCTCGATTGCAAACATATATTCCCCAACGTGCAAGCTGATACGGTGATTCTTTCACCACTTCTTTAATACGTACGTTATTCGTATCGTTCATGGCAGCTTCGTCAGTCCAGACGAAATGAAACTTATTAAACAGACGCTTAAACGTTTTAATCTCCCTTTGAAACTTATCAAACAGGGTGATAAAATTTTCATTTCAGCTGCTAAAGTTATTACGGTTATCATTCTCGAACTGTTATAACGAATAACTTATCAAACGACCACCCAAACTTTTCATTCTCGCCATCAATCTTATCATTCTCAAACCCCTCCCCTC